>NZ_JACJPF010000026.1 GCF_014695915.1 Trichocoleus sp. FACHB-40
GAAGAAACCTACAACATCGTTGCAGCCCACGGCTACTTCGGTCGGTTAATCTTCCAATACGCATCATTCAACAACAGCCGCAGCTTGCACTTCTTGTTGGGTGCATGGCCAGTCATCGGCATCTGGTTCACCGCGCTGGGGATCAGCACGATGGCATTCAACCTGAACGGATTCAACTTCAACCAGAGTGTAATCGACTCACAAGGTCGTGTAATCAACACCTGGGCAGATGTAATCAACCGCGCCAACCTGGGTATGGAAGTAATGCACGAGCGTAATGCTCACAACTTCCCTCTCGACTTGGCAGCAGGTGAGTCTACTCCAGTTGCTTTGGTTGCTCCTAGCATCAATGGTTAATCGCTAGTTTTTCTAGCTAAATAAAAAACGCTCTTCCGTTAGGGAGGGCGTTTTTTGTTTTAGGAGACAGAGGAAGCAAAGGAAGCGATCGCTCCAAAACCCGATTTCGACTATCATTCACTATCGGCTGTCCCGTCCATATCATCAGAAGAGCTAGATTGGTCGAGAAAGCGATCGCGAGCAACCTCCAAAGATTATGAAGCCGGGAAATCAAAAGCGCGTTTTTGCCTCTAGTACAGTCTTATTTAGCTTTTTACTGGCAAGTACGAGTGTTGCCCAAAATCCAAAACCACCCGCAGCCAGTCCAGTCGCCTCACCTACTGCGAAATCTTCTCCCGCACTAAAGCCTACTGCTACAACGAAACCAGCTACCTCACCCACGCAAACGCCCCCGCCTTCATCCTCATCCAATTTGGGTGCTTCACAAACAACGAACTCCCCTCAATCCACAACACCCACTTGGAACTTTTGGGAAGCAACTGCTGGTAATTGGGTTGCAATTCTTGGCGTGCTATTAGGAGCGACTATAGCTGGGCTTATAGCTATTTACGCTCCGCGAGCTTTGGAGCGGTATAAGCTGCGGTTACAGGCAGAACAAAAAAAGAAAGAAGAAGAAGAACAAGCAACTGCAAAGGTAGCAGCAGAGGCAAAAAGCGTTAAAGCCTACTACGAAAAACTGAAGCACGAACTCTGTCATCTGAGTATTTCCGATTTGCCCAACGTGCCGTCTTCTCTAAACTTGGAGAACATCTATGTGCAATTGCAAGTGCGGGAAGAAAAAACCCTGCGCTATGCCAAAGACGAAGAAATGGCAGCACTGGCTGCGGAAGAACCCAGCGAACAGCTGCGACGCTCCCAGGTACATATAGCAAAACTGGCAGAAGTTGCCCTCTCACCAGAAGATGCCTTGGTGAAATTCCGCCGTATGGTAGTGGTGGGCGATCCGGGGGCTGGCAAAACTACGATGGAGCGGTATTTAGCGCTCCAAATGGTTAAACAAACTGAACCAAAATTGCCCTTTTTGCCTGTTTATGCGGAACTTAAGAAATTTGTAGAAAGCAAGAAAAATGATTTACTGGATTTCATCGCCGCTAACTTGGAGGAGCGCTACGGCTTTAGCAATGCTCGCCCTTACCTAGAGCAACAGCTGAACGATGGCAAAGCCGCGTTGTTGTTAGATGGACTCGACGAGGTGCTGGGTGGCGGAACTCAGGAAGAGGCTCAAGCCGCTTACAAGCGGGTGGCTGATGAAATTAATCGACTAGCGACGCTGTTTTCTGCTGCTCCCATTGCGGTAACTTGCCGAAAAGCTGGCTGGCGCGGAGGATTGAAAGGATTTCAGACGCTGGAAGTTCTGGATTTCAGTTGGGAGCAGATTCAGGAGTTTGTCAATCTTTGGTTTAAATCAAACCCCAATAACGCCAAAGGGCTACGACAAGCACTGGAAAATAACTTGCGAATAGCACTGGAAAATAACTTGCGAATGCAGATGCTGGCAGCGAACCCGCTGATCCTGTCTCTGATTGCAATTGTTTACCAAGAAAAGTTGGAATTGCCAGAGCGTCGCGCTGAGTTATACAAACGTTGCCTAACAGTGTTACTGAAAGAGTGGGATTCCCATCGAGACATCAAGCGATTCAGCCAGTTTAGTACAGATGGCAAACGCGATCTCTTGCAGGGGGTGGCTTGGCATTTCCACAAGTCAGGAAAACGCTACTTCCCAGAAGATGAGTTGCTGGAGTTGATTGCCGATTTCTTGCCAACGATAAATATCCCGCGAGAAGACAACAAAGCCATCTTGGATGAAATTGCTGCTCAACATGGGCTGCTGAAGATGCAAGCGCATGGGTGGTATGGGTTTGTGCATTTGACATTTCAAGAATATTTTGCAGCCCTAGCAGTTAAGGACAAAGGCGCAACTGCGTTGTCAGAGGTTATTGTTCATCGCTACGAACCTTGGTGGGAAGAAGTTATCCTGCTGCTGTCTGAGATGTTAAACGATGCCACACCCCTGCTGCTGGGTATCTTGGGACATTCGACAAGCCTGCTAGAGTTACCAGAAGGGAACTTAGCGGCGAACGATGACCTTTTTGACAGCGATTTGCTCTTAGCAGCATACTGTCTGGCATATACCCGCCGAATTACGATGGTGGGTTTGAAAGAGCGCATCATTGCGGATGCCAAACATCTGCTTCTCACCTCAAGCTACCATCTAGACTGGGAACGGACAGCGAGAGTCTTAGTAGAAATTGGTGGTAATTCCTTGTATGACGAACTGCTAGCGATGCTACTAAAAGATAACGGGGTTGAGCTAGGAAAGCAAATAAACATTGTGATAGCCTTCAGAAAATTTGGCGATCGGAGCGTAGCTGGGCGCTTCCTAGAACTTTTGGACACCAAGGCAGAGCTGCATGGGCAGGTGCTCGGAAAAATCTTATACGCCTTATCTGAACGGAGAGCTATCCACGCTCTTCCTAAGTTGCTGGCTATGTTCAAAGCTGAGACATATCAATGGATTCAGTTAGAGTTAGCTACAACTTTGATTGAGCTAGGCGAAAAATCCGTAGTTCCTGAGCTGATAGATATGCTGATAAACGAGAAATGCTTGGAGCGGCATAAAATTTCCCTCCTTAACTTAGTCGGTAGTTCAGGTGATAAGTCTGTTGCTCCTCAGCTTCTACAAATGCTGCTGGCAGAAACTACAAACACTGAGATAAAGCCAGCGATCGCTCAAGCCTTGAGAGACTTAAAAGATACATCCTTGGTGAGTGACCTGTTGGCATCGCTTACAGATGAAACCATTGACTGGCAGATCAGGTGGTTGTTAACAGAAGCCTTAGAAGGTCTGCACGAAATTGCCAGAGAGCCATTAAGGGCTATGCTGGAAAATCAGAACATCGATCTGCGCGTTCGGGTGGGCATAGCTGCAACCCTTGGAACCTGGAGAGTAAGGGAGAGCATTCCTTATCTGGGTGAGGCAATAGAAAGTAAAGTTGTCCCTCCTAACTGGTGTTTGAGAAACACTAACTGGGTTGGCTATATATGGCAAAGGATAACGCGCACTCTCAAAAGTTTGGGTGACAACTCTGTAGTTCCAATGCTGCTCAAGGCATTGGAACAGATTAGAGCTACCGAGAACGAAGAGGATTTGTCAGATCCCTGGTTTATACGTGATGAAGTAAACAGATCATTCATTCGGACAAGACAATATAGGACATCTGTCTATGAAGCGATGGGCATTATCTATGCTGCCTCTGAGTATGAGCCTAGTGGGATCGCTCAGCAAGTGCTATGGATGTTGCGTCAACCGGAGTGGCACTCATCTCAAGGTGAACTTCTACGCACCCTGCCAAAACTTGCTACCAAGTCGTTGGTGCCTGAATTAGTGTGTCTACTGGAAGAGCGCAGGATGTACAGAACCTTTGCTGTCAAAGGACTTTCTGTAGTCAACGCAATTGGCGAAGTCGCCGATGACTGTAAAACAGTTAGAGCCTTGCTGAAAATTGGATCGTCACTAAACAGCGAAGAGGAAGAGTATTTAGCAGAGCCAATCTACTCAGCACTCTATTCAGTCAGCCGACGAGCTGGAGTGCGTGTGAGTGCTGATGGGCAGATAGAGGAATTAAAAAATTAAGCGTGGTAAAAGCGATCGCATACTTCCCCTCTTACCTCTGCGTTTTTTGCGCCCTTGGCGGTTCGTTTAAATAAGCAACAGTTGCAGCGAGAAGCGCGATCGCTCCCCATCTGAATAGCGATCGCTGTTAAAATCAAAATTTCTAGCCGACTCTGCAAGTATTATGGGCAACACTTTTGGTCATCTATTTCGGATTACCACCTTTGGCGAATCCCACGGCGGCGGTGTCGGGGTTGTTGTTGATGGGTGTCCACCGCAACTGGAAATTTCCGCTGAAGAAATCCAAGTAGAATTAGATCGGCGGCGACCGGGACAAAGTAAGATCGTCACACCTCGCAAGGAAGCTGACACCTGCGAAATTCTGTCTGGCGTGTTTGAAGGGAAAACACTGGGAACGCCAATTGCGATGTTGGTGAGAAACAAGGACACTCGCTCCCAGGATTATGATGAGATGGCGCAAACCTATCGCCCCTCTCATGCCGATGCTACCTACGATGCTAAATATGGGATTCGCAACTGGCAGGGTGGCGGCAGATCCTCGGCGCGTGAGACAATTGGAAGAGTAGCAGCAGGCGCGATCGCTAAAAAAATCCTTAAAACAGTCGCCGGAGTCGAAATTATCGGTTACGTTAAGCGCATCAAAGACTTAGAAGGTGTCATCGATCCCAACAACGTTACCCTAGAACAAGTAGAAAGTAACATTGTCCGCTGTCCTGATGCAGAATGTGCCGAACGAATGATCGAAAAAATTGAGCAGGTCGGGCGTGTTGGCGACTCCATCGGCGGCGTTGTTGAATGTGTTGCCCGTCATCTACCCAAAGGGCTAGGTTCTCCAGTATTTGATAAACTAGAAGCAGACCTGGCTAAGGGTGTCATGTCCTTACCCGCAAGTAAAGGATTTGAAATAGGATCAGGTTTTGCCGGGACATTGCTGACTGGCAGCGAACATAATGATGAATTCTCTATCGCCGAAGACGGGGAAATTCGTACTAGTACGAATCGCTCCGGCGGAATCCAGGGGGGCATCTCTAACGGAGAGAATATCATTCTCCGCGTGGCGTTCAAACCAACAGCGACGATTCGCAAAGAACAGCGCACCGTGACCCGCGATCGCGTTGAGACTAGGCTAGCAGCTAAGGGGCGGCACGATCCTTGCGTTTTGCCCAGAGCGGTGCCTATGGTTGAAGCAATGGTCGCTTTAGTGCTGTGCGATCATCTGCTGCGCCATCAGGGTCAGTGCGGTACTTTAAAGCCTTGAGAGTGAAATGGAAATCAGCCCTTCTTCAGAGTTTGTGGTTCAGTTTTGGGGTGTGCGAGGCAGTATCCCCTCCCCTGGAAAAGATACAGTTCGCTACGGTGGTAATACCTCCTGCGTGGAAATGCGCGTTGGCGGGAAACGCTTGATTTTTGATGGCGGCACCGGATTAAGAATGCTCTCCAAAGATTTGCTCAAAGCTAAGTCAGTGGAAGCTTATATGTTTTTTACACATTACCACTGGGATCATATTCAAGGAGTGCCGTTTTTTGCTCCCGCCTATCTGGAAGGCAATTGCTTCCACATTCACGGGGCAGTCCCACCGGATGCGGACTCAATGAAACAGCATTTCTGCGATCGCGTGCTACACTCAAATTCCCCAGTCCCGCTCCAAGAGTTAGCGGCTGACCTGAAGTTCTACGAATTGGTCTGTGGTGATACTTTCAAGGTGGATGATATCACGATTGAGACTGCCCCGCTCAATCATCCCAACGGGGCAATGGGATATCGAGTGACGTGGCAGGGACACACTGTTTTCTACTGCACGGATACGGAACATTTGCCGGATCGCCCAGATGAAAATGTGCTGCACCTAGCCCGTGAAGCCGATGTCTTGATTTACGATGCGATGTACACCGACGAGGAATATCACAACCCCAAATCTCCGAAAGTCGGCTGGGGACACTCCACTTGGCAAGAAGGAGTGAAAGTAGCCGAGGCTGCTGGTGTCAAGCGTCTCGCTATCTTTCACCATGAACCAAACCATAGCGATGACTTTCTAGATCAGATTGAAACGCAAGTCCAAGAAGTCTCTCCAGGTGGGTTTCTGGCGCGTGAAGGGATGATTGTGCAAGTAAATTAAAGAGTTATGAATTAGGAGGCGAGGAGTTATGAGTTAATAATTCCTTGCCTCCTAAGTTTTTAGCGCGATCGCTCCCAACTTGAAATTTCGACTTAGGATGAAAATTGACTTCTAAGTTCGTAGGAGGTAATCTATGCGATTACAGTATAAAGTCTTGGGAGCGATTCTCACCATCGGGACATTGGCAATGCCCGCCTTGTCGCAAACTGATGCCCAAGTAGGGGCCTTAGTAGAAGCGCTACGCAAGGCAGCACCCCAAACCGGAAAAGTAGACGATGGACTCTACAGCGATTGGCAAATTAAACCAGCCAACATTCCCCGGTGGTCGAAACAATGTATTGGGCGATCGCTCTCCACCGCAGAATTTGAAGCCAGCCCCTCGACAGCAAGGACAATCCTCGTGTGCGTCATGCGCGATATCTTCCGAGAACAGTATCGCGCCAGCGGCAACAATGAATCTCTAGCAGTGCGACGCGCCGCCGCCTGGTGGATGACTGGCGACCCCAACCGTCACAACAGTAAAGACATCGCCCCTTATATCCAGAAAGTTTCGGGTTTCTACCAGCAGCAGCGCTCTAATCCATCCTCTGTGCCGCCTGCTTCTACCCCCTCTAAACCCCCAGCCCAACAATCTCCCTCACCAAGGCCTACACCTTCACCAAGTCCCACACCCTCACCAAGTCCCACACCTTCACCTTCACCAACCCCAAGTCCCACACCTTCACCTTCACCAACCCCAAGTCCCACACCTTCACCTTCACCAACCCCAAGTCCCACACCCTCACCATCGCCAGCCCCAAGTCCCGCACCCTCACCTACCTCTAGCCAGCCATCAGCAAAACCCCCAGCCCCGGCTGCTACTGCCCAACCTGCCCAGGTAACGGACATTCAGATAGGGGCGCTGGTGGAAGCGCTACGACGAGCAGCGCCGCAAACCGCAACCCCTGACGATGGACTCTTCAGCGAGTGGCAAGTTAAGCCAGACAACATCACCCGCTGGTCGAAACAATGTATCAACCGGGAACTGACACCAACGCAATTTGAAGCCAGCCCAGTCACAGCACGGGGCATCCTAGTGTGTGTCATGGGCGATGTGTTGCAAGACGAATATAAGGTTAGTGGCAACAATGAGGCTGTAGCTGTGCAACGTGCTGCTGCTTGGTGGATGACTGGCGACCCCACCCGCTACAGTAGCAACCCTACTGCCCCTTATACGGAACAAGTTCTGGGCTTCTATCAGCAGTTGCGCTCAAATCCATCTGCTACAGCGCCTGCTTCTACTCCGTCAGCCGCAAAACCAACCGTTGAGTTGAAGTTACTTCCGCATCGCTAAAGGAATGAAAAAGTAAAAAGTAAAAATGAGCAATCCTGCAATTTTTACTTTTTACTTTTTCAAACTACAGCGCTTAAAAGATCCTTAAAGTTTGATATCACTTAATTGCCATTTCCAGGCAGGAAGTAACGCAACCGCCATTGTCCTTTTGTACGCACAAAACTAACGCGGTAATCTGTTTCTTGATCGTAGACATAGCGATTGAGAATCCAGCCTTGCTGACCATTTTGCAGCTTCACTGGTGTCCAACCATCGACAACCTTTTCTTTAACTGCCTTCTGCATACCCTCAGGCAAACTGTTAAAGGTGTTGCTGTCAAATGCTACAAATTCGTGAGACACTACCCCAACAATTTTACCACCCGCTCCCGGCTCAGAACGAACATTAACGTCTTGTCCTAATATTGCTAGTTGCCCAACATTGGGTTTATTTGGTCTAATAGACTCCAACGCTTTTTTGACATCTGGACAAATCCAAACATCAGAATCAGGTTCTTTGTTAGCAACTTTAGCCTGATTGTCGATGGCACAATCTAAACCGACTGCCTTATCCATGTACGCCCAAAACTCAGAGTTCTTGTCGTCAATATTGTAAGAATCTAAAGTTAGCGTACCGCCATAATTCCATTCAGTTTCTGGTGTTACAAGGGAGCGAATAAAGCTAGCATCCCGCCGATTAACGGCATCTACAAGACGCAGGCGAAATTGGAAAAATGTACTTTTGTCAGGTTGATTATTTTTAATTACACTTGGTTCTGTGGTTGGTAGATTTGGTTCTGTAGTTGGCGGTGTAGACGGTGAGGGAGATACGACTGTAGTTGGCGGCGTAGGATTCTCGGTTGTCGGTGTTGGGGAAGGTAGAATGTCAGCTGTGGGTAGAGGTGAGTGGCTGTTGCGATAGCCAATTGTTGCTAAAGTAGAACCAGCGATCGCGCCCATTGCGATCGCGCATATTATTATAATGTTATAAAACTTCATTGTTACCCTCCTGTTACTTATCCCAACTTCCTAAAATTCAACCTCTCTGATACCGGGGAATGTGAGTTAGTCTTTTTTTCGCATAACAAAACCTCACCATTTGTTTTTGGTCTGGTAAGTTATTTCTAATGTTTATTCAAGTTCTCAAGAGAATCTAGCTTACAAAATTAAGCGCAATTTTTTATTTGACGCGATTCATAGCTCTTTTACGGCAATAAAACTATTTTATTGCTGGACAATCCAAACAATAAGCTTAGCTTTTAGCTTTGACCATGAATTACTACATTTAAACCAAATAAAACTAGGATTGTTTTAATTTTTATAAGAATTTAGACGTTGCTCTCAGATGCAGGTTCCCCAATGATGGCGTTGACAACATTAGAGTAGCAGCCGAGAAAAATTAGTTAAGATGATGTAGCAAAATAAAGAATAAGGTTTAAGCATATAAACTGGCTACTGGTAGGGTGGGCAATGCCCACTCTACTTGCTAGGTGGTTGAATTAACCCATGAGAATCACGGTATCAATAACGTGAATGACACCGTTATCAGCTTCAATATCTGCTGCTAGAACTGTGGCATTTTTTACCTCAAACCCATCAGAGCAATCAATCCTAATGGGTGAACCTTCAACTGAGGTGACAGAATTAAGTTTTGCTAAATCAGCCTTCATTAACTTGCCGGGGACGACATGATAGGTGAGAATCCTGGTTAACTGGGGAATATTTTGTACTAGGGTTTGTATAGTTCCCGGTGGCAGCTTAGCAAAAGCATCGTCATTGGGTGCAAAGACAGTGAAAGGGCCAGGGCTTTTCAGCGTGTCTACCAACCCAGCAGCTTGGACAGCCGTTACTAGGGTTTTGAAAGAATCGGCGCTAACTGCAATATCAACAATGTCAGCCATGTGTTTCAACTCATCAGTCGTAAAAACTCTAGTAACAGTTTAGAGTGGAGAATGCCCACCCTGACTTGAAAAAGTGTTGAGTGCTGATTTGGAGAGTTATTGAGAGGTGAGAAGAGGAATAGCGATCGCGTCTTTCTGGCAAATCTTAAAGCAGCTTAACGTGGGCGCAAAGACTATCCTGAATCTGGGAAGGCAGTTAAATCAAAGCTACCAGGCATCTCCTGGCAAGATTTTAGCTGCTGCATCGGGTTCCCCATCATGCTTGCAGCAACCCAGATTACTTCCAGCCAAGTGACTCCAGAGGATTAGTATAGAAGCGATCGCTTCACCGTCCGCAGCCCCTATCTAAAATCATCGGAGTCCGAGAAATTCCGATCTCCCAAAATCTAAAATTCAAAATCCTATCCTCAAGCCTCGTACAATTAACATATTGTTTGCTTTGATTCAGGAACTGATTCTATGCCCCAGGCCGTGGGAACGATTGAAACATTGGGTTTTCCGGCTGTACTAGCAGCCGCAGACGCAATGGTTAAAGCTGGCTCAGTCACGCTAGTTTATTATGGACTCGCGGAAAAAGGTAACTTTATAGTTTCCATCCGAGGAAGAATATCCGAGGTAAATATCGCCGTTGCAGCCGGAATTCAAGCAGCCGAAAAAGTCTACGGCGGCGAAGTTATCACCCACTACATCATTCCCAATCCGACTGAAAATATTGAAACTGTGATGCCCATCAACTTTTCGCCGAAAGTTGAACAGTTCCGTATGTTGTAGTTATATAGCAGTCCTAAATGATTCTTGAAGGCAAGATACCCGACTTCTGTAAGAAGTCGGGTATTTGAAGGGCTGGTATCTCACCCCACGAAAGCCAGCGATAATTAAACCCGTTTTTCCAGATACTGACCAATCATCTGCTGTTCGCCAGCACGAGAAATGATGGTTTGGCGGGTGCGATAATTGTCACCAATCAGTTTTAATTCTTCTTCAAACACCGAGCCGTTGTACTCAGTCCGCAAGCACAAAGTTTTAGGATTGGTGAAGGAATACTGGGCTGTCACTGGCTTGGGGGTGGCAAAGCCGCGATCGCGATACAATATTTTTCCCAAAGCACCAAATATTGTTGAACCCTTAGATTCTTTGCGGCCTGTCACTGAGTTTGTACTGTTCCATTCAACGTAAGAACCGCAAATCATTGCCCCTGGATCTTCCATTTCGTGCATCTTGCCTAAACGCACGAGTTCGGGACAACCTTGTTCCAAAAACCGGATGGCGATCATACTTACCATCTCTTTAGTTTCTCCATCCGGTAGCGTGTAGTAGCGTCGTTCAGAACGCCAGTTCCCTTCGGATTCCCGAAAAAAGGCTGTGATTAGGGATTCCTCGGCTGTTTGGGTAAATTGTATCAGTGATGTCACCAGTACCAGTCCTCACCAAAATGAAATGAACGGTTGTGCATAGTGTCTAGTTGAAGATAAGTGATTTGTTGTAGCATTTGCTACCTCTATAACGTACTTACCCTAACTTTTTTCACCCTAGCTAGAGGCATTTGACTTATAGCTCTAGCTACTTTTACTCGCTTTTAGTTGCTAGTCGCTTTTTCTAGTTACACGTAATCTAGGTAACTCAGTTTAGTGGCACCCGATCGCATTCCTTTCTGGCACCGCCCTATGAAGAGACGACCTCTAAGCTAAAAGGCAAGTTTCTGTTAACATTCTTAATATAGCTAAAAATACCTAATCTAAGCTCTACCATCCGGAATAATGTTAAGATTCGATCAGCACTAGCTTGCGAATAGGTATTTGTGTGCTGTGGAGTTGAGTTAATAGGACAACTTTAAGTAGAAGCTTCCAGGCCGCTAGCGAAAACACAGATGGAAACGCCATCTGTATTGCCATTAATATTTTTCCTTGTTGGAAAGAAAAAATGGCACCACGCAGTTCTAAATAAGCTTGTAAATCCTGAAGCTTAGGAATAGAAGACTTGCGCTTTTCACTGACTAACAGATAAAGGAATAAAGTATTGATATCCATCTGTTTTTGGTAAGAGCGGTTTTTGCGGGGATTGAGTAAAGCAACTGTAGCCAAAAGCTTCTGTGTAACCTGCGAAAACACAGTGTCGAAGACAAGTTTAATGGCGCTGAAAATTTTTCGTTGGTTGAAAGCTGCCATTCCACCAAATTTAAAATTAATCGGCAATTCTTGGCTGTAGGCTGGGTTGGGTTGATAATTTTCATGGATGACGTCACCAAGCCTTTCAGAAAATAAAATTTGCTTTTTTAGATTTTTTTGTTGAGAATAAGATTGATTTTTTGATAGTAAGTGATTTCTGGTTAAAAGCTTCCAGGCAAAGGGATTTAAGACCGCCGCGCCAGCAATTTCGCAAGCAGTTAAAATCTTTTTTTGCTTAAGAGCTACCAGACTCCAATGGAGTTTTAGATAAGTTTTAATATTTTGAAATGATGGAAGATTAGCCTGATGTTCTTGACTGACAAGAGCATAGATTTTTTCTTTCATTAAGATATTGATATCTAGCCGCCTTTGCAGGGCAGACTTTTGATTATTTCCTCCAGTCCAAATCGTGCGATAGGCAAGACATTGATTAAGAAAAACGGCATCGCCAAATTGGGCGATTCTAATCCAAGAATCAATATCATCGCAGACATCTAAAGTAGTATCCCAACCCCCGGATTTGAGGAAAGCATCGCGACGAAAGGCAACTTGAATAGGGGTGCCAAAAGGGACAAGTTCCAGCAGCATCCCATAATGAATGTCTTCTTGAGGAATATAAAAAGCTTTTCCTGGGCCAGCTGGTTTGGTTATGCTGATTTCAACTTCATTGACATCAACCTGAGCAGCCTGACAAGAACAGATTACTGCGTTTGGGCACAACGCGATCGCATTGTACATCTCCTCTAAACAATTTGGTGCCAGATAGTCATCATCATCAACTGGCTTAACCCACTCACCTTGGGACAGCTGCACCCCAGCATTCATCGTTGCGGAGTGACCGAGATTCACTGAGTTGCGGTGGTAAACCAGACGTTCGTCACCTGACTCACGCAGCTTTTTCGCCAAACTGCTGACATAAGCTTCGGTTTCATCCGAGGAGCAGTCATCAGCAACAATTACTTCACAGGGTAATGTTTGGGCAAGAGCAGTGTCAATTGCCCGCCGCAGCAAGGAGAGACGGTTATAAGTCGTAATAACGATGCTAAATTTCATCCCAGTTCCACTTGGGATACTTCAGCTAACTTAGCCTGTCTTGATGAAAAAAGAAAACGTGGAAAGTACCAGTTTCTCAAATTTTTCAAGCCCATTTCTTTGTCTCGCTCCCAGACTCGCGCCTGGGAATGCTGTCTCTAGAGGCTTCCGCCTCCAGTTCAGTTAGAAATTATAACCCTTCGATTGATACTGAAAATGACCAAAGCAGAGCCTCTGTTTAGGCGTTCCTAGCTAGAGACTCTTAACGAGGAAGGGTATTATTTACTCGGTGCAAAACATTGGGACGTGAAATTGCCATGCAACCCGTAAGGGACATGATGCTTCAAGTGCAGCCGCGCCACTGGCCCTTTATTCAAGTCGCCAGCATCCAAAATTACTACATCAGAACGGTGATGAGTGGAGTCGTAAACAAAAGCCAGCAGCCAGCCTTCATCTTCAGCTGATGTACCCGGACGGGGAACAAATACAGGTTCGCTGACAAAGCCTTGCGGTGCAACACTCCAGAGTTGACGATTGCCCGTTTCTAAATCAGCCTTGAGAATAGCTTGTAGAGGCGCATTGCCAGTAGCATTATGGGCAGCACCCATATATAGGTAGCGATACGGTCGTCCGACTCGTTCCGGATGAACGCTGGGAAACTCACAGCAACGACCTTCCAAAAGTTTACGCTGTACCGTTTTATCATTCAGATTGAGCGTAAATCGCCACATCTGCCCTGGTGCAAGTTCCTCAAACTTCACCTCACGATAATCGGAATCCGCTTCCACAGACGGAAAAGACTCATAGCAAATCGAGTCAATGCAAATCTTATCGTCTTGCTCAAAAGCATTGGCATGGTGAAAGACAAAACCAGACTGGGTTTCTAAGATTTGCACCTTGCCTTGTTGGGGGTTGCGGGGAATTACTAAAATCTTGGTGGGTTGGTCAGGCTGAAACTGCACACACTCGCCAGCACCGCGAACTCCAAACACAAAAGGTAGGGGATTGAAGCTTACCGGGTTTTGAAAGAACAGGCAGTAGTTAGGCGTAATGGCGAAATCGTGGATAAAGGCGAAGCCAGGAACGCTGTGAGCGTGACGCTGTACAACTTTGCCAGTCGAATCTAACTCATAGATAGTAATAGTAGTGGAAAGACCCGGTTTAATCGCAAAGTTTACCAGTGTTTCGCCGTCAATTCTGGGGTGGGCGGCGAAAGCATCACCGTTGTGTAAAACGCCATCCAGGTAATCTTTCCCAAGCGTTTCTAGAGTTTGGGGATCTAATTGATGGGGTTCAGCGGCTTCCCACAAAGCTAAGAGTTTGTCACCCCAGTAAATTACGTTAGTGTTGGCAATGTTTTTGAGTTTCAGGTCAAAAGCATTTGCCAGCCAACCACCCGGCTTTTGGGTGCCGAAGACACCGCGATAGAGGATCTTACCAGATGCTTGTTCTTCCACATAGCCCTGTGTGCGGACAAAGCGGTTACAAAAATGGGCGCGACCGTTGGAGAAGGCAACTCTACATATCATCCCATCCCCATCAAAGGGGTGATGGATACGTTGCCCGTTTACATCCAGCAATCCAGGGCCATTCCGGAAAAGTGTCCCTTCTAATTCTGCGGGAATCTGTCCTTCAATATCATCAATCCAGTAGTCAAACTCTTGTGGCAAGGATTCATAACCTTTTTGCCACTGTTTAATGTGGTAGGGAAGTTCATCAAGCGCCTCTGTTGGCACTGGAAAACGTTCTTGAGTGGGCAAGTTCTGCATAAAAAAGGCAAAAGGCAAAAGTTAGCTTCTAGGTTGGTTTGAGCGATCGCGTCCAACGAATGTAGGATTAATCTTGGGTAAGGTTCCTCAAACCAACCTACTGAGTTTATTCGGCTGGTTCTTCTACTGTGGGGATGAGTTCGGGCATAAAGTCGGGAATAAAAGGTATGTCCCGATGATGATTGGGAATTGATTGGCTACGCATAACCGATGCTGTTGCAGGTTGCAAGGCTGGCACCTCTCCAGATGCTGGTGCCTCGTGGACTTTTGCTGCTGGTAGCCAACCGATTAGTGGCAGGGGCAGCAGCGTTGATAAATTTGTAATTACTACCAGCTGCCAGAGATTTTCAAAGTTGGTTTCGGTGACACCTAGCCAATAGGTAAGGACTGCTCCTAGTTCGTGGGACAAAAGCCCTGCTAAATTTGTCACCGACATGAGAAGGGCAAATAAGGTGGCTTCTACACCAGGGGGACACAGTCGTGCTGCGAGTACCAACACGGGCATATAAGCAATTTGTCCCATAACTGTCAAAATCAGGCTGTCTCCCAAGCTGAACCAGCGATCATCGATGCCGAGACTGCGGTTAGCATGAGTTACCAAAATCAGCATAGTCATGCCAAGGACGGCTGATATGACAGTTGTCCAGGCGAAAATGGTACGAAAGGGAACGGCTTTGAGAAAGCGTTGGAAAATGAAAACCCCTATTAGGGAGGCGATACTGGTAACTAGGCGCACCCGTCCTAGAAACTCTGGCTCAAATCCTAGTTCGTTAGTGGTGAAGAAGAAGAAGGCGCTATCTGCCGAGGGTGTGGCTTGCCAGAGGAACAGAAAGACGGTTGGTAGCCAGATGGCTTTTTGGCTAACGGCTTGCCGTAGTTGCTTTATCTGGTGCCAGACGGTGGAAGCGTCTCTTGCCTCGCTTACGGGTTCTTCTGCAATTAACCACGCCACTGCTGACACAATTAGGGGGAAACAGCCAGTAATCGCAAATATGGTATGGTTGCCGAAGTGTTGCAGCAGCGAACCGCTGAAGTAAGCTGTTAGCAAGCCTCCGAATGATGATGCTCCCCAGCACAAAGATTGCAGGGAACCAGCTTCGCTCTGAGACTCGGCTCTGGCTCGTTCTACTACTAGGGAGTCTACAATTACGTCACTGACAGCAACCGACAGGGAGGAAAGCGCGATCGCAGCTGTTGCTGCCCAAGCTGTGTGAACTATTGTTGCTAAACTTACCCAGGACATCGTTCCCAATATCCCCGATAAAATTAGGTAAGGTCGCCGCCTATAGCCAAAAATCGGCAAGCCATCCGAAAGAAAACCAAATAACGGCTTTACCACCCACGGGATGGCGGCAATACCCATTAAAGCTGAAACCTGAGCCGGAGAAAGCGCTAGTTCATCTTTGAGAAAAAAGCTGATTGCCAAACGCGCCAGCCCCAAGATTCCCTGCACCAAATACACTACTAAAATCGCAGTTAACTCAGGAGTAGGCTCGTGACCAAAAAACACCTTTTTCAAGAAGGAGTCTTTTTTGTGAGACATACCAGAGGTGGAAAGCTGCATTGATTAAGTTATCTTAAGATATTTCAACATTTATATAATGATAGCTTCCTATCCTGGGGGCTGTAGCGAAGTAGGGAAAGTTATAAGTTGTACGAGTGGGTGAGAAACCCGCCCCTATTGAGTTAAAAGTTATTTTTGGGAGTCCGGGAGTGAAACGAGAAATTCTCCCGATCACCCAATTTCTTGAAGTTTAGGGGCGTCGCCCATCATTCCCCAAATGCCATAATGTGGTGAGCAAAAATAATTCAGATGTAAACGGCTTTTTAGAATCCAAGATATCTGTGCTATCCAAGCTGGCTGATGACGTTAAGAGTATATTTCCAGACATTGGTGGCGTGCGAGTAGTAGCGATCGCGTGCCTTACCGTCAGCAGCGTCATCCTAGGAGTGCGCGAAGCAGGCTGGTTACAACCCGTAGAAATTGCGGCATTTGACAAGCAGATGCGCCTGCGTCCAGATGTAAGCCCCGACCCCCGCCTGCTAATTGTTGGCATTACAGAATCCGACATCCGCGCTCAAAATCAATGGCCTTTAGCTGACCGAGTTTTGGCGCAGCTCTTGACAAAAGTGCAATCATTAGAACCAAAACTCATTGGTCTAGATATACATCGCAGCACCCCCCAAGAGCCAGGAAATGCTGAACTCAGGGCTAGACTCCAAGACCAAAACATTATCGTTATTAAAAAATTTGGTGACACAAATCTCGATTTTGTGCCGCCGCCACCGGGAATCCCCGATAAGCGCGTTGGTTTTAACGACTTTGTACTCGACCCTGATGGTGTCATCCGCCGTAACCTGTTGTTTGTCTCCGACGGTAAAAAAACTTCTTTCTCGTTTTCCCTACGTTTGGCTCTTGCCTATTTAAAGAGTCAAGGCATCTCATCGCAGCAAAGCCAGCAGAATCCTGAATATATGCAGCTAGGGTCATCGGTATTTGTCCCTATAAAGGCAGATTCTGGTGGGTATAAAAAGATTGATGATCGAGGCTACCAAGTTCTGCTCAATTACAGATCGCGGATTATTGCACGGCAAGTTACTCTTACCCAAGTATTGCAAGGGGAAATTGACCCCAGTTGGGTAAAAGATAAGATTGTCCTAATTGGTACAACTGCACCCAGCGCTAAAGACGTTTTCGGCACTCCCTACAGCCCAGCCGAACAGCAGAACGCAAAGATGGCGGGAGTTGTGGTTCATGCGGCGCTGGTGAGCCAGTTTCTCGACGCGGCAACTGGCGCAAGACCCCTATTTGGGTTTTGGTCTGAGAGGAGGGAAGTGCTGTGGATTGTCGGCTGGACGTTGTTCGGTGCTGGCCTGGCTTGGTGGTGCCGTCATCCCCTAGTGTTGATTTTGGGCTGCGGCGTTGGTGTAGGAATTTTGTTAGGTAGCTGCTTTTATTGGTTTAGCCAGATGTCTCTCTGGGTACCTTTTTCGTCTCCAGTGCTAGGATTTATCCTGGCTAGTGGCATAGTTATTACCTACCGCTCTTATGATGCACAGCAACAGCAAAAAATCGTCATGAAGTTGTTGGGGCAGAATACTTCGCCGGAGGTTGCTAAGGCTCTGTGGAGAGGACGCGATCGCCTACTCAAATCCGGTAAACTACCCGGTATCAAGCTAACTGCGACAATGATGTTTGCTGACATCAAAAATTTCAGCACCATCTCTGAACAAATGCCGCCAGAAGCTTTGCTGGAATGGCTAAATGAAATGCTGGATGTGTTCACCCACCAAGTGCTTAGCCACCAGGGGATTATCAACAAGTTTACGGGCGATGGCTTTATGGCTGTGTTTGGAGTGCCAATGAATCGCGTTCACAAAGAGGAGATTGCAGAGGATGCGATTCGGTCGGTAAAATGTGCTTTAGCAATAAGCGATCGCCTAGAAGAACTGAACCAAAATTGGAAATCTCGCGGTTTGCCAGTCATTCAAATGCGACTCGGAATTTATACTGGCCCCGTCGTCGTAGGGAGTCTAGGCGGCAAAGACCGCTTGGAGTACGGTGTCATTGGCGACAGCGTTAATATTGCCTCCCGCCTTGAAAGTTGTGAAAAAGACCGGCAAGAAAGTAACTGCCGCATTCTCATCGGTCACGAAACCTTCGTTCACCTTCACGAACAGTTTCTCGTTGAATCCTGGGGGCCATTGCCACTTAAGGGTAAGCAACAAATGGTTGATGTCTATCGAGTGGTAGGACTCGACAGAGCGGGAGAGTCGGAGAGTGGAAGAAGGAAATAAATATTAACAAAAATATTAATTCCTTCATTGATAAATTTTGTTAGATGGGTTGAGGAACCAAACTCAGCATACAGATTATCTGAAAATTTAACATTAATTCATTAATAATTTTTGCATTAATCTAAGCTGTGTCATAAATCGTTAAGTTTTTACTGCGATATCAGCAGTATGCTTAATTATGAAAAGCCAGTCAGTAAATAAAACGACTGCTATAAATTGCAGTTATCATACCCTCATTAATTACCTAATTAATTGGGCATGAAATCTATAAAAGCAAAGAGATTTTTCTGAAAAAGAGGCACTTCAATGATTGAAAAAATTTTATTAGCCGACTCTGGAACCGGACAATCTAAAGAAATGCTCAAGGCTTTGATGGAACTGCCTTCAATCCAACGAGCCTCAGTCAGCATATTACACGTTGTTCCTTCCCAAGTTACCAGTGAAGCCTTGACCGAAAAATGGGAAGAAGGGGGCAGAGTTCTCGCTACTTCCATGCAGACATTGAACCTCGACCCAAGTCGCGTTTCTACCATGCTACAACAGGGCGACCCAAAGACTACAGTTTGCCAGGTAGCTGAAGACATTAATGCTGATTTAATTATTATGGGTTCGCGAGGGCTGAAGCGCCTGGAGTCCATTTTAGAAAATTCCGTCAGCCAATATGTTTTCCAGTTGTCCTCTCGTCCGATGTTGTTGGTTAAAGACGATATTTACGTCAAAAAAATTAACCGCATCATGGTAGCAATGGATGGCTCTGACTCGGCAAAACAATGCTTAAGTCTGGCTATGTTCCTGTTGCGAGATATTAAGGGAGGAATGCTGATTTTGGCTCACGTCAATAAGGCGCGGACAGCCTTTGCTGAAGAATCACAAGCTAACCCAGAAAAAGATCCCGTCCTTGCACCAGCGATCGCAGAAGCCAAAAAACAAGGCATCGCTTACAAGTGTGTCACGGGTACTGGTAAGCCGGGGCCAGAAATCTGTCGGTTGGCAGAGGAATTGAATATCGATCTACTAATGCTAGGTTCCCCAGACCGTCGTCCCTCCATCGCCAAGGGTTTACCGGATTTGGATCGGCTGCTGGGAACTTCCCTATCCGACTATGTACGGGTTTATGCGAATTGTCCCGTACTCCTAGGGCGCACAGCTACTGCTTAAAGCGCTCGCCTAAAAAATAGCAAAACCCCCCTCTAGCTAAGGCTATGGGGGGATTTTGTTTTACGCAGACTATTAAGGATTCTTGTTGCTTTCGCGGCTAGCAGTTTGGATGTACAGAATCAACAAGAAAACTGTGGGAACCAGCACAAACAGGATGCTGGCGACAAAACCAAGATCGTTAACTTGCATTGAACCCAGCCTTTAATTAACTTCTAAAGCACCACCTTTAAGAATATCTCATTTCAATCCCTAATAGGGATCTTAAGTAAGATAAAACTGCCACTAGATTCAAATACACGCCCTAGCCGACGTGGGTAAACCCAGTTCGCCAGCAACCGACTAAACAAAACGCCAATCTCGCTAGAATCAATATCTGACAGCCCCATAACCTTATTCCTATTTTTGGGACTCGTTTTTGTCTAGACATAGTTAGCTGGTCTTAATAACTTGGTTTTCAACCATTCTATGGTTCGTCAATCCAGGTAGGGAAGTTATTGTCATGTTGAGCCTATTAGCTTTGAAAAGAAAACAGCCTGTAACTTAAGGTTGCCTTTTTGCGATCCGCCCGTAAGTTAACTGACTGGTTTCTCTGGAAATTTTCCAGTGTGATAGGGCGTTTCTGAAAGCAAATGGCTAACCAGGAGTTTGAGAAAGAAGAACGGCAGAAACCATTCCAGACCAAGAGTGGGGGTAACGACGTAGCGATCGCCTAGCAGAGATAATCCGTAAAGCCCCAGAGCAACCGGGCGTTGGAGATACAGAGGCGATCGCAAAATCAAAATTGATGCTGCCAACAGGTAGCCAGATGTACCAAGCCAAAACCCCCAATCTCCTTCCCGAAACAGCACCGCTACGAGTAAAACATGGATGAGATGGAGGGACACAAATGCCAGATGCTGCCGCCAACCCTGTCCAGGGCGATGATACCAGCGTTTACCAGTAGATGTGGCATTGGTCAGGATACCCCCGACTAAATCGAGCGCCAAAAGCGCGATCAGTCCTAATTGCAGGGGTGTCCACTGGGCGGGGAGGGTTAACGCATAGACAGGAGCCGCAACCATCGCTACCAAGGGCGGCACAAATTGCAACAGCAACTCAGCTTTTGTCGCCCCTGGCCCAGTCAAGCGATCCACCAGACCGCCCAAGCCGTTGCGGGGCGAGACATCTCTCCAATCGGAGTCCATAGGACAACCTCATAACACTTGTTATGCTCAAAAAAATAACAACTGTTATGATAATGTGTCAATAGGATTGCCCCCTGTTTCAGTTCCCTTGATTGTCATGTCCCAACGCGATCGCCGTCTTGAAGTCTCTGAAGCCGCCTGGCGGGTCATTGTCCGAGAGGGGTTAGATCGCACCAGTATGCGGGCGATCGCTCAGGAGCTTGGTTGCACCACAGGAGTCGTCACCCACTATTTCCGAGATAAGCAAGAGTTAATTCTCTTTGCTCTCAATCAAGTCACTCAGTCCCTTCTCAAGGCAATGCAGTCCCAGAGAGCGCAGGAGCTTGGAGTTGATCGCCTCCTAAAGATGGTGTCAGCATTTTTGCCCCTTGATGTTGAACGGCAAGCTATTCTCAAGGTCTGGTTAGCCTTTTTGGGATACGCCGTTGGACGAGATTCCCTGATGGCTGAACACCAACGGAGTGCTGCCCAACTCCGTGAGGTAATTATGCAAGAGTTACAAACTCTTCAGTCAGCCAAACTGATTCGAGATGATGTAGACCTTGAGTTAGAAGCCAACGCCCTCTTAGCCCTTGCCAATGGAGTTAGCCTAGACTTCCTCATTCAAGCCAAACATCTCAGCCCGGAGCAACAGCAACAGGTTATCCGACGCTACGTTGATGAGTTGCTGTCTACTCATATCAAGTAATGGTTATGCCGATGCAAAGCAGTATGACATTTAGCAGCATTGTTGCATTATTCAGTGCCATGATTATTCTGGCTTCTATTCCCAGCATCAGTGTATTAGCTGTCACCACAAGAGCGGCTACATCTGGATTTATTCATGGTGTTTTCACAACCGTAGGGATAGTGCTTGGTGACATCATTTTCATAATAATAGCTATTTGGGGGTTGTCGTTTCTTGCTGAAGCGATGGGAAGCTTATTTGTCCTTATAAAATACCTGGGTGCGGCTTATCTTATATTGTTGGGAATAGGGTTATGCAGGTCAAAATCGAAGAATGTTGAGACACAAGAGGTTATAAAATCCTCTTTGCTTTCCAGTTTTCTGACTGGATTGTTGATTACATTGGGCGACCAAAAAGCAACTTTATTTTATCTTGGCTTTTTTCCTGCTTTTCTTGATATTTCTAAAATATCTTATTGGGATACGCTCATCATTATTGCAATTACTACAGTAGCCGTAGGCGGTGTAAAACTTGGTTATGCGTTCCTGGCGGATAGAGCTAGATTTTTTATTAGTTCCAAAATAAGAAAAAGAATAAATATTGCGGCTGGCTGTGTAATGATTGCAGTTGGAGTGTTTTTACTAACAAAAACTTAATTATCGCTGTTCTCTGACTCTGGGTAAGGGACAATTGGTAATTGACCGGTCTAGTGGAATATTGAATAAAATTCTCGAAGTAATAAGCCTTGGAAATTAAAATAATTGGGGAATTGGAAATATTTTTAGCCAAGGGAGAATGAGATTAAAACAAATAAATGGCAAACTAATTAAAGAGAATTTATTTAAAAGGTTTAATTGCCGCAAGTATCCCCAATTTATGGGAAAATTGGCTCAAAGTCCCACAATTTATGGCGTATTTAGTGGTATATCGACCGTCTAAGCGTCTCGATTATCACTTTTGGGATATTTTAGAAATGCCCCTAGTGGTCTTTTCATCATATTTTGAACAGGTGTAGAGACGTTGTATAAAACGTCTCTACATTGCTGTGGAAATTAAGAACAAGCCTATCGTGGCTTTGTTTTCACACTTACTGGGCCATTTACCACCACTTGACAAGCTAAACGGTAGGTTTCTGGTTTTTTCTTCAGTTTCCGGGTTTCAAAATCAGTCCGAGGCGAAAGATTCTCCATACCTTCCTGAATTTCTACAATACACGTAGCGCATTGACCGTAGCCCCCGCAGTTCATCATCTTTCCCCTAAGGGTATAGATATCAATGCCATTCTCTAAGGCTTTTTCTCTTAAGTTAGCCCCATCAGCTGCGATCGCTTCCCGATTTTCGTTGACAAACGTAATATTAGCCATCAGCCCTTTTCACTCACATCGTTCCTATTAAGAAATCTTAAAAAATTTTACGAAGTTAGCAAAGGTGATATGTACTGAAACTGAGAACAACGTTTTGAGACACAGTAGGGGCAATTCATAAATCATCCGATTTAGTTTAGGCTGGCACGGTCGGCAAATCCAGAAATTTTCTTGTAAGCATTGCCCCTACCCTTCTTGTCTCACCCTCTTGCAAACTGCAACAAAACCTAAGCAATGCTAACCACAGAGGCGATTTATCGCCTCTAGAAAAAGTCAGCTCAGAATGACATAATTACCTGGTTTGACAGAATCGGTCTACAAGGGGTTATCAGAAAGTTCACTGCCTGGGAGGTTGCTAATATTGCGTTGGAGAGCTGCCAACGAACGATTGTAATCCAGAACAGCTCTGAGTCGGTTGACTCTAGCGCGGGTCAGCTCAGTTTGAGCGCTAATTACATCAGTCTGGGTACCGACACCCGATCTAAACCGTAACTCAGCCAAACGCAAGCTTTCTTCTGCCTGAGTAACGGCGAAGAAAGCTGTTTGAATGTTCTCCGCATTCGACCTTAAATTGAAATAAGCTCGTTCCACCTCCAAGCGGATTTGGTTGCGTTGGTCGGCAAACTGAGTTTCTGCGATCGCAATATTAGCTCTCTCCTGCTCCGCTCTGGCTCTGGCGGCTCCCCCATCAAAAAAATCCCAGCGAAATCTTGCCCCTAAGGTTAAGCCATCGGCAGGCCCCAATTCATCATTGAACACCCCTAAAACGTCGTAGGTCGCAAACAAACTTACTTGCGGACTTGTGCCAGCCAGGGCAATACGCCGTTGCTGTTCGCTGATGTTCCGCCGAGCCAAGAGCTGTTCCAACTCTGCCCGGTTCTTCAGCGCCAAGATAATACTCTGTTCTAATGTAAGATTCCACTCCCCAGCAAACTCAACTTGGTCTGCCGCGGCCACCTCAGCCCTCTGAGCTAAACTTAACAATTGGGTTAACTGCCTGCGGGCAATACTTTGTTGACTTCTGGTGCGAGTTAGGTCTTGGACGGCATTCGCCAGCTGCACTTGAAACCGCAGTACATCAAAGCGCGTTCCCAGTCCAGCTTGTTCTAGCAACTGAGCATCTTCAAGACTTCTAGCAGCATCTCTCACAGCCGCATTAGAAATCTCAACTTGGGAATCTGCCTCTTGCAAATCGTAGTAGGAATTCGTAACATCCAAACGGACTTGTTCGAGTTGGCGTTCCAAATCTAACTGATCGAAACGCGCCTGTTGTTCTGCTGCTTGGATACGCGCTCCTCGTCTACCAGAGGTAAAGAGGTCATAGCTGACTTCAAACCTGGTGTCAAAGCTTGTCGAGGCAGTATTGTTATCCCCCAGTAATGGCCGTTGTCTGGCATTTGATAGCTCACCACTGGCAGAATCCGATCTGGTGAAATTGGCTTGCACGCCAATGTTGGGATACTCAGCCGCAAGAGCTTCTCGCAGAGCCGCTCGACTGCGCTCTGCGGTCAGAAGTGCAACTTGTAAATCCCGATTGTTACGCCGCGCCAGTACAATAGCCTGTTCCAGCGTTATCCGTTGGAAGTTTTGAATTTGTACTTCCTCTGGTTTGGTGGGAAATAGCAGGGGATTGGCGCTGGGGTTGAGGTATTCGGGGGGTAAAGGAGGGTTCTGAGTTTTGGTTTCTGAGCTTTGTTGAGTTACGACGTTACTCCCGTTCCCCGTTTCCTGGGCCTGTTGGTTCTTCTGAGGAGCAGATGGAGCCATACCCGCGTTGCCAGAATTAAGCATAGGGGAGGTAGGACGAGTTTCTGCTTCGTCCTTGTTTTCCTGTGTGCTGATTTCTGACTTGGCATTTTCAACTTTTTGACTTGGGGGGCTTTCTTGTGCAGCGCTCAGCTTTGCATACGCCAAGGTGAGCGCAAGACCTGCACCCACAGCCATGAAACCAGTTCCTACCCAATGAAACGGATGTCTAGAAGTTGGCATAAGTTTTTGAATTTGGTCTTTTGCTCTTAGAAAAACTTTTCTTCAGCTTCAAGCAACCTTATGCAGAATACCGGGTTGCGATCGCGGTTGGCAAACGAATTTTTATTAATTGCTCCCCATTGCTTGAAAGCGCCGCCCATTCTGCTCGATTCTGATCCATCCTTAATCTAGTGGCGGCTGGGGACTGTGGACTGGGTATCACGAGGAATTGTTTCTCTTTGTCTCCTCCGCCAGCTGTTCGGTTAACCATTGAATTTCGTCTTGAATCACGACTAAACACCTTTGTAAGACTGCTATTTGGTAGGGATCTGCTGGCAGAGGTTCTGTTTGTTGACTTTCCAGGCGCAATCGACAAACCATTAAGCGATGCTCCACCAACTTGATTCGGATTGTGGGTTCTATGTGACTAAAAAAGAAAAACTTGATCGTAAACCGAGAGCGAGCGTTCACCCAGCTTTCATGCGGGTGTTCTAGCATTTGTTGCATCCATAGCTCGCGCCCTTTATCGCTGATGCTATATATTTTGCGAATTGAACCTGCCTCCCCTTCCTCCTCTACGAGTACGCTGATAGCACCCCGCTCCTCCAATCGTCTCAAGAGAGGATATATAGCGCCGTAGTTGGCACTGATGCAACCACTCATAAACAGTTCTAATTGCTGCTTCAGGCGATATCCATGTAGCGGTTCGCGTTGCAGTAAACCTAAAGTAGCCAATTCAAGCATTTTGTATCAAACTGATATAAATATCTGTTGCATCTGTTGCCTTCGATTTTAATATGTATGGTATTGCCTTGCATCTGCATTGAGAATAGAGCGTTTGACCTCTCCCCTACAAGGGGAAGGGAGTTTAAGCATAAGAATCCCTCATTTGAGATGCACACCCTTGCCCCAACCCCTCCCCTCTTAGGGAAAAGGTTGGGGGAAAGGTTTTTTATAAGTGATGGTGTAGGAAGCTTTTCTTGACTGCTGCGATCGCGCAATAAACTATGCACTCGTCAATAAGCAGCCACGCAAGAGCGAAAGTTGTTAAAGTACCGCCAGCCTTGTCAAAGGAAAGGAAACGAAGATGTCCGATCATTCGTCCCCTGAATCTCCAGTTCCACTTAAGACACAAGAAGATACGCTTTTTGAGGAGCAAGCTTCAGAAAACGAGTCCGTTGCAGTTGAGCTTCACCCAGGTCGAACAAAGTATTGGGCCGCGTTGTCAATCGTCTTGTTGATTGTCGGTGGTGGTTTGGGTTGGCATTGGTGGCAAAGCCGTGCCAGTAATGCTCAACCGGCACCGGGAGCAGCAGGTCAACCGCAAGGAATACCTGTCAAATTAGCAACTGTAGAAACAGCCACCCTCCAAGAAGCTTCCGAGTTTGTGGGTTCCCTGCAAGCTGCACGGAGAGTGGTAATCAAGCCGGAAATCGAGGGGCGAGTCAGTCAGATTTTGGTTTCCGAAGGCGATCGCGTTCCCGCCGGAAAGACTTTAGTACAACTTAGCCCGGACAAGAGACAAGCAGAAGCCGCCAGCGTGTTACAGAGTGTCAATGCTGCCCGTGCCACCAGCGCCAATGCTGCCTCCCAAATCAAAGCCTTAGAAGCCGAAAGGGCTTCCACTGTCGCTGAACTGGAACTACAACAGGAAAACTATCGACGCACTTCTACCTTAGTAGGACAAGGTGCATTGGCGAGAGCCGAACTAGATCGAGTTACACGCGATCGCCGTGCTGCCCAAGCCGCCTTAAATGCCATCACCCAACGCATTCAAGCCGCCCAGTCAACCCTTGCCCAAGCCCAAGCAGGTTTACAGCAAGCCCAAGCTAACGTCGATCTTGCCAACGCAGAACTTAAAGATGCCACAATTGTCGCTCCGATCGCTGGCGTTGTCGGAGCTATCCCAGTCAAGTTAGGAGATGTCGTCAGCAGTAGTGATACCCTCACCACTATCATCCAAAATCAATCTTTAGAAATAGAATTGTCTATTCCTTTAGAAAGAGCGCCAGATTTACGCTTAGGGCAGACAGTAGAGGGAACCAATTCCCAAGGAAAATTACTAGGCACAGGTACAGTGAGTTTTATTTCTCCCCAAGTAAATTCCAGTTCTCAAAGCATCCTTATCAAAGCTAGGTTTGACAACTCACAAGGACAACTGCGGGATGGACAATTTATCAAAACCAATCTGATTTGGCAAGAACGTCCGGGAGTTTTAATCCCAATCAACGCCATTTCTCGCTTGGGTGGAGCAACTTTTGTTTTTGTGGCGCAAACACAAAAGCCTCAACCAGGACAACCAGAACAATCAGGACAACCCAAACTTGTCGCTAAGCAAAAGCCGGTGAAATTGGGTCAGATCCAGAAAAATAACTATCAAGTGCTAGAAGGATTAGAACCAGGAGAAAAAGTTATCATCTCAGGCCTTCAGAATTTGTCTGACGGCGCTCCCATTCTTCCTGAGTCTAAGTAATCAGTAATGGGTAATAGGTAATGGGTAGGATAATGGAGAATCTTCTCCACAAATCTCTAATATCTAATACTTAATACCCACTAATTACCAATTACCAATTATCAACAATATGTTTGCAGATTTCTTCATTAAGCGACCAGTCTTTGCTACAGTCTGCGCCATAGTTATTTTGCTAGTGGGAGGAATTAGTATTCCCACTCTACCTATCGCCCAGTTTCCAGAAATTAGCCCGACTCAAATCAACGTTACGGCTAACTACAGCGGAGCTAGTGCTGAAGTCGTAGAAAACGCTGTGACCAACATTTTAGAAAGGCAAATTAATGGAGTCGAGGGATTAAAATATCTGAGTTCGAGCAGCAGTAACGATGGCACCAGTACAATTACAGCTACCTTTGACTCATCCCGGAACAAAGATATCGCCGCAGTCGATATTCAAAATAGAGTTTCCGTCGCCCAACCGCAGCTACCACAAGCCGTACAACAAACTGGGGTCACGGTAACAAAACAGTCCAGCAACATCCTCTTAGCAATTGGTTTGTACGCCGAAAATAAAGAGTACGACAACATATTTTTAAGCAATTACGCAGACCTCTATTTAACAGATTCTCTGAAAAGATTAAAGGGCGTTGGTGACGTGCAAATTTTCGGTGAACGCCGATATTCTATGCGTTTATGGCTAGACCCGAATCGGCTTGCTAGTCGTAGTTTAACGGCTCAAGATGTAGTCAACGCACTCCAAGAACAGAACTTACAAGTCGGTGCTGGGCGAATCGGTCAGGAACCTGCTCCAGAAGGGCAAATGTATCAAATTGACCTGCGTGCAGTCAGCCGGCTGACAGAAGCTTCTGAATTTGAGGAAATTGTCTTAAAAACGGATACTGACGGCACGCTTGTCAAACTTAAGGATGTGGGGAGAGCAGAATTAGGAGCGGAAAATTACAGCTCTTTTCTGCGATTTCGAGGCAATGATGCTGTAGGTTTGGGTATTTTTCAGCTTCCCGGTAGTAATGCTTTGGATGTTGCTAGAGCAGTGAAAGCAGAAATGGCAAAACTGGCTACCCGCTTTCCGCCTGGTTTGCAATATCGGGTGGCGTTTGACACAACTTTGTATGTTGAACAATCGCTCAAAGAAGTAGTTAAAACACTATTTGAAGCGATTGTTTTGGTCGTCTTGGTTATCTTTGTTTTCTTGCAAGATTGGCGAACAACTCTGATTCCCGCGGTGACAATTCCCATTTCCTTGATAGGAACTTTTGCTTTTATCAAGGTATTCGGGTTTTCGATTAATAGCTTGTCTCTGTTTGGTATTACATTAGCTACTGGCTTGGTGGTTGATGATGCGATCGTTGTAGTTGAGGATATCGATCGCTTGATCCAGCAAAAGGGGATGACTCCTCGTGCAGCTGCAAGTGAAGCGATGCGGGAACTTTTTAGCGCCTTAATTGCAACTTCACTGGTGCTAATGGCGGTGTTTGTTCCAGTTGCATTTTTTCCCGGAACAACGGGAGCGCTGTACAAGCAATTTGCCTTAACAATTGCTTTTTCAGTTGGTATTTCTACCTTTATTGCTATTACACTGACTCCATCTCTTTCAGCTTTGTTATTGCGTCAGGGACAAAAGCCTGGAGGATGGCTTGGCTGGATTTTTGACCGAATTAATGGAGCGATCGACTGGACGCGGCGAGGATACAAGCGATCACTTAATTTCCTGACACGCTTTCGAGGCTTTGTAGTTGGGTTGTTTATCGTTTCTTTAGGAATAACTGCTTGGCTTTATCTGAGCGTACCTACAGCGTTTCTTCCCGAAGAAGATCAGGGTTATTTCATCACGCTTGTCCAAGGGCCAGAAGGCGTTTCCCTGCAATATACAGGCGAAGTTATGGACAAGGTAGAAAAAGAAATTCTTAAAAACCCCGAAGTAGTCGGAACTTTCGTAGTAGGTGGCTTTAGTTTTAGCGGTAATACTTCTAACAATGGGATTATATTTACTACTCTCAAACCTTGGGAGGAACGCCATAAAAAAGAGCAGTCAGTGCAGGCGATTATTGGCAGTTTGTTTGGTACGCTATCAGGTATTACCGAAGCAAGAGTCTTACCCGTTAATCCTCCAGCAATTCAAGGTTTGGGCAGTTTTGGCGGCTTCCAATATCAGTTGCAAGACCAACGCGGTAATAGTCCCCTAGAGTCTTTGGTTCAGTCAATGGGTCAACTATTAGGTCGTGCTAACAAGACACCTGGATTGCAACAAGTATTTAGCACTTTCGCAGCAAATACGCCACAGCTACTAATCGAAGTTGACCGCAACAAAGCTAAGGCGTTGCAAGTTTCGGTAGACGATATTTTTAATACACTGCAAACATTCTTGGGTTCGCAATATGTAAATGATTTCAATTTACAGCAGCGAAATTATCGGGTGTACGTGCAAGCAGACAAACAGTTTCGCTCTAACCCGGAAAATATTGGTAATCTGTACGTCCGCTCCCAACAAAATCAGATGATTCCTTTGAGCAATTTGGTAAAAGTTACTCCAACGACTGGAGCGCAAACTATTAATCACTACAATCTATATCGCTCCATTGAAATCACTGGTTCTGCTGCTCCTGGCTATAGCTCAGGACAAGCAATTAAGACAATGGAGCAGGTATCCAAAGAGGTTTTACCAGTTGGTTTAGGTTATGAATGGTCGGGGACTTCACTAGAAGAAATTGAGTCTGGCGGTCAAGCACCAATAATTTTTGGTTTGGGACTTATTTTTGTGTTCTTGGTGCTGGCTGCTCAGTATGAAAATTATGTTGACCCCTTCATTATTCTGCTTTCAGTTCCGCTGGCAATTTTAGGGGCATTGTTAGCTCAATCGATGCGCGGGTTGTCTAATGATGTTTATTGCCAAATTGGTCTAGTAATGTTGATTGGTTTGGCGAGTAAAAATGCAATTTTAATTGTAGAATTTGCCAACCAACTCCGAGAAAGCGGGATGTCAGTAACCAAGGCGGTGGTTGAAGCTTCCCAAGAGCGTTTGCGACCAATTCTGATGACTACTTTCGCCTTTGTCTTGGGTATTGCTCCTCTGGTAAATCCCGAAGGAGCAGGAGCCGCCAGCCGACGTTCTCTGGGAACTGCGATCGCAGGTGGTACCATTGTCTCCACTGTCTTAAGTTTATTCATTGTGCCAGTTCTGTATATCGTAATTGTGACGGCACACGATCACTTGAAGCCTGGCGGTAAAAATAAGAAAACTCCGAAATCGGCTCCTAGTCGAGAGTTGAAAAGTCCTGTTATCCCCCGTTAAATTGAACCTCTCTCTGGAAAAGCTTTCAGCGGAGATTTCCGCAGCTGACAGCTTTTCACTCCCCAACCTCTGCCCACCGTCCCCTTCTTAAGGTTCTCCATGCTAAAGATTACTTAGAGGCAAAATACCCTACACCTGCGATGCTGCCTAGCGATGCTAAAGATTTAGCAATTGTGGGGATGGTGGAACTGGCGACAAACGAACTATTGCCCGCTACGCTCCCATTGTCTCCCGTGATGTTAGGGTTGTCAGCAGGAAATCCAGAAAAAAACGAACAGCCATTGCAGAAAATCTCAATAGTGCTGAAGTTTTTTGAGAGTTTGCTAGACGAGCGCCCATTCTTTGGCAGTGAAAATATAACTCTTGCTGAACCTTTAGTTGGTACTGTTTTACCCTGGTTGTCAAGGGGCGGCGTGTTCTTGAGTGACTATCCCAAATTAAATGCTTGGTGCGATCGCATTCAAGCACTCAATTTGGGCAAGCTACGGAAGCTACCCCAGAGATAATGGAAGCATTTAAGTCTCGCATGGCAGCAGCACAGAACTACTAAAGATTAATGCAGACAATCCCCGCGCTTTTTGCTGCGGGGATTGTTGGCTGCAATATCGAACAATTTCTTGAACCCAATACGGCATTGTTTGTATAGCCACACCCAAATAGGTGTGGCTATACAAACACTTTTGCAAGAAGTCTCTTCTTTGTCTAGGAAGCTACTTTCGCAGTAGAACGGCGGCGACGTCTTCCAGCAAGCTTAGTAGGAGGTTCCTCCGGAGCTTGCAGCAAGAACACTAGCAGAGGGCGGCTCTGGAATTCACGCCGCAGCAGGCGTTGTAGCGCTGATTCCAGTTGAGTTTGGACTCCTGCCCAGTCAACTTCTAGCGGTTCATCTTCCAAGACACGGGCGAATTCTGACCAGCGATCGCTCAAAATTCCTTCTAGAGTTTCGCGTACCAAAGTTTGTAGGCGATCGCGTTCCATCGTTGTCACCACACCGCGCAGGTGAACTTCCGGCTTAGCAGTCAGCTTACCTTCCCAGTCCATCGCCGCAGCGATCGTCACAACACCATCTTCTGCCAATTGCTGCCTTTCTTTCAGCACATTAGCTTTTAGCACGCCAGAATTATCTACTAATTCGATCCCAGACGGAACCTTACCCGCCACTTTGATGCTATCTTCTGACACCTCTACGACATCCCCATTGTCAATAATCACCATATTTTCCGCAGGGATACCCATGCTCTGGGCAGTCTTGGAGTGCTGGATAAGCATCCGATGCTCGCCGTGAACTGGTAAGAAGAACTTCGGACGAGTTAAGGCAATCATCAGCTTTTGGTCTTCCTGACAGCCGTGACCGGAAACGTGAATCCCCTTGTCACGACCATAAACCACATTTGCACCCTGCATCATCAGCTTGTCGATGGTATTTACCACGGCAATTGTATTTCCCGGAATTGGGTTTGCCGAGAATATCACCGTATCGCCCGCACGGATTCTCACTTGTCGGTGTTCGCCGTTAGAAATACGAGTCATTGCTGAAAGAGGTTCACCCTGAGAACCGGTAGTTAAAATCAATACCTTCTCATCTGGCAGTTGGTGAATCGACTGCAAAGGCTGGAACAAATTGTCGGAACATTTGATATATCCTAGATTGCGTGCCTGAGCAATCACATTCAGCATCGAGCGGCCTACCACGGACACCATCCGTCCGTGCTTTTGCGCCAGTTCCAGAACCATATTGATTCGGTGGACTGACGAAGCAAAAGTGGTCAATAGCACCCTTCCCTTTGCCTGAGAAATAAAGCGGTCGAGATTCGGAAAAACTGATCGCTCCGAAGGCGTGAATCCCGGTACTTCCGAGTTAGTCGAGTCGCTAATCAGGCATAAAACGCCTTTCTCGCCGTATTCAGCCAGTCTTTGTAAATCAAAAAACTCTCCATCAACTGGCGTGTGGTCAATCTTGAAGTCACCCGTATGGATAACGACACCAGGGGGCGTGTGGATAGCGACTGTGAAGCTATCAGCAATCGAGTGGGTGTTGCGAATAAATTCGACGAAGAATGAAGCGCCAATTCGCACCATTTCGCGGGGTGCTACCCGTTTTAGGGTCGTCCGATTGGAAACCCCAGCTTCTTCCAATTTACCTTCTAGCAATGCCATTGCTAGACGAGGGCCATAGATGACTGGGATATCAAATTGCTTGAGGTGATATGCTATCCCGCCGATATGGTCTTCGTGACCGTGGGTGACGATCATGCCTTTGATTTTGTGGCGATTTTCCCGCAGATAGGTCATGTCGGGGAGGACGATGTTCACGCCGTGCATGGATTCGCTGGGAAAAGCTAATCCCGCATCCAACAGCACGATTTCATCGTTATATTCAAACACACAGGTATTTTTCCCAATTTCATGCAGTCCGCCGAGGGGAATAACTTTCAGGGCGGGTGCGGATTCGTTCTTAGTCATGTGGTTCCTTGTAATAAATCAAGATCGGTCAATACAAAACAGTTGAAAATTTGCATAAATTACAGCGACTTTGGCAAAGAAAAAGCCCAAAACAGGAATTTTTTGCCTTGTTCTTTTTGCCTAGTATTAGCGACTTTAGCCAGTAAAAATTAAAAAAAGAAGTTTCTTTTTTGCTTTCCTTTTTACTTTTTTTTCCTTTCTACCGTCGCCTCAAATCAAAGTCAGCTGCTTCATTACTGCCTCTAACATTTGCCTATCTGAGTCTGGTAGATGCGAGAGTGGTGGACGAGTCGAGCCAATATCCCAACCTTGCAGTTTTAGCGCCGCTTTGATGGGAATAGGATTAGTCGTACAAAACAAAGCTTTGAATAATGGAAAAAGTTGTAGGTGAATATCGATTGCTACTTTAGTTTGACCGTTTTCAAAGGCTTGAATCATTTGTTGCAGCTGTTTGCCTACTAGATGGCTAGCAACGCTTATTACCCCAGCACCGCCAACTGATAATAAAGGCAAAGTTAGGGAATCATCCCCAGCGTATATCTGAAATTCTGCTGGTATCAGCCGCCGAATCTGACTGGCTGCGTCTAGGTTGCCACTTGCCTCCTTAATTGCCACAATGTTCGGGATTTCTGCCAGACGAGCTACTGTCTCTGGCTGGAGATTCTGACCTGTACGACCAGGTATGTTGTAGAGTATCAGGGGCAGGTCTGGGCAAGATTGGGCGACGCTTGCAAAGTGCTGATACAGTCCCTCTTGGGGGGGCTTGTTGTAGTAGGGTACGACTTGTAAAGATCCATCTACTCTTATTTTAGCGGCTTTTTGAGTAGCTGCGATCGCTTCTTTCGTCGAATTTGACCCGGTACCGGCGATTACCTTAGCTTTTCCGGCTACTGCCTTTTGTACCACCTGAAATAACTCATACTCTTCTTCCCAAGTCAGAGTAGGAGATTCCCCAGTTGTGCCACATATTACCAAGGCATCACTACCATTTTCTGCCAAATGCGCCGCCAGCTCTTCTGCAACGGCGTAATTTACAGCGCCATCTTCCTTAAATGGCGTCACCATCGCGGTGATCACGCGCCCAAAATTTACCACACTCTTTTAACTCCTCTTTCGATTTTGAATTTTGGACTTTGGATTTTGGATTAAGAAGCTACAATCTAAAATCTAAAATCTAAAATCCAAAATTTTGCTGGTATAAGTCCATTACTTATAACTTAATTTCGTCGCAGGCTGGAGCCAGTTCCGTTCTACCAACAATTCCGCAATTTGGATGGCATTAAGCGCTGCACCCTTGCGTATCTGATCTCCACTCAACCACAGTTCCAATCCGCACGCATGAGAAATATCTTGACGAATTCGACCTACTAAAACTTCGTCGCTACCGCTTGCCTCAATTGGCATCGGAAAATAATTTGCCTGCCAGTCTTCCACCAGCTTGACACCCGGAGCAGTCGCTAATATTTCCTTCGCCTTGGCTGGGGGAAATGGTTGCTCAAATTCTAGGTTAATCGCTTCTGAGTGCGCTCTGAGTACGGGAACCCGCACACAAGTCGCACTTACTCGCAGTTCGGATGCGCCGAAAATCTTGCGCGTCTCGTTGAGCATTTTCAGTTCTTCTTCACAATACCCTACTTCAGTCATTGGGGAATTGTGGGGAAACAAATTAAATGCCAGCGTGTAGGGAAAAATCCCCGGTTTTGGCGACTCTCCCTCTAAAATTTCGCGGCTGTGTGTTTTGACTTCTTCCATCGCCCTTGCACCCGCACCGCTTGCCGATTGGTAGGTGGCGACAACAATGCGCTGTACTGGCTGCACTTGATGCAGGGGCCAAACAGCCACTGCCATCAAAATTGTTGTGCAGTTAGGATTAGCAATTATACCCCGATGAGTGGCTGCTGCTTCTGGGTTCACTTCTGGAACCACTAGGGGAACTTCGGGGTTCATGCGAAAGGCACTGGAATTATCAATTACAACTGCCCCAGCGTCTACCGCTTTATGCGCCCAAGCTTTAGAGGTAGAGCCGCCAGCAGAAGCTAGAACTAAATCTACATTATCAAACGAGCGATCGCCTACTGCCTCTACAGGCAAATCTTCGCCCTTGAATGACATGGTTCGACCAGCAGAACGTTCTGAAGCCAACAGCTTCAAGTCTGCTACAGGAAAGTTACGGGCTTCCAGAAGTTCTAATAACTCCGTACCTACTGCACCCGTGGCTCCGAGAATGGCAACGCGATAGGAATCAGACAAAGATGGTTCCTCCTCTTGAATACATATATTTCAAAAACTTTCGGTATCGAGCCTAAGCAATCTGTTAGGTTTTTTTTGTAATATTTGTAATATTTGTGCTTGTGCAAGGACACAGACTCTTACTGCTTCTATTAGAATATCTCAAAGGAATTTTACATATCTAGAACTTCCCTTAACCTAACTTCCGTGCCAAAGAAGGAAAAGCTAGATTCTGGTTGAGTGAAAGCGCGTGCTGTCGATGTACTATCATCAAATATGTCAACAATAGGGATAGTAAGGTTTTATCTACACTGGCTGCAACTGTTGCAAAACTAGGATATCACGGGGTTGAGACGCTAGAGTTCTTCTTTGGCTTTAACCGACCGTCTTCCAAGCCTGCCGTAGAATCGCTATCAACCTTGTGCGCTTTAGTTTCTAGAGAAGTTATCTGATGAAAGTTACCCAGGAAAAGCTCCCCCAGAGCAGGATTGGCTTGGAAATTGAAATTCCACCGGATCAGTCAAAAAATGCCTACGAGCAGGTAGTCCAAAAGCTCGCCCGTACAGTCAATATTCCTGGGTTTCGCAAAGGAAAGGTGCCTCGCCAAATCCTGCTACAGCAATTGGGGCAGACACGGATTAAAGCAACTGCCCTGGAAGAATTGATTCAAAGTAGTCTCCAGCAGGCTCTTAAGCAAGAAGCAATTGAGCCGCTTGGTAACTATCAGCTGCGTTCCGATTTCGATGAGTTAGTGGGTCAGTTCAAACCAGGAGAACCCCTGACGTTTATCGCTGCGGTGGATGTCCAGCCGGAAGTATTGTTAGGCGACTACACCGGTCTTACCGTGAAGGCGGAGGAAGTACCGTATGACCCTAGCACTGTGGAAAAGTTCTTGGAGGAGCGTCGTGCCGAATTAGCCAACTTAATCCCTGTGGAAGGTCGCCCAGCGCAAATGGGAGATGTAGCAGTGGTGGATTATAGTAGCCGTTTGGCGGATGAACCAGAAGGTGAAGAAACTGAAAGTATTGCTGGGGGTCAAGCCGAAGACGCTCAAATTGAGCTAGTTGAAGGCAAGTTTCTCAAAGAATTTGTCGATGGCATTGTGGGCATGAGTTCCGGCGAGACGAAAGAGATATCGGTGAATTTTCCGGAAGATTATCGCCAAGATTTAGCAGGGAAGACAGCTATCTTCAGCATCACGCTCAAAGACCTCAAGGAAAAAGAGTTACCAGCGTTAGATGATGATTTCGCCCAAGAAGTCAGCGAGTTTGAGACTTTAGCCGAGTTACAAGAGTCTTTAGAAAAAAGATTTCGCGACAAGGCTGAGCAAGAAACGAAGGCTAATAAGGAGCAAGCGCTCGTCAGCGAACTGCTCTTAAAAGTTGAAGCTGACCTGCCGGAAACCATGATTCAGCAAGAAGTTGAGACGATGCTGCGTCAAACCATTATGCAAATGGGGCAGATGGGGATTGATGTCAAGTCCATGTTTACGCCGGAGATGGTGAAGCAAATGGGAGCGCGATCGCGTCCTGAAGCCATCGACCGACTAAAACAATCCCTAGCCCTGGAAGAAATTGCCAAACGTGAATCTCTCCAAGCAGAACCAGAAGCCATTACAGCCAGAGTCAATGAGCTGCTAGAGCAGTTTCCAGACGACCAAAACATCGACAGGGAACGGCTGCATACCATTGTCTCAGCCGATTTGCTCAAAGAAAAAGCAATTAGCTGGTTAGAAGAACACGGCACAATTGAACTGGTTCCCCAAGGCACTCTCACGCCAGAGGAAGACCAGGAAACTGAAGCTGAAGTAACTGCTACCGAAGCAACAGAAACTGAAACAGCAGAGGAAACTCAAGCTACAGAAGCAACCACCCAGACGGCACAACCAGATGCCGAATCCTCTCTAGAGTGAATAAACCATAGGGGCAAGCAAAAAACTGCCCCTACACCCTTATCAACAGTCCGTGATGGTCAAAAACAGCGGATTCGGATATAACGGAAGTATAGTGGATCAAGAACCACTCGCCAGTTCACCTGACAGTGCAGGGTTAGACTTCGCTCGTTTATGGTTATATCTCTATCCCGGAATTACGAAATCACAAGCCAAAGAAAACCGGATATTTACTCCGCCTTCGGTTCAAGCAACGTTGTTCCTATGGTGGTGGAACAATCCGGTATGGGGGAACGGGCGTTCGATATTTACTCGCGGCTACTGCGGGAGCGCATCGTTTTCTTAGGGACTCCGGTTGACGATGTGGTGGCTGACTCAATTGTGGCTCAGCTGTTGTTTCTAGACGCAGAAGACCCGGAAAAAGACATTCAGATGTACATCAACTCCCCCGGCGGTTCGGTGACATCTGGTATGGCAATATATGACACAATGCAGCAAATACGGCCTGATGTTGTTACCATATGCTATGGATTAGCAGCCAGCATGGGGGCGTTTTTGTTAGCAGGTGGAGCGCAGGGTAAGCGCATGGCTCTACCCAGTGCCAGGATTATGATTCACCAGCCCCTCGGTGGAGCTCAGGGACAAGCAGTTGATATCGAAATTCAAGCCAAAGAAATTCTTTATCATAAGCAAAAACTGAACGAGTTACTGGCTCACAGCACGGGTCAACCGTTTGAGAAAATATCGGAAGATACCGAGCGCGATTTCTTTATGTCATCGGCTGAGGCCAAAGATTACGGTCTCATCGATCAGGTCATCTCCAGGCAGAACCTTCCCCACGCGGAAGCAGCTGTCACTTCACTGAGATAAGAGGCAAGTATGTCTAAGTACGACTCCCATCTGAAATGTTCGTTTTGTGGCAAGTCCCAAGAACAGGTACGCAAATTAATTGCCGGGCCGGGAGTCTACATTTGCGATGAATGCGTTGACCTGTGTAATGAAATTTTAGATGAGGAGCTACTGGACTCTGGGACTCCAGCACCTCAGCCGGTTCCCCGTGCCGAACCTCCCCAGAAGCGCCGCGTCCGTTCCTCTAGTCTCTCTCTGAGCCAAATTCCCAAGCCGAGAGAACTGAAAAAGTATCTCGATGAACACGTAATTGGTCAAGACGAAGCCAAGAAGGTGCTTTCGGTAGCGGTATACAACCACTACAAGCGCCTGAGTTTTATCCAATCTAAAAATAATGGCAAAGCGGGGCATGACGATCAGGTAGAACTGCAAAAATCGAACATTCTCCTGATTGGCCCCACAGGTTGCGGGAAAACACTTCTGGCACAAACGCTGGCAAGCATTCTGGATGTACCCTTTGCTGTAGCAGATGCTACCACTCTGACGGAAGCAGGGTATGTCGGAGAAGATGTGGAAAATATCCTGCTGCGACTGTTGCAGGTGGCAGACTTGGATGTGGAAGAGGCGCAGCGGGGAATCATCTACATAGATGAAATTGACAAAATCGCCCGCAAGAGCGAAAATCCCTCAATTACGCGGGATGTCTCTGGTGAAGGCGTACAGCAAGCTTTGCTGAAGATGCTGGAGGGGACGATCGCCAACGTGCCGCCTCAAGGCGGACGGAAGCATCCCTATCAGGACTGCATCCAAATTGACACGAGCAACATCATGTTTATCTGTGGTGGTGCCTTCGTTGGTCTGGAGAAAGTTGTAGAGCAGAGAATTGGCAAAAAGTCAATAGGCTTTGTTCAAGGTGGTGAAGGGCAGCCGAGAGAAAAGCGCACAGCGGATATTGTGCGGCACTTGGAGCCGGACGACTTGGTGAAATTTGGGATGATTCCAGAGTTTATCGGTCGAGTGCCAGTGGTGGCGGTCGTCGATCCGCTGGATGAAGAAGCGCTGATGGCAATTTTGACTGAGCCTCGGAATGCGTTGGCGAAGCAGTACCAGAAGTTGCTGAAGATGGACAACGTGCAGCTAGACTTTAAGCCGGATGCGCTGCGGGCGATCGCGCAAGAAGCGTATCGGCGGAAAACTGGCGCACGGGCGCTGCGAGGAATTGTTGAAGAATTAATGCTGGATGTGATGTATGAGTTGCCGTCCCGCAAGGATGTGACTCGATGTACCATTACGCGAGAGATGGTAGAGAAGCGTTCTACTGCGGAATTGATCGTGCATCCTTCCTCTATGCCCAAGCCTGAATCTGCATAATTTGTAGCAGTGGTACAAAAAAGCTGAAAATATATAAACCCGTTTTCTCTGGAAAGCGGGTTTTTTACATAATAGTAGGGTAAACACCAATATTTTCTCTTATAAGGCAGACCTAGCCCCCTAGACCCTTCCCTAGTAGGGACGGCGATAGAATAACAAATCAAAGCCCTCTCCTTTTAGGAGAGGGGTTGGGGAGAGGTTAAGAGAGATGTATTGGGATGGGTAGTACCCTAGATACTCAAAACTCAAAAGTCATAAAATGCCTCAAATTCAAGTTCGCGGCACTTCGCATTACTACGAATGGATCAAGACACCGAAAGATGGTGAAAAAAAGCCAGTAATGGTCTTCATGCACGGCTGGGGTGGATCTTCTCGTTACTGGGAAACCCCTGCTAAAGCCCTTTCTGAGACTTTTGACTGCTTGCTTTATGATATGCGAGGATTTGGGCGATCGCGTAAACTTTCGCCTGTGGGGAACGGTAGCGTTCTAGCAGAAGAATCCTCGCCACTGGCAGAAGAACCAGCTACAGCGGAAGAGTTGACCTATGAAATGGAGGAATACGCTGACGACTTAGCAGGGTTATTAGATGCCTTACAGTGCGATCGCGTGTATGTTAATGCCCACTCGATGGGAGCATCTGTCGCCGTCTTTTTTCTCAACCGCTACCCAGAGCTAGTAGAAAAAGCAATTTTAACCTGTAGCGGCGTTTTTGAATACGACGAAAAAGCATTTAAAGCCTTTCACAAATTTGGCGGCTACGTCGTCAAATTCCGTCCCCGTTGGCTGTATCAACTTCCCCTCGTTGACCGAATGTTTATGAAGCGATTCGTGCATCGTCCCCTACCCAGTGCAATCAGTCGTGCTTTCTTAGACGATTTTCTCATGGCAGATTACCAAGCTGCTGTAGGCACTATGATTACCTCGGTTAGCGAAAAAGCAGCCCAAGTGATGCCTAATGAGTTCGCCAAGCTTACCGTTCCAACACTTATAGTTGCTGGCGAATACGATATCATTATCCCCGCCGCGATGGGGCGCGTCGCCGCAGGATTGAGTGACAAGGTGGAGTATGTCGAGATTCCCGATACTGCTCACTTTCCGATGCTGGAAGCACCAGAAGCTTATCTTAAGGTAGTGAGAGAGTTTTTGGGACGGGACTAACTCCAGAATTTTTAGACTCAAAGAGCGTGTCAACTTTAGGTTGTCTTCTAACAGTGTATAAACGGTGAAGGTGTGATGACCTTCACCAAGAACTAGCGTTGATTTGCGACAGCAAAATGGGGCATTGCACTAAGTATGTTAAGACAATCTAAGGGAAAGTTTTTGTTCAAATCTGAATCATTGCTTGAAGAATTCATTTGGTTGCATCTCAGTTCTTTGCTTAATTTAACTAAAGTTAAGAAACAACACATTATCAACAAACAAAATAGAGCGGATATTTTAGGGGTAAATTCTTTAGGGAACCTGGCAATTTTAGAGCTTAAAAAAGGAGGTGATAAAGGGAGTATAGACCAACTTATACGGTACAAAAATAACTTAATTAACGACCGTCCGCAAACTTCTGAATTCTCTAAGGTAGATTTCAATAAAGATTTTCTTCTAATCGCTGTAGCGTCTTACTTTTCAGATTCTACTATAACCTACGCTGAAACTAAGATACCAGGCTGTTTGCTCTTAACTTATCAAGTCAAAAAAAACTTTAAACGGCGAATACCATTTAATATTGATAAATATTGATAACACTGTATTTTCTCAAGTAAAAATTGAGGTGTTTGAGGATTCCCTCTTTGGTTCTATGCCGTCATTTATTCAGGCATACTTGTTGGAAAAACCTCAAATCAGAGAGAATGTATTGAAACTAATTCAAACAATACAATCTTACAGTTCAGATATACGATTTGACAGCTACACAAGTTATTCGCAAGATAATGTCTCAAAACAAATTGTATTTGCTAAATACGATAAACAAGGACAAGTGCCAAAAGACAAAATTTGTGCTGTTTTTAGTTATGATTATGGGCTAAATTATACTACGGGAAAGCTATCTCTACAGGTTTACTTACCAATTGTTGAAATCAACCCCCGGACATACAAACGAACCAAGAAAGTAGATGGTATATATGTGGAAACTAATGATTTTGTGAAGATGACTGAACTAAGGGATTTAAATTATACATTTTATAAGAATTTGGGTTTACCGTTACGGTATCCGTTAAAAACCCCAGAGATAGATGAGACATTCTACAGTTTTGAAGACTATTATATCAACTACCGGAAGTATATGAAGTCTCGCCAGAAGTTAAGACCAGTTAAACACTCTGATTTTACTTCTGTAGAAGAAGTAGTGAAAATGGCTTTAGAAGATTGGTCTGTAAGATAAGGTAGGAATTGAATATGTCAAGTGAAACTGTGACACTTCAAATTCAAGAAATTCTCTGTTAGCGTTTGGTTAATACTGCTTGTCCTACTGGGCGATCGCTCCCTTTTCCTTCGCTGTTTTGCTACTGGGCGATCGCTATTATACTCAGGCAGATTTTTCCCTCAGCAACACAACCAAGGCAACGCCTGTAATTCCAGCGACTACAACCCATGCTAAGGTCAAACCGATTAATTCGCTAAAGAATAGGCGGGTAGTCTGGCGCAAAATTCCACCTACAGTCCAGCCGATAGGCAGTCCTATCGCCCAGCCTACAGCATTTGCCAAGATCCACGTCCAAGCTTTTTTGACTTGCTGCCTGAGTACCAACCATTGCCCCAGCCCAAGCATTGCGCCTACAATTGTCCCATTCAAGACACCGAAGATTATTCTAGGTTCAGAAAGCAACGTTCCGGGGGCAACCCAGCCTATGGCACCCATACCACTACCCCCGATTAAACCCCAACTGAATATACTCACTAATATCCACCACCAAGCGATCGCAAGATGCTGTCTGAGAACCAACGCTTGAGAAATTGCGATCGCGCTTGCACCTATTGCGCCCTCTACAAGCCTAATATCGGTTCTATCGCCAATTTCCACCCACAGCAAACTAACGAAAAAACCGACACAAGTGACTAACATCCATTGCAGCCAGAAAAAGCATCCAATTTTAGATTTTGGCTTTTTGATTTTAGATCGAGAAGTATTTTCAGCAGTAGGGAACAATCAACGTAAGAGCCAAACGGTATTAAGACCCACTTATACTATCCGGTTGGAGGCGACTTCGGCAAAACTTTTGGTTGCGTAGCGCTTGCGGGAAAAAGCGAACGGAAAGCTTCTCGGCGTTTTTTGGGTGACTCTGGAGACATATAACTCCATAAACTTTCCCAGTAGAAAAAGGATACCCCATTAAAACCGCGATCGCGCACCACCTGAACCTGCCCCTGAATTTGCTTCATGTCCACAGGACGACCCCATAACCCTGATAATATCCCCACACCGACGGGAATCTGACCGCGAGCCATCTGCACTGCTGGTTGAGACAATTCCGCAGCAAAAGTTTTCAAGTCATCGCGATACACCTGTAAAACTAACTCATTCACCAAACCACGCTTTATCCAAGTCTGCCAATCTTGGAGATAGGATCTATAGGCAAAATTGTAAGGGTTAGGAGACAAGGACACTAGACAGTAAGGATTAACGGATTTTACAGCTTGGAAAACTCGTTGCATAAAATCAGTAATTTTGTCTGCTCTCCAGCGTATCCACTCGGAATCTTTCGGATTAGTCGGGGGACTTTTTCCCTGATGTTCTTGTTGGTATAGTCTGATTGTGTAGGGGTCGTAGCCAAGCTCAACAGGTAAGCCAAAATGATCGTCTAATTGAATCCCAGCCACATCATATTTTTCGACAACTTCAACAATTAAATCGAGAATAAACTGCTGTACTTCCGGGTGCAGAGGATTGAGCCAAACTACTTTTCGAGTCAACTGTTTGCGGATGAATTCTTGAATTTTTCGAGAGGAAGGTTCAACATCTGGCTTTGCAGGCTTAAGCAAGTTTGGTTCTAAAATATCTGGCGTCAGCATCTTTGTACCGTCCCCACGAAGTGAGATCCAGTCGGGGTGACGCTTCGCCAGATTTGAGCCAGCCGGAGCCATGAAGCCATACTCAAACCAAGGAATCACCCTAAGCCGCTGTCGATTTCCTTGCTTGACTATCTGCGCCAAAACATCGTTTCCTAGCCGTAGAATCTTCAGTCCTCTGTCTTGAGAACGACCAGTTACCCGTTTGGCTACAGAACTGGGATAGAAGGTATTTCCTCGGTTCCAGACTACCGGATAGACTGTGTTGAAGTTTAGTTGAGATAGCTGGTCTAATGCTCTGTTGATTCCCCAAGGCGTATATAGCACGCCACTGGCAACATTGGTCAGCCAAACGCCTCTTAACTCCGTAGAAGCTGAAATCGTTGGGGGATTTGCTTTAAACTGGGGAGGATAAATTGACAATGCGATCGCTACTGCCAAGCATAGCCAAGAAATGAACCAGGTTGGATTCCGGTTCTGTTTGCCTTTTTTGCCTTTGTGACGCTTTCTAGTCACTCAGCGAAAGCTTCCATAAACTCGTAGCTGGAAAATAAGCGTAAGTATTCCCACTGGTCTGAAAAATTTAGCAGCAACTTTGCGATCGCTATCTTATCAGCTATCGGGTTGTTGAGCTACCTTCCTCACCGCTTCGATGTCCAACTCTAAAACCTCAGCTATTTGTTCTACACTCAACCCCTGCTGTAACAAGCGAGGCACTGTTTCTAGCTTGCCTTCTAGTTTGCCTTCTAGTTTACCTTCTAGCTTGCCCTCTTCCTTAGCTTCTTGATAGACTCTGGTTTGTTTTAGATCACTTAATCCAAACATTGCTTCTAACTCCTGACGGCTTAATTGAGTAAATTTGTAGACCAATATCGTCTCAATCAATTCTAAAACCTTTCGCTTAAGTGCTTCATCCTCAAGCTCTTGTTGTGCCTTCTGAATTAACTGTCTAGCCAGCGTCTGGGCTGTATATTCATTCTCAACTACTAGCCGCACCATCCCCAAACCTACTGATGGATTTGCGGTTTCCTCCAATTCATCCAAATACACCCACTGTACTTGCTGACTTAGCAGCAGTCGCTGATATTCTATTGGCACTGCTTGGTCGATACTTCTTCGGCAAAACACTGCCACTGCACGCCAATCTTTTTTAGGTTTATTTTGACCGAGATAAAGGAAAATTTCGGTAAATAATCGATAGTAAAAGATATCGTCTGGTTGAAACTGGACTTCAACAAAGTAGATGGGTTTACGGCTTTGCTTAGAGGGAACAAATACTCCATCAATACGTTTAGCTGTTTCTTTGACTTCCACTGACTTGAATTCATAAGCGTTACCCTCAGTTGATGATTGACCAATGAGTTCAAAAAAGATGCCAGGGAAGGTCTGAAACATCTGATAGAAAATGCTGTCTGTTTTCATGTACAGGCTGTAGAAAAATCAAAAACCCGTGTTCTTCAAGAACACGGGTTTTCAAGCTTAAAAATCAGCGTAACAGACTATCAACCGCTCAGCAAAGCTTCGACAAACTCGTAGCTGGAAAATGGACGTAAATCTTCTACGCCTTCACCAGCACCAATGAAGCGAATTGGCAAGCCTAGCTGCTGCACTACAGCTAGAGCTACGCCTCCTTTAGCAGTTCCATCAAGTTTTGTCAATACTACGCCGCTAAGTTTTGCTGCCTGTGAGAATACTTCTGCCTGACGCAAGCCATTTTGTCCGAGAGTAGCATCTAGAACGAGGAGGGCTTCTATTTGGGCGTTGGGGGCTTTTTTATCGACAATCCGGCGAATTTTGCCCAGTTCTTCCATCAGATTTTTCTTGTTCTGGAGACGACCTGCTGTGTCGATGAGGAGTAATTCTGTACCTCGTGCCTGTGCTGCCGTAATGGCATCAAACACCACTGCCGCCGGATCGGTGTTCTGTCCGGGGTTGGCAATCACTTCTACAGCGCTACGCTGTCCCCAAATCTTCACCTGTTCGACTGCGGCGGCGCGGAAGGTATCGGCAGCGCCAATTAAGCATTTATAGCCAGATTTCTGGGCTAAATGGGCAATTTTGCCAATAGTCGTCGTTTTACCCGCACCATTGACTCCAGTCATCAGCCAGATATTCAGGGTGTCTTTTGTTGGGACAAAGGTGGGGCTGTAGGATTCTTGAATAGGTTTGTCGAGTAAGTCGCGCAGGATTTTCTTCAGGTAAGCGATCGCTTGATCTGGAGGCAGCACTTCCTCTCGCAGCCTATCTTGTAGCGTTTTTATGATATAGTCTGTCGCTTCTATGCCGACATCTGCCTGCAACAGCAGCGCCTCAATCTCCATCACCGCGTCTTGATTCAACGGCCCTTGACCGACGATGGCTTTGAGCTGGTTAATCAAGCTGCGACGGGTTTTGTCCAGACCTTGGCGCAGTCGCTTTAGCCAAGTGATTTCTTCAATTGAGACATCTTCTGCACGCCGCCCTTGAGTTGCCAGCACTTGGGCTGACCACATGAAACCCTCATCAAAAGCAAGTCCTGGCACTTCCTCGGTCACTGCTGTTGCCGCAGGCTGTACTGGTGCCTGTACCCGTTCTGGTTCGGGCGCTTCTATTGCGGTTGCTTTTAGCCGTTCTAGTCGTGCTTGTCGGTCTTCTTTTGCCCAGAATGGTACGGGGGTGGGGGGTGCTTCCTCTGTCTGTGTTTCAACACTATCAGCCGCTATAACTACGCCTGTTTCGGCGATCGCACTCTCTGTTTCTGATTCCGGTGCTTCTGGTGCTATAACTACGCCTGTTTCGGCGATCGCACTCTCTGTTTCTGGTGCGGGTGCTTCTGGTTCTATAACTACGCCTGTTTCCGCGATCGCTTCTACCTCTTGTGCCGATTCAGGTGTTGTTTCTTCCTCTACCTCGGCGCTAGTATGATTTATTTGCTCGGCAGATGGTTCTGACGCGATCGCTTCTGGAGTTGCGGATGCAGCAACCTCATCTTCCACCTCAAGACTAGCGGTTTCTGCGGCAGTGTCTATTGAAGTGTCTGGTGATTCAGAAACCTCTACCGTGTCTGGAACATCCGCAGATGGTTCTTCTTGTCCAGCATCAGGAGCAGCTTCTGGCTCAGCTTGTTCCTGCTTTTGCTGAATGTTTTTATAGGCTGCTTTGGCGTATCTGAGAAGATCCTCAGATACACCTGGTGACTGCTCCTGTGTTGATTCTGACGTTTCAGGTTCAGCGGACGGCTGAATTTGATCGCTTTGTTGCTGTTCAACCTGGGAGTCAGCCTCAGAATTACTAAACTGGCGACGGAACCAATTAAAAACCATTGCACCTACTTAAACATTGCAGCAATCTTATTTTTAACCAGATGGTCGCAATTAAATACAACTTGTCGCTTTGCGGACTGGGTAAAGATGGATATCCAGTCCCCAATCCCTAATTCTCCGAACCAGTTAAATTTATTTGCACCGACCTGCTTACTAAACTATAGAAAAATTTTCTGTTAATTTTCTCTTCAGGTGCGCGATTTAGTCTTAAGCTTCTCAGTTACCCGACGCAGGACACCGTTAATAAACTTACGCCCTTCCTCATCGCTGTATTTTTTAGCTAGTTCTACAGCTTCATTAATAGCAGGGCTATCGGGGACTCCTAAAAACATAATTTCTCCTACGGCGATCCGTAAGATATCCCGGTCAATTTTAGGCAAGCGGTTTAACTGCCAATCTACCATTGCCTCGGTTAGGAGGTCATCAATTTCTGTCCGCTTGCTGTTGACTGTGCTGAGAATTTCTAATGCGTAGGCGCGAACTTCATGTTGATTTGCCATTTGAACGAATTCAGGCAACTCTACAGCAGTTCCTAAGCGGTTGATTGCTGCTTGGGTTAGCTCAATAGCATCGCTCAACATTGCTTTGGCACTGCTGACATCGCTAGCGCGGGTTTCGCTAGTCAGGAGGCGATCGCTTCCGCGTTGGACTTCTGCTGCTGCTACCTCTAAAGTTTCTCGAACTTCACTTGTCAGGGTGCGGATCGCAGCCATTATTAAATTGGACATTTGCTGCGATGCCACTTTTTCTTTATTCCCGCTCAGCTGGCTAAGGCTTAGGAGAGCTAATTCACGGGCAGTTCTGCGAGGTTGCATATAAAAGGCAAAAGTTAAAAAGCAAAAATCAAAATCCAAAAAGGTTAGAAGAAATGACAAAAGCCAAAAGTTAAAAAGGAAAAAGTTAAAAACTTATATTTTTGCCTTTTTCCTAATTTTTGCCTTTTGCTTTTTAGTCTTCTTCGGTTGGTACAACCTGCCACCTGCTCTCAGAACTAACTGGTTCCAGCTTCCGCTCGTTGGCATCGGCGGGGGGCATCAAGGGTATGGGGTTGGGACTAACGATTCCTCCGGAAACCACCACTTTAAAGGCATCTTCAATTGACATTGAGACGTTTAATACTTCGTCTTCTGGGACAATGGCATACCAGCCTGTGGTGGGGTTAGGCGTAGTGGGAACAAAAACGCTGAGCATAGAACGCTCCATTTGGCACTGGATTTCGCTGCTCATGGTACCTGTGACGAAAGCGATCGCCCAAATTCCTCGCCGAGGATACTCTACCAAAACGACCCGCCGAAACTTGCCGTTGGTGTCTCTTAAAATTGTCTCCAATAGCTGTTTGAGCGTTTTATAAACCGACCCCGCTAACGGAATCGCCTGCAAAAGTTGCTCCCCAAAATCCAGCAACCACCTCCCAGCAATGTTGCGTGCCATTAAGCCTATCAGCAAAATGCACAGCAGCGGCACTGTTAGCCCCACCACCAAATTCAGCAGATTTACCACGATGGGGTTCATCCCATCAAATGGATTCACCTGCTTGGGAACGCGGGTCAGAAAATTGATCACCCAGTTGGCAATAGTTATTGTCAGCCATATCGTAGTAGCCAAGGGAATGACTACTAAGAGACCTGCAATCAGGTCATTTTTTAAGTCCTGCTTGAGGCGTTGGATCACAGATTGCCCACTCTCTCCTTACAACTAGCGGTGCAGATTCGTACAAAATGCCAACTTTACCAATGGTTGCTCTTTGAGCAAAAACAACTTCGTCGTAGTATCCACACCATAGAAATAGGCTCAGGACTGAAACCTTACTTTTCCATCAGCTCCTTTTTTGGGGCAGCCTGGGAAAGGCAATTTTCCATTCCTATCTCTATTTGTAAGACTTGTAAAGAATTGTTGCAAGTCCTTGGCAGCTGGTATCACACTTTACACTTTAGCATTTCTATGAGATCCAGCCCTGAGCTAAGAGGAAGAACTGAGTGTCGTCGCATCAACGGTTGTCTCATCGGCTTGCCCCTGTTGAGCTGAGTCATCAACAACGGGCAAGGGCATATGCTTTAGTTCCCACACCTTGAGCAGGATCAAATACTCATAGAATGCCTGCAAGGTACACCAGGTAAACCCCGCTCTCCCATCCAGAAAACCACCCAAGAAGAAATACATATACAAGAAGCGCACTAGCGGACGCAAGGGCAAGCGCAAAGATAAATCTTTCAAGGCGCGGCGTCTTTGCACTTCCGAGCGACCGAAGAACAATTCTCGCCAATTGACTGACCCTTGCTGTAGCTGGCGTAGGGTTTCCTCCGCTTCATCGGTGGAATAGCGATTATGCTTGTCAATCCAGCGACTCAATCCCTTACCAGAGGTGTAGTGGGGATAAGTTTCTTTCAGAAAGTTGGTGGCTCCTTCGCAGACTTCCCGCTCAGTATGTCCATAGTCAGTAAACCAAACTTTTCCGCGCTGCAACAGACGCAGCTGGTAGCGGGGATACTGGGTGCTGTGACGAATCCAGCTACCCATGAACATGACGCGCTCTGCCGCGTAGTAGCCAACATACTCAGAGGTTTTGATGGCTTCCAAACACTCTTGAAACAGCTCTGGTGTCATCCGCTCATCGGCTTCTAGGATGTAAATCCAATCGTGTTTGGCTGGTACTTCTTCGAGCATCCAGGTTCTTTGTCGGCCGTGACTTTCAAAGCGGTGTTGCACCACGCGGATGTCATAGCGATTGGCAATTTCTACAGTGCGATCGCTACTGTAGGAATCGACCACAACCACATCATCAGATAGCAGTGCCGACTCAATACAAGCTGCAATATCCAGCTCTTCGTTATAGGTCAGTATGTAAATTGAGAACATTTTCCCGCCGATCGTGATGGAAAATAATCAATCTCTTTCAGGAATTAAGAATTAAAAACTGGGGAATTTTTAATTCTTAATTCCCTACCTTAACGTGCCTGAGCTTTACGACGACCTCCCCCGATGCCGCCTGTCAATCCCAGTGCGGCAATTGCCAGGTAGCCTATGGCTAAGAGCAAACTGCTCAGTCCATTCTTTATACTCGATCTTAAAAACTGACTTTCGGCTTGTTTTTGTGCTTCTTGTTTGCCGCCACGAAGTTGAGTTTTAGCAGCATCGACTTGTTGGTTTAGAGCTTTTGGATCTTGCTTTAATCTTTGCAATTGGTCTTTAAGAGACTGTAATCTCGCCAGCTGTTCCCCTTGCACTTGACCGCTCTTGATCGCCTGATCTAGCTCGGTAAGCTTCTTTTCATCTTGAAGCAGGGAGCTAACCTGTTGCGATTGGCTAGCAATCTGAGTTTCTACTTGAGTGGCTCTTTGGTTAATTTGTGCAACAGCTTGATTGTTCAACAGACGCAGGCTGTTGATGTTGAGGATGGGAACTGGCAGTAGGAATGCCAAACCCAACAACCCAGCTAGTGCAAGCGCTCCGATTCTCACTATGTCTTCCCAACCTTTGCGGGCCGCGCCAGAGTTACTGTCTACCCAAAATCCAGCAAATAGAAAGGCCAGACCAACCATCGGAATAACTCCTTGGTTAATTAGCTGGAATGTAACGTTCTGTTGCCACTGTAGGAAACCTAGCTGTACCTGTTCTGGAACAGCGTTACTGGGAGTCGCAGGCGGAATCAGAAGCACCGCATAATCAATGAGCGAGGAGAGAATCAGTATCAGCCCGACTACCTTGAGAATGTTGGAAGTAATAGAGGAAGGTTGACGGCTATTAGTTGCTTTCATGGCTTTTGTCTTGGGTTAGCGATCGTCCACATCAAACTTAACTGATTAACATACTGAGTGTCTTATCTGTCTTCCGGTCATTTAAGCACCCATTGCAGCAGCCCTATTAACCCCTTGGTTTCCCGGATGACAAGAGAGGGCTTTTACCCCGTTGTTGTCGATATGCGATGATTATCTAGAGGTTAAAACCTCCGATAATCAAAAGTTTTGTCACAAACTCTATATTTTACCTCAACTGCGTATACAACTACTAAATAAATTATAATCTGCAACTGAATCGATATAATTTTGATAAAAATCGGAATATTATATATTTCAATATGGTTCCCTTAAGAATAGTTTTACATAGGGACTGAGTAACCTCACCTAACAAATGCTATAGGAATGTTAGATGAGGTTCTGAGATTCCAATAAATCGTAACGTTTGGACTTTCAGTTTTAAGTAAACGGTATTGCTGCTAAATATTTATCTGGTAAAAATATTTAGTATTACCAATAAAGAAGGAATTTTTATAAATTATTATCAGCCAAAGATGATATTTATTTATCAATCAAGCTGTTCATAGTTCAGTAGATAACTGTTTATTAAAGGGCAAGATAAAAAAGGAATTTATTTCTTTCCCAATCCCCAATCCCCAATCCCCAATCCCTATTTTATAGAAGCGATCGCTTGTTTTGGTTGAATCCGATAAACCATAATCGGCGTATCCAGCCCTTTGAGACTCATTGTGTTACCGACTCGCGGGAAATCCTTGACAACATTGGCAACATCAGAGTCCATCAGAACATTCTCAGTACAGGCGATGTCATTACCAAGGCTTTTTGCTTCAACTCGCGCTGCTGTATTCACCGTGGTGCCGAAGTAGTCAAGACGCTCATTTAAGTTGACACTGATACAAGGCCCAACATCTATGCCAATCTTAAGAATCAGCTGGTCTTCTGCTGCAAGTTGCAACCGTAGATTCAAAGCTTGCATCTGGTGGTTCATAGCGATCGCAGCTTGCATGGCATCACTTGGCACAGTAAATGCTGCCATCACCGCATCCCCAATCGTTTTGACGACGACACCATTGTGAGCATCTACCACATGAAACAACAGATCGAAGTGTTGCCGTACTAAATTATAAGCTCGCGAATCTCCTCGCCGCGCATACAGTGCCGTCGAACCAGCCAAATCGGTAAATAAAATTGCCACCCGCTGAATCACCAAACTTTCATTAGGCAGTATCGTCTCGCGAGGAAACAAATCGCGGAAGGTTTGTAGAGTCAGCAATTGGTGTCCCGAAACCACGCCATATTCCGCATCAATTTTGGCACGAAAAGCCGGATCGTCAAATGCTTTTTCCAGGGGGCGCAATTTCTCATCAATACTAAAGGTAACTCGCACCTGCTCGTCAGCATCAGTAGCGTATACACTGTCACAAGCTGTACATAGATGGTTTGTCCGCAAATCGGATAAACTTTTTGGTTTGAAGTCGATGCCGCGACAAGCCGGACATTGAATGTCCCAGTTGAGAGTTAAAATACCCTCCTTGAGAGCAATGACTAAAACCCGCAAAGTCTCCCGCTCGCTCAACTGCAATTTTTCAGCAATCCGTTTGGGGTTAGCATGATATAATTCGCGGCGATCGCTTTGTTGTAAAAATGCCCTCAGCCGCTGCTGTACCTCTGGTTTAATGCTATACCTTTCCAAGGCAGCTACAGCTAGAGCAATATTATTCTGGTGTCTATGAAAAAAGTTAAACATTTGGTGTCGCTAGATATATTAAAGATTTTAGTAGTGTGCGACCCTTGAGTATATTTTATATATAACCGTTACTGACTATTTGGTTTTATCGACCTGAATTTCTGCTGAGAGTTAGCTAAGTGTCAGATTAAAATATAAGTAAGTATGCCCCTGGTTTTTGTTAACAAAAAATCACCAATTATCATGATGTATTTTATCAGTATAAAGAGGTAATCGTGCAAATTCCCCGCCTGCATCCAGACACAATTGAGGAAGTAAAACAACGGGTTGACATCGTTGAAGTCATCTCGGAACACGTTGTATTACGCAAGCGGGGCAAAGACTATGTAGGTTTATGTCCTTTCCATGAGGAAAAATCTCCCAGTTTTACCGTCAGCCCGACTAAGCAGATGTACTACTGCTTTGGCTGTCAAGCCGGGGGAAATGCGATTACTTTTTTGAAGGAACACTCTAAACGTTCCTTTGGTGAAGTGGTGCTGGATTTGGCGCGGCGCTACCAAGTTCCGGTGCAAATGCTGGAGGCGGAACAGCGCGAGGAATTACAGCGGCAAATAACGCTGCGAGAGCAGCTGTATGAGATTTTGGCAGTGGGGGCAAGCTTTTTTCAACACGCGCTGCGGCAACCCCAAGGGGAGGCGGCTTTGGAATATTTGTACTCCAAGCGGCAACTCTCCGAAGAAACTATTCAAAAGTTCCAGCTTGGTTATGCTCCGGCGGGTTGGGAAACTCTCTATGGCTACTTGGTGGAACAGAAAAGCTACCCGGTGCAGCTGGTAGAACAAGCGGGTTTGATTAAGCTGCGGGATGGCGGTGGCGGTTATTATGATAGATTTCGCGATCGCTTGATGATTCCCATCCACGACTCTCAAGGACGAGTAATTGCCTTTGGCGGCAGAACTCTGGGGGACGATCAGCCGAAATATCTCAACTCTCCGGAAACCGAATTATTTAATAAAGGCAAAATTCTGTTTGCTTTGGATAAAGCCCGTGAAGCTATTGGCAAGCAGGATCGGGCTGTGGTAGTGGAAGGATATTTTGATGCGATCGCTCTCCACTCCCACGGAATTGAAAACGTTGTCGCCTCTCTAGGTACGGCGCTGGGCTTAGATCAAGTCAAACAGCTACTACGTTACACCGAATCTAAGCAAATCGTACTCAACTTTGATGCCGATGCCGCCGGAACTAAGGCAGCTCAAAGAGCAATTGGAGAAATTGCCAATCTCGCCTATCAAGGACAAGTAAATCTGCGAGTTCTCAACTTGCCTGATGGAAAAGATGCTGACGAATTTCTCCTTAAAGGTGGCGCTGAAAAATATCGGGAATTGCTGCTTGATGCTCCTCTCTGGCTTGATTGGCAAATCCAGCAAATCTTAGTAGGAAAAAATCTTAAACAGGCGGATCAATTTCAGCAAGTTACGGCAGAAATGGTGAAATTACTAAATAACATCACCAATGACGATCAGATTACCTATTATATTAATCACTGTGGAGAAATTCTCAGCCAAGGAGATTCTCGGCGGGTGGGACTATTAACAGACAATCTCCTAAACAAAATTGTCCGTCACTGGGAAGAACTTCTAAACCAGGACAATTCTCTAAAAGTGCCGCTGTTAGTAAATAATCTTCTTAAGCAAAATAAGCGATTTAAGACTCGTCCTTCTGTTAATAGAAATAAAGGTCAAAAAGAATTACCTGTTACTTCTGAAAGCACTCTTTTAGAAAGAGCCGAGGCTTTACTGTTGCGCTTTTATCTGCATTGCCCAGAATATCGACAGTTGATTAGCGATACTTTAGAAGAACAAGATTTATTATTTAGCCTTCCTCACCACCGACTTTTGTGGCTAAGAATTTCATCTTTACAGGAAACATCACCAGATTTACTATCTGCGCTACAAAACCTGTATGTTGATTTTCCTGAAGAAATGGCTCAAGTGTCTGGACTATTTTATCTAGACGAAAATGCCGAACTCGATATTCTCCGCGCTCCGGAATTGATCAAAGCAGGCGCTGCTTGTATGGAACGGGTAATGTGTGAAAACCTTTATCGTCACTTTTTAGAACTATGGAAAAATCTTGATAGTTCGCTGGATTTGAATAAACGGCAATACTACTGTCAGGAATTTTACCGAGCAAAACAGCGAATTAAAGAGTTAGATCAACAGCTGCAATTTTTATATTTTTATCGCTAAGTATTCCTTAGTCATTACGTTTTCGTTCCCAGGCGGTCGTCTGGGAACGAGTAAAATACTGGCTAATGATTAAGGGCAAAATAGAGTGGCACGAGTTTCGCGTCCTGTCGTCGGGTTGGTGCCTTTAGCTGTTTTACACAACTGTTTTTGCACATCCTGACGAAACAAGACATCTGTAAAATCTGCTCCATCAATGATGGCACCTTCAAACTTGGAGTTAAAGGCAAACGCTCCCTCCAAAATAGCGTTAGTTAAGTTAGCGTTGGTGAAACGAGCAGTGTCTAGGGTAGCGTTTCTGAGATCGGCTCCCTCTAAATTGGCACTTTCAAGATTAGCGCCAAAGAAGCTGACACCCCGCAAATCTGTATGACTCAGGTTACTGCTGCGAAGATTGGCTTTAGTAAAGCTGGAGTCCGTAAGCACTTTACCTGAGAAATCTGCACCGATCAAGAATTCCTTGTTGTAGTCTTCAGCTAGGGCAGGAGTTGCGATCGCGCCGAAAGCTGTTAAAGATGCGATCGCTACCAGCAACAAACCCAGTAAAATTGTCGAAATCCGATTGTTTAGCCTAAAATTCATGCTGCTTCCAGAGGAAGATGGAAAACCGTCGTCTATCTCATTATCCCAATATCGGTGTTTTAGGAGAAGACCTGGTTGCTCAATGGTTACATTCACAAGGTTTCTTAATTCTGCATCGTCGCTGGCGTTGTCGCTGGGGAGAGATAGACATAATTGCGCGACAATGCTCGACTGGGGACAAGGAAGCTTTCCCGAAGTCTAGCCAATCCCCAATCCCCAATTCCCTTGAGCCAGTCTTAGCATTTGTCGAGGTTAAAACTCGCAGTCGGGGAAATTGGGATGCGGATGGAATGCTGGCAATTACAGCGAAAAAACAAGCAAAACTCTGGCTCACAGCGGAGCTTTTTCTAGCGGATAACCCAGATTTAGCAAATCTTTCTTGCCGTTTTGATGTCGCTCTTGTCAGATGTGTGCGATCGCGTCTTTCTCAACCTCCCTCGGTTGCTTCACCAAAACCTGGGGAGATGACGCTCTTAGGATACCATCTGAGCGTACAAGACTACATCCAGTCTGCTTTTGATTAAATATTAGCAATACCCACCAGTCCCTCGCTTTGCCGGGCATTCACCCTACATTTAATGGCTAATTACTCTTAAATAATTAGCCATTAGCCAAAGAATAATTAAGCTAAAGTTTCGGGGCAATATCCCAGCCCTCTAGTGAACTGTTGCCGGAATGCTTCAATATCGCTGCGATCCGGGGTACCATGAGAAACTACAGCTACTTGATAGCGTCGCATAACTTCTATTGGGGACTGTCCCGTTTCCAGGCTCCAAAGGGCCATTTGGAGGCGAATTGCAGGCTCGTAGGGAATTCCCAGCTCGTTCATAAATGCCCTAAAGTCGCCATCTTGCTGAGGGGTTAGTGGGCTGTAGGTTTTGATCTTGATTACCCAGCCATCAATCTGATGAATTACAGTCATTAAACGCACGGGCAGTTGGGGCATTCCGTGTAGATATTCAACCACCCGTAGGGTAAGGCTGGCATTCGCCAGAAAGTAAACGTATTCCATGAGGTTTCTTGGTGAGGAGTGCCAAGCTGTTGCTATACCTCTAATTCTCACCTTATAAAGCTTTTTGCAACAGGGGAAAAGCCCCCGATCTTATCTGGGGGATATTACCCAATTACTTTAGTTACATTGAGCAATAAATTATCCGTAGACTAACGGGGATAAACCGGATGACTAAACTTGATGGAGACACTGAAATTACAGATACCCAGTCGGGAAACTGTGAGTCGGGAAACTGTGAAGCTGTTGCTGGACTAGGGGAACTCAAGCTGAACAATGAAGTTGAGTCACCCAGCGAGAATAATATAGATCGGTTGTTATCCAGTTATGGCTATGAACTCCCAGCAGAGATGATTGCACAGAACCCGGCGGTGCCGAGGGATAGTGCGCGTATGTTGGTAGTAGATTCCCCAAATCGCCATTTTCACGCCATTTTTCGTGATTTACCGGATTTACTCAAGCCGGGAGATTTACTTGTATTAAATAATACTCGTGTTATTCCCGCTCGCCTCCGTGGTCGTAAATCTACGGGCGCACCAGTTGAGGTGTTGCTGCTGGAGGAACGGCAAAATAACTGCTGGTTAGCTTTGGTGAAACCAGGGCGGCGGTTACAACCGGGGGCGAAGATTTTTTTTGAACCTCAGGGATTGGGGACTGGGGACAAGGGACTGGGGACTGGGGACAAGGAAGCTTTCCCGAAGTCTACCCAATTCCCAATCCCCAATTCCCAATCCCCAATCCCTAATCCGTTGAGTGCAACTGTGGTGGAAAGGGATGAGGCGACTGGGGGGCGTTTGTTGCAGTTTGATGTTCCTTTGGGGGTGTCTTTTTGGGAGATGTTGGAAGAATACGGTGAAATGCCCCTACCACCTTACATTACAGCTTCCCAATCTCAGCCGGAGGAGTATCAAACTGTTTACGCTCAACGCCAAGGCGCGATCGCAGCCCCAACAGCTGGGCTACACTTTACCCCAGAGTTACTCAATCGCTTGCACGAACGAGGGATTAAGCAAGCTTCGGTGACGCTGCACGTCGGAGTTGGTACGTTTCGCCCCGTGGAAGTGGAGGATATTACTACCCACAAAATGCACGGGGAATGGGTGGAAGTACCCGCGTCAACTGTAGAACAAATTCGGGAAACCCAGGCGCAAGGCGGTAGGATTATTGCCGTAGGGACAACGGTGGTGCGAAGTCTAGAGTCAGCCGCCGCTAATGGGGAATTGCAGCCATATTCCGGTAAAACAGAATTGTTCATTTACCCCGGCTATCAGTGGCGGGTAGTAGACGGGCTGATTACCAATTTCCATTTGCCTTGTTCGAGTTTGCTGATGTTGGTTGGCGCTTTGATTGGGCGTGGGCGGTTGCTGGATTTGTACCAAGTCGCAATAAAGCATCAATATCGCTTCTATTCTTTTGGTGATGCAATGCTAATTTTGCCTGAAGGAGTAGGGGCTGGGGACTAGGGACTAGGGACTAGGGACTAGGGACTAGGGACTAGGGACTATAGCAATCCTAAATGATTCGTGAACTTGTGTAGGGACGAGGCAGTGCCGTGTCCCTTCCCTATACCAGGGCGAATACTCGTTCACAACTTAAATAGGATTGCTATAGGTAAGACTTTTTCCTCTTCCCCAATCGCCAATCCCCAATCGCCAATCCCCAATCCCCATTTACAATTACTATTACTATTACTTAAGAGATAGTGGTGCGGGGTTCCCAAATATGCTGAAAAACCACAAATCAATTTATTTGCTTGCGGCTGCTTTGATCGCTTTTGGTTGGACAACTGCCGATAATGCCTGTGCCGGAGAACGACGGTACAAACAACAAAAAACGACATCATTTACATCCCCCGTAGGGAATAAACAGATGGTCGAGGGTTTATACACTCAAGATTTGGAAGCAGCTTCTTACTTCCAACAAGGAGTGACCCGGTATAACCGCCAAGACTTTCGGGGTGCAGAACTAGCCCTTCGGAAATCGCTGGAGTTTGACCCTAGCATTGCAATGGCTTATTATCTGTTGGGCAATTCCTTAGCTCAACAAGGTCAGTTTGATCGGGCAACTAACGAGTATCTACAAGCTATTCGCCTCAACCCGAATCTGGGAGAGGCTTATTACAATTTGGGAGTTGCTTTATATAGACAAGGGCAACCAGATGCGGCGCTGGCTGCGTACCAAAGAGCGCTGGCTTTTAATCCCAACTTGGCAGATGGCTACTATAATGTTGGGTTGGCGTTGGAAGCTAAGGGGCAATCAGAGGAAGCGATCGCTGCATATCGGCAAGCTTTGGTCAAAGAACCCAACTACGCGCAGGCTCACTATAACTTGGGGCTGCTTTTGGTGAAACAAAACCAACCCGAAGCCGCACTCACCGAATTTCAGGAAGCGGTTCGGATTAACCCAAACTATGCCGAAGCTCAATATCAACTAGGGTTACTTTATACCCAGCAAAACCAGCAGCAGCGGGCGGTAAACGCATTTAAGACAGCAGCAGATCGCAATCCGGAATTGGCAGATGCTCAATACCAGATGGGGGTGATTTTTGCCCAGCAAGGTAACTTCAAAGCAGCAGCCAACAGATTCCAAGAGGCGGTGCGTCTCAATCCCAACGATGCTGAATCTTACCAGCAACTGGGGGCGATGCTACTGAAGCGGAATCAAGTCAAAGAAGCAACCACGGCTTTGACGGAAGCAAAGCGTCTCAAGCCGAATGACGCTACGACTCAGTATAACTTGGGCGTGGCGCTACAAAGGCAAGGTCAGTTAACGGAAGCGATCGCAGCTTACCAGCAAGCCATTGTCATCGATCCCAGTCTGGCAGATGCGTTTTATAACCTGGGAGTCTCGCTGCAACAAACTGGACGACGCGAGGAGGCGATTCCTTTTCTAATCCAAGCGAAGAGTTTGTTTAATCAGCAGGGGAATGTAGACAAAATTGACCAGCTAAACCAATTTTTACAGCAGATAGGAGCCAACTAAAAAAGGCAAACAGTAGGAGTTTTCTCGTTCCCCGTCTCTGGCTGGGGACGAGATAAAAAGCCTTTACCTTTCGTCGGTTGCCTTAAATTGGTAAACGATTAATGTCTTTGTTGCAGCCAATCACAACCATTGCCGATCCCTTATAAAGTCGCTGGTGGGGATTAGGGTTAATTTCAAACTTGCTATCGTGACTCACTGCTAATAGATTCAAACCATAACGGTTGCGAAGTTGAAGTTCAGAGATAGTTTTGCCGTGGAATTCGTCGGGAACAATAACTTCTACAATACTATGATCGGTATCCAGATCGAAGCGGTCTAAAATAGCAGGTTTAGTGAGACTTCTTGCTAAAGCACAGCCCATTTCATGCTCTGGAAACACCACATGATCTGCCCCCACTTTTTGAAGTAATTTTACATGAATATCTGAGGAAGCTTTAGCCACTACATGGGGTACGCCAGCTTCCTTCAAATTTAGAGTAGTAATTACACTCGCTTCTAGATAATTACCAATCGCCACAATTACCGTATCAAAATCAGAAATTCCCGCCTCTCTAAGGGCAGCTGGTTCTGTTGAATCCAATTGCACCGCGTGGGCGGCAATTTGATCTGTCAAAATTTGGGCTACTTTCTTTTCGTCAGCATCAACACCCAGCACTTCGTAGCCTAGTCGGTGTAGAGTCCAGCAGACGCCACGACCAAAACGCCCTAAGCCAACGACTGCAAATTGACGCTTGTTGCTACTGGTGCCTAGACTGCGAAAAAAACTCAAAGACGACAAATTCACTCTCTTTACTCCGGACTGTTTATTGTGGTTATTAGTAATTGTTAAGGGCTAATGGTAATTTCATGACCATTAGCAACTGACAACTGAGAATAGATTATTTAGCACTGAAGATCGCGATCGCTACCCTACCAATAAATTCTCTTCTGGATATCGAACAACGCTGGGGCTGGGATCTCCTAAAACGGCTGACATGAGTAGCAACACTCCAACCCGACCTATGTACATCGTGGCAATTATCACCAATTTAGCGAACGCTGAAAGAGTCGCTGTGATGCCAGCAGAAAGTCCAACTGTGGCAAATGCTGAAACAACTTCAAGCAGGATTTGGATAAACTCAAACTGTGGATCGTGCAGCGCAATTAAAGTTGTGGAACCAATCACCACCATCAATGAACCAAATGCGACACCAACAGCCTTTAATATCAGCACCAACGGTATTTGACGCTGATAACACAGAACTTCTTCCTTACCTTGTAGAACTGCTTTAGTACAGCTAAACAACACTCTCACGGTAGTAGTTTTAATCCCGCCGCCTGTACCGCCGGGATTGGTACCGATAAACATGAAGGCAATTGTAATAAATAGACCAGCCTCGGTCATCTTACCAATATCAATCGTATTAAATCCGGCTGTTCTCGGAGTAACAGATTGAAACCAAGCAGCCATTAATTTTTGAGGGAAGCTTAGTTGTCCAAAGGTTTGCGGATTGTTGAATTCCGCAAATAAGAAGAAAATGGTTCCCAAGATCAGTAAAAGCAGAGTGGTACTGGTGGCAACTTTAAAATTAAGAGAAAATACTACTTTCTCTGGGCGTCTATGGTAGCGATCGCGTACCCAGAGATACGCTTCCATAATTACCTCGTAGCCAATCCCTCCCAAAATAATCAAAACTGGGACGATCAGGTTGACCAAGGGCGATCGCACATACTGGATCAAATTATCCCGGAAAAGCCCAAAGCCTGCATTATTAAAGGAATTCACGCTATGAAAAATTGATAGCCAAAGACCGCGCTCTATCCCATAATCCGGCACAAACACCAACATCAGTAAAAAAATGCCGGAAATTTCAATAATCAGCGTCATGGCAATAATAGAGCGAACCAACTCCACTACACCAGACAATCCAGGCTGGTCTAATGATTGTTGAATAGCGATTTTCTCTCTCAAGCCAAACTTGCGCCCCAACAGCAGCAAAAGCAAAGTTGTTGCTGTCATATAGCCCAAGCCACCCACCTGCACCAGCAAGACCAGGAACATCTGCCCCCAGAATGAATAAAAAGTCCCGACATCAACCACAGATAAACCAGTCACGCAAACCGCAGAAGTGGCGGTAAATAGGGCTATCAGCGGATTGCTCCAGCTGCCATCACTCGTAGAAATCGGCAGCATCAGTAAAAGCGTGCCAACCGTAATTACCGCTAGGAAACCCAGGCAAATAGTTCGGGAAACAGTCATAGGCTAATCTGAAAAACAGCTAAGTGCTGAATCAAAGAGTTTGAGAGGGGAGAAAAAAAGTCTTTTTAAGAGTTTACTGCTTTCGGAGTTCTGATAGGCTAATTTTTGATCCGCACTTTTCGCGACAATTTCATGACATCAACTCTATATCAGCAAATTCAACATTTATACGACGCTTCCTCTGGTCTTTGGGAACAGATTTGGGGCGAACATATGCACCACGGGTACTATGGCGCAGATGGTACCCAAAAAAAAGACCGAAGGCAGGCACAGATTGACCTGATTGAACAATTACTCAACTGGGCTGGCGTACAACAAGCCCAGCATATTGTTGATGTTGGTTGCGGAATTGGCGGCAGTTCCCTATACCTGGCACAAAAGTTTAACGCTACTGCGACTGGGATTACTCTTAGCCCAGTCCAGGCTAACCGAGCAAAGGAACGCGCAGCGGCGGCGGGACTCAGTGAAAGGGCATCTTTCGAGGTGGCAGATGCTTTAAATATGCCTTTTGCGGATAACTCCTTTGACTTGGTATGGTCAATGGAAAGTGGGGAACATATGCCGAATAAAAAGAAGTTTTTGGAAGAATGCTACCGGGTACTAAAGCCTGGTGGAACTTTCATTATGGCAACGTGGTGTCACCGTCCTTTGGGTGGAGAATATGGGCAACTGACAAATGATGAGCGGAAACATTTGGCGGAAATTTACCGGGTGTATGCTTTGCCTTATGTGATTTCGCTGCCCGAATATGAAGAAATAGCTGGTAATATCTCTTTCCAAAATATTCGCACGGCAGACTGGTCAACAGCTGTAGCCCCATTCTGGGATGTAGTAATTGATTCTACCTTTAATTTCGATGCCATTGTGGGTTTGCTGCTTTCCGGTTGGACAACCATTCAGGCTGCGCTTTCTCTAGGCTTAATGAGTCGGGGTTATCAGCGAGGGTTGATTCGATTTGGCTTGCTGTGCGCTAGCAAAGGAGATGTGCTTTAGCGTCTGAACCAATACGGTTAGGTTAAGTATGTTCATCCCTTGAAGATCCCCCTTCTTAGAGGATGTCCCAGAAGTGTCAAAAATTAATTTGATCCCCCTAGCCCCTGCGTTAACGCGCCGCTGCGCTAGAGAAAAGGGGGAGAATCAAGTCTTAGTCCCCCTTTTTAAAGGGGATGCAAGGGCAGGGCTGATTCATTGGAAAAAGGAAAATAGACGATGCACATCATGAGACAAATGTCGAAGTGCTTTGGTGATCGAGGCAAAACCGTGCTGACGAAATAGATTGATGGCGAA
>NZ_JACJPF010000027.1 GCF_014695915.1 Trichocoleus sp. FACHB-40
GCCACTCATCACAAGTTATTGGGCTTAGTGAAAGCGGTTCGCCCGCGTCATCGAGAGATTGATGCTCTTACTGGTATCATCTGGGCATCCGCTCCTTAAGTTGACACCAGTGGGCACTGCCGTGTCCCTACAGAAGTTCACGAATCATTTAGGATTGCTATATGAATCCAGGAACTCGTTCTTCTTTGAATCCAAAATCCTTACATCGAAAATCTCAAATCAGCCTCTTCAGCTCTTTTTTAGGTTGCACTTTTGTGCAATAGCGAGTACATAGTTGTGCGATCACCTTGGCTAACCTCTGCTATCAAGTATGCACAGAAGGTGAATGTATTTTTTAGATTATTTCTTTATTGTTTTAATTAGTTAAATCTTTTTGATTTAATCTTTACTTCAATTGTCAATAGACAATCCTATTTGAGGCGAAAACCATGAAACTCTCATATCGCGGTGTGACTTACTCATACAATCCCCCAGAAGTTGAAACCACTTTAGGTGAAGTCGGTGGGAAGTATCGGGGATTAGATTGGAGATTCCGCAATTTGGGAAAGCCACCAGTGCTGCAACCAACGGTTAATTTGAAGTATCGCGGCGTTTACTATCAAACTGGCACAACGCCAACCTCTAACAGCACTCATCTGACAAAAACTCCGGCTTTCTCTACTCAAGAGAAGGCGCGATCGCTAATGCACAATCAGAAGCGGACGCTCAAAAATCGTCAGCAATCCATGCTGTACCGTGCTGCGGCAGAACTTGGCTTGGCGACTCATCCAAACGAAGTAAAATCATGCTTAAATTCAACTTCCAACTGACTGCCTTAGCATTTTTAACACTAATTGCAGCTAGCTCCACTGTGCCAGCCGTTGCTACTCAAGATCAAAGCCCAGCCGAACAACTATGTCGGCTAAGACCAGGTATTCAACCTGTTTGCACAGTGTTGGTAACTGCCCCAAATGGAGTCGTCATCCGCTCTGGCCCTGGTTCTAATTATCGAAGAATCGGTGTCATCCCTTACCAACATGATGTCAACGTCAGAGTAACCTCCTCTTCTGGCAAATGGGTAAAGCTTGCTGCTCGTCCTGGTTGGATTCATTATCGCTACCTGCAAATGGCTGGGGACTGAAATACGCTCTCGTGGGGGAGAAAGAGCCTCACTGTCACCAAGGACAATCTAGCTCGAAACGCTTGCCCTTGTCAGTGTGACTTAAAGGATAAGCTGTGATTCGTTGCTCTGAAACTCAAGCCTATAGAGGTTAGAGGGAATGACCCCCTGGTTCAACAGAACCTTGATAAATTTTATCCACCCTTGAAAGGGTAACTCGAAGTTTTCCGGTGGGGTGGGGGTTGAGGAAAAGGGCAAAGCAAGTCTTTTTTATAAGGGGCTGCATCCTGCGAGTGCGAATTGCAAACCACTTAATTAGTGCCTTTTTTCCTGAAGAATACCACGCTTGACGATAAGTTGCAGCTTTAACTCAAGGAACTTGCGTGGTCTAAATGAAATGTCTGTTGAAGAATGAAAACAACGAAGTAAATGTCGAGTCAGCGCCTTCGTTGCCTTGAACCCAACTCATACCAATTCAGGAGGAATCCCATGCTACAGTCAGTCAACGCAGAACGACTTATCTTAGTCACCGGAGCTACAGGCAATCAGGGAAGCGCGATCGCCCGTCATCTTTTGCAACGCGGCAATTTCAAGGTTCGCGCCTTGGTGCGTGACCCAAACAAGCCTGCATCTGTTGCCCTCCAACAAGCAGGCGCAGAACTCGTAGTCGGAGATCTCAATGATCGCGCTTCCCTTGATCGCGCTTTGCAAGGTGCCTACGGTGTTTTTTCGCTACAGATATTTCAAGATGGATTAGACACCGAAATCCGTCAGGGCAAAGCGGTTGCAGACGCGGCTTTGAAGGCGGGCATCGAGCACTTCGTCTACAGTTCGGTAGGTAGCGCCGAACGCAACACGGGTGTTCCGCATTTCGACAGCAAGTTTCAAGTCGAAGAATATATCCGAGCCAGCGAGCTGCCCTACACAATCCTGCGACCCGTTTTCTTCTTCTACAATTACAACATGATGCGCCCGATGGTTGAAACCGGAACGCTCTTTCAGCCATTGAGTCCTGAGACGAAGTTGCAGCAGCTTTCTGAAGAAGATTATGGGGAGATGGTCACTGATGTATTCGATCGCCCGGCAGACTTCATGAAGGGCGAAATTGAACTTGCCAGTGTGGACATGACCATGCCGGAAATCGCTGCTGCGTTCAGCCGTGTTTTAGGAAAAACCGTCCAATACCAACAAATTTCTTTTGAAGCGCTTGAGCAGCAAATTGGAGAGGAATTAACTATGATGTTTCGCTGGTTTGAGAACGTCGGCTACGCAGCGGATTTAGCACAGTTGAAACGCGATTTTTCTGCCCCGACGGACTTTGAATCTTATTTGCGCGACCACGGCTGGCAAAACCAACCAGAAGCGCATCCAATGTCGGGTCGATGATTCTTTGAAACCACTAAATATAAGAGACAGCCACTGAATCAGGGTCTTTTTTCCTGAAAAATACCACGCTTCACCATAAGTTGCAGCTTTAACTCAAAGAACTTGCATGGTCTAAATGGAATGTCTGTTGAAGAATGAGAACAACGAGGTAAATGTCGAGTTAGCGCCTTCGTTTGCCTTGAACCACCTAACCCATTACATTCATTGAAAAGGTGAAAGGGGCTGTACTTCCGAATGTTGGGCTACAGTTTTTGAAAAAAACTGGTGAGGCTATGCAAGTACTTGTGAATAGAACGACTCAAGGATAAAGCTATGAGAACAGGGATAAATCGGCAGTTACGCTTGGCATCTCGTCCTGTTGGTGACATCAAGGAAAGCGATTTTGAGTATCGAGAAGAACCAATCCCCAACCCTCAAGAAGGTGAGATATTGGTGCGGACTATCTATCTTTCGCTAGACCCGACCAATCGCATTTGGATGAGCGACATGGAGCAGTATATGCCTCCTGTTGAAATGGGGGAAGTCATGCGCGGCGGTATTATCGGTGTGGTTGAAGAGTCTAAGAATCCCAATTTTAAACAGGGAGATTTGGTTTCGGGTCTGCTGGGTTGGCAAGATTATGCACTTGCTGAAGGGAACAGTGGCTTTTCTCTCACGCGATTACCTGACCCTTTGCCCTGTCCGCTTACGGCATTTATGGGGCCGCTGGGAGCTACGGGTTGCACGGCTTATTTTGGGCTTTTGGACATAGGGCAGCCAAAAGAAGGAGAAACTGTGGTCGTGTCAGCAGCAGCAGGAGCAGTTGGTTCCATTGTTGGACAAATTGCCCAGATTAAGGGCTGTCGTGTAGTGGGTATAACTGGCTCTGATGAGAAATGCCGCTGGCTTGTTGAAGAACTTGGGTTTGATGCAGCGATTAACTATAAAACCGTTGACTTGGAAAGCGCGATCGCTCAAGCCTGTCCCAATGGAATTGATGTTTATTTCGATAATGTTGGTGGTTCTATTCTTGATGCCGTGCTGACCAAAATTAATCTGCACGCACGTATTCCTCTATGCGGTTTAATCTCAACTTACAATGCAACAGAACCTGTTCCCGGCCCTTATAATTACAGCCAGATTCTGACAAAGCGTGTTCGTGTGCAGGGGTTTATTATCCTCGATTATATTCCCCAATGGTCTGAAGCGATAAGCGACCTTGGACAGTGGCTCAATCAGGGAAAAATTAAATATGCTCTGGAGGTTGTCGATGGTTTGGAAAATGCACCGAAAGCAATCCTAAAACTTTTCGACGGCAACAAGAAGGGAAAACTGGTCGTTAAAGTTTCAGAGGAACCTAGCTAGTTACGCCAGATTGGCTGTGGAATTTTTCGAGTGTGGTAGGTGAGGTGCGAGCACACCTCAATTAAAGAATCCTGGGGCTAATAAACAGCCTAATCATTGAGGCGGCTACCAGAGTTTGCCGACATACCTTCAGCCTGCCTCTTGTTCAAGAAACGCTACAGTGTTCAAGTTTTTTTGCTTACCCCTTGCCTCAACATTGGCTGGACTGATGCCGAAGCGATCGCATAAATCCCGCTGGCTAATGCCCTCATCTAGTGGTAGGGCAAAACGAGTCTTTTTTATAGAACCCATTTGAGATCTATTCCTGAAACTAAAAGCCTTGCAGCTAGCTGGTTTTATCCCTGTTCTTGCAAAAAACAGTCTTGTTAAGCAGGCTCTATCATTGATCGCAAAGTAACGGCTTACTTCAAAGCCAAGCACCCCAGCAAAAGATGTCAAATGGGTTCTATAAGGGGCTGCATCCTTTTGTGGAATTGCAAACCACTGAATCAAGGTCTTTTTTCCTGAACAATACCACGCTTGACGATAAGTTGCAGCTTTAACTCAAGGAACTTGCGTGGGCTAAATGGAATGTCTGTTGAAGAATGAGAACAACGAGGTAAATGTCGAGTCAGCGCCTTTGTTCGCATTGAACCCAACCCATACTGATTGAGGAGGAATTCCATGAACACAATCACAACGCAAGATGGCACACAGATTTACTACAAAGATTGGGGTACAGGACAACCCGTTGTCTTCAGCCACGGTTGGCCTCTGAATTGTGATAGTTGGGAAGCTCAAATGCTGTTTCTAGCAGACCACGGGTTTCGAGCGATCGCTCATGATCGTCGGGGACATGGGCGATCGAGCCAGCCCTGGAACGGAAACGATATGGATACCTATGCTGATGATCTCGCGACGCTGATTGAAACGCTAGACCTGAGCGGAGCTACCTTAATTGGTTTCTCTACAGGTGGCGGTGAAGTTGCCCGCTACATCGGTCGCCACGGCACAGCGCGAGTTGCAAAAGCCGCACTGATCTCTGCTGTTCCGCCGCTGATGCTGAAGACAGAGAATAATCCTGACGGACTGCCGATCAAGGTATTCGATGGGCTTCGTGCTGGCTCCCTGACTGACCGATCGCAGCTTTATAAGGAACTCGCTAGCGGCCCCTTCTTCGGCTTCAACCGTCCGGGTGCCAACGTCTCCCCCGGCATGATTGACTGGTTTTGGTTCCAAGGAATGCAGGCAGGACACAAGAACGCATTCGACTGCATCAAGGCATTTTCTGAAACAGATTTCACTGGAGATCTCAAAAAGTTCGACGTACCAACGCTGATCATTCATGGTGATGATGATCAGATCGTGCCAATCGGTGCCGCTGCGATCGCCGCCGCCAAACTGGTGAAGAATGTCACTCTGAAAATCTATCCAGGCGCACCCCACGGTTTAACCGACACGCACAAAGAACAACTCAACAACGACCTTCTATCGTTCCTCAAAAACTGATACCAGACGTTGCTGTGAGACATCTTTCTCAGAGGGATCAACCCCGGTGTAAGCATTGGCAATTATTCGTCGCAAGCATTGTGCCCTGTATTCAACAAAGAGATTCAGCGATCGCCACGAGAAACTGGAATGTTTAATCTGCACCCGTATCAACTTTAAAGCAGAGGTAAGAATGATCACACTTGAGAACAAAGTCGCTTTAGTCACTGGAGCCACGTCAGGAATCGGTAAAGCGACTGCTCTCGCACTGGGAACCGCAGGTGCAAAGGTTGTTTTTTCAGGCAGACGCGACACAGAAGGAGAGGCAACCGCTGCAATGATTCGTCATGCTGGCGCTGAATGTTTATTTGTACGTTCAGATGTATCGAGTGAGGAAGATGTCAAAGCGTTAGTGCAGAAGACAATTGAGACTTACGGACGCCTCGATTGTGCCTTCAATAATGCAGGGATTGATCTACCTCCAAAACCCCTGCATGAACAATTGATCGAAGACTTTGACAAACTCATGGCAATCAACGTGCGGGGACTCTTTTTGTGTATGAAACATGAGATTGGGCAAATGCTGTCTCAAGGATCTGGAGTGATTGTCAACAACTCCTCAGTCGGAGGTTTAGTTTCGTTTCCAGGGGTATCTATTTACAGCGCGAGTAAACATACGGTCATGGGGCTGACACGAGGGGCAGCGCTCGACTATGCCAAACACGGTATTCGGATCAATGCGATTAATCCTGGTTTGATTGCGACTGAGATGACGGATCGCTTCACTGACAAGTTGGGCAGCACGGCAGATGGTTTAGCGTCTATGGTGCCAATGGGACGCATGGGTCAGGCAGAAGAAGTCGCTCAAGCCGTGGTTTTTCTCTGCTCTGATGCTGCCAGCTACATTACTGGCCAACCTCTGGTCGTAGATGGCGGATTCACAGCGGGCTGATCAAGACAATCAAAATCAGGGCTACTATCTCGTCGAGGAGGCGTGGAGCAGTTTCCGCCAAATCCGTTGACGAAAACCCTGAAACCGCCAACATCTCATCCTTTCGCTAGCGGCAGTCGGAGTGAAGCATTCCACCCTAAAAGTGTATCCAGGCGCACCCCACGGTTTAACCGATACGCACAAGGAACAACTCAACAACGACCTTCTATCGTTTCTCAAGGACTAATACCGGACGTTGAGGTGAGACATCTTTCTCAGAGGGATGAACCCCGGTGTAAGCATTGGCAATTATTCGCCGCAAGCATTGTGGACTGTATTCAAAGAGATTCAATTTTAGGAGTAGAACCCATGAAATTAAAGCCTATCAATCAGCAAGTAGTCGCCATCGTTGGCGCTTCTAGTGGAATTGGCAGAGAGACAGCTCTGCGGTTTGCCAAAAAAGGGGCAAAGGTTGTTGTTGCTGCTCGTAGCGAGTCTGGGTTGGCAACGTTGGTGGAAGAGATCAAACAGTTGGGTGGAGAAGCGATCGCCGTCATTGCCGATGTCAGCGAATTTGAACAGGTGAAAGCGATCGCCGATCAGACCATTGCCACTTACGGACGACTCGATACCTGGGTGCATGTCTCTGGAACCAGCGTTGTTGCACCGTTTGACCAAATCACACCGGAAGAATTTAGAAGAGTCATTGATGTCAACCTGAATGGGCAGGCGTATGGCGCAATGGTGGCTCTACCACACCTCAAAAAAGAGGGAGGTGGCGCATTAATTCACGTTTCCTCATTAGCGGCAAGAGTTCCGTTTCCATTACAAAGTCCCTATGCGGCTTCCAAGCACGGCGTAGCAGGCTTTTTAGATTCTATGAGAATTGAATTGCAGTACCAGAAACAGCCGATTAGCGTCACCAATGTGATGCCTGCCATCACGAATACCCCCATTTTCAACAAAATTCGGACGAAGCTGGGAGTAGCGCCTGCTGGATTACCGCCTTACAACAAACCCAGCACCGTTGCCGATGCCATTTTATATGTGGCTGAACACCCTACCCGTGACTTTGTTGTGGGTGATATGGGGCGCATATTAGAGATGCTGCAACGCATTGCCCCGTCGATTGTCGATCGCTTATTTCTCCAGGTTGGCTTTACCGCTCAACTGACAGGTGAGCCAAAATCGGCAGATGCACCCGACAACCTATATGCTCCAATCTCTGGTTACGACACCGTAGAGGGCGATTTCGGTAATTTGAGCGTACCCAGCTTCACGGATTGGCTAGATAGAAACCCGCCGTTTAAGTGGGGCGCGCTCACAGTAGTTGCTGCCTGCGGATTGATTGCCATGCTGGGGGGTATTTCAGGCTAAAAACCGTGTTGTTATGGTGTCGCAACTGAAGGCATGACGATTGGTTCCACGCTGATTGACCCCTGTAGCGTTGGCGACCTGCGGTTGCGATCGCCTAACCCACTCGATGGTAGGTTTCAATTTTCTCTTACTGCCAACTCAATGCCAACAACATTTTGGAGAGAACGACTATGAAAGGTTACGGGTCAACGGGGCTTGAAGGCATACTTCAGAAAAGCTACACAGTTAAGATCAGCGAGTACATTGGCAGCGGCTGGAAAACATTCAAGAAAAATCCTGGTGGGTTTGTTGGCTTTACACTTGTGGCTATCTTGATTAACATTGCGATCGCCATAGTTAGCCAATCTGTCCCTCTGGAGTCATTCATCAGTCTCTTAATTTCTGGTCCTTTAAATGCAGGATTTTTAATCGTGGCATTTAAACTTTTGAAAAATCGAGCCACAACGTTTGGTGATTTCTTCAGGGGTTTCAATAACTACCTGCCGCTTTTCCTGGTCAGTCTCGTTTCTAGCGTAGTGATTGCTATTGGGTTTTTACTGCTTATCATTCCTAGTATTTACCTGGCAGTCGCCTACATCTTTGCACTGCCCTTAGTACTCGAAAAGAAGATGAGCTTCTGGGATGGGATGGAGTTGAGCCGCAAGCTGATTTCCAAACAGTGGTTCTCTTTTCTTGGCTTTGCTTTGGTGTTAGTACTACTAAATCTAGCGGGTGTTTTGCTGCTGGGTGTGGGTCTGCTAGTGACGATTCCGATCAGTACTTGCGCGATCGCTGCCGCCTATGCAGACATCGTGGGTTTACAACCTAGCAGTGCTGATTTTAGAAGCGAGGTTAGTACCTGAGTGTCTTTGCTGGGCAAAGCTGCTTAAAGAAGGTGGATAGTTTTTGACCAATTGCCTTCTTCATCTACGCCACTCGATGGTAGGTTTCAATTTTCTCTAGCGTTGCTGAATACGGGTATGATTTCCCAAAATTTAGAACCAGCCTTCGAGGTTCCAGCAATAGCTTCATATCTGCATTCAGCAACACCTTGTTTACAGCACTACCGTTCTTACAGCACCTTGCAGAAAAGCGATTGCCTTAACTCAGCGCTTAACTAGCGGATCTTGAGTGGTGCAATTTGGAGAAGTTTTGCAAACTGAGTTCGTGTCACAACAGCTTACGCCATAAGTTATTTAAGAGAAAAGCCATGAACGAAACAATCTCTGTCAATGCCAAAGCTAAATTAGTTCAGCCTGGTAAGGGTTCCACATATTTAGTGCTGGGTGACTTATACACCTTTCTCGCTGTGGGAGAAGATACGGGCGGAACCTATTCGTTATACGAGATAGTGATGCAACCGCAAAGCACTACACCACTTCACAGTCACGACCAAGCGGCTGAATCCCACTATATTCTTGAGGGTGAGGTTGGGTATCAGTTTGACGAACAAACTACTGTCGCAACTCAAGGAACCTACCTCTCCTTTCCCAAAGGTTTGCGCCACAGTTTCAAAAACGTCGGGTCAAAGCCCGCTAAAGTGTTGGTGATAGCTACACCTTCTGGACCTGAGCAGTTTTTTGCAGAAGTAGGTCAGCTAGTGAACCTGCCAATGAACCCTGAACAAGAGCGCAATCAAAACCGCTCCCCTAGTCCCGCCGACATCGAAAAAGCCGTTGAAATCGCTTCAACGAACTATGGGATAAAATTTGACGTTGCTGAATGACGGAATGATTTCTTCTGATTAAAGATGAAAAATCAGGAACTCCAGCCGCCAATTCATCCCTATGGTCAGCAACGCCTTTTCTCTTACTACCAACTCAATGCCAACAACATTAAAACAGGTTATGAACATTAACTCACGAACTGATGTTTTTGATATCATCATCGTCGGTGGCGGCCCAGCAGGTTTGACTGCTGCCTTGATGCTCGGACGAGCCTGCAAACGGGTCTTGGTCTGCGATGCTGGAAAGCCACGCAATCAAGTTGCTCATGCTGCTCATGGTTTCTTTTCTAGAGATGGAATTTCACCTGCACAACTGCTGCAAATTGGACGAGAGCAATTGCGTTCTTATGATGGTGTTGAAATTCAGGTGGGTGAAGTGGTCGATGCTCAAAAATTGGGCGATCGCTTTCAAGTGATCCTGAATAATGGCAACCAATTTGTGGGTCGCAAACTACTACTAGCCACGGGTATGAAAGATTCACTTCCGGCAATTGATGGATTTGCAAAACTCTGGGGTAGCAGCATTTTCCACTGTCCTTACTGTCATGGTTGGGAAGTGCGAGATCAACCTTTAGCGATTTATGGCAGAGGTGAGGTAGGACTTGAAATGACATTCATGCTGACCGGCTGGAGCCGCGATTTAGTGTTGTGTTCAGATGGTTCTGCCGAATTAACTCATGAGCAACGACAGCAGTTATCAAATTGGGGGGTTCAGCTACGCGAAGAAAAAATTGCTCGACTCGAACATCAAGACGACAAACTAACAGGGATTGTCTTTACTAACAATGAAGTGCTGCCCCGTCGCGGTATTTTGCTGCGCCCTCGATCATATCAGCACAGTCATCTAGCCGCAAAGTTAGGTTGTAAACTTGGCAGCGATGACATTGTACAAGTGGATGAGAGTAAGCAAACCTCGATTCCTGGACTCTATGCGGTGGGCGATGTGTCTAGCCCTTATTCACAGATCGCCGTAGCAGTCGCGAGTGGGACGCTCGCTGCTGTGGCCATCAATCACACTTTGACTGAAGAAAATCTGGTTCAGCTTAGGTAAATCAGCGATAAGGAGCTATGAGTCATGTTAGCATCAAAGACTTTTGCATCAAATCAACAATTTATTAATGCTTGGACTTACTTCGCCAGTACATGCCCTGAAGGAGAAGTTTTAGAAGCGAATGAATTAGTCATCACCTGGAGCGGTACAGACAATTTCTTTATCAATGCTGTCTTTCTTGCTAAATCCGTCTACGACGAGGCTGAGCTAGAAGCAAAAATAAAAGTGGCTTGCGATTATGCTAAAAAGCGCAATCAGCCCTGGTGGATGGTAGTTGCTGAAGATTCAGTACCAGAGTTCCTTCGTCAGAGACTCGATGAAGTCTTTGCTCGACAGGCGCTTGTTCCCTTACTCAGGATGGCTGGTATGGCTACTGAGCAACTGCTTCCTTCGACAACACATAACTCGAAATTAAACTGTGTTAGTGTGAATAACTTGGAGATGAGACGAGCTGTCGCTGACATTAATGCGATTAGTTCTAATCTTCCTCCTGCACCTTTTCGCGAAGCTTTAGAACTTGATAGATTTTGGCAAGAAACGGTATTCGGTACACTCGGTTTTGTGGAAAATCAACCCGTATCAACGGCGATAACGTTTCTGATAAACGATGAATTTTATCTAGGATTGGTTGCAACGTTAACGGATTACAGAAATCACGGTTATGCTGAAGCCGTTATTCGGCACTCTTTAGAACAGGCAGAGCAACGCTATGGCAAAAAACGTACTGCTTTGCATGCAACTCCTGCTGGCTTTCCGGTGTATCGAAGAATGGGCTATCAACCAACTGCTTATTTTAGGACTTATACCTGTTGAATAAAAACTAACGGATGTGAAGTTGCTAGAGAAACTGCCTGAGGGCATGCAATATATGTCATGTAATCTAGCATCAGGAAAGATTGTCATCACAATTCAACCCAAACTATTCTGAAAAGTCTTCTTCGGACAGATAACACAGAATCAACAATTATGGGCTGAAAATTGCTCGTCAAGGATTGGTTTTTATGAGGAGCAAGCTAAAGGATAAGCGAGATTTGAAATGGCGCAACATATTACAGGCTGGAGTCGCGATTTAATTCTCTTTCAATTAATCCTGGGATATTTCCGATATGTTTTTCAGGCTTGCCATAGCTGTTATCACCGCAGTGTTGATTATTGCAACCTCAATTATGTTTCCGGGAATTACCACAGAGGTAGTAGTGAAACCTCAAGTGCCGGGTGTCTATCAATTCGAGTTAGGCGATTTCACAATTACCGCCCTCAGCGACGGCACGGTGCCACTGGATCTGCATCCCATCCTGACCAATACGAACCAGGCAGAAGTCGATCGCTTCCTGCATCAAAGCTTCCTGAAAAACCCTGTTGAAGCTTCGATCAATGTCTTTCTCATCGATACTGGAGACAAGCAGGTATTAGTAGACACAGGTTCAGGGGAATTGTTTGGGGAACTAGCCGGCAAGCTACCGCAGTCGTTGCAGGCAGCAGGCTATACAGCCGACGAGATCGATATTGTTCTCATTACTCATATCCATACCGATCACAGCGGTGGTTTGGTTGTAGGGGGTCAACCCATGTTTCCTGCTGCTACGGTCTATGTCGGCAAACCCGATATTGATTTTTGGCTTAACCCTGCTAATGCAAAGCGATCGCCAGACTATCAAAGATATTTCAACGAAGCAGTTAAGACAGTCAAACCCTATCTGGATAGGGGCAAGCTGAAGCCGTTTTCGGGCGAGACGGTGATTGTACCTGGGATTACCGCACGCCCCACACCAGGACATACACCCGGACACAGTTTCTTTTTAGTGGAAAGCCAGGGCGAGAGTATCGAGTTTTGGGGCGATATTGTGCACGTCGCCTCGGTTCAATTTCCGAAGCCCGAAATCACGATCGACTTTGACGTTGATCCTAATGCCGCAGCAGCGCAACGGGCGAAACAATTTGCTGATGCAGAAACATCCCGTCGTCTCGTCGCAGCCGCTCATGTGTCTTTTCCAGGAGTCGGTCATATTCGTGCGGGCAATCAGGGCTATGTCTGGGTGCCTGTGGACTATCGCTGGCGTGAACAATGAGGTTGTGTCGCTAGTGCAGTGCGCCGAGCAAAGTGCCAGCAGCCAGTAGGACATCTACGCAGCGAAATTCATTGGCGATCGCACATTCAGGTTTCACTTGTTCTTACAGAGGAACTATATCTCAAAATTATCGAGATTAATTCCTCGAAGGCTTTACACCGCTGTGGGTACGGTGAAGATCCATGGTCGCAATATTTTAACTAAATACAAAATTTTATGAAACCTCAACTCCGAAATTTATTAATCAGTGAGTGTAGCTCTAGCTGCTCACAACTTCAGTTCAAGGTACATGATTCAAGTGATTAAAAAAGCTTGGCTTTACACATTTGGCTTGTTTTTACTGACTGTTTTACTGATTGTTGGTTGCACAAGCATTAACTCTAGTAATAGAGAATACACTCCCAACAACCAAACAAGTGCGCCGAGCGGGATCACAACATCCGACACTGATCGCACAAACGAATTACGCGATCGCATTGAACAAATCTCTCAGGCTGCTCAAGGGCGTGTAGGGGTGAAAGCCACAGTGCTAGAAACCGAAGAGTCAGTGACTCTGAATGGGAATCAGCGATTTCCGATGCTAAGCGTTTACAAATTTCCCATTGCAATGGCTGTTCTGGCTCAAGTAGACCAAGGAAAACTGAAGCTAGATCAGAAAATTCGTGTTGAAAACAGCGATGTCGTCCAGGGTAGTCGGATTCTAGATGAGAAATCACAGGGAATGGAATTTAGTCTGGCTGAACTATTGAAGTACACGCTTTCTGAAAGTGATAATACGGCTTCTGATGTACTGTTACGACTCGTTGGTGAACCCAGGATTGTGACGGAGTATTTGCGTAGTCTTGGCGTAAACGATATTGTTGTTGTCAACACGGAGAAGGAGCTAGCGCAAGACCCAGCAGTGCAGTATCGTAACTATGCAACACCTGATGCTGCCGTCGTTTTGTTACGCACCTTTCATGAGGGAAAAGGGCTTTCAAAATCTAGTCAAGCTTTATTGCTGCAATTGATAACAGAGACAACTACAGGTCCAAAGCGCATTAAAGGACTGTTGCCTGATGGGACAGTTGTGGCGCACAAAACGGGGACTTCAGCTACTGTGAATGGAGTGACGGCTGCAACCAATGATGTGGGACTCGTGACGCTCCCGAATGGACAACATATGGCGATCGCAGTTTTTGTTTCAGATTCTAAGACAAACGATGCGATACGCGAGGAAGTCATCGCAAAAGTGACGAAGGCAGCATGGGACGAATGGAGCAAATAGGCATGAAAGGTTATAGCGAACCGTTTTGTTAGTGTTTGAAAATCTCGCTCAATTGCGATCGCAACCATTCATGAGCAGGATCGCGCTGTTTTTGTTCAGTCCATATCATTTGCAATTCTGGTGGTGCGCCTCCGATGGGTAATTCAACAATATGCAACTGCTCTAAATAGAGGTTCTTTTGCAAAATTCTTGCAGGGATTGCGGCAATCGAATCAGACTTTGCAATCAATTTAGGTACTAAAGTAAATTGATTGATCGTTAGCATAATCCGCTGTTTGAGTCCCTGCTCCCGGAGTTGTTCATCAATAGACCTCCTGCATGAATATGTCAGATAACAAATTATTTGTCGCTAAACACATTAGTGTCGTTAATCCAAAAACCTTTCAAATCTTTTACGATAGGGGCTTTGGATCAAGTAAAATTTTAGTAGAAATCCTTCTGTGACCCATAAATTGTTTTGACTTCAGCTTTTCATTATCCAGATATATCTAAAGTTTAGTAGTGATAGAAGCGCCCAATGAGAACAATTTGTTAGGCTCTTCAGTACTTAGTATCCTAATTCAATAATTAAAATGCCAAGTAAGCAAACATCTAATTCGGTAATTTTCAAAATTCCTAAACCCATAAGCAGAGCGTTTAATCAACTTGAGCTTATTGTTAATACCCTCACCAACACCACTCGTAGTTCGGTTGTCAAAGTAAGCAATAATTTCATCCAACCAACGGATAATAGTGTTCCGACTGTCGGGAAAATATTTATTCGCTCTTGATAGCCATATCCCTAGTCTTAATAATCCCATTAACCAATTATCACTCTGCTCAAAAATATTCCTGATTTCCTCTTTTAATTCATGCCTTATTTTCAGTTCAGGAGATACCTCTTTAACTTGGATAAGTTTATGTTTTTGCTTTTCACTCAGGTCTTCCTCGTTCTTTAGTAAGACATATTTACTTTTGTTTAGTCCCTCTAATATTTGCTCATTTTCTTTTTTGTCTTCTGAGGTTTTTGCTGTTTTAATCAAATCTTCTGTCTTTCGTTTCTCTTGCTTTCTTTGGATATCTAGCTCCTTATTTACTTGTGCCATCACATCGAATCTATCTGCGACTACTTGAGCGAGAGGCATTAGTTCTCTTACTAGATTTTTGTAACCTTTCCACAAATCTATACTTACTTCTTCTATGTTTTCTAAGACCTCTGTACCCCATCCCATCATTACTTGACTAATTTCTGATTGTGTTCTCAATGCTAAAATACCGATTAATTTAGACTTATCTAAGTCTATTAATACTGCACAGTAATTTCCTTTCCCTTTAATTAGCGCTATTTCATCAATTCCTAATCTCTTCAATCCGCTGGGTTTTGATTCCAATAGTTCTGAGGCTGCATCTTCTAACATCCTTTCTATTTCTTCTGTTGTCACCACTCTTTTTTTCGCTACGCTGTGGATATCGTTCTCTAGAACTTCTTGTATAATTTGGGTGGCTAGTCGTTTTGTGTAAGTCCTTCTTTTTCTGATAAAATCTAAGTCTTCGCTAAACGGCTTGCGACATTTTTCACATTTGAATTGTCGCCTGTTAATTTCTAAAAATACTGGTTTTTCTCCCCAAGGTAAATCTTTAACTATATATCAATGATTTTGATGGACTCTATGACTTTTTGTTTGACAACGAGGACACACACTTTCTTTTTCAGGGAGCATCCCGGTTTTGTAAAACTACTATCAAGAGAGGATAATAGGTAGAGCGTCAACAGAAGTGTGAACTGCATTCGTAGGAGGAGCGGCTATGACCCCTGAACAAAAGGA
>NZ_JACJPF010000028.1 GCF_014695915.1 Trichocoleus sp. FACHB-40
GCGCTGTCACTTAATTGCTGGGATTTATAACTACGAACTTCAGAAAGCGTAGATTTCTGTCTTTATTTAGTTAACCCTCCACAATACCACAAAACTTTTTTGCAAGAGGTCTATTGCGATCGCTCACAAACTGAATTTAAGATTTCTGAAGTTTGAGGGCGCTCGCCTCTGGTTAACAAGGAACAAAAACACTTTTACAGAAGTAGCAGCTAAAAAAATGTGGTAAAAAGATAAATTTAGTGTTGGATAAATTCTAAATTTTAGAGTAACGTTTATTTTTATGAAATTCGGAAACTTTAGGAAGCTGCTGTCAATCTATTTGATATAGACAGCGTTATTTCTCTTGTCAGGAAATTGTAAGGTGATTTATGCGTCGGATTCTATTTATGGCATTTGCCCCTATTACTGTACTGGCGACCTTCTTTCATTCAGTTTTTCCCTCTAGCCCATCTTTGGCAGGCGTTCCAATACCCACTCAAGGAGGATCTACTTTGTTGGCACAAGCGAGTTATCTCTCGCCTTTGGAACAAGCGGTGATTGTGGAAATGAATAAGGCGCGGACAAATCCCGCCGCTTATGTTGCTGTGTTGGAAAAGTATAAAAAGAGCTTTGTTGATAGCAAGCGAGTTAAATTGCCTGGTAACGTCTATTTACAGACTCAGGAAGGCGTGAGGGCAGTTGATGAGGCGATCGCGTTCTTAAAATCAGCCAAACCTGTGTCAGCGTTGAGTGCATCTAAAGGGATGTCTTTAGGTGCGAAGGATCTCGTCAAAGACCAAGGCCCAAGGGGTACGACAGGACACACGGGAAGCGATCGCAGTACCCCCTTTACTCGCATCAACCGCTATGGTTCTTGGCAAACCACCGCTGGGGAAAACATCAGCTACGGTTCCAGCACAGCCCAAGATATTGTGATGCAATTAATTATTGATGATGGAGTGAGCGATCGCGGTCATAGAAAAAATATGTTTAGCCCCGCTTTTAAGGTAGCTGGGGTTGGCTTCGGTTCTCATGCTAGATACAGAAATATGTGCGTGATTACATACGCTGGAGGATATAAAGACAAATAGTTGAAATGGTAATTGGGAAAGGCAAAACACTCTCATGCAAAATGAAAAAGTGAAGAATTATTTTGTCTTTTACCTTTTACATGAGAGCCTTTTTATGCCTTACACTTCTTCCCCAGCTCATCACCTCAGCGTCCGCGTCCAAGGAGAGGGCTTTCCCATTCTGTGCTTGCACGGTCATCCCGGCAATGGTCGCAGTATGTCTATCTTTACTAAGCACCTCGAAAATCGTTTTAAAACTATCGCCCCAGACCTCCGGGGATATGGTAGTAGTCGGTTCAATGGGGATTTTACTATGGGCGACCATTTGATTGACCTGGAGGCGCTTCTAGACCGCTTACAGATCGAACGCTGTTTGATACTGGGATGGTCGTTGGGGGGAATATTGGCGATGGAGTTGGCGCTGGGGCTAAAAGAGCGAGTGAGCGGTCTAATTTTAATTGGTACAGCGGCTCGTCCCCGTGGCAGCCATCCGCCGATTAGTTGGCAGGATAATTTTTACACAGGGCTGGCTTCGATTTTGAACCGGATACAGCCTGGGTGGGAGTGGAATATTGAGACGTTTGGGAAGCGATCGCTCTACCGCTATCTCATCCAGCAACACACGCCGAGTACCTACAACTACCTCGCATTAGAGGCAATGTCAGCTTATTTACAAACCTCGGCTGCTGCCAATCGCGCCCTCAACACAGCGCTGAGAACTGGGTATAACCGACTGGCAGACCTAGAGCAGATTCCATGTCCGAGTTTGATGCTGGCGGGGGAATGCGATCGCCACATCACCCCTATTTCGAGCTTAGAAACTGCTCGTCACCTCAAGGATTGTGAATGGCATTGCTACCCCAACACCGCTCATTTATTCCCGTGGGAGATTCCCGATCTGGTCAACAGAGACATTGACAACTGGCTCGACAAACACCCCCAGGTAGTAATGCCCGCCTGAGTCTAATTCAAATCTGGGCGTGATACCCACTTCTAAAGCCCGCTACCTAGCGGGCTTTGTTTGTATACACCCATTCGGACTGAGGGTTAATTGGGACGAACCAAAGACTACGAAGGCTGACCGCTAAAAGTAGGTGTTCTTTTGCGGTCAAAACGCTCCCCCGAATCGTCGCAAATGGTTAGGTTCCCTGGCTTACAGCGCTTCACGACCACCTTAATACCGTTGGCACTTTCGTGTTCTAGGTCTTCGATGTAGCCAGCCTTGGCTGCGTGGGCTTCTTGGCTGCTGATGAAAGGGCCAAAGTAGTAAGTACAGCGAGGGTTGTCAGTGACAATCTCAACCCACCAAGCCCGTCCAAAGAAGTGGAGAATGCTAATCAAGAATTCCTTCATAGTCTGTGCCTGTTTTAGGGGATGCGATGCTATTTTCTAAATGTGCTATTGTTTACACTTTGTTATACTCTGACATGATTCTTTTTTGAAGAGTCTTGTGACAGATTATCAAAGGTAGATTTTATTTGACCAGCGTTGACGGTAAATTTCATAAAGAGCCATTGCCGCCGCCACTGAAGCATTCAAGCTAGGAGTCTGTCCCTGTAAGGGAATGGAAACCAGGAAGTCACAGCAGCGTTGTGTCAGCAAACTCAGACCTTCACCCTCAGAACCAACTACTAATACTACTGGCCCAGTGAATTGAGTTGTGTGTACCATTTGACTACCTTCGGCGGCAGTGCCGTAAATCCAAAAGCCAGCTGCTTTTAATTCTTCCAAGGCACGAGACAGATTGACGACTCTGGCCACTGAAAAACTTTCTAAAGCTCCAGCTGACACTTTCATCACAGCGGATGTGATACCTACTGCCCGTCGTTGGGGGATCACTAATCCCTGCGCTCCCAAGGCTTCTGCTGTGCGAATAATTGCTCCCAGGTTATGGGGATCGGTAATGCCATCGGCTACTAACAAGACTGGCTGTTCTGAGACGGATTTGGCATTGGCGATCAAGTCGCCCAATTCAGTGTAAGTATAGGGAGCGACTTGAGCCGCTACTCCTTGGTGATTGGCTTGGTTGGTGATTTGATCTAAGCGTCTCGGTTCTACTTCGTCAATTACGGCTCCCCTTTCTTTGGCTTGCAATAGCAAGGTATGAAAGCGAGGATCGTAGCGCAGGTTGGGAAGTATCCAAATCCGGTTAAGCTGGCGCTGGTTTTCTAGAGCTGTGAGGACAGGATGCCGACCATAGATCATGTCTGTTTCTTCCTCTGGGGGCGAAGAAACAGCGCGATCGCGTAGCGAAGCGGCTGTATTAGCAGCATCGCTTGAGTATCTCCCTCTTTGCGGCTTTTCGCGCCCCGTTCGCACAAACTTGCCTCGCTCAGATTTACCAGGGATTGGTGAATGGCGCTCGGAAATTTGGGGTTGGGAATTTCGCTTAATCCCCCGTTCCTTGTGAGTTCCTTCCCTCCTCCCAGTTTCTTTTCCCCAGCCCCCATCTTCTTTAGGAGGGCGTTTGTCCTTTTCTTGGCTCTGCTCGCGTCGGCTGGGGGGTAGGGGTTTCTCCACATCGCGCCGCTGGCGAATCGGTTTTACTTGCTCGTGTTTGCCCATAGAACTGCTGTCTATCTCGTCCGATTGCTGTTCCTCATCGCGAGAGGGACGTGCAGGGCGACTACGTTGCTCTCCAACACGTTTTGGGAATACGCGCTGGGATAGGATAGGCTTTCCTCGGCTGGTACTTCTGCCTGGAGGGTGGGGGCGGCGTTTTTTATCTGGCATATTGTTAAGAATTTTTGTCTTCTGAAATCTGGTTTAGTTGTAAGTGTTCTAGCAGCTGGGTCAAGCGTTGGGGATCTGTCAGGTAAAGATAGCCCATCAACGTCTCTAAGCTGGTAGCTTGTTGATAAATTTCTGGATCGAGGCGTTTGCGTCGTCCTGCGGCATTGCGCCCGCGCCGCAAAATTTCTAATTCTGTGTCGGTGAGGTGCGGTTGGAGTTCTTGTAGTGCTTTTGCCTGACTTTCTGCTCTCACCTGCGCTACTACCATGTCGTGGTAGGCTTGCGATCGCTTTGGCGGCAGCAGATAAAAGCTGCGGATATATAGTTCATACACAGCGTCCCCCAAATAAGCCAAAGACGCTGGGGAAAGCTGTTGGATTTGAGCTTTTCGATCTACAGCCCATCTTGGGTTAAACCACATTTCGGTTTTGTCCAGTGGCGAGTTAGTCGCCAGGTTATCTAAACGCCCTTCCTCCTCCTGAGTCACCTTGCCCTCTAAATTTTAGCTTTGCACTGAAAATCGCAGTCGTGCCAGTGCTAGAAATTGGTAAGGGCGGGTTGTCAGCCCCGCCCCACCTATCGATTTATCATTCAGCTCAAGGCTGCTTGATCTTCTCCAATGCTGCTTCAACTGAAGGCTGCAACGAGAGAAACTGTTCTAAGCGAACCAGTTTAACGGTTTGAGTCACGCGAGCATTGGTGACAATTTGCAAAGAACCATCAACGCTTTGAGCCTTTTTCACCAGCTGCACTAAAGCGCCTAAGCCAGAGCTATCTACAAAGTCGATGTTAGAAAGATCCAGAATAACGTGGCTGGGACCTTCCTCAATATACTTGCTGACCACCTTCCGGAACGTGGGTTCCGAGAAAGCATCTAACAAACCCGTGAGGCGGTATAGCTGGTAATTGTCCCTAACTTCGCGAGTGCCTCTTAAGCTTACGGTTAGGGTTAGTGGCTCAGGAATAACACCCTCCTACCTTGGATTGTCCTTAGTCGAGGCTCCATTATAGAACACACAGCTGCTAATTGCTATTGATTAATTTTGGCGATGCGATCGCATTTGCTCAACAAACTGCTCAAACAGATAGTCGGCATCGTGGGGGCCGGGGCTGGCTTCTGGGTGGTACTGTACGGAGAAGAAAGGCAGGGATTTGTGCCGTAAACCAGCTACAGTGCGATCGTTGAGGTTCAGATGGGTTATTTCCACATCTGAGCTTAAGGAATCTGCATCAATTGCAAAGCCGTGATTTTGGCTGGTAATCTCCACCCGCTGTTTTAAACCTGCTGGTTGATTTAAGCCGCGATGACCAAATTTGAGCTTGAAGGTGTCAGCACCCATTGAAAGACCGAGAATTTGGTGTCCCATGCAGATGCCAAAGACGGGTTTCTGGCTTTCTAGCAAGGCTTTGGTGGTTTCGATGCCTTCGGTAACGGCTGCTGGATCTCCTGGGCCATTGGAGAGAAAAATCCCATCCGGGTTGTGTTTGAGAATTTCTTCTGGCGGTGTGTTGGCTGGTACAACGATGACGCGGCAACCGTAAGCAGCCAAACGCCGCAGGATGTTGCGTTTGATGCCAAAATCAATGGCGACAACGGTGAGGGGTTCGCCATCGTTTGACTCAACGCCAGGACTGAATTCCCAACTCGATTCGGTGGGATCAGACCATTCGTAGACGGTTTGTGTGCTGACTTCCTGAACTAGATTTAATCCTGCCATGCTGGGAGCTTCTTGTACTTTTTCCAGCAATTCGGCAGGATCGAGGATTTCGGTGGAAATAGCGCCGTTCATGGCACCAGCAGAGCGCAGTTTGCGGGTGAGCGATCGCGTATCGATGCCATAAATACCGGGAATGTTGTGTTGTTTCAGGTAGTCGGGCAAGGATTGGGTAGATCGCCAGTTGCTGGGACGTGAGGAGATGTTACGCGCGATCGCGCCTCTGACTTGAGGACGATTCGATTCTTCATCTTCCAGGTTGACACCAGTGTTGCCTAATTCTGGATAAGTGAATGTAACAATCTGACCGCAGTAGCTGGGGTCTGTCAAAACTTCCTGATAGCCAGTTATGCCAGTGTTAAACACCACTTCGCCAATGGCTGTTCCAGAAGCACCAAAAGACCAACCTTTGTAGGACGTGCCATCAGCAAGTACGAGCAAGGCACTTTGAGCAGAAGAAGAAGGCATAAGGTGATGCTGAGTTTTTGGTTGTTAGTTGCTAGTGGTAAGTTATCATCTCACACCCAGCTAGGGTAGAAGTGTGTATTAGGATGCGATCGCATCTACGCTCATCTGCTGTTATCTGGTGGCGAGATAACCAAGTTTCGAGGAAGGCGATCGCATCTCACAGATAAGCTTCAGCCCTGAGATTGACAAACTTGACCTCATTAGTTCTCATCTCCCAGTTTTTTTTGAATCAGTCTATTGAATAGAGAAGACTATCGGATTGCTCTCTACTCGGCTATATAGTATTCCTCGGCATTGTGAGCCAGCCCTTCAAATACCCAACTTTAACAAGTCCGGTATCTCACCTTCACGAATCATTTATGACTTCTGTATTTCCTAATAAAATAGTAAAGCTCGTCCAACCTTCACCACTTTCTACTCTGATTTCTCCCCCCAATTGCTCAACCAACTTTTTCACCAAGGTTAAGCCTAATCCAGTTCCACCTTGTTTCCAAGGGTCTGCATTGGGAACTCGATAAAATTTATCAAAAATATGGGGTATTTCAGCCGTTGGAATCTCTGCTTGATTGCTGACCTCAAAGCTGGTTATTGATGCAGTAGGTTTCGGGATAGATAAATCGATATCTTGTTTGACGCTAAAGCGAATTTCGCCATTAGATGGAGTGTATTTACAGGCATTGTTAAGGAGTTCCGCTAAAAGCCGCCCCAAACTATCTGGACTTGACATAATTGGCAGAAGGTCAGGCGGTAAATCAACGTTAAAGACTTGTTGACGCTCTTGAATTCGCGATAGAAACGGTTTGATAATACTGGATATGCAATCTTCCAGAACTATCGACTCGACAAATACAGGATAACGATTAGCTTCCAGGCGTTGCAAATCCAGCAAGTCGTTGATCAAGTTAGCTTCTCTAGCGCACTCAGCGTCTAAAATATCTAGATACTGTTTATGCCGTTCTGGAGTGGGAGCTAGCTTCAGCATCCGAATCGCTAACTTTATATTAGAAATAGGAGTACGCAGTTCGTGGGATACGGTACTCAAAAAGTCATCTTTAAGCTGATGTAGACTTTTTAGCTCTTCTACTTGGGCTTGGGCCGCTTGGTAAAGTCGAGCCTGACGAATAGCGATCGCGCATTGATTAGCAACTTGCTGTAATAACCGAATTTCTAGTTCACTATAGTTATAAATCGGCGGTTGGAATAACCATATATCAGCCAGGATACCCTGGTCATCAAAAACAGGACAGGCAAGAATCGCTGCATGAGGGCGACCAAACTTTGGGGCTAATTGACAAAACTGTAAACATTGCCCTTGTAACAGAGATTGATGAATTCCAGATAACTCATCTAATTCAATCCTAGAACCTTGAGTAGAAGGCCAATGAGGTTGGGCATATTCATAATTGATAACTAACGTTTTTTGCTCTATATCATACAGGGCAGCAGCACAACATTCGGCAGCAAGTACAGAAGCTAATTCTTGGACAACCTTTTGCAAAATTTGTGCTTCATCTAAGTTGTCACGAACTCTGTCTGTAATCCGTTTCAACGTTGCTTCCAAGTCAAAGGATTGCTTTAGCTGAAATGTCCGTTCTTGTAGTTCGGCTGTTCGCTGTTCGACCCGAAGCTCTAGCTCTTCATTTGCCTTTTCAAGAGCAGTAAAGGATGTTTGCAGTTGAGTTGCCATTTGGTTGTAAGCTTGGGCTAGAACTTCTAGTTCGTTAATGCCCTCTACTTTGACAGTTTGGTCTAACTTCCCATTGGCAATTTCCTGAGAGGCAGAGATTAAATGAGCAATCGGTCGGGTAATGTATTGAGAGGTGAACACCCCCATAACTGTAGCGAATATCAATGCTGCTAAACATAGCAAAATCGTGGTTCGTGTGTTGGCTTCAATGTGTTCCATGAAGTCAGCTTCGGGAACCACTACGACGATTACCCACTCCAGTCCGTAGCTATCAGTAAACGGTGTCACCTGTGCGAATTGCTGCTTACCTTCAATTTCAAAGTCAAGCTGCTGGCTATGGCGAATATTATTGAAGTTACCAAAGCGTTCCTTTAAATACTGGGCTGTTAGACGAGTCACAGGATTTCTGCTAGCGATCGCTGCCAATCTTTCCTGTTTCTGTTTTCCTCCCTCTTGATTTAAAATAAAAGGCGGCTCAGCCGTTGAGCTTGCTACCAAGTTTCCAGAACGTTCGACAATAAACATTTGCCCAGTGCGACCAATCTTTAAACTATTCAGAAAATCTCCCAGCTGAGAGAGAGACAATGTTGCATTGGTAACGCCAAGTAAAGTACCTGCCTGGTTATAAAAAGGTCGGGTTGCACTGATTGCTAACCCTGATGATGAGAAGTATGGATAAATCTCAGTCCAGGTAGGTTTATTTCCTTTCACAGCCTTTATATACCAGGGGCGAGTGCGAGGATCAAAGGTTGTGTTAACTCGAACTAACCTGCCGCGATTGCCCTGACTATCAGTGGTGTAAGTGTGATAATTACCACGGGTTGATTGGTCGATAACTCGGATGACTAATGAACCATCATCAAGCCGATCGACTGAATGAATTTCTCCCTGTTCACTTCCAAAGGCGATCGGATTTAGAGATTTGAATAACTGCACTTGCTGCCAGAAATGACGTTCTAGACTTAAAGAGTCCTGCAAATTCAAATTGCCAGAACGGGCAGCATCGGCGTTTATTTGGGTAACAAGTTGAGGTGTCTCCATATAATCGGAGATATGTTGATGAATTCGGGCTGTAACTTCACTTCTCAGTTGGGCTGCAACCTCATTAACTGCTTTCTGACCGTTCCTTAAAGAGAAGTATGCTGGTAGCCCCACAGCAACAGAGAGTTGAAAGATAAAGGGAACTATCAGAGCCATACGAAGTGGTACTCTTAATGAACCTTTAAGAATTAAATCCGAGAATGTTTGCAGCCGCATTAGTGCCTTTCAAGATATGCGCTCAAGAGCGAGGGAACTGAAGAATCTCTCAAGTGGGTCTAGATAGTTGAGTGTCCCTGTAAGATGCCCCACTTCTAACATAGCTTCCAATTAAGGTAAGGATACATTAAACATCTCCAGAAATTGGACTTCAGCCTAAGCTTGATCAGGATTACAATCTAATTTTTAGAGATGTCTATAGTAGTGCTACACAAAATACGAGTCACCAATTAAGGGCAGGGTGGGTATTGCCTACCTTATTTATTTGTAGGACAATCGCTTTCCTTCAGGCTTGGTCATCTCCTCATCAGGTAACAGGGGATAAAGGCTATAAATGCGATCGCATCTTTATTTATTTAGGTCTAAGAATTTTTTTATATCCAATCTACTAAAGGATAGATGACAATAAAATAGTTGATGAGAATTAAATGCAGATATTGTGAAGTCTCCTCACGCCCGTGCAGCAATCATTTTGCTTTCAAGTACGCTGGCACTCGTAAGTTTTGGCTGTAGCCAAGACAATGCTGCCACTCCTCAGAGTCCATCAGCAACTCCCGTCTCGGCTTCTCCTCCTGCCAAGAAGCCTCCAACTGCTAGTGCAAAGCAGGTGTCTAAACCTGCTTCAACTAAATCTAAATCTCCGGCAAAGACACCATATAAGCCGCAGTTATCCCCGCAAGCCGCCGCCGACGCTTATGTGCGGGCGATTGACTCTGCGGAAAGCGCCAGCAGCATCAGTCTGTCTGCTCAGTCAAAAGAGGATTGGCAATTAGTTATTAGCAGCTGGCAACAAGCGATCGCTTTTATGAAAACGATTCCGGCTTCTAGTCCTTATCATGCGATCGCTAAAACCAAAATCCCCCAATACCAGCGCAATCTTACCTATGCCCAGAACAAGGCAAATCCTCCCAAACCCAAACCTCAGCCTGTGGTAGTAGCGAAAGCGCCTACAGGAAGTTCCAAACCTCGGCTTCTGAGAAACGGTGTTTATCAAGCCCCAATCAAAAGGCGAGAAGGTGGCACCCCCGTGATTGATGTCACCTTTGACGGGAACCGGACTTTTGAAATGATTGTGGATACTGGTGCTTCCGGCACCTTGATTACCCGACGCATGGCAGCTGCACTCAGAGTAGTACCTGTATCGAGTGCCAAGGCGCAGACTCCCAATGGTGTAGCAGAATTTCCTCTGGGTTATGTCAAGTCTATCGGAGTTGGCGGAGCAATCAAGAAGAATGTGCTGGTAGCGATCGCTTTACCAGACATGGAAGTTGGACTATTGGGGCATGACTTCTTTGATGGTTATGACATCACAATTAAACGTAACGTGGTTGAGTTCCGTCCCAATTAACCAAAACTGTCAGTTGTCCTTAAGAGTTGGAATGTTGAATTCCAACTCTTAACTCGCTGGCTAATCCTTAAGAAACTGAATTAATCGTTCCAATTTCGACCAAGCAGCACCGCTGTTTATAATTTCCTTTGCCAGAGAAACGCCCTCTGCATGATTACCCATCGCTACCACACCGCCAACCTGGAGTGCTAATGCCGCATTCAAAGCCACTACATCCTGTTGCGCTGGCGTTCCTTTCCCTTGGAGTACATCTTGCAAAATCGCCACATTTTCTAAAACATCTCCACCCCGGATTAACGCCGTAGGTGCCATTGTTAAGCCTAGTTCCTGGGGATTCAGCGTCAACAACTCCACTTCACCCCCAGACAACACCGCCAAGTCTGTAACATCAGCAAGACCAGCTTCATCCAGTTTCTCGCGCCCGTGTAAGACAATACCCTGCTGAATGCCTAATTGCCCCAAAGCATGGGCAATGGTGCTGACCAATTTTGGATCGAACACCCCAATCACTTGACCTGTGGGGCGTAACGGATTTACTAACGGCCCAAGTAAATTAAACACCGTCCTGACTTTTAGCGTTCGCCGTAGCGGTGCTACTACCTTCAAGGCAGGGTGCCAACCGGGTGCAAATAGAAATGTGATGCCCACTTCCTGAAGCGCCGCCTGTACCTTCTGCGGCGTGGCGTTCAGGTTCACTCCCAGCGCTTCCAGCACATCAGCGGAACCGACTCGGCTAGAGGCAGAACGATTGCCATGTTTTGCTACCGGAACGCCCGTAGCAGCGGCAACAAAAGCAACTGCTGTAGAGATATTAAAGGTTGATGCCCCATCTCCCCCAGTGCCACAGGTGTCAATTAGGTGATTGGAAGCTAGGGGCTGGGGACTCTCAAGGGCAAAGGATTGGGATTGCAAGACTTGAGCCATGCCACTCAACTCTTCAGCAGAGACACTCTTTGCTTGGAGAGCAGCTAAAATCGCTCCTGATAGCACTGGTGGAATTTCTTCCTTTAACCATCCATGCATCAATTCTGCGGCTTGATCGCGCGAGAGCGATCGCCCGTCTAACAACTGTTGCAATAAGCTAGACCAGATGGCTGAATCTGTTTGAGTCGTACCGCCAGAGGCATCGGTTGCCACAGATGAAGAAGAGTAAGTCATAGACAGGTCAGTAGTTGATGCGTTGCCTTCAGCGATATCAAGCTAAAAGTACCGCTAAAGCCTAGTAGCAGCTTACTGCAAAACTGTTTCTAATCATAACAGGCAGTCTAGTACCCCCAGGCAGGGTTATTTTTTCCTTTCCCCAATTTTAATCCGTAAAATTACTTACTTTATCCTGTGCTTTCGGGTTACTGAAACTTTTCTTAGGTATTTTTTCGCTTTTAAATTATAAACTATACGTGGTATTTTTCATGTGTATATTATGAATCACTTGTTATTTTTGTGTCATTAGAGCCAGTGAAAAAATGTCTTTTATAGTTAAGTTGCCAAATCCCTATCCAAATTTTTCACCAACTCAGTTTAACCGCCTAACCAGTCGTTTACGTATTAGACAGAAAATCGTTTATGGGTATAGTCTAGCGATTAGCATTGCCGTTCTGGGCGGAACTACTGGCATTATTTTCCAACAATACAATTATGCGCGGGCGGCGGAACAAGTTGAGAAAGTGCGTGTCAGGATAAATTCTCTAAATAATTTACAAACAGCTATTTTACAGGCTCGCTCTCAACAACGAGAATTACTTCTTATATCAAATGATATCGAAGACTTAGAGCAAGAAACTCCGATTTTTATTCAAGAACTTCTTGAACTTAAAGAATTAATAAAAGAAACTCAAATTTTCCTAAATAATTCTACTCCATACTTTAAAGACTTGGGCGAAGACAAGGAAGACCTGGCTCGACATTATACCCAGCTAACATCTTTAATCAATAAATATGAAAACATACTCCAAATTTATGATCAAGAACTAAAGACAGTGCTGGAGGGAATTGAACCGTCTACTGTAAAGACAAAGAAGCTTCCATCAGCACAGCAAGCGCTCACCAAGTTTATTAATGGTAAAACTACTGTCCGCTTGAATTATCTCACAGACGAGCTATCAAAACTAATTAATCTCTATCAAGAACGAGAAGCAAAAGCAGGAGATAGACTTTACGATGAAGCCGGGAATCTGGGGAGCCTTATTATTATTATTAGTTTGCTGGTATCAGCAGCGATCGCAGTTATTTTGGCAGTTTATACCAGTAAAGCGATCGCGCAACCCATTGAAGCTATCACCAAAGTTGCTCAACAAGTGACAGAGGAATCAAATTTTAACCTCCAAGCACCCGTGACGACTGAAGATGAAGTTGGGAAGTTGACGATTTCTCTCAACCAAATGATCCGGCGAGTTGCAACTTATACCCAAGACATAAAGCAAAAACAACACCAGCTTGATAATTTCTTTAATATTTCGTTTGATATGCTCTGTATAGCTGGTTTCGACGGTTATTTTAAGTTCGTCAACCCAGCTTTTGAAAAAACGCTTGGCTACACAACCGAAGAACTCCTTAGCAGCCAATTCATCGATTTCGTTCATCCTGAAGATAAAGCAGCAACTATCGCCGAATCGGAAAAACTTTCCACAGGTATAACAACGTCTTACCACTTCCAGAATCGCTATCGCTGCAAAGATGGTTCCTACAAATGGCTGGCGTGGACATCTGTGCAGTCTCCCCAAGAAAAGTTAATTTATGCGAGTGCGCGTGACATTACTCCTACTAAAGTTGCGGAGGAAGCATTGCGTGAACAAGCAACTAAACTTTCTCAAACTCTGCAAGAACTACAACAAACCCAATCTCAGCTAATTCAAACTGAAAAAATGTCCAGCCTCGGCCAGATGGTAGCTGGCATTGCTCATGAAATCAATAACCCAATTAATTTTATTTACGGCAATCTTGAACATACCAGCGAATATCTTCAAGATTTGCTTAGATTAGTGCATATTTATCAGCAGCACCCATATTCATCTCCTGAAATTGAGGAGGTTAGTGAGGAAATTGACCTAGAATTTATTACTGAAGATGTACCTAAAATGTTGTCTTCTATGAAGGTAGGAGCTAAGCGGATTCAGCAGATGGTTTTATCTTTGCGAAACTTCTCGCGTCTAGATGAAGCCGAGGTTAAAGACGTTAACTTACACGAAGGTATTGATAGCACGTTGTTAATTTTGAGCAACAAATTAAAAAAAGAAGTTAAAGTTATTAAGCAATATGGTAATTTGCCTCTAATTGAGTGCTATCCAGCGCAAATTAATCAGGTATTTATGAATATTATTAGTAATGCTATTGATGCGCTATTAACCGATGAAAAAAAATCCAATAAGCAAATAATAATTAAAACCATAAAAACTTCTGACAACCAAATTCAAGTGCGAATTCGGGATAATGGTTTAGGAATCGCATTGCCTATTAAAGATAAAATATTTGACCCATTTTTTACTACTAAGCCAGTAGGTCAAGGTACAGGTTTAGGACTTTCGATTTGCTACCAAATCATTGAAAAACATGGAGGAAAAATTTCTGTAAATTCCCAAATAGGTGAGGGAACGGAGTTTGCGATCGCTCTCCCACTGAAACAGACATCTTCTCAACCCGTCTCGGCTTAATTTTAAGCTGTCATACCTACCGGGTGTAAGTATAGTGAAGCATCTGGAGTAATTTGCCAAGCTGGGACTTTATAGCCTTTTGTTGCATATGCTATAGCAATAGTGACATCCGTCCTACGATCGCGATCGCACCACCCCGTATTACTCGCAATTGTATACAGACTTTATACATGACCTATTATATCCAGAAATTAATGCTTAAAATGCCAGTATATTCAAATCAAACCCAACTTACTCCCAAAAATGACTAGCCAGGATCTAAAAGTACAGAACACTGAGCAACAGCTAATACAAACGCCTTTACGGGACGAAGAACTATTTCGGATCGTAGCAGATACCGCCCCCGTAATGATTTGGTTATCTGGCACTGACAAACTCTATTATTACTTTAATCAAATCTGGCTAGATTTTACCGGGAGAACAATAGAAAAAGAGATGGGTAATGGTTGGACGGAAGGCGTTCATCCAGAAGATTTGCAGCATTGTTTAGATATTTATATTACAGCCTTTGATGGCCGTGAAAAATTCCAGATGGAATATCGCCTTTTGCGTGCTGATGGCGAGTACCGCTGGGTTTTGGATACAGGAACGCCTCGGTTTCTACCGGATGGCAGCTTTGGGGGTTACATCGGTTCCTGTGTTGATATTAGCGATCGCAAGCAAACTGAAGCTGAACGTTTGCAACTGTTAAATGCAGTTGAAGCAAGCTTAAACGAAATTTATATTGTTAATACCAAAACTCTTCGCTTTCAGTATGTTAACGCGGGTGCTAGGCGTAACCTGGGTTATTCTCTGGAAAAGATGCAAACTCTTACACCCCTTGACATCAATCCAGAACTAGATGAAGCTTTTTTTTGGAACTTGGTTACACCTTTAGTACAACATGATCAACAAAAACTAGAGTTTCAAACAGTCCACCAGCGTGCTGATGGCAGTCTTTATCCAGTAAAAGTACACATACAACTGATTGTGCAAAATGGAGAATCAGTATTTTTAGCTGTTATTCTCGATATTACAGAGCGCCAAATAACACAAGCAGCTTTGAAACAGTCGAATGAAGTCTTAGAAATTAGAGTAGAAGAACGTACAAATATCTTTAAAAATGCCATTAATCGTTTAAAAGCTGAGGTCGCTGAACGAAAACAGGCAGAGTTAGCATTGCGCGAATCTGAGGAGCGTTATCGTCGGATTATTGAAACAAGCTTAGAAGGCGTTTGGATTATTGACAGTGATAGCAAGACCAGCTTTGTGAATCCCAGAATGGCAGAAATGTTGGGCTACAGTACCCAAGAAATGCACGGGAAGTCGCTGTTTGATTTTATGGATGATGAGGGAAAGGCGATCGCATCCGCCAATGTGGAACGTCGTCGCCAAGGCATTAAGGAAAACCATGATTTCAAATTCACTCGCAAAGATGGCTCTCCTATGTGGGCAATCGTTTCAACAAAACCCATCTTAGACTCACAAGGTGAGTATTTGGGTACTTTGGGGATGATTACAGACATCACAGAACGCAAAGTGACTGAAGATGCACTGCGCTCAAGCGAACAACGATATCAAATATTAGCTAAATTGTCCCCAGTAGTGATATTTCGTGCAGATGCGCGAGGAAATTCTGTGTATGCTAACGAGCAGTGGTGTGAGATTACTGGACTAACAAAAGAAGGAACACTGGGAGAAGGCTGGATAAAAGCCATACATCCTGACGATCGCGATCGAGTATATTCGGAATGGCATCAAGCAGTAACGAATAATTTACCTTTTCAATCCGAGTTTCGGCTGATTCGAGCCGATGGGTTGGTAACTTGGGTTTTAGCTCAAGCAGCAGCTGAAATCGGGTCAGAGGGATTGAAAAGCTATGTCGGCACTATGACTAATATTAATCAAAGCAAAGCTGCTGAGGAAGCACTACGACAATCGGAAGTACGGCTGAGAGAAAAAGCCAACCGGGAAAATTTGCTAAACCGTATCACTACCCAAATTCGCAACACTCTCAACCTAGATACAGTTTTGGAAACCACAGTGCAGGAAATCCGTAGCTTATTGCAAATTGAGCGCTGTCACTTCGCCTGGTATTACCAGGACAGAGAAGAACCTGGTTGGGAGGTGATTAAGGAAGATCGACATCCGGATCTTCCCGATTGCACAGGTTACTACCCGGCGGCGGAGGTGGGGCTAATCGCGGAAAAACTTTTGGATCTGGAAATAGTGCGGATGGATGATGTCTACAAAGAAAGCGATCGCGTTTGGCAGGAATTTATGCGCTCTCTTAACTATGCCTCGGTGTTGGTGCTACCAATTCAAACTCTCTCAGGTACTATCGGCGTTATTAGTTGTAGTAATTCTACACCAAGAGCTTGGAGCGATGCCGAAGTAGAACTGCTTTGTGCGGTTACAGATAACCTTGCGATCGCTATTAACCAAGCCGAACTCTACGCCGCTACCCGCACCGCCGCCCGACAATTCCAAGAACAAGCAACCAAACTCGAACAAACTTTATACGAACTCCAGCAAACCCAAGCCCAACTCGTGCAAACCGAAAAAATGTCCAGCTTAGGGCAGCTAGTTGCTGGGATCGCCCACGAAATTAACAACCCCGTCAACTTCATCTACGGCAATCTGATTCACACTGATAATTACATCCAAGACCTGCTTAACCTACTACATCTCTATAACAAAAACTATCCTAATCCCGCGGCGGAAATTCGAGACGAGATAGAAGCAATCGATGTAGATTTCCTCATCGAAGACCTACCCAAAATGCTGTCTTCAATGAAAGTGGGTGCTGAACGCATTCGTCAAATTATCTTATCTCTGCGTAATTTTTCGCGACTGGATGAAGCCGAAATGAAGGCAGTTGATATTCACGAAGGTATTGATAGCACCCTACTAATTTTGCAAAATCGTCTGAAAGCTAAGACAGATTACCCTGGCATTCAACTAATCAAAGAATACGGCAACCTGCCCCAGGTAGAGTGCTACGCTGGACAGTTGAACCAAGTATTTATGAATCTGATCGCCAATGCCATTGATGCTTTGGAACTGGAGACTTGTGACTTGGCATTAGGCGCTGGAAAAGACTCTTCCCAGTCCCCAATCCCCACAATTCGGATTTCTACCAAAGTTCAAAACAACAATCAAGTTGTGATTCGGATTGCAGACAACGGGACTGGGATGACACAAGCAATGAAACAACAACTGTTTAATCCCTTCTTTACTACCAAACCAGTAGGCAAAGGCACTGGACTTGGTTTGTCAATTAGTTATCAAATTATTGTCGAAAAACACGGAGGTGAATTGAACTGCATCAGTGCGCCTGGAAAGGGTACAGAATTTGCAATTAAAATTCCAATTCGGCAGATTTAAAGATTAGCAACAGTTTTATTTAGAATTAACCAAACTTTACTGAATCCTTAATCTTGAGAGTGCTACTCTGTGTAAACCTTGATGATGAATAAAAGCAATGGTTATCCGCATCTGGCGAATTTTAGCTACATTTTCAATTTTAAGTAGTTTGGGCGCGATCGCTTACCCAGCTTTATCTGAACCTAGGAAAATCGATCTCTTCCTCAGCCCCAACTCCAATCAACCTTATGAAAACGTTGTCGAAGAAGCAGAAACCGTAGCCACTATCTCTATCGACCAAGAATTATCACAAAGCCCGGAGACTACCCAAATTTATCTCCGAGTTTTCGGCGACGTTAAAGGACAAATAGTCCCAGTTCTGTTTTCAAAAGTCTCTCGTTCAGATTGGCAACAAGACCCTAGAATACATCGTTGGACTCGATATTTTATTACTTCTGGATTGCTGCTAGGTTTTGACAACTCTTCTGTTTCACCTACAAACATTGCTCCTACACGAAACAGAATCAGACTCGAAGACGATCCCGGGTTTCGAGATGATTAAGCTAACTTCTTTCTCGTTCCCAGGCTAGAACCTGGGAATGCGAACGATAAGGCTATAGCCTCATCTATTTTTTCCAATAATTGTAGTGACACCTCTATCATAAAATATTTAGTTAAGTATAAGTTGAGTAGGGCAGCAACGAAACCAAAAATAATTATTTATATAGCATTTGACTCTGCTTTAGAAATATTATCTTTATTAAAAAGCTACCTTAGTGAAAGCCAACCTATATTTACTTTATCAGCGATTGCGATAATCAAAGCCTGCAACCAAAAAAAAAACGATAAAAAAGTAGGAGCGCGATTAATTACGCCCCTACAACAGGCAACAACAGTTAAAATCTAAATCTAAGAAACAAAATCTGTTTTTTTCTTACCCCGCTTCAACATCGAAACTGTTCCTAAAGCTCCAAAAAGTAGCATACCCAGCGTAGGTGTAGTCTCCGGAACAACTTGCGCCTTATCAATCAGCAAAGCTGAGATACGTGTTGGCTCTCCTACATCCACAACCCCAATTCCTAATGTATATTCCCCAGAAGTTGGAATCTTGTAAGAGAAAGTCTTGAATCCAGTCTCATTAGCAAGGCTAGTAGAAGAATTCTGGAATTCTGAAATTGTATCTGCCAAGGTGAAAAGTTGGGTGCCAGAGTCTGACTTTAGGGATACAAAAGCAAAATCATTGAAGTCAGGATAGGTAAGATCACCAACAGCCGCTTCCCCTACAGACTCATTTGTGAGAAAATTCCAAGAGAAAGATAAAACCTGCCCAGAACCTGCTCTAAAAGTCTGTTTTATTGCTGATCCCTCAATAGGTTCTGCTGTAGCAATATCATATAAAGACTTATCTCCTAAAAATGTTGAGAAACCCAGGAATCCCTCTAAACTAGATTCTTCAGCAAAGCCAGAAATGAAGGCGACAGGCGCTGCATCCCCACCAAAAATTTCAATTGAGTTATCATCAAAACCAATCACTTCGCGGTAAGCAGTTGATAGAAAAGCTTGAGAATTTCCTTGTACTGTTCCACTGCCAAAAGCAGAATTTTCTATCCTGTAGTCGCCTAGGGTTTGCCAACTACCGAAGCCTTCTTCAAACCCGCCATTTAAAATTACAGCATTTGCTGCATCAGGCAAAGCTACACTTGCAAACAGTGCAAGTGTAGTAAAATAGGTAATGCCCCTCATTTGTTACTCCTTATTTGCTTAGGTTTAAACGCGATCGCATTATCCACTGCTAATTTTTAGCAGCTTGACTCAAATTAAGTCTAGTATATTTACTGACGTACTTAGATTAAAAGCATTAAACATTAAGTAAGCTTTAATGGAAGGTTAAGAAGTTCTAAATTGATGTTTAATTCTGATTTTGAAAGCTTCTTAAGAACTTTAATGCCTTGTTAATTTTTTATTAACCAACTGATTAAAGAACCTTAATTTTACGTAAGTAGTATTTATGGTGTGCGTGTAAACACGCAAATGATTTTTACCAGTCGGGCGTGGAGGGAGCCGTCACCTGTGTTAAGGAAAGCGCGCAGTAGGTATTATTCCTAATCCCAGCTCAAACCACACCGATGTTGTTAGGTAATGGTGTGTTAACTAGCGGTTGACATAATTGCTGTGACTTGACTATAAGTTCCCAGCATTTTTTGTGCGCCAGTCTTGCGATTCCTTAATGAGGGTTTTTCATGTCTAAGCTTAGTCGGAGGCAGCTACTTGTTTTCTTTGGAGCCAGTGCTGGTGCTGCGGTACTAGCTCCTGCTGTAGAAAACAGAATTTTTGGGCTTGATTCAGGCATCGCTGAAGCAATACAGCCTCTGAAATTTACGCCATTGCGTCTGCCACATCCTTTGCCAATTTACACAGAGCAGAACAGTTACTACGCAACGGCAATTGGTCAGGGAACAGTAATAAATAAATCAGCAGATCCTAGATTAGGAACTTACAACATTCTTGATGACGTTGTAGTTCCGCCGGAATACGAACGTTATGTAATTGTACGCTGGGGCGATCGCGTCTTCCCCAACCAAGAAGAATACTTTGGTTACAACAACGACTACACCGGCTTTATTCCCCTCAATGGTAGGAACCCCAACGACGGCTACCTTTGGGTTAACCACGAATATGTCTCCTACCCATTTTCTTTTGCCGCCCCAGGCAGCTCAGAGGATTTAGCACAATTCCCCGAATCGTACCCTTTGGTCATTGGACAAAATTTGCCGAGTGACAGAACGAATATCGAACTCTTGGGCGAATTTTTGTACAACATGGGTGGCTCTATTGTCCGGATTGCCCGTGCAGACCGTGGCGGACGCTTTTCTGTTGTCCGTGATCCCAAAAATCGACGCCTCCACCATCTTTCAGGTTTAGGGATTAACTCTCAACGTTCCGATGCCTATAAAAATGTCACATCCTGGGGTTCAAAGAGCTACCAACAAGGGGATCAAAATTACCTAATTGGCACTGGGCCAGCCGCTACTCAAGTCTTCCCTCTGAGTTCAGATGGACTGGGTAACAAAATCATCGGCACTGGATACAACTGTTCTGGCGGCACCAGTCCTTGGGGAACCATTCTATCTGCTGAAGAGAACTTCCAAGCCAGTACCGCCTTCTTCGTTGGAGTAACAGAACCCGTAAACGCCAACGGCACGCAGACAGGTTATATTGCAGGCACTACCGGGGCTACCTTTGGCTTCGTCGGGGAAAAATATGGCTACATGGTCGAAATTGACCCAGCAGACCCCAATTTCCGCCCCCGCAAACACACCGCTTTAGGTCGCTTCCGCCATGAAAATATTGCCATGCGGGTTGAGGCTGGAAAACAATTAATTGGTTACATGGGTGATGACCGACGCGGAGGTCACACTTGGAAATTTGTCAGTTCCGGTAGAGTTAGCTCTCCCACTGATAAGAACAACAGTCGCTTATTTGAAGACGGCACTCTGTACGTTGCCCGTTACAACCCTAACGGTACGGGTGAATGGATTCCGCTGAGATTAAATACCGCCACCAATCCAATTCCTCCCTCAGTTCTTGCCTCAAGGGAAATTGCCGCATTGGGCAAAGCGACCCGCAATGGTCGTACCCCAATACGACGCTTCGGGCCCACTGAAGACCCTGCACAAGGTAGTATCTTCCAGGGCGTTGACATAACCAATGAAGCGACAATTCTGCCCGCTTATAGAGGTAAGAAGCTATCAGATTTCTACACCAGCCAGGGTGCTGTGCTAGTGGATGCCTTTTTAGCTGCTAACTTGGTTGGCGGAACTCCCACGGCTCGTCCCGAAGACTTAGAAGTTAATCCACGCAATCCCAGAGAAGTGTTCATCGCCTACACAGACGGCGCTCCGGGCAGCGATGGCTATCCTGACTCACGGATCTTTGTAGTTTCTAAGTACAGCGCTGACATTAACGCGCCACAGCCATCCGGGGAACTTTTCAAGATTATTGAAGATAGCGCCGATGGCACGGGTACCACCTTCCGCTGGCAGCGATTTGCTAAAGGTGGGGAAGTGGGAGCCAACCCTGGAGATGGTTTCGCTAATGTGGATAACTTAGCGTTTGATAGCCAAGGTAACATCTGGGGTGTTACCGATATGTCTACTAGCGCCCACAATGGTTTTGATGTTGGTGCTGCCGCAACTCCCTTAAACATCGACCATAGGGTAGTGGGTGCTAACTCGCCTAGTCAGATTGACTCTAATCTCAATGTTGAAACTTCTAACTTGATTGGGGTGTTTGGCAATAACTGGTTATTCTTCATTCCCACCGCTGGGCCTGATGCTGGCGCAGTCGTACCCTTTGCCTATGGCCCACCGCGTTGCGAACTGACTGGCCCAACGTTCATTGGGGATACGCTGATTCTTTCGGTGCAGCACCCCGGCGAAGAGGTGCCATTCACTCCCCAACAAATCCTGAGTCGAGATATCGAGATTCTGGACTTGACTGGAAGCAGCGTCTTTAATCAACGACGCACTGTGCCTCGTGGCAGTAATTGGCCCAGCAACATTGAGGGCAATCCTCAAGGGCCACCACGTCCCTCGGTGATTGGCATCCGCCGCAAACAGTCAAATGGCAGGCTTGTCTAAAAAGTAAAAGCCTGTTATGTAAAAAGCAAAAGATAAAATTTTCCCTCGTTCTCCGGGCATATGCCTGGGAACGAGGGAAAATTTTAGGTTCGGTTTCCCCGATCGGGAAAATCACTGAGAACGATATGATAGATATGGTTTATTTTGCCAAAATTGGTAAACGCCTGTGCTATCTACGCTTATAGCTGACTTTCGCATCATCTTCGAGCGTGACCCCGCCGCCCGCAACTGGCTGGAGGTTCTGTTTTGCTATCCAGGTTTGCAGGCGCTGGTATTCCATCGCTTTGCTCATTGGCTATACGTCCTGGGAATTCCCTTCATCCCTCGATTGATTTCCCAACTAGCTCGCTTTCTTACTGGCATTGAAATTCACCCCGGTGCTGTAATTGGACGGAGTGTTTTTATTGACCACGGGATGGGTGTGGTGATTGGTGAAACCGCAATTGTGGGAGATTATGCTCTCATTTATCAAGGTGCTACTCTGGGCGGTACTGGCAAGGAGGGCGGCAAGCGTCACCCCACGTTAGGAGAAAATGTCGTGGTGGGTGCTGGTGCTAAAGTTCTGGGTAATATCCAAATCGGCAACAGTGTCCGCATCGGAGCTGGGTCGGTTGTTTTGCGGGATGTGCCTTCCGATTGTACTGTGGTCGGCGTTCCGGGTAGGATTGTCTATCGCTCCGGTGTCCGGGTGAATCCACTGGAACATGGAAGTTTGCCCGATTCTGAAGCCGCGGTGATTCGCGCTTTGGTAGACCGGCTAGAGTCGCTGGAACAACAGTTGCAAGAGCTACAAAATCAACAACCTGCTCATGCGTCCACTCCTGCTCAATTAGTGGCGGCAAATAATTTATCGAATGTTCCAGCAGCCGTGGCTCCCAGTTGTCGCCTTAAGGATGGGGTGATTCAGCAATTCTTGGATGGTGCTGGTATCTAATATCAATAAGGCAAATGTTAGAAGGCAAAAAAAATTGTTTTTTTGCCTTCTAATGCTTTATGGATTCACAGCTTGAGTAGTCCAGGTTTGCGAATCTAGGCTGTATAGCCACCGATTTTGCGGTTCGCCTCGCAATTCTAAGTGATCTACCTGCACGGGTTCGAGGAGTAGTAGACAAAAATTCGCTAGCGGTTGGGCTGAATCGGGTGGCGGTGGCGAAAAGGCGACGGCATCAGCTCTGGTTTCGCCAGGCGCTGGCCACGCGAATTGCACGCGAGCGGCATCTGAGAGGTCTTTCCAGGTGGTTTGACGTGCTTGTTGTAGGGCTGGGTTGGGATGCTCTTGTTGTACCAGGGTTAGCGTACCTGCGAGGCGAAATTGTTCGCGGGTGTTGGTGAAGTACCAGCAAGCTTCTCCCCAAGGCTGATGATCAATTTGCTCTGGTTTCTGACTGCGGGAATCTATGACAAATTTCAGTTGGTTGGTGTCTGGTAGAAATCCCCGAAATACGACGGTACGGTTGGCTGGCCGTCCATCAGCCCGAACGGTGGCTAACTGCAAGTAGCGGCAATGAGGCTGGCTGTCATTGCGATGCAAGGCACCGGCTAAGGGCGATCGCCACGGAGCAAGGGACATTAAAGTAATTTTGAATTGGGAATTGGGAATTGGAAAAATTCTTACCTAGTTGCTAGTCCTGAGTGCAACCTACATATAGCGCATTTTATGTATTTTGGCAAGTTTTGACCCCATATGAGCGATCGCGTATAGTCTTGATCTATCGATCAGTCCCAAAGATAATCTGACTTGACTTATGGTTCGAGAGCTTGAGCGAGTACGCCAAAATAGCAAATTTCCTGAAACTGCACCAGCAGGCTTACCTGTATTTTTTAGAACGTATAGCCGCCGCACAGAAGCTGGGCGCGAGACGTGGGAAGAAGTATGCGCCAGAAGCGTCCGTGGTTTAACCAAATTAGGTAAGCTTACCCCAGAAGAGACAGCCCTACTAGAACGGATGCAGCTCCAGCTCAAAGCATTGCCTTCCGGTCGCTGGTTGTGGGTAGGCGGAAGTGAATGGATCGAGCAACAACAAAACTTTTCCGGCGCTTACAACTGCACCAGTACAAATGTACTGGATTGGCGTGCCTTTGGCTTAATGATGGATCTGGCGATGATGGGCTGTGGCACAGGTGCCGTCCTCGAACCAAAATACATTAATCAACTGCCACCCATCCGCAATCGTCTGATTGTAACTATACAAGGGGATGTAGGTAGCACCCAGCCACACCTTCGGCGCGAACAGACAGAAGTTCAGGTGGAAGGTAATAAGGTACTTATTTATGTGGGAGATAGTCGCCAAGGTTGGGTCAAATCTTATCAAACATTGTTGGAATTATCCACAGATGAACAGTTTTCACGAGAAGTCAACATATCAATTGACTTGAGTGATGTTCGTGCTGCCGGAGAAGCCCTTAAAGGCTTTGGAGGCGTTGCTAATCCTGTTAAGTTACCTGGGCTTTATGAACGCTGTGCGGCAATTTTGAATAAAGCTGTAGGACGGCAATTAAACTCAGTTGAATGCTGTTTGTTAATTGATGAAGCCGCAGTAGTCGTAGTAGCTGGCAACGTGAGAAGGTCAGCTGGCATGAGGCAAGGCATTAGCGATGATGAATTGTTTGCCAGTGCTAAAGGCAATCTTTGGCAGCAGGATGAAAATGGTAACTGGCGGATCGATCCAGATCGAGATGCTTTAAGAATGGCAAATCATACGCGAGTTTTTCACCACAAACCAACTCTTGAAGAGTGTGTAGAAGCTGTTAGAAAACAGTATTACTCCGGTGAAGGCGCGATTCAATGGGCTGGAGAAGCTATAGCTAGAGCTAACTGCGATTTACTATTTTCACCTGAACTAAAAACTGATTTTCTGAAAGCTTATGACCAAGGAAAAGCTCAAGATTGGTTACTAGAACACTACCCCAACTTAGATACTTTGGAGATAGAGCATAGATTAGCTCGTGTTGGCTTGAATCCTTGCGGTAGCCTAGATTTTGCCGCCTAGCCTGGGGACAGGTTAGATAGTCAGAGGGTGAATTGCTGGAAGCCTAAACACAAAAAATGTGCAAGGTAATCAGCAGCCAAGCTCCAGATGTAAGGCAGGATGCCCCAGAGTTGGAGAAGGTTCAGAGACTAGACCTGCGGGAAACCAATAATGGTCAGACAGCGCCCTCCACCTAGATCAGGTGAAGATATAGTCCGATACCACTAGAAATAGTGGATAACAAAATAGGAAATCATTGGCTCTAATTTCCACTGTAATCTTTCGGAGATTCATCTCAATCAAATTGACCCACATAACTACAAAGAACAAGAGGAAGCTTTCACAGCAGCAGCATTATCAGTAGCCTCACTGTTAAATCATGAATTTGTCGAAGAACGTTACCGAAAGTCACGCGAACTCGATCCAATTGTGGGCGTATCTTTTACAGGATTGTTCGACTTTTTTGTGATAGCTTTTGGCGTGGATTGGTTGCGTTGGTGGGAAGCTGGACGACCCGACACCGCGGAAGGATTGGAGTTTAAGCGACAAGAGCAAGAATATTTGACTCGTTGGCGAGAAATTGTGCATCGAACCGTGTGGGATTATTGCGATCGCCATTCCCTAAAACGCCCGAACCGTTGCACCACAGTTCAGCCTTCTGGCACTAAATCCTTACTGACCGGCGCTTCCCCTGGTTGGCATCCCCCGAAGGCGCAACGTTTCCTGCGGCGCATCACATTTAGAAAGAATGACCCTGTAGCCTTAGCGTGTATCGACTACGGTTACAATGTCGTTCCGTCTCAGTCTGACAAAGATGAAAATGGCAATCTCCTGAACGATCCCTTCGATCCCCGATGCACGGAATGGCTGGTGGAAATTCCCGTCGCCGTACCTTGGGCTGATTTGCCTGGTGCTGATCAAATCGAGATTGGCAAATTTAGCGCGATCGCGCAAATGGATTTCTATATGCAAGTCCAAAAATTCTTTGTGCGACACAACACCTCCGCCACCATTGAGCTGCGCGAACATGAGATAGAAGCTTTAGGTAGTAGCATTTACGAAGCTATTCAAAATGATGAAGGCTACATCTCAGCCGCACTTTTGGCACGTTTCGATGCTCACCAAACCTTCCCGCGCTTGCCATTTGAGCCAATCACAAAACAGCAGTACGATCAGTTCAAGCAAGAAGTGGAACTGCGACGGCAGAATGAAAATTTTCATGCTGCCTTAAGTCGCTACGATGCTGGCTACTCAATGGAAGCTGGCCCTGCTGGGTGTGATTCCGATAAGTGTCTTTTTTCGGAGCAAAAGTAGGTATAGGGGAGGCAAGAAGAGTCAGATTGTCAATACCGATTGGTTAAGCTTCCATCCCCCACCTGCGGTGATCCCGTGTTTTAGGGGTGAAGCGGGTAACTTTTTAGAAGATGTCTGAATAAGTCATAATCGATACGCTTAGACGGTCTTAGCCCCCCTTGAAAAGGGGGACTAAGACTTAATTCTCCTCCCTTTTCTCTGACAATGCCATGCCCCTATGTAGCGCAAATGAATGATAAGTTATTTAACCGACATTCCTCACCGACAAGTATTACTTCCTGCTCTTGCCAAGCCAAGCCTCCATTCAAACACGCTAGGATCGATCTAGAAAAATCAATTGTTTAACCCACAACCCCAGGAGACTCTTAAATGTTTCTCGATGAACTGACACCAGTATTCAAAGAATTCACCAAACACCCAGCAGCTTTCTTAGGCGGCTTTGTCTCTGGTATCCTCCGAGTCAACCTGAATGACGATCCAGTTAAAAGCTGGCTCGACGCGGAAGCTGGGGTTAGCTCCTATCCCTCCTCTAGCACAAGCAGTGATAACGGCAGAAGCAGTGGCCCTCAGTCAATTTCTATTGACTAACTCTCAGTAGTGCTGAGTCCTGAATAAGTAGTGTTATTTGGACTCAGCACTATTAGATTTCTTGTTAAATGTCATAGAAAATCAACATTAAAAAAGCCGCAACTGTGTAGGCTACATGGCCTTGCACAATAAAATTAGTAGGCTATGATAGGACGAAATATAAAAGTTCAGCCCTATCAATGGTTGGGTTTAGGACTCGTGTAGCCGCACTTCTAGGCTTGGGTCATAAAATTTCATCATTGGTAAATAATGCTTGACCTTGATTTATAGTTCGCGTCTGACCATGTAAAGGTTCTGAACTTTAGTTCCTCTTTCAGCCTTATACATCGACATGACCATTTACATCGGAAACCTGTCTTACCAAGCTACGGAAGAAGATTTAAAAGCAGTCTTTGCAGACTACGGTGCTGTCAAGCGAGTTTTGTTGCCGACAGACCGAGAAACAGGACGTATGCGAGGATTTGCTTTTGTTGAAATGACAGATGATGCCCAGGAAGAAGCCGCCATTTCCGAATTGGATGGCGCTGAGTGGATGGGACGTCAGCTAAGAGTTAATAAAGCACGGCCGAGGGAGGACGATCGCAGCGGCGCGAAGCGAGCCAGATTTTAATTAGTCATTAACGCTTCGGTGGAACTTTACAGATTAGAACCCTTTTAAAAGGGAACTAAATTTGTAGAGAGCAAGTGTGCGATCGCCTAACCCCCCTTTATCAGGGGGGCTAAGAAAAAGGTGCAAAAAGTTGCGTTTATTAGTCATTGGTCATTAACACGGAAAATAAAAGACTAATGACATAAATTTCAGTCTCCAAGGCAAATTCCTAACCCTCTGGCAGTTTTGACCAGAGTATCATTGGGATCTACTGCCCTGTATTGTCCAATTGCTTCAGCAATTGGTACGCTGACAACTTCGCGGTTTTGCCAGGTGACAACTTGATCGTACTTGCCATCGGCAATCAAATCGACTGCCGCTACGCCAAAGGCTGTCCCCAGTAATCGATCCAGCGACGAGGGGATACCGCCGCGCTGAACGTGTCCTAATACTGTGACGCGAGTTTCGGCACCGCTAGAGATAGAAATTTGCTCTGCCAGGTACTGACCAATTCCGCCTAATCGACATTCCCCAAATCGATCCATATTTTTAACTGGATTACCTTCGAGTGTGCAGACGGCTTCTGAGACAATGACGATGGAGAAGTTTTTTCCTTTCGACTGGCGATCGCGTATTTTGTCACAGACCTTTTCCAGGGTGTAAGGGATTTCTGGGATCAAAATAATATCAGCACCGCCAGCAATCCCAGCATTCAGAGCGATATGACCAGCATCGCGCCCCATTACTTCCAAAATCATTACCCTGCTGTGACTGGCGGCGGTAAAGTGCAGCCTGTCGAGTGCTTCTGTCGCAATATTAACTGCGGTATCAAATCCGATGGAGCGTTCGGTGCAGCCAACATCATTATCAATGGTTTTGGGAATGCCTACTAAGTTGATCCCGCCTTGGTTTGCCAATCGCCGGAGAAGGGCTAAACTGCCATCCCCGCCAATTCCAATTAAGGCTGATAAACCTAGTTGATGGTAGCCAGAAATAATTTCCTCAGAGCGATCGCGCAAACTTCCATCTTCCAAGGGAAACGCAAAAGGATCGCCTTTATTTGTCGTCCCCAGAACCGTTCCGCCCATCGTCAGTAAACGGTCTACCTTGTCAATGTCAAGAGTAATAACTTCCGGCGGACTGCTCATCAACCCTAGGGTAGACCGACAGATCCCCAGCACCTCCCAGTCATAGGTGCCAACTGCACGGTAGACTACTGCCCGAATTACAGCGTTTAGTCCAGCACAGTCTCCACCACTGGTAAGGATTCCAATGCGTTTTTGTCCCATCTTGTTCTGATAATTGCGATCAAGAGGCGATATTAAACTGATTTTGCTTGCCGAGTTGTCTTTTCGATAAAAAAGTTGTCTAAAGATTGATTTCTTTAGTTGATCTGAAGTTAAACACCAACCTGATAAATGGCTCCCTAAGATAGAAGGTAAGGCGACCGGGCCTTGATACTGTTGGGGCAGTACCTGAAATTAACTGCCTTTGTTAATAAAGCGTTATCGATAGGGAGGAGGAAACACATGTCTAACGTGGATCAGCCTTTCATTCCGGAACAAGCCCTGGATCGCGACTGCATGACGTTATCTCGTCACGTTTTGCAGCAACTGCACAGCTTCGGTGCAGAAGCACAGGATCTCAGTGCCATTATGAATCGCATTGCCCTGGCGGCAAAGCTGATTGCGCGGCGGCTTACGCGAGCTGGTTTAGTCGCAGGAGCCTTGGGATTTACGGGCGAGATGAACGTGCAGGGAGAATCCGTCAAAAAGATGGATGTCTATGCCAATGACGTATTTATCTCGGTATTTAAGCAAAGCGGTTTAGTTTGCCGCTTGGCTTCCGAGGAAATGGAAAAACCATACTATATCCCCGAAAACTGTCCCATTGGTCGTTATACCCTGCTCTATGACCCGATTGATGGATCGTCCAATGTTGATATTAATATCAACGTTGGTTCTATCTTCGCAATTCGCCAACAAGAGGGTCTGGACGAAGATGGCACGGCTAGCGATTTGCTGCAAAATAATGGACGCAACCAAATCGCCGCAGGTTATGTGCTATACGGCCCCAGCACGATGCTGGTGTATTCTATCGGCACGGGAGTTCACGCTTTCACACTAGATCCCAGTTTGGGCGAGTTTATCCTGTCGAGTGAAAATATCCGCTTGCCAGACCACGGATCGATTTACAGCGTCAATGAGGGTAATTTCTGGCAGTGGGAGGAACCACTGCGAGACTACATCCGCTACGTGCATCGTCATGAAGGTTACACCGCCCGTTATGGGGGGGCATTGGTGGGGGATATTCACCGGATTCTATTCCAAGGGGGTGTTTTCCTCTATCCTGGTACGGTGAAAAAGCCGGAAGGCAAATTGCGCCTGCTGTATGAATCTGCTCCTTTAGCATATTTGATAGAGCAAGCGGGTGGTCGAGCAAGTACGGGAACCGAGGAGATTTTGGATGTAGTACCAGAAGCACTACACGCGCGATCGCCTTTGATTATTGGTAGCAAAGATGATGTCGCCTTGGTGGAGTCTTTCATTCAGGATCGGGCCAGGGCTGTTGAGGAAAGAGCTGCTAGAGAGCGATCGCGCATACCTCAGTGAAGTATTTCCTTTTTGAGAAATCCCTTTTTCACAGCAGGCTTCAAACCTGCTCAGAGAGAACATTATTTCTCTAAAACTACAACGACAATTACTAGGAGTCAAAAAAATGACAGAGATGACAGAGATGCCAAACAATCATCTACTAGAAATTAAACAGTACGGTCAGAGTATCTGGATGGATAATCTGACTCGCGACTTGATTGAGACTGGGGAACTCAAAGATATGGTGGAAAATAAGGGGATCTGCGGGATCACCTCTAATCCAGCGATCTTTGAAAAAGCGATCGCAGGTAACGCAATCTACGATGCCGATATTGAAGCTGGAATTCGTGAAGGATTGCCAGTTGAGAAAATTTACGAAACTCTGGTTTTTGAAGATATCCGCAATGCTTGCGATATTCTCCGACCTGTGTATGAAGCATCCGATGGACTGGATGGTTACGTTAGCATTGAAGTACCGCCAACTATCGCCCACGACACCCAAGCGACGATTGAGGAAGCCCGACGCTATTATCAAGAAATTGGTAAAGATAACGTCATGATCAAGATTCCTGGGACAACGGCGGGTTTGCCAGCAGTTGAGCAAGTAATCTCTGAGGGAATCAACGTCAACGTAACTTTGCTATTCTCAACTCAAAGCTACGAAGAGACAGCTTGGGCTTATATTCGCGGCTTAGAAAAGCGGGCGGCTGAAGCCAAAGACATCAGCAAAATATCCTCAGTGGCGAGTTTCTTCCTCAGCCGTATCGATATCAACATCGATGCACGAATTGATGCCAAGCTGAAAGCCGGGGTGGATAGAATAGAGAAAAAGGCAGAACTCTTAGCCATCAAAGGGAAAATAGCGATCGCTAACGCTAAAATCGCCTACCAGAAGTACAAAGAAATTATCGCAAGCGATCGCTGGAAAGCTTTGTCAGAAAAAGGTGCAAATGTCCAGCGGTTATTGTGGGCTTCCACCAGCACCAAAGACCCCAGCTACAGCGACGTGATGTATGTTGATGAACTGGTTGGGCCAGACACGGTAAACACCTTACCACCGAACACCATCGAAGCCTGTGCCGACCACTGCGATGTTGCATCTCGCATTGAAACAGGAGTAGAAGAAGCCTATAACCTCATAGAAAGTCTCAAAGATCCCGACATCGACATTAATCTAGACGAAGTGATGGATGAATTGCTTGTCGAAGGAATTGAGAAATTTGTGAAGCCTTTTGAATCTCTAACAGCATCCTTGGAAGAGAAGATCAAACATCTGCAACCTGTGTAACTGGGTAATAGATAATAGGTAATTGGTAATGGGTTGGGCAACTCATTACCAATTAATAATCCTTCAATTAGTAATTAGTAATTAGCAACATCTATGGCCACACTGCTAGAAAATCCCTTGCGCGTTGGGTTGCGGCAGGAACGGGTACCAGAGCCGCAGATACTGATAATATTCGGGGCATCAGGCGACTTAACAAAACGCAAGCTGGTGCCAGCGATTTATCAGATGAAACGCGATCGCCGTATGCCGCAAGAAATCACAGTTGTAGGCGTAGCGCGTCGAGAATGGAGCCACGACTACTTCCGAGAAGAGATGCGCGAAGGCATCGAAGAATTTGGCGGTGGCATCGGGTCGGACGAATTTTGGCAAGACTTCGCCCAAGGTTTATACTACTGTCCCGGTGATATTGATAAGCCAGAAAGCTACCAAAAACTAAAAGCCTTCCTTGCAGAACTCGACGGTAAGCGGGGAACGCGGGGAAACCGGGTATTCTACCTGTCTGTGGCTCCGAAATTCTTCCCAGAAGCGATTCGTCAACTGGGTGCAGCAGAAATGCTAAAAGACCCAGAAAAAACCCGCCTGGTAATTGAAAAGCCTTTTGGACGGGATTTGAGTTCTGCCCAGTCACTCAACCAGATAGTGCAGCAGGTTTGCAAAGAAAAACAAGTTTACCGGATCGACCACTATCTAGGTAAAGAAACCGTTCAGAATCTCTTGGTTTTCCGGTTTGCCAATGCAATTTTTGAGCCACTGTGGAATCGCCAATTTGTCGATCACGTTCAAATCACAGTCGCAGAAACTGTAGGCGTAGAAGACCGAGCTGGGTATTATGAAACGGCTGGTGCTTTGCGGGATATGCTGCAAAACCACCTGATGCAAATTTTCTGCCTCACAGCGATGGAACCCCCAAACTCACTAGATGCTGACAGTATCCGCACGGAAAAGCTGAAAGTTCTTCAGGCAACTCGTTTAGCGGATGTGCATAACCTGGAATTATCAGCAGTAAGGGGTCAATATTCCGCAGGCTGGATGAAAGGGAAACCCGTCCCAGGCTACCGGGAGGAACCAGGAGTCGATCCCAACTCCACAACGCCCACCTATGTCGCTATGAAGTTTGCGATTGATAACTGGCGCTGGCAGGGCGTACCCTTTTATCTGCGGACTGGCAAGCGTTTACCCAAGAAGGTAAGCGAGATTTCTATCCAGTTCCGCGAGGTGCCGTTCTTAATCTTTCAATCTGCTGCCCAACAAGCTAGTCCCAACGTGCTGACTATGCGTGTTTACCCGAATGAGGGAATTTCCCTACGCTTTGAAGCGAAAATGCCGGGGCCAGATTTGCGTACTCGCACCGTAGATATGGACTTTAGCTACGGTTCTTCTTTTGGTGTCACCAGCTCTGATGCTTACGATCGCTTGTTAGTCGATTGTATGCTGGGCGACCAGACTTTGTTCACCCGTGCCGATGAAGTGGAAGAAGCTTGGCGGGTGGTGACACCAGCCCTCTCGGCGTGGGAGGGATTGACTGGCCCGGCTTCAATTCCCCAGTATGAAGCGGGAACTTGGGAACCAGAGGAAGCAGAACACCTGATCAATCAAGATGGTCGCCGCTGGCGAAGACTATAAAGGGGACTGGGGACTGGGGACTAGGTAAGATTCTCAATTCTCCAATTCCCAATTCTCCAATCCCTAATTCCCAATTCCCCAATTCCCAATTAACATTAGCAACTGGCAACTGAGCTATGACAACACAATCTCCTCCCGTTGTTTCGCTACAAGCACCTAAAGATATTTCGCTGAGTGATATTGAAGCGGAACTAAATCAAATCTGGGAAAGCTACAGAGACAATACTGAAAATGGCGATTCGCCTGCTGCCGCTAGAGCCACTACGTTTACATTTGTAGTTTACGAACCTGAAGAAACTCAACACTTGTTAGCTGCTTTGGGATTCTACACCGGGCCAATTGATGGCATCGCTGGGCCGCGGATGAATTCAGGTTTGAAGGATGCCCAGAAAGCGTATGGACTGCCTCGTACTGGGAAGGCGGATGCTGAAACCCTAGCCCGACTGCGGGAAGACTTGGCTCATAGACGCTCCTCTGGTGCCATAAAAGAAGCACAAAGGAATGGAGAGACACAAGCAACGTTGAATGTCACAGGCTACGGAGTAGCGGATGCGATCGCTGCCTCAAATCCCTGTCGGATCATTGCCCTGTGTCCCCACTCTGGCATAGACGAAGGCGTAACCGTTCAAGTCTCTGTATATTGCCCGATGAACAAGCAAAGTAACAATACGTTGCTTTGTTGCGAATACATCACTCTAAGCGGCACCGCCGATGCCCTAGAACGCATTGGGGGCATAGTGACAGCACTACTGATCGGCGATTTACCTAAGTTTCTCTGGTGGAAAGCGACACCCGATCCCCATAATGCTTTGTTCAAGCGGCTGGCATCAGTTAGCAATTCCGTAATCGTTGACTCTTGTCAATTTGGCGAACCAGAAACGGATTTATTGCGAGTGCATACTTTGGCGGAACAAGGTATCCAGCTTACTGACCTTAACTGGCGACGCTTGGCAGCATGGCAAGAACTGACTGCCGAGGCTTTCGATCCCCCAGAACGCCGTGCTGCTCTCACAGAAGTCGATAAAGTGACGATAAATTATGAAAAAGGCAATCCTGATCAGGCGCTGATGTTCCTGGGTTGGCTGGCAAGTCGTCTCCAGTGGCATCCAGTATCCTATAGGCGCGAAGGCGGCGATTACGATCTGAGATACTGCTCGTTCGTGACTGCTGACCAACGCCCGATAGAAGCTGAGTTAGCAGGAATTCCCACCGCTGATTGGGGCGAAATTCCGGGGGATTTGATTGCCTTGCGGATGAGTTCGACTAACCTGGATGCTGACTGTTGTACGGTTCTGTGTTCGGAAACTAGCGGTTGTATGCGGATGGAAGCTGGGGGCGGCGCGCAAGCTTGCCGATTTGAGCAGGTAGCGCCTCTGAGTGATCAAAAGGCTGAGACTTTATTAGGTCAGCAGCTGCGTCGTTGGGGTCGCGATATGCTTTACGAAGAAAGTCTGGCGGTCACGGCGGAAATTATCAAGATGAATAAAGCTAATAGCTAATGGTTAACTATTACCTATCCTTCAGTTAGCAGTTAGCAAGCATGGCTTTAGTAATCGCAGGCGATCGCAGTGGGGTGGGCAAGACGACAGTCACGCTTGCCCTACTGTCGTCTTTGTGTCGTCGGGGTGAAAAGGTACAATCTTTCAAGGTTGGGCCAGATTACATAGATCCGATGTTTCATCGGTACGTTACAAATCGTGCCTGTCGGAATTTAGATCCGGTGCTGACATCGGAAACTTATGTGCAGGAATGTTTTGCCCGTCATACTCAGGCGGTAGAGTACGCCTTGGTTGAAGGGGTGATGGGGCTTTTTGATGGTGTGGAGGGGACTGGGAACTGGAAACTGGGAACTGGGCAAGATTCCCAATCTCCGGTCACTTTTGCAAGTACGGCTCACGTTGCGCGGCTGTTGGATTTGCCGATATTGTTGGTGTTAGATTGCAGCAGGTTGTCGGGTTCGGTGGCTGCGATCGCGCACGGTTTCCGTTCCTTTGATCCCCGTCTCAAATTTGCGGGAGTAGTTTTAAATCGAGTCGGAAGCGATCGCCACTTGCAACTTCTCCAAGATGCCCTGGAACCTTTGCAATTGCCGATTTTAGGTATTCTTCGCCGTGAAGATAACATCAGCATTCCCGATCGGCATCTCGGTTTAGTACCCACAGCCGAATTGTCCCATCTGGACGCTTTGATAGATCGACTTGCCCACTTGGGAGATTGCTTTGACTGGGAACGCTTGTTACCGTTGCTGCAAGTGGGAACCTCTCCCCAACTCCGACCCGAACTTGAGACAGAAGCAAGAGGTAAGGTAAGATTGGCAGTTGCCCGCGATCGCGCTTTTAGCTTCTACTACGAGGACAATCTAGAGAGTTTGCGATCTCTTGGGGTAGAACTGGCATTCTGGAGTCCGCTGACCGACGACAGCCTACCAGAAGGCATTCAGGGGATGTATTTTGGGGGCGGGTTCCCGGAAGTTTTTGCCCAGCAGTTAGCTGACAACACAGTCGTCCGGGATGCAGTCCGAAAAGCCATCTTAGCGGGAATGCCCACCTATGCCGAGTGTGGCGGTTTAATGTATTTGTGTCAGCAGATTGTAGACTTTGAGGGAAATTCTTCGCCGATGGTGGGAGTTTTGCCCACCACAGCCGTTATGCGATCGCGTCTGACATTGGGCTATCGGCAAGCCGTGGTTTTGCAAGACAGTCCCCTACTACCCGCTGGTACAACAGTTTGGGGGCATGAGTTTCACCGTTCCCAGTTAACCCAGGAACCAGGTGCACCTCTATTTCAGGCACGAGGCTGCGATCCCCACAGTTCAACCACAGTCGAAGGATGGTTGCTGCATCAGCTTCATGCTTCTTATGTCCATCTTCATTTTGCTGGGTGTCCGGATCTTCCCGCCAGATTTTTAGAACATTGCCTGAGATTTTCTCAAGTCTCAACGGACGCGATCGCCAACTAACGAAGCATCACAGAAAACTTTCTCTTGTTCTACTCAGCACTCACCATCCAGTCAGCCACCCTAGTAAGTATCACCCTCCCCTGCCCTATTGCGTTCAGCTGTTGTAAGCTTTAGCTAACAAAAGCTACCCTCTTTCGGACAGCCAGTATGTCTTCTGAACAGTTCCAAGCAGCACACGACAGCATCTATATCACTGGTAGACTACTCTTACAATACCTTCAAGAAATTCAATCCAAGCGCCTGGCTAAAGAAAACGATACTAAATGCTTACAAAGTATTGAGGAAGACATCACCAAAGCGCTATACGCTTTAAAGGAACACAACTATCAACTTGCAGTCATTGCCCCAACTAAAACAGGTAAAAGTACCTTTCTCAATGCCATAATTGGTGCGGATATTTTAGCAACTGAAGCCGCCGCTTGTACCGTTTGCCGTACAGATATCCGACATATTGATGTTGGGCAAGTGCCTAGATTTTTAGAGTATCGACACGGTAAAAGACAACCTGTTGTTATTGCTGAAGGTGACGGTGCAGAAATTCACCAAAAATTTCTGGAACGTACCCAATATATTCGCAATCATAATAATCCCGACCATACCATTCGCTTTGAAATCGAGTATCCTATCGAGGCTATTAGCACCCTCTCATCCCTGGCTGGATTTACTCTCATTGATACCCCTGGCGTAGCTAACGGAAATCGGGAATATCATTATTCCACAGAATTAAAGCAAATAACGTTGGAATCATTGCGGAAATGCCATGCTATTTTGTTTATTTTAGATTACACCTCTTCTACAGAAAGTTTGATTTCAGATTTGCTTCGTGATGTCATGGAGAACCGACAAAATCTATTAGCTGAAAAAAGGAAAAATATTTACTTCCTTTTGAATAAAGCTGATAAAACAATAGATGTAAATACAGAAAATAATGACTTTATAAAAAAACTTGAAGTAGAGTTAGCTGGCTTTGGACTCTCTAACCCAATGATCTATCCTGCAAGTTCTAAAAAAGGACTATTAGCGAAACTGATTCAAGGAGATACAGCAGCTAACAGTCATACCAAAGAATTTGTTAAATTGTTTTTGGGTGAATATCTCGAAGAAAATGAGGACGGTGAAGTTAGAGTTCCCCAACCCATAGAGATTGCGTCGAAAGCCTTAAAAGATAGTGGCATAACAACTATTCAAGAAACAATAATTCAAAACCTTACTAAAAATTATGGTTGGAATCTTATAAGTGATGTTTTGGCAAAACTAGATAAAGCTGCCAAGGCGATTGAGGATTCTCTAAATACCGAACTAAAAGTTTGGGGTATGGAAATTGAAGCTTTTAAAAATCAGGTAAAAGAGTATAGAGAAAAATCTGAATCTGTAACTAAGAAAATTGATTTAGTTAAAAACTTTTCAGAAGCAAAAAAGCAAAAATTAATTACTAAACTTACATTTGAAATAAACATTTTTGCTGAGAATGCTAAAAACGAGATTCAAAAAGAAATTGAACGACTTGCTCATCTAAATACTGAAATTGGAAATACAACAGATTTAAAGGTTACTCAGAGTAATGTTAACCGGGAAATCACAGAGATTCCTTTTTTAGGCGAATCTTCAATATTTGTCATAAATGAAAGAAAAGCTACTTTCGTAGAAGCTATAAAACGAGCAGTTGTTAATCTATTTAATAGTAAAACTGATAATCCCCATTCGCAAGTCTATAAACTTAGAGTTGCTACCAGAGAAGATGCTCAAAATATTCGACGCGCTGTAAACGAATTCTTCGGTTCTCAAATTCAAAACTGGTGGATAGACACGCAAGATCAGCTTATCAGACAGGGAACGCGCAGTAGAGAGGAGTTGGTGCAAGAAATACAAGAGCAAATTCAACAAATATCCAATGAAATAACTACTTCTATAGAAGAAGCTTTGAAAATTGAATTGAACATTAATTGCATTCAGTTTCCGAGTTTTGAATTTTTAGGCATTGATACAGAAATTCAATCTCAGCAAGAGGTATATGCGAGGCTAGAAAAAGGAACTATAACAGAGAGCGATCGCACTACTTCAACTAATGTATATCAAGTCGATATACCGTTTGAAGATAAGGGCGATTTTTTAGAAATTGACTTATACCAAATAGCAGCGCAAGTTAAGCTGAAGATAGATGAACAGGTTTCTATAAATCAAGAGATTTTCAAACAAGTTATTGACAGACAAGTTACAGCAGATTTCCGAAGTGCAGAGCAACAAATTAAGGACTACATTGAAAGATTCAAAGATGAATTTAACTATTTGGTGAGCGAAAGAGAAAAGCCAGAAGCAGATACAGAGGAAATTTTAGTAAATCTTCAGGCTCAAAAAAAGCAACTAAATGAGTATTTGTCGGAATTGAATTCTATTCGGGAATCTTTGAATAGCTGGAAGCCTGTATTAACAGTTGTGTAGGCTGGGGAGGGAATGCGATCGCACTCTCTTCTTCCTCTCTTGTTCTTCGCGTCTATAGCGCTAACGCGGTTTATCCCCCTAAATTACCAGCCTTACTCAAATCCCCATCCTGAGTTTCCGCCCGATAAACACTCAACTTATTATTTAATTCGCGGATGCGACGGGAAAGTAGACGAATGATATTCACAGCAATTCCCGGAGTTTCATCGATAGCATCATACAATTGCAGCTGCGTTAACACCAGACAATCGCAGGATTCCAAAGTCGTAACCGAAGCCGAACGCGGTTCAGCATCAAACAGAGACATTTCCCCAAAGCAAGTACCCTGATCCAGTTGCGCCAGATCGCGATCGCCCAGATGCACCCTTACCCTACCTGAGACCACAATATAAAGCGATCGCCCTTCTTGTCCCTCGGTAAAAATGGTATGCTGCGCTGGAAAAGATAGCTCATCCATTACAGAAGCCAGCCGCACCAGAAAATCATCCCGCAATTCTTGAAAAAGTGGGACACCCCGGACAAATAATAGGCGCTCAACGCTGGTTAACATAAATTTAATATTTTGTCAATAGCTAATTGCTAATTGTCAATTGCAATTAGCCATACTTCCATTAGCATGAACTAATTATTTCAGCTCTGACATCATCTGCTCAACTTGGGCGGCTACAAGGCGGTCTGGGTCATTTTTCAGCACGGGTAGCATTTCTGCCAAAGCGCGCGGCGAAGCTGCTTTCAGATAAGCCAGAACCGCCTCTCGCACAAAACCTGTAGGATGGCGCATACACACCAGCGTTTGTTCTGGCGTGAGACTCCATTTTGCCTGACGTGCCACATGAAAACAACAAGCCAAAGGCCAGTCTGACAGAAAGTGGCGTAATTCTAGCAAACGACGCAAGCGATCGCTCTTAGTCATCGGCTTATATGGCACCATTTCCGCCAAACTTTGCAGTTTTTCGCCTTCTGGTCGTCGGTCGAGAATTACCACAAGATTTCGCTTTCTGGCAATATCCAAAGTATTATCCAAAATTTCCAACCCCAAAGCGATATTAGAAGGCGAATCAGACTGAAGATTGAAAGCCGCAGCTTGAATGGAATTCAATGGATAAAGAAACTTCATCAACAAAAAACACCGCTCCACCACATCTGACTGCTCCTCTAAAAGCGCCCGCCGCAGCAAATCCAGTGCTGAATAAGTCTGGTCTATAGCCGATTTGAAACTATTAGATTCAGGAATCAGCACTCGTTCCTCAGAACGGCTTAAATCTAGAAGTGCAGCGTACAGTTGTCCGATAAACAGCATTTCCTGTTCAATTAACGTTTCCACACCACTGCGTCCTAATCGGTCGAGAACCCCCTCAATTCCGGCTTCATTAGGCATCTTTAGCAGAGTGCGGAGAATGTTGCGTCGGGTTGTCCCCCAACCCGTTTTCAGGTGAGCCACCAATTGATTAAGCGCTTCTGGTGTGCCAATCTGACCAAGAGCGACCCAAGCTTGTAGCCGCGCCAAATCTGGCTTATGGAGATCTTCAGCCAGCTCAACCAGCATCGGAATTGCTTCATCGCCTAAGCGCACGAGGGCGCTAATTGCGGCTTCGCGGGTAGATTTATAGTAAAGTCCCCGCACCAAAGCTGGATAATATTCGTTTAAGTGAGTTGATGCGATCGCATCGAGTAAGGCACAGCGCACCCGCAAAGACTCATCTTGCAACAAACTGGGAATATAAAGCCGCAACCCTTGCAAATAATCCGCCTCAGATAGCGCCCGACAACCCATAACTCGTTCCCGTTCCCGTTGATGGGTTAGCATCCGTCGCACAGTATTAGTAGCCTCCGCTTTCTCCGTAGGCGTACCCCGGCGTAAAATCAGGGCAGCAGCAGTTCCTCGCACTACTGGGTCTACACTTGGGCGAAGATAAGGCTGTAGCTGCCCTATATCTGGCTCGTCTTGAGTTATCCAAACGTAGCGCAGAGCCAGAGCGAGAACTTCAGGGTTAGGTTGTTGAGCAATTAAAGCCTGAACTGGGTCTAAATAAATCTGACTTGGGTTTAGCAGCATTGCTTCCAGGCTCTGACGCTGCAAGGACGGGGTGAGGTGAGTCAGCAGCGGAGCGAGGACTTCCCCAACGTCCTCCAAGTCTATTTGGCACAACAGTTCTATACAAGAGCGTTTATCGGCTTCCGTTCCTGGTTTCTCTAAGGTTTCGATGATGGTACGCTTGAGAACGCGCAAATCCACATCCGAGACGCTCAAGCGTTCTCCTTGGGCGCTCTGAACCAGTAAGCCGACATAGGTTGACCGTAACAGCCAAACTATCAACAACCATACGAGAGCCACAATTAAGATGACGGCGACAAACACCCAAGTTTGGAGATACTGTAATGTGTTCTCCGACAAGTGATGAAAAACAAAAGCTAACAGGCTGATGACCCCTAAAATCGCCACTCCAGTAAATCCGGTGGAGAGAGATTCACCAATACCCCGCACCTGAGCCATAACCGAGCTGCGGATGTTGTCTGGGAGGGGTTGGAACAGAACAGGCCCAATAGCAGCAATCAGGGTGTAGCGTAGTAATTCGTCTATGAATTTCAGGCAGATTAGACCAATAAAAAAATTGCCTATGCCTGTGAGGGAGATTAAGCCAAGGATAGCGATCGCTCCTGGTAATAACATAGCAGCGACAAATACCCCCAATCGCTCTATGGCACGACTAGAGATAAACCACTGCGTCCCCAGTTCGCACAAACCCACAATCCCGCTAAACAATCCCAGGAAGCTGGCAATTTGCTTACTGTCCAACTTCAGCTCTAATTGACTGAGATATTGGAAGTCTATTAACAAGTACAAAATCTGCCCAACCACGAAGAAGCCAAATAGCGGAATTGCGTATCGCTGTAGCGGCCCTCGAAGTCGGCGCGAGGTGAAATCTGTTTCTTGTGCAGCACTACCTCTATAGGGAGCAGCGGGGAAGGCTTGGCTATAGCGCTGGGTAAGATAAAAAAGGCTTGTGGCTCCCAGTCCCATCATCACAGCGGCGACTATAGAAACATTATTCAGCCCAACTGTGGCGACAATGAACGGGAGAGAAAAGCCGCTGACAACATCTGCAACTAGAATGCCGCTACTAATGAGCGGATAAGTGCGTTTAATTTCCCGAATATTAAATAGTTGATTAGCTGTGATGGAGGTGTTGATGTCATTGAGGACGTTAATAGCTTCCACCCACAGGCGCATCAGAAAGACGATAACACCAGACAAATAGACAATATTCAACCCCACGCGAAATAGAAGTAGGGGGGCTACTGCAAGAATAGCAACTACGACAATTACCGAGCGCAGGGGCAGAATCTTTTGCATCCAAGAATACACCACCCCCAGCCCGGAACCGATCCCTGCCGAGAGAATATAAAACAAGGGCAGGGATTCTGCTCCATACTTTTCGAGAAATAAAGCGACGGTGCTGGCTTCTGCCCAGATTATCCCCACCGAGGTTGTGGTGTAGAAGGCGAACATCAGTAATGTTCGCTCTCCTTCTTCTGGGCGGAGATTCACCCACTGGAGGAATCCCCGTCCCCAGTCGGACCAAGACCAAGTGCGATTGTTCAGTTTCATGCCGCTCAAGGGAGAAGTCAGTTGTAGGAGGCGATTGATCTGGGCAACAGCTTTATGATTCCCGCCCAAATACTTCACCCGTACAGGCAGGAGATAAAAGCTTACCCCCATTCAGGAGTTAGGAGTCAGGAGGCAAGGTTTTTCTTATGGATTTTGTCCCCTTGATTCTGCCTCCTGTATTTTGTCTCCTGTATTCTTGATGGAGGTTATTGCCACCACTTCCAGACTTTTAGTCTATCCTTTGGCGACTATTGTCAGTCTCCTGACTTCTTCTTTTAGGCTATTTTTTTGGAGACAGCAGCATCATCATGTTGCGACCTTCTTTTTTGGGAGCTTGCTGCACTTCCGCCAATTCCTGCAAATCTGTCGCCATCCGTTGCAGCAGTTCCTCGGCCAAATCGCTGTGTTGAATTTCTCGACCTCGAAAGGTAATCGTAGCTTTAACCTTATCTCCCGACTTCAGAAAGCGCTCGGCTTGATTGACGCGCACTTGATAGTCATGCTCCTCAATCTTGTAGCGCATCTTCACTTCCTTGACATCCGCCGTATGCTGATTTTTCTTGGCCTCCCGTGCTTTTTTCTCTTGCTCGAACTTATACTTGCCGTAGTTCATAATCCGGCAAACGGGCGGCTCTGCCTTGTCGCTCAGCAAAACGAGATCCAGCTCTTTTTCTTCGGCAATGCGTATAGCCTCATTCGGTGCCATAATACCCAACTGCGTGCCATCGGTATCAATGACACGAATTTGGGGAAAGCGAATTCTTTCGTTGATTTGGGGTAGATCGCGCGTGCGTCTTTTTTCAATCACAGGCATTAGGTTATTTTTGCTCGGTTAATTGTAATGGTAAGTAAGTTAGTTTGTCCAAGTAGCAAGCTTTCCGCCAGAGCGATCGCCTCTGACAAAATGCTCAGGAGCTGTTTTCAATTCAATGAGAATGAACCCAAGCTTTGCGCTCCTTGTATTTGCCATTCTACTTAGTCTGATATGGTTTCTGTCCAGGGTTGTAATTTAACTTTCAATTGAGCTAGGCACTTGTCGCCAATCTGAGAGCTAAGGTCTCGGGACGGCGACTGGGAGAAATCTTCCCCGCACAAAGGCTGAAAGCTTTACACTCCATAGCTTTTATAGCTAATCCGCTAGTATCACTGCCAGAGCGATCGCTGTTTTAGCTTGCCTTTTTTCCAGCGTAATCAAATTATCCTCGATCTGAATTTTAAACAGCAACCGGCTGCAAACCTCTAAAATAGAAGTTAAGAAACCAAAATGGTAAACATTTCTTAACTTGAGGCAAATGCGATCGTGACCCAGCATTGGCAGCATCGGATTGGCAGTCAGAGAGACTGGGTTTGGCGAGGTTGGCAGACTCGCTATACCTACATCCGTGCATCTCAACCAAGTCAGATAACAACCCCGGTGTTGCTGCTGCATGGATTCGGGGCTTCTATTGGACACTGGCGACACAATCTAGGGGTTTTAAGCCAATCCCACACAGTTTATGCCCTGGATATGCTGGGATTTGGAGCTTCCCGGAAGGCCCAGGCAAATTATAAAGTTGACCTCTGGGTAGAGCAGGTTTATGATTTCTGGCGCACTTTTATTCAGCAGCCAGTGGTGCTAGTGGGAAACTCGATTGGTTCGTTGGTTGCGCTAGCGGCGGCGGCGGCGCATCCGGAGATGGTGCAGGGCTTTGTGATGATGAGTTTGCCCGATCCGACTATGGAGGAGGAGGCTACTCCCAAGTTTTTACGACCTTTGGTGGCAAGTGTTAAAGGCGTTGTGGCATCGCCCCTAGTTCTGAAAAACGTTTTTTCTGTGGTTAAACGCCCGTCTTTTGTCCGCAAGTGGGCAAGCCTAGCTTACTCTAACCCCGAAGCTATTACCGACGAACTGGTGGATATTCTCGCAGGCCCTGCCCAAGATCGGGGTTCTGCTGCGGCATTCTGCGCCATCTTTAAGGCGATGACTGGGACACAGTTTGGCCCTAGTGTCACTAAGCTGCTGCCAACCTTAAATGTGCCTATGCTCCTGATTTGGGGTCGTAAAGACAAGATGATTCCCTACAGTCTTGTACATCGCTTCAACAACCTCAACGCAAGGCTCCAGTTAGTTGAGGTTGATGCAGGTCACTGTCCCCACGATGAATGCCCAGACGAAGTTAATCAGCTGATCCTCGACTGGCTGGAAACTCTAGCCACATCTAAAACTGACTCTGCTACACCGCAAAAGCAGTTAACTGCTAGAGAATAACGGCGGCTGTAACTTTTGCCAGGTAGCGCAGGCATTATTCCTGCGCTACGCATGATAAATGCGCTCAGGATAAGGGCAGGTTGGGTTGAACGACTAAGCAAAACCCAACAAATGCCTATATTTAGATTGGGTTTGTATCCTTCAATCCCACCTACTTTTGTGAAGAGGATTACTCTAGCTACAATCTAACCAATGGTGACTTGATTGCTTTCAACACCCGTGGCACCTTCCACACTGCGGGCGACCGATACCATTTGAGAGAGAATTTGCTGACTAGGAACTTTTCCTTTTAAAACCACTGTACCGCCAGTCTGCGCTACGTAGAGGGTATCAATATCATCCAACGATGGGTCTTGGTCAAAAGCCAGAGCAACCCGCTTGGCAAGACCGCTTTGGTCATATTCCCCATTTAACCCTACTCGCTCTGGGGGAATTGTCTCGCTACCACTTGCAGCACCAGCTGAGGCAGGAGCTTGAGCTGTCGGTGCTGGAGTCGCATTGACTTGAGCATTTTGCGGCTTTTCCATCCCAAAAAGTCTTTTTAACCAACCCATAAGTATTCTTACTCCGAACGAAGTTTACTACACCATTATTATGAAAATGACGAATTGATAACATCTCCCAAGGAAAGATTTAAGCTTTTACTATCGCTAAATCTACAGATATAAGCGTTTTTGTGGACAGGGGGCGCTATGAAGTAACATAAAGTGGTGTCCCGTTGCCGCATATTGCGTCAGCATGGCTTGTGCTTGGCGTAACCTTTAGGAAAACCCTGTATTGCAAAGCAAGATTTTGCGCTTCAGCTTCTTTTGTATACAATGAAACACACTCTTTCTGTTTTAGTTGAAGATGAGGCGGGAGTTCTAACCCGAATAGCTGGTTTATTTGCCCGTCGAGGCTTTAATATTGAAAGCCTCGCTGTTGGGCCTGCCGAAAATTTGGGAATCTCCCGAATCACAATGGTTGTACCAGGAGATGATCGGATAATTGAGCAGCTTACTAAGCAGCTCTACAAGTTGGTTAATGTACTTAAAGTACAGGATATTACTGATACTCCGTGTGTTGAGCGAGAGTTGATGCTGCTGAAAGTCAATGCTACCAGCTCGAATCGCTCAGAAGTTGTGGAATTGGCTCAGATTTTTCGCGCTAGGGTAGTAGATATCGCTGAGGATGCGCTGACCTTAGAAGTGGTAGGAGATCCAGGGAAGTTGGTAGCAATTGTGCAGGTGCTAAATAAATTTGGCTTGCGGGAAATTGCTCGTACTGGTAAGATTGCCCTCACTCGCGAGTCAGGCGTTAATACAGAGTTTCTCAAATCTTTGGAAGCCAAACTTTAAGGGACTGGCAATTTTTCCTGTTTCGTTGCCACTGTTGGGCGCTAGGAAGGCGGCCAATATATGCAGGGTTTGAGAAACCCGTTTTCTTTAAGAAAACGGGTTTCTATCTATGTCTTTCTTATGTCAGCAACTTTAATTTAGTGTTCCCTAAATTAGTTTATAGCCACGGAAACATACTTTAATATCTACAGAATCCGGATAGGCTGCTAGTTACTCGGTATCAAAAGCACTGTATAGAGTGGGCAATCGGTCGTATGCTTTTTGCGGACAATGATTTCTATATTCTGTCTAAAGAAATATTGATTATTCTCTGCTAAAGGCATATAAGATGTGAGCTGGCGAAAGATTAATAAACGATTTTTGATAATTAACAGGCTTCACTTGGGTGCTGAAAATATGTCCTGAGACAACAGGAGAGTAAAAAAACTTTATTTAGCAAATACTGATAATCAGCCAATTGCAAAACCGGAAAATAAACTAAGTATTATTGCTTATAAGGTTTGTAGATACCGCCACTGCTACAGCACTGGTTGATGACTATTTGCATCGAACGCACAGGCCGAAAATGAGAGCAATGACTGATTTGAGGGAACCAGAAGAGGCATCTGCATACAACGATCGCTCAGTGAGGACATTATTAAGAGCGATCGCACTTTCTCAGGGGTACTTTTCGCTAATCTTGGTGCGCTGCAACTATGCTTCTTTACAAAATCGGATGGTGCAGCAGATACGCCAACAAAATCAGTTTTTGATGCAGGAGCTGCTCTTAGCAGATACAGTCAAAACCCTCTACAACCCGATTCTGGAAGCTGTGGGGGAGCAAGGCAGATCGCAGCTACAACAGGAAATGCCGCCAGCTTTGATGATTTTGGGGTTAGAGTCAGCGATCGCGCTTGACCAGGTGCTGATATCTACCAACTTACTACGAGATGAGTTTCGCGCTCATTTTCCCTTTCCGATAGTGCTGTGGATTACGGATGCGGTGCTGCAAAAGCTAATCCGGTTTGCGCCGGATTTCAAAAGCTGGGCGGCTTCATCAATCCGCTTTGTGCTGTCCACATCGGAGTTAATGGAATTACTGCAAAATAAAGCAGACTCCTGGTTTGCCAAAGAGCTAAACTTCAGCACCGATCAGTCGCAAGAAAATTTTGCCCTCGCTCCTTGTGTTTCCGACCATCCTCTAGAACTGGAGTCAGCTTTAGAAGATTTGCGCGATCGCGGACAGCAATTAGAGCCAAAATTACAAGCAAGTCTGGAATTTGTCCGGGGATGCAATGACTACAACAGAGATCGGATCGAGTCGAGCATAGTCCATTATCAAAAAAGTCTGGCTTATTTCCGAAGTGACAACTCACTGCTGAGTGGTCACAAAAAGGCAACTGACAAAAACCGAAAGGCGAGAAACACTTCTTTCCATTCTCGTCTGCGACGCTTTACCATGCTAGGCCTTCAGAACCCCCAGAAAGAGCGAGAGGGTTTGCTGTTATTTCACTTGGGGCGATGTTACAGCCGTTTGGCTAACCTGCGACCAGAAAAAAGCCGCCAACACTGGAACCAATCCAGAGATTATTTACAGGAGTGTATTAAGGTCTTTGAAGCAGCTGAGCGTCCAGAACTGGTTGCTAAGTTTATTTCGTCTCTTTGTGAAGTGCTGCAACGTTTAGAAGCTTGGGCAGACTTGCAGGTTTTGGCTCAAAAAGCTTTGTTGTTACATCAAACTTATAAATTGTCCCTCCAGCAAGCTCAAGATTATGGCTTTTTGGCGGAAGTTGCTCTTTCTGTATGCAACTGGGAAGAGGTGAATTTGCAAGCAAGGTTTGCACTCTCGACGTTAGCGATAACGAATTTAGATACAACCTGTCTAGCAATGCCACTCTCCCAGTATGAGAGTTTATATCTATTTCTTCTGGCTGTGTCCCAGCAGCATTTGGGTGAGTGGCAAACTGCTACTGCTGTCAAAAACTTGGAACAAGCTCTAGAACAGTGTAACCATCAGTACGATCCGCATTTGTATATTCGGATTGCCAAAGCTTTGCGATCGCTTTACTTTGAAGAAGGTCACTATCTGCAAGCTTTTCTACTTAAGCAACAACTGCGTTCCATTGAACAGCAGTATGGTTTCCGCGCCTTCACTGGTGCTGGACGCCTACAGCCCCATCGACAAGCTCTTAACCCAAGTATCTCACATGCACTAGAAACGCGAGCTAGAGGCTCTGTTGCCCAGGAGATAGCGGCTTCCGGTCGCCAACAAGATGTTAGCCGCCTTATCGAGCGCATCAGCCGCAACGATCGCAAGCTGATTTTAATTCACGGACCTTCTGGGGTTGGCAAAAGCTCAATTATTACTGCTGGCTTAATCCCCGCACTACAACTCAAAAGTATTGGCGCTCGCGATGTCTTGCCCGTCGTAGTGCAGGCTTACAGCGATTGGCTGGGGACGCTGAGAAGAAATTTAGCCCATTCTCTGGCTCTCAGGAATCAGAAAGGTGAAGAGGCAAACACCAGTAGAGAGAGAGAATTATTCCCTTTACCCAGTCAAGAGTTCCCAATTTCCACTGAAATTCTAGAACAGTTGCGACAAAATGCTAACGGCAATCTGTTAACAGTTTTAATTTTTGACCAATTTGAAGAGTTATTTTTTGTTTGTACTAACCCAGCGATTAGACATCAATTTTATGAATTTTTGCGCGACTGTCTAAACATTCCTTTTCTGAAAGTTATTTTATCGCTGCGAGAGGACTATCTACACTATTTATTAGAATGCGAACGGCTTAATTATTTAGATATTATCAATAATGATATTTTAAATCAAGAAATTCGTTATTACTTGGGCAACTTTTCTAAGAAAGATGCCAAATTGGTGATTAAAAGATTAACTGAACGTTCTCCATTTTTTAATTTGGAGCAGCAATTAATTAGTCGGTTGGTAGAAGATTTGGCTGAAGAGTTAGGAGAAGTGCGACCTATTGAGTTGCAATTAGTGGGCGCTCAACTACAAGAAGAAGAAGACAAAATCACAACTTTGCAGCAATATCTGCAACTTGGAGCTAACCCAAAAGCAGAACTGGTAGAGAGATTTTTAAAAAAAGTTATTGCTGATTGTGGCCCAGAGAACGAGTCCGCCGCTTGGGATATTTTGTTTTTATTAACAGATAAAAAAGGAACCCGCCCGCTGAAGACTCAAGAGGAATTCGCAACTATTTTATCTGTCAAGAAAAAGAAACTAAATTTAATTTTAGAGATTCTGATCGGCTCTGGTTTAGTGTTTGTCGTCTGGGATGAGTCAGAAGCCCGCTATCAGTTGGTGCATGATTATTTGGTCGAGCGGATTCGCCATAGATCCGATTTGAACCTGAAAGCACAGCTAGCCAGAAGTGAGGAAAAACTGAATCGAGTTCAGAAACAACAACTGGGGACGATTGCCGCTGGTATCATAATGGCAATTCTGGCAATTTTGGCTGGACAATTTGCGTGGCGAGCGGAAGCCCAAAGAAAAGTGGCTGCGATCGCGCAAACTAATGCTCAGCTTAGCGCCCTGAGTGCCTCTTCCGAAACACTCTTTGTTTCCTACAAGGAATTTGATGCTTTAATTGAAGCGTTGAGGGCAGGTAAACGCCTAAAAAATGCCACGGGTGTAGAACCAGCGACTCAGCTGCGCGTCTTGTTAGCAATGCAGCGAGCAGTCTATGGCGTGCAAGAGCGCAATCGCTTGGAGGGACATCGGGATATAGTTTGGGGTGTGAGTTTCAGCCCAGATGGACAAACAATTGCCTCAGCGAGTACAGATAAGACTGTAAAACTCTGGCGACGCGATGGCAAACTACTGAAAACTTTGGGAAACCTGATTGGACACACTGATAGTGTCACCAGTGTAAGTTTCAGCCCAGACGGTAAAACGTTGGCTTCTGGCAGTTTAGACAAGACGATAAAACTGTGGAAAACAGACGGCACTTTAATTAGAACAATTAAAGGACATAGTAGCCCGGTTAATAACGTCAGCTTCAGCCCAGACGGTAAAATATTGGTTTCAGCAAGTGATGATAAAACGGTAAAGCTTTGGAACCGCAGCACTGGCCAGTTGCTGAAGACCTTAAAACATAACAGCAAAGTTACTAGCGTTGTTTTCAGCCCGGATGGGAAGCTGTTAGCGACGGCAAGTTATGACAAAATCATCAGCCTTTGGGATATTTCCAAGCCAAAGGTAGACCAGCCTGACAAAATTTTGCGGGGACATCAAGGCAAAGTGACTTGCCTGAATTTCAGCATGGATGGGCAGCTTTTGGCTTCAGCAAGCGATGACAAAACGATAAAACTTTGGAACAAAAGCGGCGAACTGGTTCAGACGCTGGCAGGACATACTGACTGGGTGTTTGCAGTTAGTTTTAGTCCCGATAGTCAGAAGTTAGCTTCTGCCAGTAATGATAATACGGTGAGAGTTTGGCGGCGTGACAGTAAGGCCAAGTTTGAAAGCCGTTCCTACAGAATTCTTAAGGGACACAGCGATGCTGTCACCAGCGTATCTTGGTCGTCAGATGGTCAGACTTTGGCTTCCGGTAGTTACGACAAAACTGTTAAATTCTGGCGACTTAACGATATGTCGCGCATTATTTTAAAAGGACATAAGGATCATGTCCATGACATTAGTTTCAGCCCAGATGGTCAGACTTTGGCTTCTGCTAGTCAAGATAAAACGGTAAAGTTGTGGGACAAAAGTGGCTTGTTACTCGGAACTTTGGTGGGGCATAAAGACCGGGTACTTAGTGTTACTTTTAGCCCAGACGGCCAGTTGATTGCTTCGGCTTCTCGCGACAAAACGGTGAAAATTTGGAGTATATCGGGTAAGCTGCTTTTGACTTTAAATGGGCAGAATGGACATAAAAATTGGGTTTTGGATGTGGCTTTTAGTCCTAATGGCAAGATCCTTGCGTCTGCTTCTCGCGATAAGACAGTGAAACTTTGGGATGTTTCTGGTAGGCTGATTAAAACTTTGAAGGGACATAGCGATCGCGTTAATGCAGTTGCCTTTAGTCCGGATGGTAATACACTGGCAACTACCAGCGATGATAATACTATCAAACTCTGGACATCTGATGGCAAATACATCCAAACTCTGGCTGGGCATAATGGCTGGGTCTTGGATGTAACGTTTAGTCCCAATGGTCAGCTAATCGCGTCAGCTAGTTATGATAACACTGTCAAACTTTGGCGGCGGGATGGATCTTTGTATCGAACTTTAGAAGGGCATACTGATAGCGTTTCTCACCTTAGTTTTAGTCCAGATGGTCAAATTTTGGCGACGACTACTTGGGAAAATACAGTACAATTGTGGCGACTTGATGATACTTTGATTAAAACTCTTCAAGGTCATAGTGGTCGCGTTACAAGCGTCAGTTTCAGTCCTGATGGTAAAGCACTTGCTTCTGCTAGTCAGGATCAAACAGCGAGTATCTGGAATCTGGATTTAGATAATCTCCTGTTGCACAGTTGTGATTGGGTGCAGGACTATCTGAGAAATAACCCGAAAGTTCGAGCAAGCGATCGCTTTCTTTGCAATAGTAATAATTAAGAAATATATACCCACAGCGCTTTAGCTTTGATGTTCCACGTACAAAGCTGCGACTACCCTTGGGAAGGCGAAGCGCCTACAGTAAGGCATTTTCACTAATAACTACGTATAAACTAATAACTAATGACTAATAGCTAAAAACTATGGCAAACGTTCGCTTACAAGGCATTACGCGCAGATTTACTAATACCACTGCCATTGAGAATATTACCTTTGAGGTGCCTGATGGACAATTCTGGGTGATGGTGGGGCCTTCCGGTTGCGGTAAATCAACGATTTTGCGAACGATTGCTGGTTTGGAAACTGCCACTGGCGGTAATCTCTACATTGGGGATACTTTGATGAATGGTGTCCCCGCTAGGGCCAGGGATGTGGCGATGGTATTCCAAAACTATGCGCTTTACCCGCACATGACGGTAGCGGAAAATCTGGCTTTTGGTCTGAGGATGCGCTCTTTTGAGAAGAAAATGGTTCGAGAACGGGTGGAAACGGTAGCGCGATCGCTTGATATTTCCCATCTTCTGGATCGCAAGCCTAAGCAACTTTCTGGAGGACAGCAGCAGCGAGTAGCATTGGGGAGAGCGATCGCACGTCAACCCCAAGTATTTCTCTTAGATGAACCACTTTCTAATTTAGATGCTCAGTTACGAGATGATACGCGGGCGGAACTCAAGCAGCTACATCAAAAAGTGGGAATTACTACTATTTATGTCACCCACGATCAGGTAGAGGCGATGACTTTAGCCGATCAAATTATAGTGCTAAATCAAGGTCGGATTCAGCAAATTGGCGACCCTCAAAATATTTATGCCAGACCTGCTAATCGGATGGTGGCGACGTTTTTAGGTAGTCCGCCGATGAATATTTTATCCGCGACCTACACGGGTGAAGTTTTTCAGATAGGCAACGAATCTTTACCTTGTCCGTTTGCGCTTCGCAATAAGTTAAAACTCCCTGAAGGGAAAACTTTTGATTTGGGAATTCGTCCGGAGCATATTTGGATTGAAACGCAAACGTCCCTAGAAGAGAAGGAATATGGACAGTTAGTTGTTGAGGTGCATGTTGTTGAACCTTTGGGGAGGGAGACTCTGGTTCGTGGGCGTTTACCGGAATCTAGTGTTGTGGTGAATTTTCAGGCGGGTGCAGATTGGCGGGGTCGTCCGGGCGATCGCTTGACCATCCAACTCGACCTGACTCAGCTGTTTGTCTTTGACTCCACCACTGGCGACACTCTCTATCCTTAGAAGTTTAGTGATTTTTAACAGCTAGAGAAATATTTCTCTACAATTTGCAAAATTTTCTCAGATGCACGTCCATCGCCAAAAGGATTAATCGCTGTTGCCATCTTTTGATAGGCATCTGGGTTACTTAATAATTGGGTCGCCGCAACCAGAATTTGATTTGAGTCGGTTCCCACCAATTTTGCTGTACCTGCTGTTACAGCTTCTGGTCTTTCTGTGGTTTCCCGTAAAACTAGCACTGGTTTACCTAAACTCGGTGCTTCCTCTTGTAATCCCCCGGAATCTGTTAACAGCAAGTAACTGCGTTGAATTGCGCCTACAAGCTGGGCGTAATCTAAAGGTTCTGTTAAAAAAACTCTCTCGTTGGTTCCTAAAAGTGCTTGTAGCGGTTCTCGCACTGTCGGGTTTCGATGCAGGGGTAACAATAAAGCTGTATCGGGAAACTTATCTAATATATGTAGAAATCCCTCTGCAATTCCTTGGAGTGGTTCCCCCCAGTTCTCCCGGCGGTGAACTGTTGCTAAAAGTACGCGGTATTTATTCCAGTCCAAACCGGGAATGTCGCACTCTGGCTGACTTTTCGCCACCGTCAGCAAAGCATCAATTACTGTATTTCCGGTTTGGTGAATTTCACCCGTCACTCCAGAACGTTGCAGGTTTTCCACCGCCAGTGATGTTGGCGCAAAATGCAGCTGGGTTAATTGGGAAATCAGCCGTCGATTGGCTTCTTCTGGGTAAGGATTAAATAGATCGTCTGTGCGTAATCCTGCTTCTACGTGACCTACGGGGATTTTTTGGTAAAATGCCGCCAAAGTAGCTGCAAAAGCTGTGGTTGTATCACCTTGAACTATTACCATTTGTGGCTGCAACTGTCCAAATATGGCTTCTAGTCCCCGCAAACTGCGAAAGGTAATATCTGTGAGAGTTTGCTGACGTTGCATGATTTCTAGATTCCAATCAGCACTCAGTCCAAATAGCTGCATCACCTGTTGAACCATTTCTCGATGCTGACCAGTCAAAACTACCTGAGTTTTAAAATTGGGCGATCGCTGGAACTGCTGGATAACTGGTGCCAGTTTAATCGCTTCCGGACGGGTTCCCAGGGTGATGCAAATCGAAAAAGGAGATGGGAGCATGGAAATTTAGGTCATTTGCGAGTAATAGGAATTGCGATCGCTTCCTTTATATGGTACTTGATGCGGTTTTTCACACTTCGGACGCATACAAAGTTGTTCGCTTTTCCCAATCCTATATAAAGATTCTCCTACGAAAAGACCCGGCAGATGCCGGGTCATTGAACTGTTGCAGACAACACACTTTCTTTAGATGAGCGTTCACAATTTATTCAGTTGTTAGGAATCTAGATCGCAAGTTAGTGGACAAGCTGCATACACTGAAGTGTGGCGAGGATTTGCTTCACCATGCAGCCAGTGCAACCAACGCACTTCTTGAGGATGTACTCCTTTGAGAGTTAACAATGCTGCACCAGCGACAACTGCCAAAACATTTGCTCCAATCAAAGATCCTGCCACCAATAATACAGCGCTCACAGGCAGTACCGATTGTAAAGCGATCGCCAGCATTGCGCCTACCGTAACCATGAGGACAACCAACGGGAAGCCTACAACCAGTAAGCAAACCGTTAAAGTAAAAGTCCAGATCAAAAAGCTTTTGATCGTAGATAATGAATAACCTTTTCCCAAACTTTGGTTCTGAGTCAGTTGCATGATTTTTTCTCCTGATACCCAAACAACGAATTTATATGTAGAAAATGACTTTTAATCGATCCTTGCGGACTCGACTAGACGTGAAAATTAGTATAGTTAATCCTTTTCTTAAGATGAGCTTATCTTTACTAAAATTTACACTCAGTTTAGATTATTTATGGCTGCGAATTTTTCAGCCTCGGCTCATTGTAAAGCGCAAATTATAACCACCATCCCCCAAAAGATATAGGTTTTCAAGAGTGTTAGGATTTCAGCTTATTTTCTAGGCAGGCTAAAAAGACGCGATCGCCTATATAACTTGTATACAACCAATCCAACACCATTCTGCTTAACATATCTTATGATTTTCAAGAAATATTCTCATAATTAAGCTCATCTATGAAAGGGACTGGGGAGGAGGTAACTGGGAGAAAGCCTCCCATCCGAAATCCCAAATTGAACAATCCCCGGAAAAGAAAGAATTTTTTCCGGTGAATGTTACTCAGCCCCTAGTTTTGGGAAAACTACCAATAGGAGCGCTTAAAACTCCTACAACAGCCGCCAAACCCCCGCATCGCCTCTGAGGGCTGCCTTGAGGAAACGTCTTCGCGGGATGAAAGTGCGCTTTATTAATTGATGTAATTTTTCTAACAGCGGTATTTGAAAGATGACAGAACCCCAGCGTCCACCCATGTCACCGCCCCCTCCACCCCGCGTACCCCCTGCGCCACCGCCGGGAATGCGACCTCCAGCAAGGGATGCAGCTGCCACCAGTTCCACTCAGCAGCAGCCAATGCAAACTGTGGAAATGTCTTCGACACAAAGAACCGCTGTCGCAGCTCCTCCGGCTCCCCCGAAAGTTCCACCTGGGATGCCGCCTGGGATGCCAGCTTCGGGGCGACCAGCTCCCCCGCCTTCCTCGGCTGCACCAACTGTTGTAACTCGCACACCTGCAAAACCTGTAGGCCCTAGTCCAGGACAACCAACATTACGGGAAATCGTCGTCAAGGCTCATGAAAATGGAATTTCCGACATTCACGTAGGTGTATCTGAAGTTCCGCGCTTCCGCAAGCGGGGCGACATGGAAACGACGGATTATCCGTTAACCGATGAAGCAACTTTTATGAGCTGGTTGCGGGAAGTAATGAGTGATGCTCAGATTCGGGAATTTGAAGAACGTCTAGACTTTGACGGTGTGACGCAGTACGAGTTTTCGCGGGCGCGGATCAACGTATTTGGTTCCATGCGCGGCCCGGCGATGGTAATGCGACTCATCCCGAACAATATCTTGACGATGGAGCAGCTACGGTTGCCAGAAGTATTTAAAGATATTTGTCATTACCATAAAGGGTTGATTTTGGTGACAGGGCCAACAGGTTCTGGTAAATCTACCACGATGGCTGCCATGATTGACTACATCAATAAAGAAATGGCAAAGCACATCATCACCATTGAAGACCCGATTGAATTTGTTCATACCAGTCGCAAGTCTCTAATTAAACACCGGGAAGTCGGTTTGAACACCTTGAAGTTTGACAACGCACTGAAAGCAGCGTTGCGGGAAGACCCCGACTTGATTCTGGTGGGGGAAATGCGTGATAAAGAAACGGTTAACACTGCCCTCAAAGCGGCTCAAACTGGTCACTTGGTAATGGGAACGCTACACACCAACAGCGCTGTGAAAACGATTGAGCGTATTCTCAATCTTTACTCAGCTGAGGAGCAGCATTCTATGAAGATAGCGATCGCTGAATCTCTTGTATCCATCATTTCCCAAGGTTTGTGCAAAACCACCGATGGGAAACGTGCTGCTTTCCACGACATCCTGATCAATACTGAGGCGATCAAAGATTACATCAAGGAAGGTAAGTATGAAGAGATTACCGGAATCATGCTTGCCTCCAGTTTTGACGGCATGATTACTATGAATAGAGCGCTCCTCGACCTCTATCAAGAAGGTAGAATTACTGAAGAAACTGCCTTGGAAATGTCGCCTACTCCTAACGAGATGGCTCAATTCCTCAGAGGACGGGTATAACGATTAAAAATGTAAAATTAAAAATTAAAAAAGAAGAGTTTCTTCCATTTTTAATTTTTAATTTTTATTCTTTTGGCGCATTTCCTTGACCCAATACCAACTACACATCCCCCAGTTGTTCAAAGGCATTGCCCTGTTTACACCAGGGGGGGATTTAATTTATTGTATTGACTCGACTAAGCAGAACCACTGGCACCTGCATTTGTGTGCTGGACTTCAAGAAATGCTGGGGTTACAGGAGCCTCCTCATTTTTTAGTGCCAGCGTACACTGCCACAATCGATCGCTGGTTTGCTCCTTACACCCAAGAATTGCAGGTTGCGGCTGAAGTCTATCCGCCAGTGCGACGACATCAGGCATTACTGAATGGGGTTTTTCAGACTGGCGATTGGCAAAATTGGCAGATTGCTCCTTGGCCCCCAGAATTAGGCGACCCGATTGTACTAGAAACTTATCGCGACCAATTTCCCCAGCTTTGGGAAAACCACGACTTGATCGTGCGCTTGGAGCGAACTGGTTTCCAACCTTCATTACCTACAGTCCCGACTCGTGGCTATGTCCTGCGCCTGTTTGTTTCCGGACATAATGGAACCACTGAACGGACTCTCCAAAGTTTGCACCAGCTGTTAGAGCAATCTCTTGGTCATCCTTACACTTTGAAAGTTATTGATATCTTCAAACACCCAGAGCAGGCGGAGTCTAATCATATCTCTGCAACACCGACCCTTGTTCGGGTCTGGCCTCAGCCTGTGCGAAGGATTGTTGGTGATTTGGATAACATTGAAAGAGTGCTACAGGTACTCGGCGCTGTGGATTTATAAATTTTCTCTTGTTTATCTCGTTGTCAGTCTCTGGCTGGCAATGTAAATCTAGAGGCTCTGCCTCCGAAAATAGCATTCCCTGGCCCAGCCAGGGAATGAGAAATTTAATTTTCATAAGCGGCGGGAATACAGACATCTGGCGCACACAACCCTGGAAACTTTATGGTTGTGACACTCAGCGTGGCGAGATTGACACAACGGATAGCATGGTTATTAGTATCCGCAATGTATAGATTGGAACCAACGGCACTTAGTCCTGATGGCTCAGAAAATCGTGCGCTGGTGCCTTCACCATCCTGAAATCCTGCCGTGCCTCCCAAAACAGTTTCGCAAATGCCGCTTTTGGGGTCAACTCGCTTAATTTTGTGGTTGTATGTATCAGCTACCCAAAGCGAATTTTGGGCATATTCAACACCCAGACAATGCTGGAGTCGCACGTCGTAGCCTTCACCATCAACATCTCCAAATCCAAATAGCTCACCGCTGCCGCAGACAGTTCGCACCTGAGCTTGTTTGCCTAGTCCGACACCGCGAATTGAACTAATTTCGCTGTCGGCTATGTATAATTCTTGGTCATCTGTAGTGATGCCACTGGGTTGGGAAAAGGCAGATTCGTCAAGATTTCCATCGACGCATGATTCTGCACCTGTGCCTGCATAGGTGCTGACGGTGCCAGTTTCTAGCTGCATTTCCCAGATTTGGTGAGGGCCAGCCATAGCGATAAATAGGCTATTTCCGACTTTTTCTAAATCCCAAGGGGAATTTAACTTAGTTTCTAGTCCAGCACCACTGTGGGGGCGAATTTGATGGCTTTGCTCGCCAGTACCAGCAATAGTTTGCACTTGCTGATTTTTGAGGTCAACTCTACGTATGGCGTGGTTTTCGGTGTCGGCGACATAGAGAATTTGATTCTCGGTATCTAGTGCCATGCCTTGAGGAGCGAAAAACTGAGCTTCGGTAAAGGAACCGTCGGTTAAGCCTTGTTTGCCAGTGCCAATTATATATAGCACTTCCCCTGCGATGGTACTGGCAACGATGCGGTGATGACCGGAGTCAGCGATGAATAAGCGATCGCCATCCGCTAACACTTTACCGGGAAAAGCCAGGGGTGTCCCCAAGGGTTGCCGCTGTTTTTCCAAAATGGGGCTAAGTTCATGAAAATTAATCGTTCCCTGCTCTTTGTGTTGCTCAATTAGCTGCGAAATCAACTGGTCTAAAGCATCCCGATTTCCTTCCCCAGACATATAGCCAATGACGTAGCTTTCCGGGTCAATCACCATCAAGGTAGGCCATGCACGGACGGCATAGTGTCGCCAAATTGCAAAATTGCTGTCAACTACGACTGGATGCTCAATGTCATAACGCAGGATTGCCTGACGGATGTTTTCAGCTTCTTTCTCGTTTTCAAATTTGGGAGAATGAACGCCAATGACTGTGAGGCTGTCTTTGTATTTTTGTTCGAGGTATTTTAAATCTGGCAAGACGTGCAGGCAGTTGATGCAGCAATATGTCCAAAAGTCAAGTATTACGACTCGCCCTTTTAACTCTTGGATAGAAAGAGGGCGGTCGGTGTTTAGCCAGGTTTTGTTTTTGGGAAACTCTGGCGCTCTAACGCGGGGAGTCATAGCTTTATTCGTGGGCGCGATCGCATAACTTTACACTCCTTTACGTTAGCGAAACTTTGGTTGACTACTTTATACCGGGAGTGCGATCGCGCAAAAAAGGCTGAAAAATGTCAATCTATCGTAAAAATTCGGGAACCCTGAGTTTAGAACCTTACGTTAAGCCGACTGGTTATGACTCAGCCGAATCTTCTGGAACTTGCTCGCGCAAGGCGATCCCAAAGCGGCTTCACTGGAAGCGATCGCATCCAATATTAAATCACCGCCACAATTAGAGACTTTGCTCAATCAAATCAACCGTGACTTTGCTGTACCGCTTCTGGCTCAATGCCAGAAAATTGCTCAGTTAGACGGCGTGACAACACCAGAAGAAGCAAAGGTGATAGATACCATTACTGAGAAATTTGGCATTGAGCTAGATTTGGTTACAGTTTCGCTGGTTTAGGGCAGGAGGGTTTAGAGAATCAGAGAATGCGATCGCATTCTCTGATTTTGACCCAGTTTTTCTAGGGTTATCAACCTCCTGACTCAGCCTCTCCTATCTCCTCAGCTTCGGGAGAAGGTTCTGGTGTTACTGGTGTTGCTGATTTCTTGAAGAAGCTGCTGGGGATATCTGGTTCAGTTGGGGCTTGGATAATCCTTGGGGTTGGGGTTGGAGAAGTTTTTGGCAGGAAGACTCCCTTCAAATCCACTTTGGGTTTAGCTTCCGATGATGTTGTCGAAGGTACTGCATCTAGTGAACTCTCTGCCTGAGGCTCAACCAAATCAGTAGTCACTGCTTCAGGCGCTGGTGATGGCACTATCTCCGGTAGCGTTGGCGGCAAGCTGGGGGAAGGAGTAACAACACCTGGCTCTGGTTCAGGAGCTGTTTCTGGTGCCAAGGGTTCCGGAGAAGGCGTTTCGATAACTTCTGGCTCTGTCGGTGGCAAGCTAGGAGCAGGTGTCACCTCCTGGGAAGGTTGCCGCCGGAAGCGATTGAAGAAGCCGCCTTTAGGCTTTTCTACCTGTTTTGTCTGGGTCGGTACTGCTTCAATTGGGGGAATCAGTTCTACTTCTGGAGTTGGAATCGGCGATACTTCCGGTTCTGGTAACAACTCTGGTAGCGGGATTATTTCTGGTGGTGCTGGTTCCGGAGTCGGCGACTCCATCACCTCTGGCAATGTAGGTGATGGAACTGGGGCAGATTTACCACGGAAGCGATTGAAAAAGCCACCTTTGGGTTTTTCTACCTGTTTTCTCTGGGTCGGTAAAGGTTCGGCTGGTATTGTTGGCTGTACTTCTTCCGGTTCTGTCGGTATCTCTTCCTCTATCTGAGGCGTAGGCGTTTCTTCAACGCTAGGAGTTTGTAACGGTTCCGGTGTCGGCGTTGGCGTTGGTATTGGTGTCGTAGCGGTGTAGTTGGGGTTTACAATTCCCCGAACTTGATCTGCTGAGAATTCGCCCCGCACAATCTTGTCAAGGGGATCTTTGCCTTTGGGATCGTAGGTTATCAGCCGGACTGTGTTGTTAAACACATTGTTAACTGGGTTTCCCTTCTCATCCAGAAACTCTAGTTGTACCCAGTTTTTCCCTTGGTTAAAGCCGTTGAGATAAAGCGGTTGCCATCTGTCTAGAACAAAGCTTTGACCATTCACTGTGACACGTACTCGCCAGTCAGCAATGTCGTCTTCAGGATTTTCCTTCGCGACTAGGTGCAGGGGGGCGTTGGTCAGATAGAAATCGAGCATGATTGGCTCGGCCCCATAGCTGCCTTTAGGACGGCTATAGGTTAACAGTGGCTGTTGAGGATCGGGGTTGTTGCCTGCTGTCTTGGTGAACAGGTGAAAGGTAGTTTGGGCGTAAGCGCCTTCATTTTTGAAGCTCTCATGCCAAGGACGGGAGGCAAAGACTCGCAGGGTATGAGTTCCGGGAGCTAAATCTTCAAAAACTAAGGGTTTGTTTAAGTCGTAAACCGCCTCATAAGGTTGGTTGTCAAGGATTACGTGCAGATGCGGGCCTAGACCAAAGTCAGGGTTTTTGAAGATTGGCAAGTCCTGAACCTGGAGCCTTACCTCAACTTTGGTGTCTTGAAGAATTTCATCTGCCTGGGGGCTGAGAATACTTACTTGCGGCTGATAAGCTTCCAAGGCTGGACGCAACTGTTGAATGACTTCTGGCGGTGACACTTCTGAGACTGCCCCAGAGGCTAGGGAAGATATGCCTTTGGAGGCAGGATCTGACGGTTTCGGGGAGGCTTTGCCACACCCCGCTAAACTTCCCACCAATACTGCTGCCATCAGAAATGAAACTAGCACTCTTACGGGTTTCCACTGGCGATTCATGCCCAACACTCACTCCTACTCTTTGCGCGACAGCTGCCCATAGGGAAATATAGCCCAAAAGCATGAATCTGACCGCCGAAATCTAGGGAATTTCCGTAGATGGTAAGGAAAAAAATACCAGCTTTAAATGAGCTGATAATTTAGTTTTGTAAACTAAATTTAACGCCTCTTGACTTTGTACCCCTGATTATGGAGGTGCAAGCTAAGTTGCATAAACGATTGACCAAATTTGAATTATTGTTAAGTCCATCGGAATAGGCTGTAATTCAAGACCTATCATCTACAAGATAGAGGGTGTGGTTTTGAATCCTTCCCTCTGTAGTGAACCCTTTAAAACGGGCATTACATAATTCGGGGAAAGTGGTTCTTCCCAGCCAGCTTTCCTGCCCCCATTAAAATCAACTTTGTTGAATGGGACAGTTCTCGTTCCTTGTCTAAAGAGAGGAGAGTCCTCATGACAATCAGTCCTCCGGAGCGGGAGCAAAAGGTAAGGGTAGTAGTTGATAAAGACCCGGTACCAACTTCTTTTGAGAAGTGGTCGCAGCCCGGTCATTTTGACCGCACCCTTGCTAGAGGGCCAAAAACCACCACCTGGATTTGGAACCTTCACGCTCTCGCCCACGATTTCGATAGTCATACAAGTGACTTAGAAGACGTATCTCGGAAAATCTTTGCGGCGCACTTTGGTCACTTAGCCATTGTCTTCATCTGGCTAAGCGGTATGGAATTTCATGGCGCTCGCTTTTCTAACTACGAAGCTTGGCTAGCCAATCCCCTTGGAATCAGGCCTAGCGCTCAAGTTGTCTGGCCAATAGTAGGTCAAGATATTTTGAATGCCGATGTGGGCGGTGGCTTCCACGGAATTCAAATTACATCCGGCTTGTTCCAGGTTTGGCGGGCGGCTGGCTTTACAAACACATTCCAGCTTTACTGCACTGCCATTGGTGGCTTGGTAGCAGCCGCTCTGATGCTGTTTGCTGGCTGGTTCCACTATCACAAGCGTGCTCCTAAACTGGAATGGTTCCAGAACGTGGAGTCGATGCTGAACCACCACCTAGCAGGATTGCTAGGTCTGGGATGCTTGTCTTGGGCAGGTCACCAAATTCACGTGGCCCTACCCACCAACAAGCTGCTGGATGCGGGAGTGGCTATCAAAGATATCCCCCTGCCCCAAGAGTTCATTTTGAACCGTGACTTGATGGCGCAGCTGTATCCCAGCTTTAACCAAGGGTTAACGCCGTTCTGGACTTTGAATTGGGGTCAGTATGCTGACTTCCTCACCTTCAAAGGTGGCTTAAACCCAGTCACTGGCGGCTTATGGCTGACAGATACAGCCCACCATCACTTGGCTTTGGCGGTGCTGTTCATCATCGCCGGTCATATGTACCGCACCAACTGGGGAATTGGTCACAGCATTAAGGAAATCCTAGAGAACCACAAAGGCCCCTTCACAGGTGATGGTCATAAAGGTCTCTATGAAAACCTCACAACGTCCTGGCACGCTCAGTTGGGTATCAACCTAGCTATGCTGGGTTCTGTGACCATTATTGTGGCGCACCATATGTACGCGATGCCTCCGTATCCGTACCTCGCCACTGACTACGCGACGCAGTTGTCCATATTCACCCACCATATGTGGATTGGGGCATTCTGTATCGTTGGTGGAGCAGCTCACGCTACCATTTTCATGGTGCGGGATTACGATCCGGTTGTGAACCAAAACAACTTGCTGGATCGGGTGATTCGTCACCGGGATGCAATCATCTCTCACCTCAACTGGGTATGTATTTTCCTGGGCTTACACAGCTTCGGTTTGTACATTCACAATGACACGATGAGTGCCTTGGGTCGTCCCCAAGATATGTTCTCGGATACAGCAATTCAGCTGCAACCGGTATTTGCTCAGTGGGTGCAAAACCTGCACACTCTGGCTCCCGGCGCTACCGCTCCCAACCAGCTTGAGCCAGTTAGCTATGCCTTCGGCGGCGGGATTATGGCTGTAGGTGGCAAGGTAGCGATGATGCCACTTGCGCTGGGTACGGCGGATTTCATGATCCACCATATTCACGCCTTCCAAATTCACGTTACAGTGCTGATTCTGCTGAAGGGCTTCCTGTTTGCTCGTAGCTCTCGTCTGATTCCAGACAAGATGAATCTCGGCTTCCGGTTCCCGTGCGACGGTCCTGGTCGTGGCGGTACCTGCCAGGTTTCTGGTTGGGACCACGTTTACCTGGGTCTGTTCTGGATGTTCAACACGATTGCGATCGCGGTTTACCACTTCAGCTGGAAAATGCAGTCGGATGTGTGGGGAACAGTCAACGCCGATGGTACGGTGGATCACATAACTGGTGGCAACTTTGCGATGAGTGCCATCACGATCAACGGCTGGTTGCGTGACTTCCAGTGGGCGCAAGCCGCTCAAGTGATTCAATCCTACGGATCAGCTCTCTCCGCTTATGGTCTGCTGTTCCTGGGCGCTCACTTTGTCTGGGCATTCAGCTTAATGTTCTTGTTCAGTGGTCGTGGCTACTGGCAGGAGCTGATTGAATCCATCGTTTGGGCGCACAATAAACTAAAAGTTGCCCCATCGATCCAGCCTCGCGCTCTGAGCATCATTCAGGGTCGGGCTGTGGGGGTTGCTCACTTCCTGCTGGGAGCAATCGTCACGATATGGGCGTTCTTCGAGGCGCGAATCCTATCAATAGGATAAGTCAGGACTGAGTAATGAGTGCTGAGTAATGAGTAGAACTTGCTTAGTTCTCAGCACTCTGTACCGATAATTGAGGATACTATGGCGACAAAATTTCCCAAATTTAGCCAAGACCTCGCTCAGGACCCGACGACACGTCGGATCTGGTACGGGATTGCAATGGCTCACGACTTTGAAAGCCATGATGGAATGACGGAGGAAAATCTTTATCAAAAGATTTTTGCTACCCACTTCGGTCAACTGGCAATTATTTTCCTGTGGGCTTCCAGTCTCCTGTTCCACGTCGCCTGGCAAGGTAACTTTGAGCAGTGGATCAAAGATCCGCTAAATGTCCGTCCCATCGCTCACGCGATTTGGGACCCCCACTTTGGTCAACCGGCAGTAGAAGCTTTTACCCAAGGTGGTGCGAACTTTCCTGTAAACATTGCCTACTCTGGTGTCTACCACTGGTGGTACACCATTGGGATGCGGACGAATAATGACCTATTCCAAGGTGCAGTATTCCTGATTTTGCTGTCTGCGGTCTTCCTGTTCGCAGGCTGGCTGCACCTACAGCCTAAGTTCCGTCCCAGCCTGTCCTGGTTTAAGAGTGCTGAGCCTCGGCTGAACCACCACCTGGCAGGTTTGTTTGGAGTTAGCTCTTTGGCTTGGGCAGGTCACTTGATTCACGTTGCTATCCCCGAATCTCGTGGACAGCACGTAGGTTGGGATAACTTCCTAACCACGCTACCTCACCCAGCAGGCTTAGGCCCCTTCTTCACCGGAAATTGGGGTGTGTACGCTGAGAACCCAGATACCCCAGGGCAGATTTTCGGAACTGCACAAGGTGCTGGAACAGCAATTCTGACATTCTTGGGTGGCTTCCATCCTCAGACAGAATCGCTGTGGCTGACGGATATGGCTCATCACCACCTAGCGATCGCTGTTATCTTCATCATCGCCGGTCACCAGTACCGGACAAACTTCGGAATTGGTCACAGCATCAAAGATATGCTGAACGCCAAAAACTTCTTTGGCACCAAAACTGAAGGGCAATTCAACTTGCCTCACCAAGGTCTGTACGACACCTATAACAACTCTCTACACTTCCAGTTGGGAATCCACCTGGCAGCGCTAGGGACTGCTCTTTCCCTGGTGGCGCAGCATATGTATGCGATGCCTCCCTACGCCTTCATGGCTAAGGACTTCACAACTCAGGCAGCGCTCTACACCCACCACCAGTACATCGCTGGTTTCTTCATGCTCGGTGCGTTCGCTCACGGAGCTATCTTCTGGGTGCGGGACTACGACCCTGAGCAAAACCGAGGTAACGTTCTTGACCGGGTACTACAGCACAAAGAAGCGATCATCTCGCACTTAAGCTGGGTATCCCTGTTCTTGGGCTTCCATACCCTGGGCTTATACGTCCACAACGATGTTGTGGTTGCCTTCGGTACTCCCGAAAAGCAAATCTTGATTGAGCCAGTATTTGCCCAGTTCATCCAGGCTTCCCACGGTAAGGTGCTTTACGGCTTCGACACTTTGCTGTCCAATGCCGATAGCGTTGCCACAACTGCGGGTGCTACTTACTTACCAGGCTGGTTAGATGCCATCAACAGCGGCACTAACTCCCTGTTCTTGACAATTGGCCCTGGCGATTTCTTGGTTCACCATGCTTTCGCTCTTGGTCTACACACCACCACCCTGATTTTGGTCAAGGGTGCGTTGGATGCTCGTGGCTCCAAGTTGATGCCCGATAAAAAGGACTTCGGCTTTGCCTTCCCTTGTGACGGCCCTGGTCGGGGCGGTACCTGCGACATTTCCGCATGGGATGCCTTCTACCTCGCCGCGTTCTGGATGCTAAACACCCTTGGTTGGGTAACTTTCTACTGGCACTGGAAGCATTTGGGTATTTGGCAAGGCAACGTAGCTCAGTTCAATGAGTCTTCTACTTACCTCATGGGCTGGCTGCGCGACTACCTCTGGCTATATTCCGCTCAGCTGATCAACGGGTACAACCCCTACGGCATGAATAACCTGGCGGTTTGGGACTGGATGTTCCTCTTTGGACACCTGGTTTGGGCTACTGGCTTCATGTTCCTGATCGCTTGGCGTGGTTACTGGCAAGAGTTGATCGAAACCCTTGTCTGGGCGCACGAGCGCACTCCTCTTGCGAACCTGGTTCGCTGGAAGGACAAGCCCGTTGCTATGTCCATCGTCCAAGGTCGTTTGGTTGGTCTAGTTCACTTCGCTGTGGGCTACGTCCTCACCTACGCTGCCTTCCTCATTGCCTCAACTGCTGGTAAGTTCGGTTAATCTTGCTAAAGCTAGCATTTGTAGGTAAATAAATAAAATCCTCTGCCTTCGGGTAGAGGATTTTTACTTAATTGGCTCACGTTCCGGTTGGGCAAGTTTCCTCGCTGATTGGTCAAAAAATTTTTTGAAAAAGCGATTTAGCATTTATGGTAAGAATTTACTAATATTTCCTTATGTATTTAGTTTTTTAGATTAGTTGGACACCACTCACTACGCCTTCAATTGTTCCGTTTGTGAAAACAGCATACGACGTTATCTTAGGTATCTTCCTTCTCTTTCAAGCTCTTTACCACATCCGGTAAACGTTTTCATAGTTTATTATGGAAATTTATTTTATAAATTAGGCTAGAATTCTAAAATGCCTTTATTAAATAATGAGATGCAATTCCAACGAATATAAAAAAAATAGAGTAGAAACAAACTGTAGAAATGGTAAAAACTGTAGAAACTGAAGAGAGTCATTCCAACTTTAATGAAATAGTTAATGAACTAATCAAAATTCAAGAGCAGAATATTGATTATAGTTTATGGCAATTTAGAAGCTTAATCAGTGCAAATCAATATCGTCTGCTCTATCGCATATTTTCAAAATATGTTGTCCAAGGAAGTCAAGTATTAGATTGGGGTTGTGGAAACGGACATTTTTCTTATTTTCTGGTGAAATCTGGCTATAAAACTTCAGGATTTTCTTTTGATGATTTTTGCCTTATAAAAAGCATAAACAGCCTGGGTTATGATTTTCAGAAAGGAATTTGGGAAGAACCAACAGCTATCCCATATTCAGATAATAAATTCAGTGCAGTTGTGTCTGTAGGGGTTTTAGAACACGTTAGAGAGACTGGAGGAAATGAAATTACCAGCTTAAAAGAAATACTTCGCGTATTGCAGGCTGGCGGCTTTTTTATCTGTTACCATTTTCCAAATAAGTTTAGTCTAATTGAAGCGATCGCGTCCCTATTTCCAAACAAATTCCATCATCAATACCGTTATACGCGCAAATCTATAGAAACTCTCTGTGAAGAAACCGGATTTGAGGTTATAGAAGTTCAACGTTATGGTTTTTTACCGAGAAATATGTGGGGTGTATTTCCAAAAGCTATTAGAAATTCCCGCCTCCTAGCATGGATTTGGGATTTTCTGGATGGTATTTTGACATATCCGTTTTCTTGGCTATGCCAAAATTACCTGTTTGTAGCTAGAAAACCCTTGTCAAAATCATCCCGATTATAAATAGAAAGAATATAGTCACGGTTTTTTCGCCCAAATAAAGGAAGTGATAGCCTTCCTAATGCGGCATACAGGCATTATCACCAAATCTAATTCGGACAAATCCAGCTTTTTCAATCAGATTTTGCCCTTCATCTGTTAATAATAAGTTTGCATAGGCTCGACCGGCTTTTTCATCAATATTATTCTCTTCAGGATAGTCTTTAAAAATGATCAATAGATTCCTCTGAAGGGGTGACAAGAAGCCTATAAAGCAGACTGGATAAGTGTCATAGCACGTAGATATTTGTGAAAATAGGGAAGTTTATGAGGATTGAGAGCCATGAGTGCTACTGCTAATTCTGACCAAAACTCCATAGCACCAATCCATAAATGACCATATAATCCAATCCAACACGTACTATGACGACGGGGAATTCGCTTTAATTGTTGAAGGCGACCCAGGTATTTTTGTAAACCCATAGTTCGGGAACGGCGGCCTGCTAAAACCGCACAGGTGTAGGCAATAGCCAGGAGTAAAATTAAGGCGATTAAACGTTGGCCTGTGGTCTGAGCTGATTCCAAGTTATAACCCCCCGTTTTACAATCTTTAAACATAGCTTCTATGCCACTGAGACATTTAAAAGCTCTGATTGCAGTATCAAAGCTCTTCAGGTTGGTCAAGAGATACCAACCGGAGGGTTCGACTTTGCCTCGATATTTTCGGGGGTAATATCCCACTAAATTAAACTTGCCAAAACCTTTTTGCTTTGTGGCTTGAATATCCTCCATAAAGAAGGATATTCCCGGTTTAAGTCCTAAAGATTGAAGTCGTTGCTAGAGGTGATTCTCTGGCTGGATATAAGTTGCTTGTCTTTGGCGTAAAACAAAGTCTATACCCTTGCTATCTAACCAATTAGCCAGCTTAACGCTATGAAATTCACGGTCTGCTAACACCAAAATTCTGCATCCTTTAAACACCTGGATTCCTGGGCGAATCAATTCTTTTTGTTCTCGGAGATTGCTACAGCCTCGTGAGAGGTAATGATATCCAGTAAATGGGTATGGCTCTGCGGTCTTCAATTAAACTGATAATGAAGAAGTTTTGCTCACGCCACTGAGTTCTGTCTATCGCAAATATTAGTCTTTTCTCTTTTTTTAACTGGCTGATTTTCACCCACCGCTTCAACAGAGGGAACCACAGTAATTTAACGCTTAGTTGTGGTGAGGATAAGAATCGTTGAATGCTCCGACAGCGACTTTCAAATCTTATTGGTTGCGGGAACAACGTCCCTAGTTTTTCTAGGGTTACAGTTTTATGAAATTGCAACAGCATAACTAGGATTTGCAGCATTTTGTACTGCGTGGGTGTCAGGATATTTTGGAAGCAGTTTTGGTAGAATGCAGGCAGCATTTAGTTTAATGGTAGTGCCCAAAATGTAATGATAGAAGAGTAGAAATTCTTGCTAAGGTTTTCCACTCATGCCTGCCTGCCCGATTTGTGCGTCTGCTCAAACTGTCAAGAATGGTCGTATCCACAACGGTAAACAACGGTTCAAATGCCAGGACTGCGGACGACAGTTCGTTGAACAACCGACGAAAAAGGTGATTGACCAAGCTACTAGGCTGTCAAGGATAGCTTGAGGGGTAGTAAATACGGATAAGTACTTGGACATAATTAATTACACAAATAAGTAATAAAATACATTAAGATTAAGAAGTTATGTATTAATTCATGTTAAAGATGATATTCCTTCGAGAAGTAAATTCCCTTTCAGCTAAATTACTGGAGCGAATTTATCACCAAAGCCGACATCATCAGGTGCGTCAAAGAGCGCATTGTATAATTTTAGCCAATCAAGGGGTAAAAGTCGAAGAACTAACAAAGGTTTTCCAAGTTAGCCGCAAGACC
>NZ_JACJPF010000029.1 GCF_014695915.1 Trichocoleus sp. FACHB-40
AGATAAAAGTGCTATTTCGGTTTGCTTTCCCCACTCTCCATCCTCAATAATTCGCCGCTCTGGATGGTTGTAGTTCCAGAGCTGTTGGAAAGCTTTGATTGATAACCATGCTAAATTCTTGCAACCTGCGCCCTCAAAATCAAAGTGCATGGGGTCAAAAGAGCCGATCCAGTCCCATCCATAGCGCTCCAAATAAGGCTTCCATCCTTGAGCATCCTCAATATCTAAAGCTAACCCGGTGTTGTGGTTAGACCGTCCTGGCAGAGCTGCAACACTGATTCCACACCGCCGATGTTTGTAATGGGTATAAAGTACCGCTTGTTGTGCCAGCGTCCTGTATGCAGAATTAACAACCATTTTCTTACGACGAATAGCGATCGCTTTTTCTAGAGCTTCCACAGCCGGGGCTTGTAAGAATGGGTGGCACCCCGCGCCACAAACAACGTTTAAATGCGAAAAATCTACTAACAGTCCTGGTGCAATCCGGTTAATTTGGTGGATTAGCTGATAATCCAAAGCACGAACACCTGCCGTTGAGCAGGAAGTGTATTGAGCAATTGATGAAGTCATAAGACATCAAATATGGTGAAGCTGTCCCAAAAATGCTTTGGCTGCATCGCTCACAGCCTGTAGCCAGCAATCCGCGTCGGCTACGTTTATAGAAAATTTAGGCTCCGGCAAAATTGCGATCGTCTTTACCGCCCTCCTGACAATTGCTTGAGGATAGCGGTCATACCCCGCCCAAGCTGGCGAAAACCCCTCAAGGTCAAACGCCCAAATCCCCACACATTGCATTTTGATATGGCCGTCAAGAGGAATGCGCGAAACTTTCTCAACCCAGAAGAGATGCGTCGCGTTCGTCTTGGGTGGCTTCCATAGCAAAAGTTGTTTAGCTTCAGGGGTAAGTGTGTGATGCCATGTCTTAACCCCAGGTTTCTTACTACGAAGCTTTGTTTTTTTACTGATTTCGGATTTAATTTTTCGGAATGAATCAATGGCAACCAAAAAGTCATGCGACCCTTGTCTTGGAACGATGCGCCAGGTATCGACGCTTCCGATGGTATCTCTTTCCAGGCGGATAATCGCGCAGGCTGGCAAGAATTGTCGCTCAAGGATGAGGGGGGTTCGGCGTTGAGTTCCTCTGCCAGTGAGTCTGTTGATCCATCGTCGGATTTCATAGATCCAATCCCCTACGATTGAAAACACATTTTTTAAATTATTTCAATAGATTGCCAATTTTCTCAGCCAGCGTGTCCCGCGTTGCGTAGATTGCCAACCCGGTTCCCAATGCGGATGCGATCGCTTCCAACGGCACCCCCTGCCAACCCTGCCACTCTAGTTTGCTGATACAAACATCCTGCTTGCATTGATAATCAATTCTTAGTGAAAACAAACAAGTGACAATGAGAATTGATGGAATAGTTGCCGCAAGAGCTAAGATTGAATACCCTCGACCTACCGCAGTTTTAGTTCGGTTGGGGCAATCTGTAGGGCAATCAGCCTTATTGCTTTCCATCGGCATCACACACAAACTTACTAGCGGCGTTTAGAAAGTTAATAGATGAAGTCCACTTCTCTTGCTCGCTCAAAGTCTGACAAATAGCAATACCCTTAGAATTGATTGCCAATACTTCAAAAGTAACCCCGGCATTACTCTCTCTAATTTGTCCAACTGCTACAGGAGTATTATCGCTATTCATCATAGAGAATCTATCTTTTGCTCAATACGGTTTAGCTGTACGTCCAGCGTGTCGCTATCAACCCCGATGTACTGGTACACGCCAAAACTCATGTTAGAAAACCAGTAAGGAATGTTAAACGATAGAGAATATTCTGGAGTTAGCTTGGGGAAAATAAGTAATGTATTTCGATTAAGCCAGAGCTTACGATTAGCGATAACGTCCGTATCTTGGCTTCCTCCAGCAAGCAATCCTAATCTAACTCGCTGATTCAGAAACCCTGCGAAACGCCAGTGAGCGGGGACATTTTCAGATGAAACCGATACCGCTAAGATGTGCTTTTGCAGTAGAAGAGGAACATACTTTTCAGGTATAGGGTAGTAAGAGCTGGTGATTATTGGCGCTTCAACAGTACCAGCCCAAACCTGCTCCCAGTTCGCCGTGTTGCCTAAATCTAAGATAGGTTGCGGCATTACATGAACCTGCGGCCCTCTTCCCAAGCCTCAGCCGCATGAATGGGATCTACTCCATACTGAAATAGCGCCTCCATGAAATCATCGGGGCTGAGCGCTCCATCAACAAAATTACGGCGGGCAAATTCCCGCTGAATCATGAGATCGATCTGATTATGCCAATCCTCCGGGTCGCCATTATCTATGGCAGGAGTCGCTAAGAAGTTATCAAGACTGAACAGAAGACGGTGATCGTTCGAGGGTAAACTGAGCGCGTCCATTTGCGGCTCCTAATAGAGTTGTTTTGTTAGTACCATCAAAAATGCTACTGAAAGCGTTTGCTATGTCACCAGCATCAAACTCTCCAGTCTTGATGCACAGAGGAATACTGCGGTGAGTAATCTTAGCGTCAGTATCCGCCTCAGCATACTGAATATATCGAGTATTCCAAGCAGTAACCTTGGCAACTGGTGTACCAGCTCCCCGGTACCAGCTTGCCTTACTAGGTTTTATGCCAGAGCCTCGGAGGTTAAAAGAAACTTTTGCCGCACCA
>NZ_JACJPF010000003.1 GCF_014695915.1 Trichocoleus sp. FACHB-40
CGGGCCAAGGAACACGAAAGAGAAAGACTCTTTGAACATAGCGGCATTCGAGTTTACCGATTTGATGCCAAACTGTGCGAAAAAAATCCAGAATCCGTAGTCAATGAATTAATTGAGCTGATGAGTAAATAGGGTACACCCTCTAGAAGCGCTCTTGCCTTGAGTTCTGATGCTTCTAAAACCCTGCCGTTGACTTAAACTACTCCAGCCGATGAGTTGGCAATTCGATCTAACATGCCCCACATAACCGAATCGGAGCGCATCTCGTCCCGTATCCGGCTCCCTACTAGCGAAGAAGAAGAAGGAGCATTGCTTAATGGTGCGATCGCGTTTGACCCAGCGCTGGCTCGGTAGGATTCATCAAATGAGGGGGAGTAGAGCTAATTTTAGAGACGGATGGGTGTTGCTATCACAAAGTGTGCGCGGAGTGCGATCACAACACCCATCCTCTTTGCAAAAGGGTTAGTTATGTCCAGAAAACGTTTGCGATTTTCCTACAATGAGTTCAACTCTCCGGAACCATATTTATATGGATTGAAGAAGATACTGCGCTGTATCGACAGCTATCCTTAATAGGAATGAAATATCAATGTCAACACTGAAAAAATGTTTGTTGCTTGCAATTTCTTTATGTCTCTGTTTAACTCTATGGTCTAGACCAGCATATGCCTTGATCACATTCAACGATCAATTTGTTGCTGGGCAAGCTTGCGAGGCACTTGAGTCAATCAGACGTGGAACTAACTCAGGAGATATTCGGCTCACCCCCCAAGAGACATATCCAGTCATTGGTAAAAACCGAGATAACGCTTCTCATTACTTACTTAGGATTGAGGGAGCTGAACCCCCATCGCGCTGGGTGTCTGTGCAGTGCGGGCAACTTTTAGGTTCTTCTACTCCAGTTAATCCAGTTAATCAGGATTATTTACTTGCCCTTAGCTGGCAACCCTCTTTTTGTGAAACAAAGCCAAATAAGCCCGAATGCCAGAGCCAAACGGCACAACGGTTTGATGCCACAAACTTAGTTCTACACGGTTTATGGCCCCAGCCGCGCCAAAATATCTATTGTAATGTTAGTGACAATATCATAAGTCTTGACAAAGATAAGCAATGGTCACAGTTGCCACCGATCGATTTATCTGCGGAAACGCGCAATGCACTAGCCGCCAAGATGCCAGGATTTGCTTCGGATCTACATCTACATGAATGGTACAAACACGGAACTTGCTATAGCGACTCACCGGAAGAATACTACCAAGAATCGATCGCTTTGTTAGACCAAGTGAATAACTCTTCAGTCCGTGAGCTGTTCGTTAGAAATATTGGTAATTCCGTCTCCTCTAACGAGATCCGCAATCAGTTCGATGTAGCGTTTAATAATGGAGCAGGAAGCAAGGTTCAAGTTCAGTGTCAAAGAGATATTGACGAAGCTCAAAACAATATGGTGGTAGAGCTACAGGTTAACCTTAAAGGTAACATTCAGCCCGACACTCCAATTGAAGGTCTCCTTCAGTCAGGTAAAACAGTTCCGGCAGGTTGCACTCTTGGAGAAATCGATCCTGCTGGTTTCAACGATTAATCATGTGCTTTACCGGGTTCGCTCATGCTAAATTGCACTCTAGTTTGGGCGAATCCGTCTTCGACTATAACGTAGAAATAAAGATAGAGGAAGACAACCATTATTCACAGGGTATCGAGTCTTATAGTTTGACGCAATGGTGAGGCGCGAAAGTCTCCTTCCGTATTTGCTGTCTGACACCTAACACCTGATACCTAATCCTATTTACCTCCCAACTCTGTTTGTCAGTTATAGACACAATTCAAATAACCGCCCAGATAAGAGTGTTACACAACCAGAGGTTGTCCAATCATAGATTAGGCGGTACAGGTGATGCCATTACCTTAGGAGACAACGCATTTATAAGCTGGAGCTGCACAGTATGCGTATTGCTGCATTCAATGTTGAAAATCTGTTCTCCCGTGTCCGGGCTATGAATCTGGAAAATTGGGACGAGGGGAAGCCTCTACTCACCGAGTACAGCCGATTGAATAACCTATTGCTAGAGCCTAAGTACACCGCCGCCAAAAAGTCTGCCATCCTCGAATCCGTTGAGCGGCTTGGGCTGGATAAAAGTGACGATTCTAAATATGCAATCCTACGACAGAACCGTGGACGACTCCTGAAAAGACCCCGGAAAGGTTCACCCGAAGTTGTTGCCGAAGGTTGCGACGATTGGGTCGGTTGGGTAGAACTCAAGACCGAGTCTGTCAATGAAGTAGCGATGAAAATGACGGCGCGTGTGATTCAGGATGTCAATGCTGATATCCTCGCGGTCGTTGAAGCGGAGAATCGGATTGCCTTGAGCCGCTTCAATGAGCAACTCCTAAAGCCGATAGAGGCTAATTACAGTCAAACCATGCTCATCGACGGCAACGACGAGCGGGGGATCGACGTGGGAATCCTGACAAAGCCTGGATTTCAAATTGAGTCGATGATCAGCCATATAAATGATATGCAAGACGATCTTCCTATCTTTAGCCGTGACTGCCCAGAGTTCACTGTCCAGGTCAGCGGTAACACGAGCTTACTAGTCATGATCAACCACTTCAAGAGTAAGGGGTTCGGCACACAAGCCTCGTCGAATGCGAAGCGGCGGGCGCAGGCGCAGCGAGTACGGGAAATCTATGACCAACGAAGAAATGAAGGGATTGAGTTGATTGTCATAGCGGGAGACTTGAACGACACCCCAGCGAGCGAGCCTTTGAAGCCGCTGCTTGCGGATGGGTCAGACCTTCGGGACATTACCACCCACTCGTCTTTCTTCAGTGATGGTCGTCCGGGCACTTACGCTAACGGCACGGCATCAAACAAAATTGACTATCTGCTTCTTTCGCCCGCGCTGTTTGATCGCGTTAAAGGCGGTGGTATCTTCCGAAAGGGCGTGTGGGGAGGTACGAACGGAACTCTTTTCCCTCATTACGAAGAAATGACTAAAGCAGTTCACGCTGCATCAGACCATGCTGCGATTTGGGCAGACATCGAGCTGTAGCAGCGTTAGCTGCGCTGGCTCACCGTGGACGAAGGGATCGCCAAACCAGTGCGATTGCTGATTTGGTAGGTTAGGTTGACGCCTAGGAAACCCAACATCTTTTACCACTCACAATCTTGATCACTTCTGCTATTCCTGTGCAATC
>NZ_JACJPF010000030.1 GCF_014695915.1 Trichocoleus sp. FACHB-40
CGGGTAGGTCGGCAAATGCTTCGACAATAGCCAATTGAGACATTGGTGGTTGGCAGTATCGTGAGATGACTTCAATACCATATCAACTACTCGATTAGAATGAAATAGCCCTGCATCCCAGGTAGAGTTTCATTGATAAGATCAAGCAAAAACTCTTTCTTTTGGTTAACTACTTGAGGAAAAACAAAAATTGCTGTTGGCTGAGATGAAAAATCTGCAAATCCGACAATTTCATTATCTGAGTTAACTAATAAAGGCAGGAAATCATTGTTTTGAACAGTCTTTCTTTCATCTTGCAACCATATTGTTGGATGTTGAAAAACAGCTAAATATGTAAAATTTTTAAGATATTTACAAATGAGATTTTCTATGTCTCCACCTCTATTAGAGGAAACGATATTATGACCTGCCTTATTGCGGACTAATTTAGAATATGGAATAAACTTATAAAGGGAATGATTCACAGATTTCAGCTCCTGATAGCCGCGACGACGTGTTATCAGTGCCGAGTGGTATTCGATTATTTCCTGTGGGCCAGAAAGTACGATGACTAATGTTTCTTTTTTTAAAAAATCTTCTTGCAGCCTATTTCCAAGAATGTTTGCAGAGAAGGGTCGTGGGTCAAAAATTGTTTCGGGATAGCTGCTGAGTAAAATAAATTTTTCACTCCCTTTTGATGATATTCTCGTGTGTTCAATCTCCTTATATTCAATTGGTTCAGGCTCTTGCAAATCCACAATTAAAATGTCATATTCATGGAGATTATGTGGGAAATAAAAATTTGGTAAGACTGGATGGCTAGGATCTCTGCCTGAATTTGGTACTTTTACCGTGGAACCTAAAGTACCACTAAAACATTGCAATCCTTTATCTTGTAGCGCTTCAATGATTTCTTGATCTAGATCGATGGCGCAAATTCTAGGTTTATCTTTAATCTGAGAGTTTGAAGAGTTATCTGTCATCACTAATCACAAACTACATTTCTATTCAATTTTAGCCAATTTCTGTCCGATGTTATTGTTAGATGGATATCATGAAGACTTCATCTCAATCATTGAAGCAGGCGAATTGAATATATTGCAAATCACATTTGGTAACGCTCTCTAATTATGTCTGAAGAAAGATGTTAATCTAGCGAGCTACGACTCCAATCATTAGTAGGCTTGTTGGGATGATTGTCCAGCCTGGTACAGCACTAATCGATGCTCAACGCATGGGAAGAAATAGGAATTATCAATGCCTAATTCAACTAACCAACAAATCTTACTCAAAAGCCGCCCAGTTGGGGAACCCAAAGAGAGCGATTTCGCCTTGGTCGAAACCCCAATCCCAGAACCAGGGGAAGGCGAAGTTCTCAACCGCACGATATACCTGTCCCTCGACCCCTATATGCGCGGTCGTATGAGCGATCGCGTAACGCATCAACTCAACCATCTGCCTCATATCTCCCAAATTGCCAACAGTCAGTTCTAGTGTGTCTCTAGCAAGATGTTGTGAACTTTTCCTTGCGTTTGAATTTGCTCATAGCTATATGCACTTAAGCAATAGCTGGCAGACAAGGAGGGAAGATGTCAGAAAGTGCGTCAAACTCAGAAATGGTATACCGAACTCTCGGTAGTACAGGAGAGAAAGTTTCCGCGATCGGATTGGGTGGTTGGCACATCGGATTGAAGTATGTTGATGAGCAACTGGGTATCCGGATTGTTCGCACTGCGATCGACCGTGGCATCACCTTTATGGATAACAGTTGGGATTACAACGGTGGAGCCAGCGAGATTCGCATGGGGAAAGCTCTCCGCGATGGCTACCGAGACAAAGTATTCCTGATGACGAAAATTGACGGTCGCTCCAAGAAAGAAGCCACAAGACAGCTAGATGAATCACTGCAACGCCTGCAAGTTGATTGCATCGATCTGGTCCAGCACCACGAAATCCTCCGGTTCGAGGACCCGCATCGAGTTTTCGATCCAGAAGGGGCAAATGCCGCCTTAATTGAGGCGCGGGAAGCTGGCAAACTCCGATATATTGGCTTCACCGGACACAAAGACCCCCAGATTCATCTGCATATGCTGGAAGTTGCAGCCAGTTATGGGTTTAAATTTGATGCGGCTCAGTTGCCGCTGAATGTGATGGATGCACACTATCGAAGCTTTGCGAAGCAGGTTGTGCCAGAACTGGTTAAACAGGACATCGGCATTCTTGGCATGAAAAGCATGGCAAACGGGATTCTGTTACGGTCAAATACGGTAACGCCAATTGAGTGTCTGCACTATGCCCTGAATCTACCCACATCGGTTCTGATTACCGGAATTGACAGCATGGAGATTCTCGATCAAGCGTTTGAAGCGATGCGGACATTTCAGCCAATGAATGACGAGCAAGTGCGATCGCTCTTAGCAAAAACAGCAGAAGCCGCATCACGCGGCGAGTTTGAGCCATTCAAAACCTCATCAATTTTCGACAGCACTGCCCAGAATCTAGATTGGCTGGGAGAGGAGCCACAGCGCATCCAGCAATTGATGCCAACGTAATCGAGAGAGCAGATCGAGTCGATTGATCTGTTATCTAAGAGCTAATGCAGCTTAAATGATGGGAAGGTATCGTCAAACACACAATAATGAGCTTCCGTCCTAACCATAGAGAAGTTCACTTATCCTGTGGTTTCAGATTGCTTTACGTTGCTCGATATATGCCATGCCAGCCAGCGGTGTAGCAGCATCATCAATGCTGCCAGTGGCAACATCAGAATTGGAATAATTTCCAAACTAACCCAGTCAGCCAGAAAACCGATGCTCGTTGGAATGCTGGCTGCGCCCAAACTGGCGAGACTGCTGAGAAAGCCGATCGCGGCTGGAACTAGGGGCGCGGCAACCCGTTGTGGCACGAGCAACATTGTGGTGGGATAAATGGCAGCTAGTGCGAGTCCCATTATAGGCAGGCTCAACACCTGATCGGGCAGTAACCACCAAGTTAGTAGTCCGATCGCCAGCAAAATCAACGACAAGTCGAGCATACGGACAGTTCCCAGGCGTTTGATGCCGTATCCCATTCCCATCCGTCCAATTGTCAGTCCCATCCAGTAGGCAGTGATGCTGTAGCCTGCCACCATTTCCGGTGTTTTCCGGCTGATAGTCTGGACACTATACGCCCAGTTGCCGATTGAAACCTCAGTCCCGGCATAAACCAGCAACAGCAGACCTGATACTAATACAGCAGGCGTGCGGAGCGTAGTATGGAGATTTGCCCTAGCATCTCCACCAGATACTTTCACCTGCTGAGTAAGGGGCTTGTAATCTGTCGCGATCGCCCAAACCATCCCCGCCACTAGCAGAAAGACAACGCCCGCAAACACGAGATACACCATGCGCCAAGGCAGATGCATCCCCAACAGAGTTGTTGCGATCGCAGGGCCGAGTAATGCCCCTGTGCCATAGAAGCCGTGCAGCATTCCCATAAAGTGGGCATGACGTGAATCGTTGACGATATAGGTGTTGATACCCGCATCAATCAAACCAATTCCCAGCCCCAAGACTGTACCAGTCACAACCATAACTACCCAGAGTGGCGCACTGGCGTAAATCATCAAGGCACCTGTTAAGAGAGTGGAGGCAAGCAGTAACACACGAGCCAACCCTATGTGATTGCTCAGCAGACTGCTGGTAAAGGCAGCCACAAGATACCCTGTAATCTGACTGAGAAACAGCAGTGTAACTGTTGCCGCAGTGAGATCGAAGGTTTGCATGATTGAGGGCAGCAGCACACCCAACCCACCTTCTGCCATACCGATCGCAATAAAGGCATAAAACGCAAGGATAAGACCTAACCGGGCTGGAGGCTGAGCGTTGGTTATTTGTTTATTGCGTTGAGGCATACAAGGACTGGTACAAAGGTTATTCAATATCTTCAGATATTACGCAAGGGTGAGGGTGAAGATGGGTGTGGTAGCAAGAAGGGGTTTGAGACTTTCTAAGTCAATGCCCAAGACTGATACACTATGAAGTTGGTCGAGTACCTCCAACATACTGAACTCCTCCTCAACCCGGAATCCTCGCTCTAGCGCAAATTGTTTAGTATGCTCAAGGTTATTAAACCCCGTTTCAGTGAATGACCGACCCGTAAAGCTTATTCACGAATTAAAAGTCAATGTTCAAAAAACTATATTGGTTGTCAATCTGGAGGTTACTGCTCCAGCCAATTCCATTTCTCCCAAACAGATCAAAGAAGTCCAGAAACTATTGCAGCAAGAATAAAAAAACGTTACCTTCAAAGTGCGACTGATTCCTGCTAATGAGTTTGAAGCTCAGCCTGAATTATATGATTGATATGCCTTTAGTTGCATCATTTTAAAAATTATTTTGCAGTACAGAAGGGTTGGCAAAAATTTATCACTTTGATTAATGGGTGAATAAAAAATACTTTGATAGCTTTTAGCTCGGCAGCTTTATCAAAACAGCGATTCTACAGGCTGTCCTGTAGGAATCGCAATTTGCAAAAGCGGCAAGTCTTACTTATTCATCGCACCAACAGTAAATGTTAAACATGATTCCGATTGTACATACCTTAGGCAATTATTCTTAAACGTAATTTCATATAGCATTAGTCATAGATCCAGTCCTGTCTGAGGATAGAAGACCTACAAGAAACTGAAGAATATTGTTGTAAAATAACCTAATTCAAAAGGTACAAATTTATGACAGTAGATAATCCTCAAGACAATCGGCAAGATGACGTTAAATATGACCCTCAAAATAATCCTGGAAGCGAAACAACTGTACCAACTACAGAAGAGGGTGACACTCCGCTTGATGAGAGATATCGTATGACCAGTCAACAAGCCGATTCTGAAGTTAGTTCCGGTGCGGAACCTGAAGCTCCAGGAGCTGCTCCAAAGGTGGTTGGCGCTCCCAATCAAGGAACTGACTCTCGTTAAAAAGATTCCTGAAAATTGGGCAAATCTAAGTGTTTATAAATTCCTGGCAATAGCCAACTTCATTCACCTTGACGGGCGTGTCATCCCTCCACGATCCGGTTCGCTGCTTCAACCAAATCACTAGCGATTATCTCTGGTTGCCGGTAAACACCGAGATAGTCCTTCTCTTCCTTATTAATGAAAGCAGTTTACACAGCGCAGGCAGCACCTTGAGCGTCCGGTAGCTGCCTGCATGGGAGAGGGCGAGCATCTCGTAAGGTTTGGGCAAACCACAGTTCCAGAGCATGAGGAGGGGCACCCAGCTCTACCAATCTCTGGCGGGGCTTGTTCAAACTGAAGCAGGTGCCGATGATGTCGAATACTACGGTACCTTTCGTGTTCATTTAGGGTTGATAAATCTAGAATTCTACGAGAATGCCCCGCTACGTAGTGAACCAATCCAGTGCAGAGTCTGCGATCGCAGGAGGAATTGTGTGGGGGCCGTCGAACTCCCGATAAACCACATCGTAGCCAGCACGCTGCACCTGCGGCACTATCTTACGGCTACAAACATCGATCGGTAAAACAGAGTCTCGCGTGCCGTGCGAGATGAACAGACGCGGTTCGCCAACCTGTGAAGCTGGTGCCATAAACCCCGGCGAGAACGCTATGACATGGCTGAACAAGTCGCCGTTAGTGATGCCGACACTAAGGGCATAGGAAGCCCCGTCGGAGAAGCCCGCGATCGCAATCTTCGTGGGGTCTACAGCATAGCGGCTAAACGTCTGCGCCAGCGCCTGGTCAATCAAGGCGATATCCAGGCCGTACCCACCCAACAGCACATCCCACGTCTGGCGGCGTGAGGCAGGTGCCACCAGGATCACTCCAGCGGCATCGGCGAGATTTTGGAACGGAGTCAATCCGCCGCGTGCGTCGCCGCCTGCGCCGTGCAGCATGACCACCAGTGGTGCGGGTCGCGAAGCTTGGTAATTTTTAGGCACGTAGAGGAGTCCGTCGCGCTTGGTGGAAAGTCCCAATGGTTGCAGACCGCTTGGTGCCGTTCCCGTCGGCTGCGTTGGTCGCGCCAGCAGCCGTCCGTTCATAGATGCCTGATCCTGATTCTGTGGTTTGTCTGTTCTCATTGATGTAATTCTCTCCATAGAGTTAGTCGTGCAGGCTGATCCAATTGCCCCAGTGATGCTTACCAAAAACATTCCAAGTAGGTGCCTTCGCCTCAATCGCGAACCGATGTTGGTTTTCTGCTTCAGCATGATGCCCATGCTTCTCCTGTTGTGAAAAGCGAATTTTTCTCCCGGCACCAATGAGAGCAAATGACATCTTGCACTAGATAAGTAAAATGTTCTCGATTAGCCATAGTGAGCGTTCCTTGTAAGGTAAAAAAGGAAGGTGCTTTCGGGGGTATGCGGGAAGGCAAGAAACTGCGATCGCAAGCTGATCTGAAAAGACGAAAAGAAATAACTGTAGGTTGATAAGCTTTCAGGTAATCGGCTATAACCTAGAGGCGATTTTTTTGATATTCATAAGTCGCTTGATGGGGTATCTAAATTTGCTTCTTCAGGGGATTAAGAATTTCAACAAATCTCTCTCCCGTGGCAGTAGTAGTGCGCGCAATGTTTCAGATGGAAGCGTGGTGGCTGTTCGCCTTTCCCCTAAAGCGGCTGAGCAAAACAGCTCGCAGTCCAGATAATGATTTTAAAATGTTATTAAAAGTTAGATAACGATGGCTCTTGTCTCTACCAAACAAGATTAACAGCTAGGGCTTTTTGCAACGCCTTTCTCAGGTAGGAGCGTAAAGTCAAGGCGACTGTATTCGTTTTTACAAACTGACTTCATAATAGCTTGTGTCATCAGTAGGATGAGGTGACAACGGTAATCGAGATGTTGTCCGTAAATAAGAATACTTTTTCTTGTGCCGATATTAACAGTTGAGCGTTACAAATCCAATCTTTAGATATAGGTAGGATGCAATCCTAATGGTAGACAATACTAGCAAATCTACTCGGTAGCATGAAATTGAAGCAACGTCATTAAGAACTATCGATCATGAAGACTTCAACCATCAATACTGCTAAAACCCCTACGGTCGCTCCAGCTTACAACGGTGACGATCGCAATGCCTGGATTTTAGGCTGGAACCCACAGCAAGAGCTATGGAACGGTCGCCTAGCAATGCTTGGTTTTGTCGCCTATCTTCTTTGGGATCAGGCTGGTTATAGCGTTCTTCGGGATGTCCTCCACCTGGTTCGCTAGAACTTGAATTGTCAGTTACAAGCTGTCTTTTGTTTCTCTAACAGCAGTAAAACACTTTTTTAGTCCACACCAAAAATTTTTGAAAATCAAAATATTGCTATGCAAACATCAAAATCTTCAGATTCCTCAATTCGTTACAGCGCTCTAGGCTTAGGTCTCCTTTTCTTGTTACTTGGCTTAGCTGGATTTGTGCCTAGTTTTTTCACTGCCTCTGAGAACTTTACCTCCGAACCAGGCTTTGGCTATATATTCGGCGTATTCCCCACCAACTACTTTCATAATGCAATTGGCATTTTAGTGGGTGTTTGGGGAATTGCTGCATTTACTAGCTTAAGCGGAGCAATCGTGTTCAATCGCATCTTCGCTCTCCTCTATGCAGCAGGTGCTATTTTAGGGTTACTGCCCTTTGCAAATACCCTGTTTGGGCTGACACCACTTTTTGGAAATAATATCTGGCTCAATGCACTTACTGCTGCGATCGCTTTCTACTACGGATTTGTGAAGTCCGCAGAAATCGGTATGTCGAGTTCATCGAATGCTCAACCCAGCGTATAACAAGAATACCTTCTCTAAGTAGAGAAAGTGTTCTAATGCTTATCGCAGGAAATTATTTCATCTGCCTTTCTCGGCACTTCTTCTAAGATGCAGAAGTAGTCTCACAAGGACTACTTTTTTTTGCGAGCGTTGAACTTTCAGTTTAATCACCGCATCAGGGGTATTAGGTACACACAATCAGCTAATTAATTGTTGTGCCGCTGGGTTGCCAGTGAGATGATGCTTTAATGTTATTAGTGAGGAAGTAGGGTTAAGCAGCGTTATATCTTGCCTACAATGGTTGGGAGTAAAGAGAGGATTATTCAAAAGATTTATTGGGTAGTAGACCACTACGGGGATTTCAACCCGCAACAGTACAGCCAAATTGCATCGGTATTGCAAAAGTTGGACAGTGCAGAGGTCTTCGAGATTCTCTACACCGTTTTGACTAATGTTGATCGACCTGCAACAAGATTTGCAGATCAACAATTTGCGGGAAGATTGCTACTTGACCTTCAACCCACCTGTACCCTTGAGCTAACAGAAGCAATTCAAGGTTTATTGAAAGGCTACAACTTGAGTATTGAGGAACTTCCTTGGTATTTTGCACAGCAGTATGGCAAGCAGGTAGTTCTAGAAATACTTGAAAAACTCACAAGTGAATTGACTGGTGAGCAACAGCAGCAAAGTATTAAGACATGGGAATGGTGGTTACAGGCTTGCAAAGATTAGGTGTTTAATTGATTTTGGAAGCATTGCACGGCACAACAACACTGTTGCAACGGGCTGGCTTAAGTCCCTGGCATGGTTGTAAAGGTGCTAGCAGCCGCCTCGTTGGGCAGCTTGTTCGTCTTCGGGGCGATCGCCTACATATGGTCATACCTCCTGCTGTGCTTGAATTTCATTCAGCAACATCTCATCAGAATAGGATTTTTCCCATTCGCCCTCAAGTTTGAGCCGCACCGACTTAGCGCCACCACTCGGCGTACAGACGACCCAGTAGCTATCCTCCTGTCCTTTAACCTGAGCCGCATCCTGCTTTTCTGCGTTGTTGGAAAGCCCAGAATAGGCTTGAACGCACGTCCAGGTAATGCCGTTGCTATCCGTAATCTCTCGTTCCATGACTATCCTCTCTTGTTACCGTGCTTCTGTCAGGTTGGGAGCGATCGCTTCTTGATGTTGCTCGATCCAGTCCCATGCCCATTGAAAGCTTACACCTACTCGTTGGGCAGCTTGTTCATCTTCCGGGCGATCGCCTACATACAAGGAATTTTGCGGGGTGTGTTTGTGTCTAACCATTGCTAGTTGCAACATACCCGATTGCGGTTTGCGGTACTGTCCAGACCACTTGGTTTGGCTGTGGTTATGAACATTGTGATGAGTGACGCGGAAACATTTTCTGCCCTCAAAGTCGGGACAGAAGTAGATTTCTCTCAATGGGAATAACTCAAGCGTGTATTGCTGTTCCTTGATGCACTCTTGCATAGACTTATGACCTGCGGCAACTCCACCTTGGTTGGTGATGCCAACAATAATCCAATCGTCTTTGTAGGTGCGAAGAGCAATATCAGCACCTGCAATAATGCGTTGATCTTTGGGATGTTGGAAGTGTTGCTGTCCGCTAAGTGGTTCGCGGAGTGTGCCGTCTAGGTCTATTAGTAATAAGGCCATCGTTCCTTGATGAAATTCCCTGTTTTATTAACATCCTAAACGGCGATCCATTGCTTCTCCTCTAGCTAATGGTATGCACTGCTGAGGCGCTCGACCTATCAACCTATCTTCCTCATGATTTGACTATTAATTTAATGTGTAATTCAAAATACAAATAATGGACAAGGTGTTTCGTTGTAATTTAAAGGGTGACATTAACGCATTTTATCACCTACAAATTATCTAATTTTAAAAAAAAATCATCCCAAAGATGAAGGTAGGCATCGATTAAGTGCTATAGGGTTAACTTGAGCTAGTGGAAGATGTGCGGCGCAAGCTGGAATTAGTGCTGGTTGATTCCGCTGACGAAGTATTGACAGCAACCCCGTCACCCGTAAAGCAAACGGAAGTGATGTTGGTTGGCTAAATCCTTTGAGCAAGGGGACTGTTTAGTGAATTGTGACTTGAGGGAAAAGCAAATCGATGGTGAAATCTAAGTTGTAGTGATAGTAACAATCAGCCTTAACCCAAAACTATTCCTTCGGTCAAGGTAAGACAGGCTCTTAGGATGAAGCTGTAATGAATGAATACTTTTAAGCTTTAAGGCTGAGAGATGCTTCCGGAGAAGGAGCTTCCCAAATGCAATCTTACGACGTTGTAATTATTGGGCCAGGTCATAACGCAAAGGAGTAATGAAAATGGTATCGACTCTTGATGACACCAAGCGCCTTGCAATTGCCACAAAATTGGCGGATATGAAAGCGCTACAAAATCTCCTGATTAACAACGAGGAGAAATTAATTCAGGATTGTACTGATGATCATATTCGCAAGCGCCTACAGGATATGCTCGAAGACGATCGCAAAAACCTGGGTGTTATCGATACTGCGATCGTTCAGTACGGTGTCCAAAGTGAGCTTAAGGAGACAACCCAGAAGCTCTTAGAGGAAGTTCAGATAATGGAAGGCTCTGAGCTAACTTTGTTTGAAAAAGTATTTGAGCAAGAATTGCTCAAGCATAAGCAAACCATGACTGGACTGCTAATCCACAAAGCTGCTCAAGTTGTTGGTGCTGATATTGAAGCTGCGATCGCTCCTTTAAATGCAGTTAACTTTGAAAACCGCGCTCATCAAGAGCAACTGAAAGGGGTTCTAGAGATTCTGGGTGTTCGCGAACTCACAGGACAAGACGCAAAGCAGGGACTGTGGGCGCGGGTTGAAGATGCGGTTGCAGCCTTAACAGGCGTTGCTGGTAGTGTGGTGACGCGCACCGACGATGAGATGAGTATCCGCGACCTTCTCCGCATGGATCATACTAAAGCCGATACCTTATTCGCGGAAATTTTAGGTGCTGACGATCCTCAAAAAATTCAAGAGTATTTTGGACAACTGTATAAAGATATAAAGGTTCATGGTACAGCCGAAGAACAAGTTCTCTATCCGGCAATTCGTCCGTATTACGAACATACGCAGGAAATATACAAGCAAACCGATGAAGTGATGGAGATGTTAGATGAAATTAAGCCTCTAGATCCTGCTTCATCTGAGTTTAAAGCCAAAATTGAGCAGTTAAGAACGGCGACGCGGAATCACATAAATCAAGAAGAAGAAGATGTATTCGCCCTAATCAAAGACAACTTCAGCCACGAGCAGCAAAAGCAAATGGCTACCGATTTCAAAAGAGTTAAAAGCAAGCTACAAGAACAGATGACGGCTGCCAATGCTTAATAGCAAGCTAATCAAAAACAAAGTGAATAGCTAAGTCTTCCTTAGCTATATCTTGACCCTTATAACCATCAACTAACACCTTTTTATCAAAAAGCATTTTCGGGCTTTGTGCAACCATGAATAATCCGACGACGTGGAAGTATGTATTTAAAATCAAAGCGGTGATCAATTGGATTGAATCTCTGGCTTTGCTATTTGCCGACCGATGGATTCGTGAGTTGATTGGTGAGAAACCCCTCACCAATCCTGAGTATTTACAACTGTTTCTCGTATTGGTAATTGTGATCGGAATTGGCTATTGGTGGGTCAGTCAGGACATTTCCCGCAATCGTGAAATTGTAAAACTTGGAGCTTACGCGCAATATTCTGTCTTCGGTGTGCTGGCTTATCAAACTTTGATAGGCAATGTTCACCCACTTTATCTAATTCCAGGTGTCATTGACCTTACTTTTGCGATTCTCTTCAGTGTATTTCTATACTCTTACGCTCAGAATAAACCAGCATTGGAGTGAATATTCAGAAGGGCTAACAAGAAACTTTCTATCCAGGCTTAGAGATGATTGAGCCTTAGAGGATGTCCCAGAAGTGTCAAAAGTTTTGAGCCCTCCCCAGCCCCCGCGCTAACGCGCCGCTGCGCTAGAAAAAAGGGAGGAGAATCAAGTCTTAGTCCCCTTAAAAAGGGGGATTTAGGGCGATCTCCACCCTAGAATCATCTCGATTATGACTTTTCAAACATCCTCTTAGAAAAAAACCTTTAGCATAAGTTTGGTAAACATAAACTAATTGAGTTATGAAATTTGATTATGACCTTCTTGTAATTGGTGCGGGGCCTGGAGGACTTTCTGCTTCCGAACAGGCTGCTGGCTATGGCGCTCGTGTTGCGATCGCAGAACAGGATTCAGTCGGGGGTACTTGTGTTATCCGAGGCTGTATTCCTGAAAAACTAATGTCCTTTGCTGCTGAGTTCTCTGATAATTCTCAAGTTGCAGCAGGCTATGGCTGGAATCAAGCCGAATACGCCTTTGATTGGCAGCAATTCATTGCGGCTAAGGAGCGGGAAATCCATCGTCTGAGCCAAGTACACAATCAAAAACTTGAAAAAGCAGGAGTCGCGCTGATTAAGGGTAAAGCCACCTTTATCGATGCTCATACCTTAGAGGTTGCAGGACGCCTAATTACTGCTGACAAAATTTTGATTGCGGTGGGAGCAAAAGACGTAAAACCAGAGATACCGGGAAGTGAAAATACCATCACTTCCAGCCAACTCTTTAGTCTCAAGCAGCAACCCAAGCATATTGCAATAGTCGGTGGTAACTATATTCCCGTGAAATTAGCGGGTATCCTGAACAATCTCGGATGCCAAGTTACTCAAGTATTTCTGGAAGACCATATCCTATGTGCTTTTGATGAATCTCTTGCCTTAGCTGTGCAAGAAGGGATGGCCAAGCGAGGGATTCAGATTCTCGAAAATACTACGGTAAAAGAAATCAAACGTGTGGGAGATGAGCTGGATTTGATACTGTCAGGAAAAAACACAAACATATTGAGTGTGGATACTGTCCTGTTTGCTCTATGTCGTACTCCTAATAACAGTGGCTTGGATTTGGAGAAAGCTGGTATTCAGCTCCAAAGAGGTGCGATTGTGGTGGATGAGTACAACCAAACGACACAAGGGAATATTTTTGCAGTTGGGGACTGTATCAACCGAATTAATTTTACTCCGGTTGCGATCGCTCAAGGTCGCGCTTTTGCTGATACTCAATTTGGCAACAACCCCCGCACGGTTTGCTATGAATACGTTCCATCAACGGTTAGTTCTCAGCCACAGGCGGCTACGGTTGGCTTCAGTGAAGCCGAAGCGCGTGAAAAACTGGGTGACTCGGTGCGATGCTATTGCTCCAAGTTTCGTCCCCTTTTACACAGTCTGACTAACCGAGATGAGAAAACCCTAATCAAGTTAGTTGTTGATAGTCACTCAGATCGGGTGCTAGGCGCTCACATGGTGGGTGAGGGGGCGATAGAGATTATTCAATGTCTGGCTTTAGCCCTCCGCGTAGGCGCAACCAAGAAACATTTCGATGAAGCCATCGGCATTCATCCTTCAATTGCCGAAGAGTTTCTCACTATGCGTTAATCCTACCGATCTACTTCTAGTTCTACCTCAAATAAGAGCCTCTTGCCCTCTGCCTTCTTTAACTCAGGCGCTGGCGAAGCCACAAAGCAAACAGAGGCAGAGCAAGTCGGTAGTGTTGTTCAGAACCATAAATCAAGCCTTTGTGCTGCAATCGGGCGATCGCTGTTATTGTATCCACCAACCCGAAACTGCGATCGCTTCCCTTCAAAGAATGTTAGACAAAGAGCGATCGCTCTTTTCGTTGCTGATGAGGAGAGATGCGATCGCTGCCTCAGTTTATGTGAGAAGTCTTGATTCAATTCTGAGAATCATCTGGCGAACTGTCTATATCTGAGTTAAGGTTTTTCTCCTGTTTAAATTCTGGTTTATTATTCCTTTTTGTTAGGTCTAAAGGCGGCTGTGCAGGTTGTCCCATGAATTTTTGCCAGTCTAAAGGCGGCTGTGCAGGTTGTCCCATGAATTTTTGCCAGTCTAAAGGCGGCTGTGCAGGTTGTTCCATGAATGATTTTTGAAATTTTTGCCAGATTGGCATTCTCTCCCAGACATCTTGAATATCCTGTTTTGCTTCGATACGCTCTTTCTCAGATAATTCAGGTTTTGCCCCATCAAGCAGAGCAAATATTTCTTCTTTTTTGGTCAGCAAAGCATTAATGACACCAAGGCGTATCGGTCGATGATGCATTACTTTATGACGTTCCTTTATAACAAATTTAATCGATTTCTTAAGTTTATCCCACTCTTTTTTATCCTGAAAGTATCGAGCAAAGACATCCCAAAATGCAAACTTATTAGTTTTCTCTATCAGTTTGTTTCTGACTTCCGCAACTGATGCACAATTTGAAAGCAATTCTATAAAATCGCTTACAGAAAGTATTCTACTCTCTGACCATTCAGATGTTTCCGCCGTAATTATTTTGATTAAGTCATTAAATTGAGTACACTCTAAGGGGTCTAGTGGCGTACCGTCTTCTTGATGCTCCTCTTGAATCGGCTGAACTTTACTCCGGAGATCGGCAGGAGCAGTAGTATACCACCAATCGAATCCAGAGACTTCTGTAAGGGCTTGACTAACAAATACTCGAAAACGTTGTTCTATAGCCGCTAAGATTGGGTAGGCTTGCTGCCGTATTTCATCCCCTACTTCATCAAGTAAACGCTTGGTTTTAAGTTGAGATGGTGTGATAAATACTTTATTAACTTTGTCATGGCAAGTATCAATAATTTCAAGCTCTCCTTCAAGCGTTAGCTGAAGAGATGTTGAATACATTGCCTCTACTGACAAATGGATATTGGGGAGGAATTCTTGAAGTACATCCGTAACCTTATGTTCAAGTTCTTCCTTAGCAATTTGTGTATTGTCAAACAAAAGCTTTAGAGAGTATCGTTTCTTATCTTGAGGCATTTTTAACCTTTTCCTCTCTCCAGTCTCATTCCTTTAGCATAGCTGAGTACGGTGGGTACTGCCCATATAGCAACTTTCATCGCCTACCCTCTTTCCACTCTTCCCCACCTGGTAGCTGAAGTAAATTCTCATCAATGATTGCTGGTAACATCTTTGCCGAATGTACATACGTTAAATCGAGCAATCTCTGAGCCGTTATAAGTATCTCTGTTCTGTCCACCAACTCAGAGAGTTGAAATGAATTATAGGCACCATCCATAGCTTCTACACTTGCTGGACGAATTGCCGCCTCAATTGCCTCTTCTAGAAAAGGCTCCCATTCATCTTGCTTGATGTAGTAAGAGGTTTTATTCTCTTTGAGATTTAATTTTTGAATTTGTCGGAGAGAATCTGAAATTGAAGCTACCCAAGAATTGGTTAAACGCTGCTCAATTTGGTTTTTAATCAAGTGAACCAGCATTCTGACCAGAAAAGATTCGATATTACGGAGGATTGCTTGTTTACTCATCCCCTCTAGCTCATCCACGATCGCCAAAGCATCTGCATAGCGTCCTTCTAAGATGCTAGTTCTTAGGTCGATTAGTTCCTGAGTCATAAAAGCTACCTTCACAGATAGACGCTGATAGGCTGAATATAGCATTCACCCACCTCACATCTTGCACTACCCCCTTAAGCGATCGCTCCCGCACAGTTTGGTATCAACTGAGGCGCTGGCGAAGCCACAACGCAAACAGAGGTAGAGCCAGTCGATAGCCTTGTTCAGAACCGTAAATCAAGCCTTTGTGCTGCAATCCCGCGATCGCACCTTGAAGACTCCCCCCTCTAGACAGGCAATGCTTGTGAATGTAATCTCGACTTTGCGGCTTGTCAGTGGGGTCTAACGCCAGAGACTCCAACAGATGCGCCTGATTAGCTGGAAGCAGCATCAGTAATGACTCGAAGACCATCGATAGGTCGGCTAGCAGTTCTTGGATTGCCTGCTGGACGTGCCAATCGCGAATTAGCCCGTCAGACACTCGTACTGACTTGAGGCGCCGCACCAGTGCCGAAGCATCGCCTAAGTGTCCCTGCACCGCATTGACAAAGAGTTCCAGCGCTTGCGATCGCGGATCGAATGTCAACCCTTCGCCATGCAAAACTTCCTGAACCCAAGCAGCAACAACATCATTAGCTAAGGGAGCCAGCTTCACGATTTCCAAATGATTCCCCGGTTCATCAGCATGAAGACTGATTTCTGCAATCGTTGCCACCAGTACATAACTCACCTGAGTCTGGCGCTCGATTTCTTTCCGCAAAAATGTTTCCCACACCCCATTGCGATCCCAAGAGCGGATATGGGGAAAGCTTTCCAAAATCAGCACCACCCGTCCGCCCGAAGATTCGGCTAACCCTTGCAGGAGATCGAGTAATATCTCAAATGCGCTCCATTGCTGCTCTTGGCTCTCTACCCGAACGGGTTTCAGCCGCTCTCTACCATTCCCTTCGTCTTGCAGGACAAATAATTCATCTGCCTTGCGTTCAATCCACTCTCGCATGAAAACTTGAGCAGTAGCACTTTGAAACGTCTGGTCTATACTCTCGCACAGCAATTGCACGAAGCGCTGACCATCAGTAACCCGGATGCAGTCAACCTCCACGATTTTAACTCCAACTTCCTGAGCTGCCCGCCGTACCAGAGTCCGCCGTCCGCTTCCCGGCACTCCAGCAATTAGCAGGTCGCCATCACGGGCTAAAACTTGGGTAATTCGCTGGAATTGCGCTTGCCGCCCGATCAATTGAAACGGTGCTGATAAATCCACAAGATTCAAGGCTTTAGCGTCCCGCTCCCAAGTGTAGAAACCTTCCGGCGGTACGCCTTGACTCGTTGGCAAGCCGCCAACTGTATCGGTGGACGAGCCAGGGCTGAGGTTAACCATTGATTTGCCAATCGATTCTGTCATCCGGCTATTGCTGCGTGTTTTATCCTACCCGTTCTCAAGCTCAAACCAACAAGTTAGTGTGGCATGAGTCTATAGTTCACCCTGGCACTTTTCAATAGTGTTAATGTTCTTTGGCACTATTGAAAAGTGCTATATATGTTTTAGCACCATTTGACAGGCATTTACTCATAGGCAATTCCCGTGTTAGAAGCATTCGTCTTCGCAACAATATTCTGCGGATTTTTCGGCATCATCCTTAAAAAGAACCTGGTTATGAAGATCATCTCTATGGATGTCATGAGTACGGGGGTTATCGCCTATTACGTACTGGTTGCATCGCGAGATGGTTTATTCACACCCATTATTTCAGACGGCACAAATGTCGCTTACTCTGATCCGGTTCCCCAGGCGGTGATATTGACGGGGATTGTGATCGGCTTTTCAATTCAGTGCGTAATGCTGGTCGGTGTCATGAAGCTGGCACGGGATAATCCCACCCTGGAAACCAACGAGATCGAGAAGAGCAATACGCCATGAATACCATTACCATCGCATGGATTGCACTACCGTTTTTTTTGGGGTTCACCATTTATCTGTTCCCCAAACTTGACAAAACTCTCGCACTGTTTACAGCTTTTGCTTCGGCTGCATATGCGTTGCAGCTATTTGTCACTCAGTCGCCACTGACACTACAGTTACTAGATCATTTCGGCGTCACATTAATCGTCGATCAGTTAAGCGGCTACTTTATATTGACCAATGCGCTAGTAACAGCCGCAGTCATTCTCTACTGTTGGCACAGCGATAAAACAGCTTTTTTCTATGCACAAGCCATCATCTTGCATGGCAGCATCAATGCCGCGTTCGCCTGTGCGGACTTTATCAGTTTATACGTGGCGCTAGAGGTCAGCGGGATTGCTGCGTTTCTCTTGATTGCCTATCCCCGCACCGATCGCTCGATTTGGGTTGCCTTGCGCTATCTGTTTATCAGCAACACGGCAATGCTGTTTTATCTAGTAGGCGCGGCGCTAGCCTATCAGAGCAATCATTCGTTTAGTTTTGCAAGTTTGCGCGGCGCACCGCCGGAGGCACTTGCCCTCATCTTTCTGGGACTCTTGGTTAAGGGGGGAATCTTTGTATCAGGATTGTGGTTGCCATTGACCCACTCGGAATCGGAGACGCCGGTATCAGCGATGCTGTCGGGAGTTGTGGTAAAAGCCGGCGTCTATCCGCTAGTGCGTTGTGCGCTGATGGTGGAGGAGGTCGATCCGCTGATTCGGATCTTCGGAGTCGGGACAGCGTTGCTGGGCGTGTTCTATGCCGTCTTTGAAAAAGATACCAAGCGGATGCTGGCGTTTCATACGATTTCGCAGTTAGGCTTTATCCTCGCTGCCCCAATCGTAGGTGGCTTTTATGCACTGACTCACGGACTGGTCAAATCGGCACTCTTCCTGATTGCAGGTGCTTTACCGAGCCGCAACTTCAAGGAGTTGCAACACAAGCCCATCAATACAACCGTCTGGATTGCTCTGGTCATCGCCAGCTTCTCGATTTCAGGCTTTCCCTTATTGTCTGGCTTTGGGGCAAAGGTGTTGACGACGAAAAATTTACTGCCCTGGCAAGCGATCGCTATGAATGTTGCAGCTTTGGGAACAGCAATCTCGTTTGCCAAATTCATATTCTTGCCGCATAAAGCGGACGGCGAGGAGGTAGTAAAGCCCGGTTTCTGGCCAGCGACGATCCTGCTGCTCGGTGGCTTGTTTGTGGCAAACGTTGTCTATTACGAAGCTTATAGCCTTGAGAATATCGTAAAACCACTTGCAACCATCGGCCTTGGCTGGTTGGCGTATCTTTTGATTTTTAAACGATCCGTACTCAAGCTGCCCCGTGTTGTGGAGCAATTTGAGCATCTGATCGGTGGAATGAGCCTAATGTTGCTCCTGCTCTTCTGGATGGTAATGGCATGATTGGACATCTGAATCTGATATTGCGACTGGCCATCTGGTTTTTGCTCACCGCCAATCTGAGTGTGGCAAATATCATCATCGGCGTCAGCATCGCACTTCTATTACCGGGACGCCCTAAAACCCCGGAAGCATTAAACGATTGGCTGCGGGCGCTATGGGAAACCCTCGTGGCGATTCCGCAGGCATATATGGAAGCCTTTGAAATGATCGTCCGTCCCCATAGTTACGAAGATGTGACGATGGAACGAGTCAAACCCGGACGGACATCCGGACTCATCTTCCTGGATATATTTCTGATCACCTTTACGCCCAAGACCATTGTCTTGAAGTACCACGAAAATGGCTGGTACGAAGTTCACTGGGTACGACGGAGGAAAAAGGCATGAACTTGGCACTGAACTGGGCACTGATTGCAATGATTCTGGCTTTGCTCATACCCATGTACGAGGCTTGGCAAGATGACGATATTTGGCAAAAAATGTTGGCATTTGCCAGTATTGCAACCAAAACATCAATCATGATCCTGGTTGTATCCGTCTTACGGGATGATTGGATGCTCGGTGTTACAGGGGTAATCATCCTGAGTGTAGGTAATGCCGGATTAATGTTGTTGGCACAAGTCCTTAAACGAATCAATGAACTATGATCAACGCGCTTAGTTATACCTGCATAGGTATAGGAATTTTCTTCTGGTTTTGGGGAACCTTTCCCCTAATCGGGCACCGATCAGTATTATTCAAGCTGCATACTCTTTCGGTTGCCGATACGCTAGGGAGCATGATCATCATCGTCGGACTGCTTCTGAAGATACCTAGCGAATGGCCGCTGCTGATCCTTGGCATTATCACTTTGGCAATCTGGAATACAGTGCTGGGGTATGTGTTGGCATACTGTTCCAGCAGTGGAGGTAGCCATGAATGATAGCTATATCTATGTCATAACCGCTCTGCTGCCGTTGTCCGCGTTGATGCTGGTACTTCAGTCCAATCCTTACCATGCTCTGGTAGTGCAGGGAATACTGGGAGCAGTGGCAGCATTGGTATTTGCGGTTTTGGGGGCGGCGGATGTTGCTTTGACCCAAGCCTTGATGGGGACTCTGCTGGCGATTACGCTTTATGCGATCGCAGTGCGTTCATCGCTGGTGATGCGTCTTGGTGTACTCGAAGACGGAGCGCTCAAGGCAGATGAGGAGTCCCATTTAGGGCAACTGATGAATGAGTTACGAACAATTTTTGGCAAACACTATATGCGTCTTGAGGTAGTCCCGTACACGAATACGCAGGCTTTGCACCGGGCGCTGATGGACAAAGAAATCCATGCGACCTGTGCCCGACCACAGCAGGATAATCAAGACCCTGTAGCGAGTGAGGACGAACAGCAACCCTATCACACCACAACTAGGGTTCGACGCCTCTATGACATCATGCGAACCGAACTTTCGTCACCAGCGACAAGCCTAACCTATGTAAATGCATCAGATTCAGGGGAGGAACATAAATGAAATGGGTTTACATTGCAGCGGGGATAGCGCTGTTCGTCAAATTCCTGATCATGCCCAATCCGGCACCGGACTTATCGCTCTCGATCGTCCAAACGCTTGTACAAGAGAGTGGAGTACCTAATGCAGTTACGGCCGTCATCCTCAGGAATCGGCTGTATGACACGATCTTTGAAGTGGTGGTATTTACGATCGCGGTAATGGGTGCAAAGTTTCTACTGGCTGATGAAAGACCGTTCTGCACGATCTATCAGTTCACCGATCAACCATCGATTGTTATGGCGCGTTTGGGAGCAACAATTGCCGCGTTGGTGGGTATCGAACTGGCGATTCGGGGGCATCTGAGTCCCGGCGGTGGTTTTGCGGCTGGAGTAGCGGGTGGAACCGCGATCGGTCTTGTTGCGATTACCTCATCATCGGAGTGGATGCAGGCGATCTACAAGCGCTGGCACGCCGCTACATGGGAGAAGGTTTCGGTTCTTATTTTCATTGTCCTGTCGGTCATAACTCTAGCCGGATTTGAATTACCGCACGGAGAATTGGGTGCACTTTTTAGCGGCGGGGTTATCCCCCTGCTGAACATCCTAGTCGCAGTAAAGGTTGCGTTGGGTTCTTGGGCGGCTATTTTGGTTTTTATTCATTATCGGGGATTGTTGTGAGGGGAATTAAACTCCAGCAATTATCATTTTGAACAAAATAGTGAGTGCAGACCCTGCTCACTCTCATCTCCGACCATCATTTTAAGTTTGAGTGGGAGTGAGCTTTGCAAAAACAAAGTCAGCAACCGCAAAATATTTACTGATTTGTTAAGCGCATCTTTACAGAGAATTAGGATGAGTATCAGTTGATGCTGTAAAAGTGGGGGATTATTAGTAACCGCTTCAGTGGCTATGTTACTGGCGTTGCCCTTTTTGATTAATCTTTCTTATAGGGCTGATTCTTCTGACTTACTTACTGCTGTTATAGTTTTCAGCAAAGCAGCTTTACCTATATTAATAATATGTTGGTTTGATAAGAGAAATATATAACTAGAAGAAGTATGTATAACTGATACATTCAGTATGAAATTGTGCTATCGGAGATTAAGCTCATTCCCCGCATCAATGACAGGAGATTTCACATTATTAATCATCACCCAGTACATCTCCCTGTATACAGAGAATCATCAACCGATGGTTTGGTGGCTCTAATCTATAGGAAAGCTAAGATTTTTCAATGGATAATTGGCTTCCTTATTGATTAAAGAATGTCTATTTAGAGTATATTAAAAAACATTGAAGAATTAAATGATTTACAAGGTTGGAATTGCTAAGGGCATAGAGGCAGATATTTATTTAAATCTGCTCGGTTCTACTATTGCTGATTCCATAAAAAGCCAAAATTTTTGTCTTGCGATCGCTCAATTGTTCAAAGTCTGTACTGCCCTACTATTCATTCACTGTTCTATGTCAATTACCAATCGTATTCGTTTTAATAACCTGCGGGGTGACATCTTCGGAGGTGTCACGGCTGCCATTGTATCGTTACCCCTTGCCCTAGCTTTCGGGGTTGCCTCTGGGGTCGGACCCATCGGGGGTCTGTATGGTGCTGTTTGCGTCGGCTTCTTTGCGGCGTTATTTGGCGGTACTCCCACGCTGATTTCTGAACCAACTGAACCCATGACTGTGGTGATGACTGCGATCGTAATAGGACTCACAGCCAGCAATCCAGACAATGGTTTGGCAATGGCATTTACCGTTTAGTTCGTTTGATCTACCGTTCATTTACCTCAGTTATGGTAATCACCAATCTCATCCGGTTTTAATAACCTCGGGGGCGCTATCTTCGGCGGTGTCACGACTGCCGTTGTCTCATTACCCCTGGCTCTAGCCTTTGGGGGTGGGGGCCCTCGGCGGACTCTATGGGGCAGTTTGTGGCGACTTTTTTGCCGCCCTGTTTGGCGGTAATATCCCAACGTTGATCTGTGAACCGACCGGGGCAATGACCGTAAGCCCTGTCTATAGGTTCTCGTGCAACACCTGTGTTGTAGGGGTGAAGCGCCTCACTCTTACCCTCTTTAACTCTTTAAAGTTCATTTAGTTCATTTATTGCACTACTCCTCGTCAGAGGAGGCATAAGGAGGTATTCGTGGATTTTGTGTCCTTGTTTTTAATGGACTTCGTTAAGCAGTTGCAGTCCCCAACACTTGGTTTTTTGATTGGTGGTATGGTCATTGCCGCTCTCGGTAGCGAATTGGTAATTCCAGAGGCGATTACTCAGATCATCGTCTTCATGCTGCTCATGAAAATCGGTCTGACCGGTGGTCAGGCGATCCGCAATTCCAACCTAACGGAGATGATTTTACCCGCAGCGTTTGCTGTAGCAGTAGGGATTCTTGTTGTATTCATCGCACGCTATACGTTAGCCAAGCTGCCGAAGGTCAACACAGTGGATGCGATTGCGACCGGGGGGTTGTTTGGTGCTGTGAGTGGCTCTACCATGGCTGCCGCCCTGACGCTACTGGAAGAACAAAAAATGCCATACGAGGCATGGGCTGCCGCACTCTATCCCTTCATGGATATCCCAGCGCTCGTAACGGCGATTGTGGTGGCCAACATTTATCTCAACCACAAGAAGAAGCGTAGGGCAACAGACGAGTCTCTCAGCAAGCAGGAATATCTCAGCAAGCAGACCGTTGCAGCAGGCGATTATCCCGATCAGCAGGATTATCCCAGCAGCCGACAAGAGTATCTCAGAAAGCAGCAGTCTGCGGATAATCGGGTCAAAATATGGCCGATCGTGCAGGAAAGCCTCCAGGGTCCTGCCCTATCGGCAATGTTGCTCGGCATTGCTCTTGGCCTGTTCACCCAGCCGGAAAGTGTCTATAAAAGCTTCTACGACCCCCTCTTCCGCGGCTTGCTTTCGATCTTGATGCTGGTCATGGGTATGGAGGCTTGGTCAAGACTTGGCGAACTGCGCAAGGTAGCCCAGTGGTACGTCGTGTATAGCGTAGTGGCACCACTGGTGCATGGGTTCATCGCCTTCGGTCTCGGCATGATTGCCCACTACGCCACAGGATTCAGCATGGGCGGTGTTGTGATCCTGGCCGTCATCGCCGCCTCCAGTTCAGACATCTCAGGTCCGCCCACGTTGCGAGCCGGGATTCCGTCGGCCAATCCCTCCGCCTACATTGGTGCCTCCACAGCCATCGGTACACCCATTGCGATCGGCTTGGCAATACCGCTCTTCCTCGGGCTTGCCCAGGCGATAGGCGGCGGCTAATCCCAGACGGGTCAGCGGTCTGTCGGCGCTCCCTTGGCTCGGCAGACCAAATAGATCAAGATACATAGGTAAGGAGGTAACTAACATGGCCAAGCCAGCCAAAAAGCTCGTCATCGTCACGGAAAAGATTCTGCTGAAAAAGATCGCCGATATCATCGAAGAAGCCGGGGCAACCGGTTATACGGTTCTGGAAACTGGCGGTAAAGGCAGTCGCAACGTGCGCTCGTCGGGACAACCCAGCGTTTCTGACACCAATGCGAATATAAAATTCGAGGTACTCACCCCGGATCGGGATATGGCCGAGAATATTGCGGATCAGGTCGCAATAAAGTTTTTCCTCGATTTTGCAGGCATGATCTATATCTGTGACGCGGAGGTACTGTACGGGCACAGTTTCTGTGGACCAGACGGCTGTTGAATCGAGACGACGTAGACACAAAAAGCCGGGTTACCTGAGCGGTCTGATGATTTTTGGCTTGTCGAAGGCGATCGCACGGGAACACAATGCCATGAAGGAAGCCGATGCGCTAGTGATGGCTCTTAGCGATGTGCCCTTGCTAGGGGTGACGGCTTCGCTGGTGATCGAAAACGCGATTCCCGATGCCCATGATAAGGGGTTACAGGTCTATATTGTCGGTGCCAGTGAGAAAATTCAGCGCCGCTTGGAAAAGTTAGGACTGTTCGATCTGGTCAACCCAGAGCATATCTTAAGCGATCGCACCGAAGCCCTGCGTCAAGCGGTTGACCTGGTTTACGGCAAAGAGGTAGTCGCCTAAGCCGCTTCTTTGCAGGTTCGATGCATCGAGGCAACCTAATGCGTCAGAAAACTGACTGGCGTTCGCGTAGCGTGCTGTAAGCAATCGGTTGCCTCTAATATCAAATCAGGTTTAAATCGTTTTTACCACCACAACCTAATCATGTTTTTGAACCATACAATTACAGCTTTAAACTCTGGGATAGCATCCCTAATTGCTCCCATGCCCTTGTTGGCAACTGTCGAGGCAGAAAATTCACCGATTGTTATGGCTGGAGTTCTGCTGAGTTTAGTGGTGATTTATCTCGCCAGTAAACTCGGCGCAGAAGCAGCTAAACGATTAGATTTTCCACCAGTTCTGGGTGAACTGGTGGCAGGGGTGATTGTCGGGGTATCTGCTTTACACCTGATCATCTTTCCCGAAAGTGGGCTTTCCGCCGCAGACTCAGCGGTTATGACCGTGCTGCAATGGATTAATCATCTGTCTCCCGCAGCCCTCACGAGTGTATATGAGTCTCAGAGTGAAGTCATTTCAGTGCTGGCTGAATTGGGCGTAATTATTCTGCTGTTTGAAATTGGTCTGGAATCGGATCTCAGACAACTCAAAGAAGTGGGTACTCAAGCTGTGATCGTCGCCTGTGTCGGGGTGGCAGTTCCCTTTGCCGCTGGCACCGTTGGCTTGATGATGTTATTTCACACCCCTGCAATTCCAGCAATTTTTGCAGGTGCTGCTTTGACGGCAACGAGCATCGGGATTACATCCAAAGTATTGTCTGAATTAGGACAGCTTAAATCCAAAGAAGGTCAGATCATTGTTGGTGCTGCGGTTATTGATGATGTACTGGGAATCATTGTCCTGGCTGTTGTCGCCAGTTTAGCCAAAACGGGTGAGATTGATGTTTCTAATGTCATCTACCTGATTGTGAGTGCAACAGCGTTTCTGATTGGTTCCATTCTGTTGGGTGGCATCTTCAACAAAACCTTCGTTGCGATTGTGGAGAAATTTAAAACCCGTGGCAACGTTGTCATGCCAGCATTTATCTTTGCCTTCTTCATGGCATTTCTGGGCAGCGCAATTCATCTAGAAGCGATTTTGGGTGCTTTTGCCGCTGGCTTGGTTCTGGATGAAACCGATGCCCGCAATGAGTTAGATGAACTGGTGAAGCCAATCGCCGATCTACTGGTGCCGATCTTCTTTGTGACTGTGGGAGCGCGGGCCGATCTGGGTGTGTTGAATCCGACGCTGCCTGAAAATCGTGCCGGACTCTTGATTGCCGCATTTTTGATGGTGGTTGCCATCGTCGGCAAGGTGGTGACAGGTTGGGTGGTGTTTGGTCAGCCCGGAATCAATCGATTAGCGATTGGGGTTGGCATGGTTCCACGGGGTGAAGTTGGGTTAGTATTTGCCGGAATCGGTTCTGCAAGTGGAGTTCTGGATAAGCCGTTGGAGGTATCGATTATTGTCATGGTGATTCTGACCACATTTCTGGCACCACCGTTTCTGCGGATCGCTTTTGGTCAGCCAGTGGAACCCCCAAGCACAGGAGAACCTTCGAGTGAGGAACCAATTCTAGCGGGTAAATCTTAGTCTATGCCTTGAGCGCCTCCCACGACTGAAGTACGTGGGATTCGCCATTCATAGTTCATGGCGTTCTACGCAGTGAACCATGAACTATGAACTCAGAAATGTTGAATCTAGATACAAAACTTTACATAGTCGAATAGACTCTTCCTATCTAAGAGCTTTGAGTTAACATTTAGTTAACTTAGTCATCCAGTGTACATAGCTGATTT
>NZ_JACJPF010000031.1 GCF_014695915.1 Trichocoleus sp. FACHB-40
CTTAATATTTTAAAAAATTATAGCATTTAATATGAGACGAGCTTTAAAAATTGATTTCAATTGAAGATTATGCCAATTGTCAAAGTAACCCCTTGCCGAGGCAAGTGAATAACCACCACAAAGTCTAAAAATGGAATTATTTTTAGTTTATATATTTACCCTTTCACTACATATTTACCACCACCGAAATGCTAAAGCCCTTACATGGAGAATGCGATCGCCCTCTCTTCCTCTGCGTTTCTGGCGTTTATAAAAACGCGATCCCCCGTAAGAAATGCTAAAGCTCTTACATGGAGAATGCGATCGCCCTCTGTCCCTCTGCATCTCTGCTGCTTATGAAAACGCGATCCCCCGTAAGAAATGCTAAAGCCCCTACATCGAGAATGCGATCGCCCTCTGTTCCTCTGCCTCTCTGCCGTTTATAAAAACGCGATCGCATCTTACGTTAGAAACAATTCCCGAATTCCAGCACTGCCAATTTCCACCGCCAGTGCTGCTAGAAGAAAACCTAGAAGTTTAGTAATGATAACTGCCCCTTCTGGCCCGATCAAGTGGTCTACGCGAGCAGACAGACGCACAATAAACCAAGTCACGAGCATAGCAGACACAATACCTACCACCACGCTCAGATGAGCATCAGGAGACTCAGACATCAATAGCATCACCGCAGTCAGCGTTCCTGGCCCCGCCAAAAGAGGAAAAGCCAACGGAGTAATCGCCACATCCCGCGTTTCATCAACGACGGGTGTATCCAGTTCTCCCTGGAGCATTTGTAGGGCAATTAACAGCAACAACAGGCCTCCAGCTACCCGCAAAGACCCCATGCTGATTTCTAAATATTTTAGAATCCATTTACCGCCAAAGGCAAATAGCAGCAGCACGCCCGTTGCCACAATACTTGCGCGGTTCACCACATTGTCTCTTTGCTCTGATTCCATGCCCTTAGTCAGGACTAGAAATATCGGTGCATTGCCCAAAGCATCTGCCAAGACAAACACAGCAACAAAGGTTTTGACCAGAACAGAGATATCCACGATTGAAGTTTACGAAATGTTTCCTCAACCGTAATGCGATCGCTGTAAAATTTCCCCATTCCGAAGGTCGATCTAAAACTAACAAGTCAGCAGCCCCCAGCCCTGACTAGCGATCGCCTGTGTCTGATTTTTTTACTTTATCCGCCCTGGATCTTCTTTCGCATCCCAGCGCGTCTACCTGCGGTTATATTTCTCTAATCTTTTCCTGAAGAAGCAGCCCAAACAATCGCTTACCTCATCTCACAGAAGCGATCGCCCTGTTCTTCTCTCTTCCTGTCGCGCCTTGGAGCCTTTCTCTAACACGCCATCACTGGTCATTCTGGTGTGCGATCGCTACCCGCCAGTCATACCAACGCCGCAAGACGCTTCGAGTGCAGTAATTCCCGCGACTCTTGCCGTACCCTACCTTCCATCGCCTCTTTCTGTAACGTAATAAAAGCTGTAAAGTCCTCGAAATCGTACTTTGTCTGTAAAAGTTGACGTAGCTGATCTTCTGCTTCCACGGTTAGATACCCAGTCGCTAAAGCTTGTTGAACAATTTTACGGATTAGACTCATAGTTATTCCCATCAGAACACGCGAATTTCCTATACAGCATTTTAACTGAAGACCAACCTTGCTTAAGTTTTGTTTCGCTTTTCCGGATAGATAAACCATATATCTATCCAAAGGAGTAGGCTAAATATCTATATCTAAAAGCTAGATTGTCTGAACTATCACCTTATTACTGGCCACAGAGGCGGCAAAGTAATAACATATGTTTTTATGTTCCCAACATCACCAGCGTTTAGGCTGATTTAACTAATCCACGAGAGCCACATGAAGTCCTATCTTGCCGCCGCCATACAAATGACTAGCTTGCCAGACCTGGAAAAAAACCTGGTACAGGCAGAAGAACTGATCGATCTTGCCGTGCGGCAGGGTGCCGAGTTAGTGAGCTTGCCAGAAAACTTTTCCTTCCTGGGAAAAGAGGAAGATAAGATTGCTCTTGGGGATGCGATCGCCACAAAGAGCGAAAAATTCCTCAAAACAATGGCACAGCGCTTCCAAATTACCATCTTAGGGGGCGGGTTTCCGGTTCCGGTTGACAGCCACAAAGTTTACAACACCGCCCTGCTCATCGATCCTTCAGGGCAAGAACTCGCCCGTTACGAAAAAGTGCATCTATTTGATGTTAACTTGCCCGACGGCAACACCTACCGAGAATCTAGCACAGTTATGGCTGGCACTCGCATACCGCCAGTTTATCCCTCAAAGCACTTAGGTAATTTAGGACTCTCGGTGTGCTACGATGTCCGGTTTCCGGAACTTTATCGGCACTTGGCGCAGATGGGAGCGGACATTTTCTTTGTCCCAGCGGCCTTCACCGCCTACACTGGCGCGTACCACTGGCAAGTATTACTCCAAGCCAGAGCAATTGAAAACACCTGCTACATTATCGCCCCAGCCCAGACTGGGCAACACTATGCCTTGCGGCAGACTCACGGACACGCGATGATTATTGATCCTTGGGGCGTTATTTTAGCGGATGCAGGGGATGCGCCGGGGGTAGCGATCGCAGAAATCAACCCCTCTCGCCTCGAACAAGTCCGCCGTCAGATGCCCTCACTGCAACATCGGGTTTTCATGTAACTTCCCCTTAACAATACTGGCGATATGCGAATAAAGCTGCTTGCCGCCAGTATTGTTGAATGGAAAAAGTCCCGCGAAGTGTTAACACCCACACTTTGCACCTTACTTACCAGGCTTTTTTGGCTTAGTAGTATTTTGGGTGCTAGTATTTTTCGGGGCGCTTCCCTGCCGTCTTGCGGGCTTGCCAATGTTAGAAGGTTGAAACTTTTTATTAGTAGCCATAAAAATAACAAACTCTTGAAAAACAACGATATGCAGTTCTACAAGGTTGCTCTGGTTGGTTCCTGAAAGTTTGCCAAGCTACTCTTTTGATATACAAAAACGGGTAGCTAAAAAGCTACCCGCCAAGGAAAATTTTCTATTTTAGATTGGCGATTAAGCCAAAATCCAAAATTTGCTTAGACAGTCAAAGCCTTCTTGGTGACAGCGCTCAACTCGCCTTTAGCATACTTAGCAGCGAAATCATCCAAAGACACCTGCTTAATCTTGGTGCCTTGACCAGCTGCGCCAAATTGCTGATAGCGATCGCCACAAACCTTCTGCATATACTTGATAGAAGGCTTGAGGAAGTGGCGGGGGTCAAACTCCTTAGTATCTTTGGCAAGAGCTTCGCGCACTGCTGCTGTGATAGCCAAGCGGTTATCAGTGTCGATGTTAACTTTCCGAACACCGCTCTTGATACCCTTTTGAATTTCTTCTACAGGTACACCGTAGGTTTCTGGAATTGTACCGCCATACTGGTTAATCAGAGCCAGTAGGTCTTCCGGCACAGAGGAGGAACCATGCATCACTAGGTGCGTGTTTGGCAGACGGCTGTGGATTTCTTCAATCCGGCTGATAGCCAGGATTTCCCCAGTCGGCTTGCGGGTAAACTTGTAAGCACCGTGGCTGGTACCAATAGCAACCGCCAAAGCATCTACTTGAGTTTGTTCCACAAAGGCAACAGCTTCGTCTGGGTCAGTCAGCAGCTGGTCGTGAGAGAGAACTCCTTCCGCACCGTGACCATCTTCTTTGTCACCCATGCCAGTTTCCAGAGAACCCAGGCAACCCAGTTCGCCTTCGACGCTAACGCCGATGGAGTGTGCAACTTCTACCACTTTCCGGGTGACTTCGACGTTGTACTCGAAGCTGGCTGGAGTCTTAGCATCTGCTTCTAAGGAGCCATCCATCATGACGCTGGTAAAACCGTGGCTCATGGCAGAGTAGCAGGTAGATGGTGAATTCCCATGATCTTGGTGCATGGCAATGGGGATGTGGGGGTAAGTTTCCACTGCCGCTAAAATCAGATGGCGCAGAAAGTTTTCTCCAGCATACTTGCGAGCGCCGCGAGAGGCTTGCAAAATCACGGGACTATTTGTTTCATGGGCAGCCTGCATAATTGCCTGGATCTGCTCCATGTTATTTACGTTATAAGCAGGGATGCCGTAATCGTTTTCGGCCGCGTGATCCAACATCAGCCGCATTGGTACGAGCGCCATAATATATGATCCTCCTAGTTAGTGGTCGTCAAGTTAATTTGTTCTAGACGAGCGAAATTATTACGATAATCTTAAGATAGTTTACCAGTCTCTAGGGAATTATCTAAGTCAATTCATAGATTATCCCTAACTACAGCAACTATAAACTCGTTTTATATACCAAGCGCGAGAAAGTAGAAAATTATTTTTTCTGCCTTTTGTCTTTTTCTATTTGTTTTTATATTTATATGGGTCGCCCGGGATTCGAACCCGGAACTATTCGGTTAAAAGCCGAGTACTCTACCGTTGAGTTAGCGACCCGAAGAAATTTGTGTTTTTCGCACCGTTCATAACGATAACACGAATTACTAGAAATGCAAAACTTTTTTCAGACAAAATTTATGGCTAAGCGCACAAGTGTCTCCAAACTGGCTCCTGGTTCCAGGTGAATTAGTTGCTCACCAGTATTTAGGGCATTGCGGGCCGCACTCCAAGGTTCTATGCAGTAAAAATCTTTGCCTTTGACCGTCCAAAAGACAAAGGTGGAATAGTTGTTGTCCCAGTTGAGGGTCAGCTGTAAGTGACGAGCGCGATCGCTAACTGTGGCAGAATTCCCGCTAAGCTGTCGAAAAGCAACATCAATTTCATCAGAGTCTAAGTCAAAGGCACCATTAAACGAATGGGTTTGCTGAGTGCGCTGATCCAGGTATTCGGTACCGGGGATTTCAAAGCTTAGTTGAGTCTTTTCCGGTGTCCAGAAGTAAGGATGCAAACCTGTGGAAAAGGGCATCACTGTCCCTGAGTGATTGGTGTAGCGCTGTTGAATTTCTAGCGTATTGCCCAACAGAACGTAGGTGAAGGCGAGTTGAAAGTCAAAAGGGTAAACGGCGCGTGTGGAGTCGTTGCTGTTTAGGACAAGGGTAAGGCTTGCTTTGTCTTGAGTCTCTTGGTCGGTAACTTCCCAAGGTTGTTCGCGGGCAAAGCCATGTTGCTTTAGATGGTATGACTGACCGTTAATAGTGTATGTATTTTCGGGTAAATTCCCGCAAATCGGGAAGAGAATCGGAATCCCACCTCTGACACTCAAGTCTGGATCGGCAAACCGCTCTGCATCTAGGTAGAGGATTTCCTGACCTTTGAGACGTAGGCTGGTGATAATACCGCCTCGTTCGGGAACAACCTCTAGGTAAGATTGGGCGGCTTGGTCTGAGAGGACATAGGTTTTGTATTGCTGCTGCTTAATGGCGATCTCAAACACCTGTTTTGTTTCCCCACTTATCGGGTGATCAGCTACCAGTCTCAAACTTTAACAAACTTTTATACCCATCCTCATTAAGTTTATGCCTTTTTAACAGTTGTTCTTCTAAGCTGTCATTAAGGGATGGGTAACATATTTTACTTCGGTTAAAAGCTAGAGTCTCCATGCACAAATTAGCAAGAGCGAACAGTCAATCAGCCAACCCTCAAATAGTTTGCCTTAGCTGTGACCCAAATCACAGGTGAATACCGCCTAAAATCACACTTAATGACCGATTTCAATCAATATCCACGTTTGAAAAGTATTAGATACTAAGAATACACACTCGAAGGATGCACGCCTACATCATGATTCGCACACTTGTACAATCGGCTTTCCAAACAGGTTGTCTCAGCGTTGCTTCAGAAGGATTGATTCGCCAGGTGCTGGTGAACAAATGCTACCAGTCATCCGATTTAGAAGCTCTTCATTCCCTTTATGAGGCAGTGAATGCAGGTCAGATCAAAAGAGAGGCGGGCGCGGGTGTGGCAATGGTATCTTTAGGAGTCCTGGCTTTCAGGCCCTTAGCAGAGGGCTGCAAAGCGTCCTGATTAATTCATTGAGGGATGCCGCAATACCGGAAAGCTACATATATTGATATATTCATAAAAATTTCCCCGTTCTAGCCGCCGACTTTGCCCAAGAATTATTAGAATGATTAATAAGAACTACCAATTGCAGCTTAGATGCACTTCGTGGAAAAAACGCGAGTAGTAATGTCAAAATTGATGGCTGCCGCAGCTTGACTTGTTTCCCGTCGGTGCTTTTCTCATCAGTAACCTTCCATCTACTCTACTCAAAGCGCTTGTGTGAGACCCGCAACTATTGTCATTCAAGTTTTTCTAGTCAGCCAATGACCTTGAATGAAGATGGAAGCGAGCTTTTAAGAGAAGCAACTTGGCGTCTACGAGCTTGTAGCTGGGGAGTATTGTGAAATTACCATCTTAAATACCACAGGATTCAAGCTAAACTTTGAGATTAAATCGGTAACATCATTTAGAACCCTCACCTTGAATTTTTGTCCTTACCCTCAATTCCCACATTTTCCTAGAAATCGGCGCCGGGCAGACCAAAAGGCATCCTCGCCAGCCCAAAAACTGGATTTCCAGCCTGAACCTGGAAAGGAAATCCCACCTGCGAGATTTTGGAGAGCGAGTTGGAGGAAAAATTCTTTTTCCCTCTCCCTGTCGGGGAAAAATCCCTATCCTCAAATTCGCTTCAAGATTCGAGAATTTGGGGAAAAGTGGGTAAAGATGAAAAGTGGAACTTGCCAGAAGTGGGGCAGTCAAATCGTATCAAGTTGGAAAGAAGTTGTGTATCCAAAAATTGGTTCACAGGTTTCTTACGGATTAAAAACTTATCAGCTCAGGAGAAGCAACCCATGCTACACCGCAAGATTTATCAACTCTGTTGCGATGGTCGTGAGGTCTGTATTTTCTTGCGGGACCAACAACGCTGGATAGAACGCGCTCGCATTCTTGACATTGAAGGAGATTTAGTAACACTCCGGTATGAAACTGAAGAAGAAGATGAAGTTTGTTCTTGGGAAGAAATGGTTCGCCTGGAAAGCATCGGTGCTGTAACTCAGAAGTTGGCTTCAGTACCGCGAGGAAATGTTGAACCTCTTGTATCTGACGATTGCCCAGAAGCTGAGCAAATTCGTCCGAGTTTCCCAGACTCGAATCCAGACTAAACAGTTAAAAAGGCAAAATTCAAAGTTTTGCCTTTTTAACTATGCAACTCGAAGCCACTACCATAATCGGTACTCGGATTTGGTGGTGGTTACTTCACTCTTCAAGACTTTCTAAGTCGGTATCAGAGGGTGTAGCGTTGGGATGCGCCGTTTCAAAAACTGGACAGTATCCCTCTGGTGTGACTTTAAAACCATAGAGGGGCGAGTCCTGATTCCAACAGCGTTGTCCCCGTTGGTGCAGGCAATTGCCGCAGCATTCAATACTCAGCGGAACTTTGGCATTGCTGCTCTGACTAAGTAGTTCCCGTTGGGACAAGCCGCGCAATACGAGTTCTTCACCCTGCCATCGGGCTTCTACTAAACCAGTGTCAGAAAAGTTAGTAAAGCGGGGGTCTAGAGCGATCGCTTCTGGTAAAGTAATTGTGACCACGGCTCCCAATTCCGACAGTTCCCCTTCATAGCTGGTTTCTGGTGCCGCAGGTTGCACAAACGTCTCGCCTATCGGGAGTTCTACCAACGTTCCCGCGCCTGGAGAATGCAAGTGGTAGCGGTTGTGTAACTCCTCCAAACCAGTTAAATCAGCCAAATAAGTCGGGGAGCCGTGAACAAAAATTACGTGCTGCGGACGGAGATTGTGGATTAACTGGGTGGTTCCCAAACCATCCGAATGCTGTGCCAGTAAATAGTCCTGAGCAATCAGTGCTTCGCCGCCAGTAGTGAGGCTGTAGGGATATGGCATTGCCATGTTCCTACGTTGCTGAGGTTGTAATAATACCCAAGGCCCGGTGCCTGGTTGACAGTATTCCCTTAAATCGTGACTTTCATCGGTGAGGACGATACAGGGAGACTTACCAATCGAGGAACGCTGTTCTGAAGGCAACCGGCGCACACGAGGACGCACCCGCTCATCCCAAAATAAAGATTGATGTCGGGCAAAATTTTGTACTGATGATGGGAGAGAGGGTAGCAGTTCCAGATAGGCATCGCAGCCAGCTGCAACGTTGCCATCTACCCAAATGTCTAAATTTTGACCAGTGAATAGGTGGTGACTCCGCAACAGCATTAGGAGTTCTTGCCCTAGCCCTAAAGTCGGGACAGGCATTAAGACAGATTTCGCCCCAGCGATCGCTTGATTAATTCGCTCTGCAAGGTTGTTTTCTTGGTTTCGTCGGTGGGGATGCCGTGCTGTGCCATAACTGCCTTCCACAATTAGCACATCAGGCTCTAAGCCGCGCAAAGCTTCCAAGGGCAACCCTTCCACCAGCCGGGAATTGGAGAGAAAGAAGTCACCTGTGTAAAGTAGCGAGTAGGTGCGTTGTGGAGCAGTGTAGGTGAGCAATATTGCCGCAGCGCCTGGTAAATGCCCGGCTGGGAACAATTCCGCCGCTAGTCCGGTTTGGAATTCCACAGGCGATCGCATCGGCAAAGCCTGACACAATTGCGGAATATCCTTAATATCTACCTCTGGCCAATTCAGCGGCAGTAGTTGGGTTGTCACCTCACTGGCGTAAATTGGCAACTGTGGGAAAGCCTGACGTAACGCCAGTAACCCACGAGCGTGATCCGAGTGTGCATGGCTGCACAGCACCAAATCTACTGGAGGATTTCCTGCTTTCAAAAGCGGCGAAATATCCGCCAAACCACAGTCTAAAAGAACGCGGTATTGGCCCAACCGCACCAGCAAACATACCCCTTCGTCGCTATGACCAACGCCATAGGGCAAATAGGCTAGATCATCGTAGCCGTGAGATGATGCCGGGGGAGCTTGACTCATTATTCGATTGATATTTGCAATTTAGAATTGTGGATTCCGACTCAATCCAAATCGGTTTAAAATCCAAAATTAATTAGTGGGCAGAACCGTTTCCATGATAGTTGTCTGAATCGTAGAATCCATTCTTAGTGCCAAAGAACAGGCACGATACAGTAAAAAGAACTGTTAATGCCACTAAAACCAGCTTGACATCCATTTGTTTTTATTTCCCCTAAGGTGTAATTAAGTATATTTACGATGAATTGTATCAAAAATAATCAAATTGTAGAACTTTGCTGGCTAGAACGTCCATCCACGGAAGTTGCACCCGACCTAATTGGCTGTTCGCTGGTACGGCAAATGGCAGACGGAGAAATTATCCGGGGGTTAATAGTGGAAACTGAAGCTTACGGGGAAAACGATCCAGCGTGTCATGCCTATCGGCGGCGAACTGGGCGAAACTCGGTGATGTTTGGGGAGGCGGGACGAACTTATGTTTATTTAATCTATGGGATGTATCATTGCCTCAACGTTGTGACAGACCGGGACGGCGTTCCTAGTGCAGTATTAATTCGGGCTTTGCAGCTAGAGTCAGTACCCAGATGGATAAATGAGCGCGACCGAGTAAAACCATCACGAATTGCCGCGGGGCCAGGTAAACTCTGTCGCGCCCTGCAAATTGACAGCACTCTCAATGCACAAGTTATACAACCCGGCCAACCTCTGTGGTTAGAACATCGCTCCTCAGAATTTACACCCGAAATCGTCCAGACGACCCGGATTGGTTTAACTCAGGGGATTGATTTGCCTTGGCGGTGGTATCTGGGAAACTGTCCGGCTGTTTCCAAACTCTAGAGATAAATTTCCTGTCCTTGGTCTGTGAAGCGGACATCTTTAATCTTCCACGCTTGATTACTAATCAGCGTTTTTCGCAAACTGCCAAAAAGAGCGAATTGTTCGCAAGTTGACAAAGAGACAAACTTCCGTTCTTGATTGGGTGCGAGTCGCAAATCAACAGTAGCAACGCCACTTTTTTGATTAACCTTGACGCGATACCCAGCTAAATTAAAGTCGGCTGTGTCTCTTTCTTCCAAAACTTTACCAACCGCTGCTGCTACTGAATTTTTATCTGAGACAGCTACTTTTTCTGGCACTAATTCCTGACACTGATTATCCGGTTGGTAGATGGTGACAGTGACAGTGTTTTTTGAGGTGGCGGTATTAGTTGTGCTAGCAGCAGTATTGGAAATTGTTGTTGGATTAACTGCATTCTCAGTTTTGGGATCAGCGGGAGTAGTAGTACAACTACTTAGGTTGAGGACAATTACCCCAGTTAAAAGCGGGACGATAGATTTTTTTATAAGTTGCATAATTTTTGAAACCTATATTTGGTATTTGGATAGATTGGTGCGATCGCGCCAATTGTGAAATGCACCTTGAGGGGATAGCATATATTTACTGGCATTGCTTAGCGATATCAGTGTAGATTTCTGCGGAATTTATGGACCGAAGTCCATTAGGTGACAGTAGTAAACTCCTCTAGCGTCTGGTGGGCGATCTAGTCTTTGCCAGCGCGTGGGGAGACTAGGAATAGGAGGAAGAATGCTCACTCAAGAAGGACGTGTTGCACTGGCGGATATTGGCGACTTAAATCAGCTAAAGTCGGAATTGAATGGTTTGCCAGCGGTAGATGTGGGGGATTACATTGTAGAATTGCCTCCAGAAAAGCGGGCGCTCGCATTCCGATTACTGAAGAAAGATCCGGCTATTGATGTATTTGAATATCTGCCGCCAGAGGTGCAGGAAGAATTAATTAATTCGCTGCATGACAACCAGGTGGTGCAAATTGTCGAGGCGATGCGCCCTGATGACCGGGCAGAATTGTTTGATGAGTTGCCAGCTGGAGTCGTAAGGCGGCTGTTGCAGCAACTCAGCTCGTCGGAACGGCAAGCAACAGCGAGAATTCTGGGTTATCCAGAAGGTACTGCTGGGCGTGTGATGACTACGGAATATGTATGGTTGAGGGAAGGCTTAACGGTGGGAGAAGCCTTAAGCAAAATCCGTCTGAGTGACGAAGATAAGGAAACAATTTATTACGCTTACGTCACGGACAACAACCGCAAACTGGTTCGGGTGGTGTCTTTGCGGCAGCTGTTATTTTCAATTCCCGATGCCCTTATCCGTGATATTGCCAGCGATCGCGTTGTCAAAGCTACTACGGAAACGCCCCAGGAAGAAGTCGCGCAACTAATGAAGCGTTACGACTTGATCGCAGTACCTGTAGTTGACCGCGAAGACCGATTGGTGGGGATTATCACCATTGACGACGTGGTGGACATTCTAGAGGAGGAAGCAACTGAAGACATTCAGAAACTTGCCGGGGTGAGTGGTGGCGATGAAGCCGCTTTGTCGCCTCCTCACGTTACGCTTCGCAAGCGACTGCCGTGGTTGTTGGCTAATATTGGTTTGTATATTGGTGCGGCGAGTGCGATCGCGCCCTTCCAAGGTGTAATTTCTGTTGTGCCAGTTCTTGCGGTTATCATGCCGATTTTGTCTAACACCAGTGGCAATGTCGCCATTCAAGCTTTATCAGTGACAGTACGCGGACTCGGTGTAGGTGAAGTGACACCAGAAGATACCTTAAAAATTCTCCGCAAGGAAATCTTAGCAGGGTTGGGTACGGCTTTAGCTTTAAGTTTTGCCCTTGGCATCCTTTCGTTAATTTGGTCGCCGCCAAATGACCGATGGGTGGCTTTAGTTGCAGCAATGGTGATGGCTGTTAATGTTATCGTAGCCGCGACTTTGGGAACTTTGCTGCCAATGGGTTTGAAGCGGGTTAACCTCGATCCAGCTCTAATTAGCGGCCCGTTATTAACTACAATGCTGGATGCAGTGGGATTTTTGACCTTCTTATCGCTGATATCGGTTGCTTTGAAGGTAGTAGCCCACAATTAAAAATGTAAAATTAAAAATTAAAAATGAAAGAACATATCTTGATTTTTTAATTTTTAATTTTTAATTATTTTTCTGATGCCTACTACCAATTGGACTCGTCACCACATTCTTTCCTTGGCAGATTTCACGCCAGATGAATACGATACTGTGTTGCAAACTGCTGCCAGTTTTCAAGAGGTGCTTTCGCGACGCACGAAGAAAGTACCAACGCTACAAGGTCAGGTAGTCGCTAATTTGTTTTTTGAATCTTCTACCCGTACTCGCAGTAGTTTCGAACTGGCAGCAAAGCGCCTCTCTGCTGATACGCTGAATTTTGCAGCAGCAACGTCTTCTTTGACGAAGGGCGAGACAATTCTGGATACGGCAAAAACCTATCTGGCAATGGGTGCGGATATGATGGTGATTCGCCATCGGGAGGCGGGAGTGCCGCAAGCGATCGCCTTGGAAATGGATCGTTTGCGATCGCGGGTAGGTGTCCTCAATGCTGGTGATGGTCAGCACGAACACCCTTCCCAAGCACTCTTAGACTTGTTTACAATCTGCACTCTTTTAGACCCAGACCACCCGCGACTCGAACTCCTCAAAGACAAAAAAATTGTCATTGTCGGCGATATTCTCCACTCGCGGGTAGCCAGATCGAATATCTGGAGTTTGACAGCGACAGGCGCAGAGGTTCATCTAGCTGGGCCACCCACTCTTTTACCCCAGCTTTTTGCCGCCTACGGTAGCGAGATTCAGGGAGAGGAAACTCCCCAATCCCCAATCCCCAATCCCCAAAGAAAGCTATTTCTCCACTGGGATTTAGAACCAGCTTTACAAAATGCCGATTTTGTGATGACGTTGCGGCTGCAAAAGGAACGTATGACTCAGCATTTGCTGCCCAGTCTGCGAGAATACCATCAACGGTATGGGATAACACGCGATCGCCTGAAACTCTGCAAACAGGACGTTAAAGTGCTGCATCCAGGGCCAGTTAATCGTGGCGTGGAAATTAGTTCTGACCTGATGGACGACCCCCAGTTCAGTTTAATCTCCCAGCAGGTGACGAGCGGCGTTGCCGTTCGCATGGCACTACTGTACCTGATGGGCAGCGGCAAATCTTAATCTGTGGGTCAGCATCTTGCCATCCCCTCACTGTTTATATTTTCATGGGCTTAGGGCGCTGGATCGATCACAATAGATCCAGTTCCTTGCTCAGGATTTCAACTTGATGAATGGTGTCACCAGTCTTTTAAACACTCCCACTCAACACCACAAAGGAGATAACTTTGCCATCTCCTTTGCTCCCTTGTCACTGGAAGAAGTTTATGCCCTAGCAGATGACCCAGGTAACGGTGCAATTGTGGTGATGAGTGGAATGGTTCGCAATCAAACCGATGGTAAACCAGTAGTTGCCTTGGAGTATCAAGCTTATGAGCCGATGGCTTTACAAATCTTTATACAAATTGCCGCTGATATCCGCCAAACATGGCAAGATGTCAATCGGGTTGTAATTCACCATCGCATCGGACGCTTAGAAATTGGTCAAATCAGCGTGCTGGTAGCTGTGGGTTGTCCTCACCGTTCGGAAGCCTTTGAAGCCTGCCAATATGCGATTGATACCCTGAAGCACAACGCTCCAATTTGGAAAAAGGAACATTGGGCGGATGGTTCTAGCAGTTGGGTGAGTATTGGTGCCTGCGAAACTCAACAAGAGGGTTGCTAAGTCGCTAATTGGCATTTGTTGCAAAACTTTAAGTTTTTAGGTGTCGTAGATTGCAGTTTGTAACTATTGCTTTATCTCCGGAAAATTATCCTTTAGACTGAGTTGCAATTCATAAATTTGAGATAAGCAGGGTTAGATAAATGCCAAATCTGCACTGGCACGATTATTTACTTTTCGCTTCTTTAGTTGCTAGTATTGCCGGACTTTTTTTACTATCTGATGGCGACTCAACTCAAGCTTCGGAGCTTGAGACAAGTGAGCAAATGCTGTTATCAATGAGCTTTTCTTACTGGATAGTGCACTGCGTCATGGTAGGCATCCTGAAGCTTTGGCATCCTGAGTGGGAAATCTTATCAATTAATTTGAGGTTGACGGCTGCTTTTTCTTACTTGTTGACCTTTTCTTGCATACTGTCTCTCCCGCTACATAGAATGTCAGTACGTCAAGTAGAGTAATGTCAAGTTGGGATTTTGAATCAATTCAAAGTATTAGGTTGTTGAGCGTGATTAACGCATCCTATAAATAGAAGGAAACAGCCACTCAATTGAATCTTGTCAAAAAAATCACCCCATTTCCAAGAAACTTGGTAAAAATATGGGGTGATTTTAACTTAAATGAGTTTAGGCTAAGATACTACGGACAACGGCCGACATTCAATGAGTTTGAACTAGGATAGCCGTAAGAAATCCATCCGGCAACCGGGGCGGTAATTTGTACCCAAGCACGGCGATCGCTATCGTAAGTTAAGTCTGGAGGACTCTTTACGAGAGTAACGCGATCGCCAAGTCTGATTCCACCAACTCTGGTGCCAGTTTTGTTGGGGCCACTACGGATAGCCAAACCCTCACTTCCTCTGTACGTAACTACGCGACAGAGGCTGGAAGGTTGAGCAGGGGGAGGATTGTTTGCTCCAGTGCAGGGTTTAAGGTATTGTGCCTGTATGTAACCGGTAGCAGGTGCATTGATCGCGATCCAACCAGCACTACCATTATCTGCCAGAGTCACGGCTTCGTTGGGAGCTAAGGTTCTAATCGTTTGACTGGTGGTTGAACGCTGTGCGTAGACAAAAATCCGCTGATTAACGGCGCGGCACTGTCCCACAAGTCCCTGTGCTAGTAGTAACTCGCCCTGAGGCCGAATAGAATTTGGTTGTGATTCTTGAATAGAGCTATCTGTGGTGCTGTTAGTGACCGCAATGGCGGAGACATTCAAGCCCCCCACAGTGGTTAATCCGACAGCAAGCAGGGCAACAGGCATTGCCCAGTGGCTCTTTGTTTTCATACGCTACACTCCTCATCTCACCAAAACGTTTGTGTTAGAAGCTTCCACATCGAAAAGCATCCCCGCAGTCGAGACTTGTTTTTCATAATGGTTGACTGATTAGCTGGCGCATCTCTATCAACCCGTCCCTACATCACTAAGCAATAGGATAGTTAAGTTTGCGGAAGCTTCTTAGTCAAATAGCATACAGAAAAATTAGTGTTAAATACATGAAAAAGGGGAATATTGTCAAGCAGTGCGCGGGAAGTGAAGTTATTGGGTAGACTCGTGTGGGGCAGGCAAGATGCCCCTCATCGCAAGCCCATACTTCAAGGGCTACCTTTTTCTAACTTAACCAAGTGCAAGGGGAAGATATATAAACTCCCCTCGCCTAATCGGGAAGCAGGGTGGTTCATATAATCGAAGAGAATATCGAAAATTGCGACATTTTGTAGGGGCATGGCAGTGCCTATGCCCCTAGCGCCAACCAGAATCAACTTTACAGAATTTTCTTTTAATAAATGAAACCACCCTGCCCTTCTAATCAGGAAGGGAGGCGAGGGGAGTTAGGTTTATCTTATAGGGGCAAGTATGACATTGAAAGTGGGCAGGCAAGATGCCCGCCCGATCAAAGAAACATTTTTTCCCAACTTCAAAAATTCACCCGGACATCAGCCAAACGGCGATTCCGTCCCACCGTGAGAATTGCCGAAGCGGGACGACGAGCTAAGAAAGTTTGCAAGTCTTGAACTCCCCTGAGACGACGACCATTAACAGCAATGATTCTGTCTCCGGGTCTGATTCCGATATTCGCAGCTGGCGATCCTGGCTGTACCCCCACAACTACCAGTGTCCCTGTATCTACAGTCACACCCAAGCCACGAGTTGAAGGCAAAGAGGGACTTTGCGCGGTAGTAATGGGGGGAGCGGTTCGGTTACGGTTTTGTTGAATAAAATTTCTGGCAACTGTCGCACTGGTAGCGAACCCAATCCCCGTATTGCCTCCGCCACCGGGACTGAGAATGGCTTTGTTTACACCGATGAGTTCGCCCCGCGAGTTGAGCAAAGGGCCTCCGGAATTGCCCGGATTAAGTGCTGCATCTGTTTGTAAGTCGCCATTACGGCCAACACGGCTTAAAATACCTGTTGTCAAAGTTCCGGACAATCCAAAGGGGCTGCCAATAGCAAAGACGCGCTGACCGACTTGAATGCTTGCCGGATTGGACAGCTTTACACTGGGGAAGCGATCGCTCGTATTTAATCTTACTAGCGCTAAGTCATTCGCTCGGTCAGTAGCAATTACTTGCCCGGTATAGCGCTTGCCTGTAGTGGTATTGACGCTCACCACACCGCCTCTGGCGCTGCGAATAACGTGATCGTTAGTTAAAACCAGTCCTTCTGGACTAACAATAGTCCCAGAACCGGAACCTCTTCCGGTACTTATGGTAACTACCGCCGGACTGGCAGTGCGATAAACATCAATGCTAGTTTGTTCTTCACCTTGAGCTTGGGCAAGAATCGTGGGAACGGGAACACTGCTCACGGCAGGCGTATTGAGCAAACAAAGGGAAGCAGCACACAACAACCAGCGCTCAGGTTTCATGACACTCAAAGGTAAGTAGCCGAATTTAAGAGGGATGACTCAATAAGACTGATGACGCAAATCCGCTGAGCGTGTTTCCTTTGTACGGATGTGTAGATTGCGGCTACTGCCCATACCACGCTGTCAGCGCCACCGCAAGGGCATCTGCGGCATCGTCTGGCTTGGGAATATAGTCTAAATTTAATTCCCGCGCTACGGCTTGCTGCACTTCCGACTTATCAGCATTACCCATGCCAGTTAGCCCCTGCTTAATCTGTGCTGGCGTAAATTCAACATAGGGGATACCATGCTGCGCTAACACTAACACCATTATCCCCCGCGCTTGAGCCACCAAAATTGTGTTCCCCATCCGATAGAAGAACAATTTCTCAATCGCCACCAAATCGGGTTCCCACTGATCGAGCAGAGTGTGCAAATCGTCGTAAATTGTGCGGAGTCGTTCTCCCATCTCCGTTTTGGCGGAGGTTTGGATAACGCCAAAATCCAGCAATGTTGCTACTTCTGGCGCGGTTTTTACCGGGCGCTTGGCAGCAGGAAGATTCGCCACAGTTAAGCAGTCAGGTGGTTTACAGAGAATTACGCCAAATCCTAATGTGGCAAGTCCAGGGTCTAATCCTAAAATTCGCTTTTCCATTTAGCCAAGTTTACGGGATAAACCAAGCGAGCTGCCGCCTAAAATGGCGACTCAAGCTGACTTCTGATGCAATGTTTATATTAGCTCCCTCTAATTCCTGATTTTGCTGCTGAACGTCGCAAGCGTATCATAAGCTCAGTTAAAAATTTGGAGACAAACTTTATTAGTTTCGTATGTCACATCCCAAGAAGCTGCAAAAAATGTATTCTGATGGGCAAAGGCTCCCTGTTGCTCTTTATAAGTGGCAACTTAGACACAAGTGTGCCAGTCCAATCAATTCGTAGAAGCGATTTATGGGAGCGTTCCTATTTCAGTAATTTTGCGCCCTTTCTCGTTAAAGTCGAATCTTGCCTTCGTGTTCCCCAGGAATCAGCAATGTCAAACGCTATTTTTAAACAAGCCTTACGCACCCTGAGACAAGAGTCGCATATCCCCTGGGGTTTGAACTCCAGAACTCCCCATCGAGTCAATAGCTGGTTTAAATGGTTGGCTCCCGGATTGTTGGTAAAACGTTGGTTGGTGATTAGTGCGGGTGGTGTGCTACTAACCACTTTGGGTTTGGCAATTTGGGTGAAGCTGACGCCGATTTTTTGGTTGATTCAGTTCATTGGGGAGCTACTGGAAACGATTACTACCATCCTTCCTAACTATGTGTCTGGCCCTATTGCGATCGCTTTCGGCGTGTTTTTGATTTTTTTGGGGCAAACTCGCTCTATGGGAGCGATTACCTCAGTGCTGAAGCCCTCATCAGATGAACAACTGATTGATGTGCTGCTAGCTCATCGCAAACTGAACCGAGGTCCAAAAATTGTCGCAATTGGCGGCGGTACGGGGCTTTCTACTCTGCTTAGAGGATTGAAGCATTACAGTGCCAACATTACCGCTATTGTCACTGTGGCAGATGATGGCGGCTCTAGCGGTCGTCTGCGGCGGGAAATTGGGGTGCTACCTCCTGGGGATATTCGCAACTGTATAGCAGCTTTGGCAGACCAGGAGAAGTTATTAACAGAACTGTTTCAATACCGCTTTAAGGCTGGGGATGGTTTAGTAGGTCACAGTTTTGGTAACTTGTTCTTAACGGCGATGAGCGATATTACTGGGGATTTGGAGAGAGCGATCGCTGCTAGTTCCCAAGTTTTAGCTGTGCGGGGACGGGTGCTACCAGCAACATTGAGTGATGTTCGTCTCTGGGCAGAATTAGAAGATGGGCGGCGGATTGAGGGAGAATCAAGCATCACGGAAGCGGGGGGTAAAATTAAGAAAATTGGTTGTATTCCCAGCAATCCCCCAGCCTTACCCAAAGCTTTACAGGCAATTCATGAAGCTGATTATATTATCATTGGCCCTGGTAGCCTTTATACCAGCGTGATCCCGAATTTGTTAGTACCGGAAATTGCCGCAGCGATCGCCCAAAAACAAGTTCCGATCATCTACGTCTGTAACATTATGACCCAGCCAGGGGAAACCCAAAGCTACACTGTCTCAGACCACATCCGCGCCATTGACGCTGCTTGCGGTCAACAATTATTTAACGCCGTCCTGGTACATAAAAAAGTTCCCTCTGCTCATACTCTGATTCGATATGCTCAGGAAAGTTCTCATCCGGTTTTTTTAGACAGAGAAGCTGTAGGAGAGTTGGGACGACGAATTGTTCTGGCGAATGTGATGGATGAGGATGAAGAAACAGGTTATGTAAGGCACGATCCTCAACGTCTAGCTAGGATTTTGCTGAGGTGGTATAGTCGCGCTCAAGGGATAGAGTTAGGAGTTGGAAGTTAGGAATTGCAAGTAATTTCTCTACTAGATGCAACAGCGACGCGATCGCTGGGTGTAAATCTTGGGCGATCGCTAAGTGCTGGGAGTACGATTTTGCTAGAAGGAGACTTGGGTGCTGGCAAAACTACTCTTGTTCAAGGCATTGGTGAAGGATTGGGCATTATCGATCCAATTGTTAGTCCCACCTTCACCTTAATTAACGAGTATCGGGAAGGACGCATTCCTCTGTATCACCTTGACTTATACCGCTTAGAACCTACCGAAGTGACAGTGTTAAACTTGGAAACTTATTGGGAAGGCATTGAAGTCCCTTTGGGAATTGTCGCCATTGAATGGGCGGAACGTTTGCAGTATAAACCATTAAACTTCTTGAGCATCCACTTAACTTATTCCGCTGATAACGGCCGCCAAGCTGAACTTGTCCCAGCAGGTGCATTTAATTTTGGGTCATTAAAGATTTAAACGCTCTAGGTAGCAAAGGTACACGCAAACAACTCTGCCTACCTTTGCGTTTAAATCTTACCCTTTAAAAAGTTACACGGTAGGCATTATGCTCACCATGTCAACTCTTGTTGTATTATTATTTAACTATAATTACAAGAGCTTGTCAAGCAGTTTTTGCGAAAAAGATTGACTAATTTAAAAGTTAGAAATTAGCAAAAAGATAAAGCTTGACCGCGGACTTCTGTATTAAGTTTTCCTCGGTCGTAAACAACCTGACCGCCGACAATAGTCACAACAGTCCATCCAGTGAGGTTCCAGCCTTCAAAGGGACTCCAACCACATTTAGTAAGTAAGTCCACGCGCAAAACAGGGCGGTAATTGTTCAAATCAACAAGGATTAAATCGGCATCATAACCAGGAGCGATCGCGCTTTTTTTTGGAATATTATAAGCTTGGGCTACAGCCGCAGACATCCAGTTAGAAACTTGGGCAACACTACAACGTCCCTGCATAGCAGAAGTTAACATCAGCGGTAGAGATGTTTCAACACCTGGCATTCCCGAAGGAGTATTGGGGTAGACTTGAGCTTTTTCTTCCAAAGTGTGGGGAGCATGATCGGTAGCGATAAAATCAATTACACCATCGAGAAGAGCTTGCCAGCGAACTTCGTTGTCATGAAGCGATCGCAAAGGCGGATTCATCTGCGCCAGCGTACCAATTTTTTCATAAGCGCTAGTGTTTAGCAGCAAATGTTGCGGCGTTACTTCCGCAGTCACCCAACTCGGTTTATCCTGACGCAGTAACTGGGCTTCCTCATCTGTGGACATATGCAAAATATGTAACCGTCGCTGGTATTTTTTAGAAAGATTTAACGATAGTTGAGTAGCATTAAGGGCAGCTTGATTATCCTCAATTTGGGAATGAATTGCCGGATCGTTGATCCCGGCAAATTCCTGACGACGTTAATTAATTCGGGCTTAATCTTCAGCGTGAACCGCAATTAAGCGATCGCCTTGTGCAAAAATGGACTCCAGCGCCGTATCCTGATCTACCAACAACTGACCGTGCATCGATCCCATAAAAATTTTAATTCCAGCAGTCGGATGCGCCTCTATAAATATCCGGCAAAATTTCCGCCGTTGCCCCAATAAAAAAGCCATAATTAACTAAGCACTTTTCTTTCGCCCGCAGCAGCTTGTCATCCAAAGCCGCCTGCGTAGTTGTCAGAGGGCGAGTATTAGGCATCTCCAGAAACGACGTTATCCCTCCCTTGGCACAAGCGCAACTCGCAGTAAACAAGTCTTCTTTGTGTTCCAACCCTGGTTCTCGGAAGTGTACCTGCGGATCAATAACTCCCGGCAACAAAGTCAGACCCGAACCGTCTATTTCTTTACCAGAGTCATCTTTTGGGATTTCTGACGTAACCTGGACAATTTCCCCGCCACGAGTTTCGACATCCCCAATGAAAAACTCACCATTGGGCAGAAGAATATTAGCGTTGCGGATAAACAGAGAAGAAGCAGAGGAGCATAGCAATCGGTGGTTTATGCAATCGTCAAGTGAGCGCGAAAAGTGTATGCTGTGCTTAGACTTTACCGCAATAAGGCGTTTTTTTTAACTGGGGCCAAGACAATTATGGTAAACACGCCAGCCAAATATTTTTAATGATGGCAGGATGTATTTAGGCAAAATTTAGACAAAATATAGGTAGAAACATTGTTTCCCTTGATATAAATCATTAGATGGGTAATCCGTTATATCCCTTTGCTTTGAGTGATTAACCGTTTATGACTGACGTGCAGAATCAAGAACCAGACAGCAAAACCCAACAACAAGTTGAAAATCCCTTTATAGAGGGAATTAAAACGATTGGGCTTAGCGCCATTTTAGCCTTTGGAATTCGCTCTTTTGTAGCGGAAGCACGCTACATCCCTTCGGGATCGATGCTACCAACGCTACAAATCAATGACCGTCTGATTATAGACAAGGTTAGTTACAAGTTTACCTCTCCAGAACGGGGAGACATTGTAGTATTTAATCCCACCGAAGCCTTAGAAAAGCAAAATTTCCACGATGCCTTCATTAAGCGGGTGATTGGTATACCGGGAGACAAGGTAGAGGTGAAAGGGGGGCGGGTTTATGTCAACGATCAAGCCTTGCGGGAAAAATATATCGACGAACAGCCTAATTACCGCTATGGCCCAGTGACGGTGCCACCTAACGCTTATTTGGTACTTGGTGATAATCGCAACAACAGCTACGATAGCCATTACTGGGGTTTTGTCCCCCGCGACAAGATAATTGGTCGGGCGATAGTACGTTTCTGGCCTTTGAATCGCGCCGGAGAAGTGGATCAGTCTCCAGTTGATTCCTCAGATAAGTGAAAGGGCTGATGGCTAATGGCAAGAAAAGCCCTGAACTAAAGTTTGGGCTAATAACTAAAGTCATCTAAAGATGACTGGGTAAATGTTTCAACCCGTTAAAACGGGTTTAAGTTTTAAGCCTAAAATTTATTTAAGGCTTTTGCCAGTCGGATGGCTAATTGTTCATTTATATTAGCCGGGACTCCAATTTTGGACGACGCGGCCCTGTAACTGTTGACCTAGCCAGGGAGTGTTGAGTGAGAGGGATTTGAGGTTTTGTCTCTCGACTGTCCAAGTTAGTTGGGGGTCAAATAAAATAATTTCAGCGAGTTGACCAGCTGCGATCGCAGCTGGTTTTTGTTGTAAACACTGGGCGGGACGGGTACTCAAAACCCGCCACAGTTCCAAAGAACTCCAGTCGCCATTCTCAACCAGGGTGTGCCAAAGTAGCGGCAAAGCTAACTCTAAACCAATCGCGCCCGGTGGTGCTTCAGCGAAGGCGACGGTTTTTTCTTCGTAAGTATAGGGAGTGTGGTCAATAGCGATCGCATCAAGTACCCCACTCCGCACACCCTCAATTAATGCTGCTTGGTCAGATGGGTTCCCCAGAGGCGGTTCCAGGCGTAAAGAAGGATCGTAACTCCCCACATCCTCAGCATTTAGCAGCAAGTGCATCCAAGTGGTACTCGCCGTTATTGGCAAACCCCGCGCCTTAGCATCCTGAATTAGCTTAACGCTGCGGCCGGTAGAAACGCGCATGATGTGGACTTTCGTGCCAGTGGATTCTACCACTTCCAACAAAGCAGCCAGAGCAGATGTTTCCGCGATCGCGGGATTTCCTGGCAAACCAAAACGAATTGAAGCCGCACCTTCTCGCATCACCCCATTGGTAGAAAGATGGCGATCGCAAGCCCACAAAGCCACTGGTTTTCCTAGAGGCTGAAGATATTCCAAAATTCTTCGCAGCAGCGCCAAATTCGATATCGGCTTACCATCAGCAAAACCCACCACCCCAGCCGCTGCAAGTTCTGCCAACTCTGTCATTTGCTGGCCTTGCACGCCCAAAGTTAAAGCACCCCAAAATCCAATTTTGGATTTTGGATTTCGGATTGTGGATTGTTGAAGATAGGATAAACCAGCTGGGTTGTCCATAGCTGGCAAGGTATCCGGCAAAATTGTCAACCGGGTAAAGCCTCCAGCCGCCCCTGCGGAAACAAGCGTTACTAAGGTTTCCCGTTCTTCAAACCCAGGTTCACCGGAGTGGCTGTATAAATCCACGAGTCCTGGCCCTAGCACCAATCCACGACAATCCCGCACCGATGTTTCTGCGGGATTTGCAGAAATTTCAGTTTCGACTGCTTTTATATAACCATCAGCAATCAAAACGTCGGCAATCTGGTCAGTTCCAGAAACAGGATCTATTACCCTTACTTGTTGAAGTAGTTCACTATTCATATATAAGTACCGAGGGCTAAGGACTGAGGACGTTGTTAATTCTGTTTGTTCTCAGCCCTCAGTCCTGAACTTCTCAGCCGTTTACAAAGCACATCTTGCACCAGTTGCAATAAACCGCCAGAGATTTTTCTGGCTAATAGCGAAAGTTTTCTTAAGACAAATGGCATTGACTTATGCCCTGAACTAAAGTAACAGGCTCAAAGCTCACAACCCGTTTTAAAGAGTTGAAAGACTTATTCAGTAAGCTTTAGCTTACTTTAGCTTTAAGCGGGAAATTTATTTCCTGGCTCAATTAAGCGCCATTCCTCTTAAGACGACTTAAGTCTTACCAGATAAAGATTTCAGTCTATTTTAATAGACTTTCGCTATTAGCCAGAAAATTTATTTCTAGGCTAGCTTTGAGGCTTATTGAGAATAGTGCAAGATGTTAGTTACAACGCACCAGCAGCCGTTTTATCCAGAACACCTCCTCCTAAGTGAGTTGTGATATTCATCGCTTGCAGCACTGGCATACCATCTGGGCCTTGGGGATAATCAATTACGGTGACTGCCCCATTACCCTGCTTAATGCTCCAGAAATTTTCTGGCTTTAAACCTAAAATGTGACAAAGCAAGACTTTGTTAGTGGCATCGTGAGCCACCACTAAACCAGTTTTAGGCTGATCTCCAGAATAAGATGCGATCGCCATTTGCCAAGCGGCTACGCTGCGTTCCCATACCTGCTGCAAATTTTCTCCCTCTGGCATCTGCACGGTCTGGGGGTAATCTCGCCACTGTTCCAACATACCTGGGTACGTTAGCTCAATTTCTTCCTCAAATTTCCCTTCCCACAGCCCGTGACTGATTTCCGCCAAAGGTGGCTGTAGTTCAATCTGGACATGGGGATGATATTTGAGAATAATTTCCGCTGTTTCCTTGGGACGCAGCAGTGGACTACTAACAGCAAAGTCGATTTGCACATCTTTGAGAAATTCGGCCGCTTTTCCGGCTTGTTCTCGCCCATTGTCGTTAAGCGGGACATCAATTTGTCCCTGAAAGCGTTTCTGACGATTCCACTCAGTTTCCCCGTGGCGTACCAGCAACAAACGTAACCCCTTATGTCCCGGACGAAAACTGGGCAGAGTTTCGCCCACATGAGCAGTCAAATTCATCGACTCTAATTGAGCAGGTTTGTCCCAGCCATCAGCAAAATTTAGTACGCTGATGCCACAGTTCGACTGCTGAATCGAATGGTAACGCTCAGGGGACATAGCGATCGCATTCGCAATCAAAGCTCTATTGATGCCGTTATGCCCCACCAATAAAATAGTTCCCCCAGCGTGGCGTGGGAGAATTTCCTGCCAAAACTGTCGCGCTTGCTCGTAAAGAGATAAAACTGGAAAATGTTCCCTCACGCCCTCCGCTTCCTGTATCATCATTCGCAGTTCGTGGGGACGTTCCTGCCAGCAGCGATAATCTTCGGAAAATTTCTCCTTCACCTCAGAAGAAAGCATTTTCTCCCAAGCAGGCAAATCGATTTCCATCAGCTTATCTGACGCTTGTAAGGGCGCAGGTGTCGCCAAACAGGATACGATTACCTCTGCTGTCTGTTTTGCTCTTTGTAAGGGACTGGTATAGATTGCATCAAATTTTATGCCACCTAGAGCAGCACCAAGTTGACCAGCAGTGACACGACCTTTTTCGGTCAAAATTGATTCATCACAGCGGCCCTGAATTCTACGCTCAGTGTTATAGCTGCTCTGACCATGACGCACGAGAATGACACGAGTATTCAGGGTAATATCCTCCGCGAATCGATTGTAGATTTTAGATTTTAGACACCCCCCTTGATAAGGGGGTAGGGGGGATCGGATGCAAGGATTTCTCGTTTTTGGGCTGCTGCCTGAGAACGAGTTGAGCAAGGCTGCTGCCTGAATCCGTGAACAAAAAAGGTTCAGGAGAATTTTAACCTGTTCGGGACACGTCGCTAAGATATTCTCCAGAGGCGACACGATACTAAATGTTTATAGGAGAACGCATGACAATTAAGCGGTTGATTTTGGGGTTGCTGACAATTTTGGCTATTGTTCAAGTTGCCCTGTCCTTGCAAGGCAGCTGGAGTCAGCCTCAGATTCAAAGTCGTCTGGAATTGTACCAAACGAATCTGTTGCTGCACGCAACCGAGTGGCAGCCGGAAAATTCCGGTGGCTCAAATTTGACGACCGCCCGTAACGCCATTCTGGGTGACGAACCCTTAAAAGCTGCCCAAAAGCAGTATCAGGATGCACTTTCGGAGGATAAAAATACTCTCCAAAAGCTCCAAGGGCAACTCAAAAAGCTGCAAGTTGAAGCTGAGACAGCTCCAAATAAATTGGATCAGCAGCAATTACTTTTGTCAATAGACAAGTTAAAAAAGGTGATTGATGAGCTGTACTTGCGAGTGGGAATCTTACAGGTGCCAGGAGAAACGGATGCAGCGATCGCAACCTGGAAAGAGACGAGTGAGCGATCGCCCTCTCAAACGGCTAATGTATTAATCGGGCTTTGGAGCAATCCCCCGCGCCTGTTGCCAGATGCCCAGGAGCAAATTGAACAGCATTTAGACGGTTGGTTCCGCTATCGCGCTTTAAGCAAGCTGTACGAATTACAGGAGCGAACAGAGGCGCTTTCGACTCTCAAAGCACAAGAACAGGAAATAGCCGAACAAGCAGTTTTTAAATTAGCAATGGTCGCTACGGTGCCGCTTTTCGGGGTAATTGTCGGCATAGGATTGCTGATTTTTCTGTTAGCTGGACGATTGATTAAGGGAAAAGAATCCCTTCTGGCTCACAATGGCGATGTTAAATGGACAACACCCTGGAATGGGGAAACTATCTGGCAAGTGTTTGTTGTCGGCTTTTTCTTTATCGGTCAATTTCTGCTGCCGATCTTTTTCACCTTACTGCCGCTAAACCGAGCCAGCTTCGATAGTCGGACGCAAGCCTTGTTTGTTCTAGCTACTTACCTATTTTTGGCAATTCCGTGTCTTTTAGTGTTGTATTTCTCCATAAAACCATTTTTTCCCCTGCCTGAAGGTTGGTTTCGGATTGATTGGCGGGGAAACTGGATTTTGTGGGGATTGGGAGGCTACTTGGTAGCGCTACCGCTGGTGATTATAGTGTCGCTAATTAACCAAAAACTCTGGCAGGGACAAGGCGGGAGTAATCCGATTCTCCCAATTGCCCTAGAGGGAAGGGATAGCGTAGCACTGACGATATTTTTCATGACGGCGGCTGTGGCGGCACCCCTATTTGAGGAATTTTTGTTTCGCGGGTTTCTGTTGCCGTCTTTGACTCGTTACTTGCCAGTGTGGGGCGCGATCGCTGTCTCTAGCTTACTATTTGCTGTTGTTCACCTCCACCTCTCAGAAATCTTGCCTTTGGCGACTTTGGGGTTTGTGCTGGGTATAGTTTACACGCGATCGCGCAACCTCCTCGCCCCCATGCTCCTCCACTCTCTCTGGAATAGCGCCACCCTCGTGAGTCTCTTCATCTTAGGCAGTGGCTCTACGTGATGCTTCGTGCTTTATCTGCGCTGGGGGAATCGTTGACCCAAGCAGGGGCAACTAACTTAAAAAAAATTTACAATTTTTGCGCCAAGACGCGGACTTTCGCCTAACCTCAAAATAGAGGCGCTAGATTAATCTGGCACTCTTGGTGTCGCGGTAAGTCCCAAATCTATGCAAGTTTCGACCAAATCCGTAGTTGCTACCCCCGAATCGTCGGTAGAGACTATTACCCTCGACGTCGGGGGAATGAGATGTGCAGGCTGCGTAAAGGTTGTAGAAAAGCAGCTAAAAGAGCATCCGGGTGTCATTTCCGCCTGCGTCAATCTGGTGACAGAAGTGGCTGTCGTAGAATGCGAATCTGGCGCAGTAGATCCAACAGCTTTGGCGCAGCAGGTCACTGACGCTGGATTTCCCACCCAGTCTCGTGTAGCTTCTACAGGCGATGGAAAAGAGGCTTTGAGTCCAGCCCAGCGACACGCCGAGGAAAATCGTAAGCAAATGTGGCGCTTGGTAGTTGCAGGCGTGCTGATTCTCTTCTCCGGAATTGGTCATCTTGGGCAACACTCTTTACTTTTGCCGCAGTTGTCACTGCTGACGAATATTTGGTTTCACTGGGGATTAGCAACAGCAGCCTTGCTGTTACCAGGGCGCGAGATATTGCTAGATGGCTGGCGAGGTTTGCGGCGAAATGCTCCGAATATGAACACGCTGGTGGGATTGGGAACCCTGACGGCATACACGGCAAGTTGTGTGGCGCTGTTCTTCCCCCAGCTGGGTTGGGAGTGTTTCTTTGATGAGCCTGTAATGCTATTGGGATTTATCTTACTGGGGCGCACTTTGGAGCAACGGGCAAGAGGTCGCGCGGCGGCGGCGTTTGAGGCATTGTTAGCACTACAGCCAAAAGTAGCTCGTTTGATTGCCAATCCAACTAATTTGGGAAGAGGAGCAGGGGAGAAAAGCAGAGGGGCAGAGGAGAATTTTGCCAAATCCCCAATCCCCAATCCCCAATCCCCAATCCCCAATCCCCAATCCCCAATCCCCAATCCCCAATCAGAAGTGGAAATCCCAGTCGATCAAGTCCGTGTGGGCGAGTGGTTGCGGGTGTTACCGGGTGAGCAGATCCCAGTCGATGGGGAAGTGGTGGCTGGTCAGACGACCGTGAATGAGTCGATGCTGACGGGGGAGCCTGTACCAGTAATGAAGCAGCCAGGGGATGCGGTGGCGGCTGGGACGCTGAACCAGTCGGGAGCGATCGCTATTAAGGCAACTCGTACTGGTAAGGACACGACTTTAGCTCAAATTGTGGCATTGGTGGAAGCAGCCCAAACCCGTAAGGCACCAGTACAACAGTTGGCGGATACAGTGGCGGGTTACTTCACTTATGGGGTTCTAGCAGCTGCGGCTTTAACGTTCCTATTCTGGTACTTTGTCGGCTCTCAACTTTGGCCTGATGTCTCCATATTGCGGGTTGTTGGCATTGATAGCCATGCCGCAATGCACCACGCTGCCAGCAACCACTCACCAATGTTATTAAGTTTGAAGCTGGCAATTTCTGTTTCGGTCATCGCCTGTCCCTGCGCTTTAGGCTTGGCAACACCCACAGCAATTCTAGTAGGGACTGGTCTTGGGGCAGAACGTGGGCTGTTGATCAAAGGTGGCGACGTGCTGGAACGGGTACACCATCTGGATACAGTGGTATTTGATAAGACGGGAACGCTGACGACTGGTCATCCTACGGTGACAGATTGCTTACCCATAGGAAATTTAACCCCAGAAACTCTTCTCGTCCTGGCGGCGGCGGCAGAAAGTGGCACGACGCACCCTCTAGCTAAGGCAATTTTAGAGGAAGCACATCGGCAAGAATTAGCGATCGCTCCGGCTGTAGAGTTTTATACGGAACCGGGGCTGGGGGTATCGGCTTTAGTAGATAATTCGCGGGTTTTCCTGGGTAACGCTGACTGGTTAATTAAGCAGGGGATTGCGATTAGTGATACAGCGGCGGAGCGCACTTTATCGCTATTTGCTGCTGGGAAAACGGTAGTTTATGTGGCAGTGGACGGTAATTTAGCTGGGTTGATTGCTGTAACTGATACCCTCAGACCGGATGCAAAGGCTACGGTGGAGCGATTGCGTTCAATGGGATTGCGGGTGATGCTGCTAACTGGGGATAGGATGGAAGCTGCTGTTGCGATCGCATCTCAGCTAGAACTGCACCCTGATGATGTTTTGGCAAATGTCCGCCCAGAGGCTAAAGCCACCGCAGTGCAACAGTTGCAAACTTTAGGGCAACGAGTGGCAATGGTTGGCGATGGCATCAACGATGCTCCGGCGTTAGCACAAGCCGATGTTGGAATTTCTCTCCAAGGGGGGACAGATGTTGCTATTGAAACTGCCCAAATTGTTTTAATACGCGATCGCTTATCTGACGTGGTGCAGTCAATCCAACTCTCCCGTGCCACCTTCAACAAAATCCGCCAAAATCTCTTCTGGGCTTTTGCCTACAATACACTCTCGTTGCCCGTTGCTGCTGGCATCTTACTACCAAGTTTCGGCATTGTTTTAGGCCCATCTGCCGCCGGAGCATTGATGGCATTTAGCTCTGTAAGCGTCGTCACCAATTCTCTATTACTCCGTCAAAGCCTGAAAAATCAAGATTGAGGTTTGTCCGGAGTTTGTAGCTTCTCGGTTGTAGTCACTACGGGATCTCTAATAACTACAATATGATAGGGGGAACATTGTAACCCAAAAGCACTATCATGCCTGCTGCAACTTGACAATACTGGCTTCAAAGGTGTAGAGGGTGTTACGCTGGAGTCCGGACAACATCAGCCATAGCTACTCTTGTTTTCCTCAAGATAATATCTGGTTGCTGGTTGTCAATCCGGGTGCAGGCACAGGCGCTTACGCCGCCAGTTGAAGATGGTGCCATTGTTAGTTGAAGTAACTGTTTTTTCCCAACCAACCGCTCTTTCTAAACTATTTTTTCAATGCCTTCAAAACTGCATCTGAACCATTTATTGATTATTGAGGATGATCAGGGACGCAAGGAGTTTACCTTAGAAAATCCTGAATATTGCGTTGGCAGAGACCAAAAATGCGATATCCGGCTATACTCACAGTTTGTATCCCGTAGGCACGCAACTTTAGTGCAAAAAATGCGTGGGGATGGCTCCTATTACTACAGGATTGTCGATGGCGACAAAGGCAAGCCTAGTGCCAACGGACTGTTGATTAATGGGCGTAAACTTCAATCCCACGATCTTGAAGATGAGGACGAGATTGTTTTTGGGCCGCAAGTGCGGGCGAGATATTTCCACTTGAAGAAAGAATCAATCCCGACAGGGCCTCCCGATGAATGGGACATCACTCTGATTAGCCCCAACATGGTAGGCGAAGACGAAACTTAAGCGATCCACATCAAAAGCTCAACCTCCTGCTACCCAAAAGTGAGCGATCGCCTATCCGGCTACGCTTTCAACCAGTTGCCAATGGCGATTTTGGGCGATCGCCTGCTGCACTTGGTGGAACATTTGATGACAGTGGTTGTCAACCTGGAGGGGCAATTCTTCGTTTTTAATCACAAAATTCATCCGCACTTCTTGCTCTGTGGCGGTAGATTTATCAATCAGCACCTCGACCGTCACCAGCTTGGCAAAGGAGACGTGGCCTGGTATTTCCCTCGCCATCAGGTAGTCTCCAGTGTTATAGATAATATCGAAATTGCAGGACTCCAAAACTTCTATGAGCACCTGTTGGAGACGCTCAAGGGGAACTGCAATGATAAATGAACAGGTATAGCGAGCCATCAAATAAACCCCCGAGTCATATCCCTAGACCCTCTCATCATACCGAACCTTAGTTTAGGGTCATAATTAAGTATGCTTTTTTCTAAGGCTAGAGCCATTAATAAAGCTTTTATCAGCTTCTAGCATACCAGTCATCTCTCCGGAAAGAACCAGAATAGGACGGATGGCTGAATGTAAAAGGAAAAAAGTGCTGTGATGATGAGAATTGGGTAATGCAGGGCAAGCTGATTGTGTTTGAGGGAGTCGAAGGTAGCGGTAAAACAACCCAGATACAGCGATCGCGCCATTGGCTTCTGGAAAGGATGAATCAAAAGCCATCCAACGTTGTAGTAACCAGGGAACCGGGAGGGACAACATTAGGCAGTCGTTTGCGCCAGTTGTTGCTGCAAGGACACCAGCACCCAATCCAAGACAGGACTGAACTACTGATTTTTGCGGCAGATCGCGCTCAACACGTTGAGGAAGTTATTAACCCGACTCTCTTGGCGGGAGGAATTATTTTGTGCGATCGCTTCACAGATTCCACAATTGCCTATCAAGGTTATGGTCGCGGTCTTAGCCTAGAATTAATCGAGAATATCTGCCAGGTGGCGACCGACGGTAGGACAAGTGACCTCACCCTGTGGCTGGATGTTGATGTCGAAGTTGGTTTAGCACGAGCCTTGGCTCGTGGAACTGCTGACCGGATGGAGCAAGCAGATTTAGCGTTTCATCGACGGGTACAGCAAGGCTTCACCGCATTGGCAGCAGCGTATCCGCATCGGATTGTGCGGGTGGATGCCAGTTGTAGTGAGGCAGAAGTACAAGAGCAAATTCAGATGATTTTGACTCAAAAATTTGCCCAATGGTATCCAGACAATTCCTTTTCCCCAGACTGATCTTGGGAACGAGAAAATAGAGACAGATTCTCTGTTTACTCCTTTTCCTGCCTTTCTCCACCAGTTTAATGAACTTTTTTGCACCACTTGTAGGACAAAATCAAGCCGTTGAGTTACTAACCCAGGCAGTTGCCCAAAACCGGGTTGCACCTGCCTACCTGTTTACTGGGCCAGAAGGTGTTGGCAGAAGTATAGCGGCCCGATGCTTTGTGGAGCTTCTATTCTGCACCCATCTGGCAAAACTAAATTCCAATACGCCTGCTGACGAAGCAAACTTAAAACATGGTTTCGCGTTACAAAAACGCTTGGCTGCTGGAAACCATCCAGACTTGCTCTGGGTGCAGCCAACTTATCTCCACCAGGGGGAAAGATTATCTGCCGCCCAAGCAACCGAAAAAGGTGTGAAGCGCAAGGCCCCGCCACAAATACGGCTGGAGCAAATTCGGGAAGTTGGTCAGTTTTTGGGACGTTATCCTCTGGAGGCTCCACGGAATATGGTGGTGCTGGAGGCGGCAGAAACAATGGCAGAGGCGGCGGCGAATGGCTTACTCAAAACGCTGGAAGAACCGGGACAGGCAACGCTGATTTTGATGGCACCATCAGAGTCCTCGTTGTTACCGACTCTGGTATCGCGTTGTCAGCGGATTCCTTTTTACGGTTTAGATAAGGCGGCGATGAAGCAAGTGCTACGGCAAACGGGTCACGAAGAGATTTTGAAGCATCCGCCAGTGTTAGCGATCGCGCAAGGCAGTCCAGGGAATGCGATCGCATCCTTCACGCAACTCGCCACCATTCCCCCAGACTTACTCCAAGACATTACCCAGTTGCCCAAATCTCATCGCAATGCTCTCCAACTCGCCAAAAAAATTGATAAAACTCTAGATACAGAAGCCCAACTGTGGTTAGTTGATTATTTACAGCACAGTTACTGGCAGCAATTCTTAGACAGAAAAATTTCTAAATTGCCCTTACAGCATCTAGAAAAAGCCCGCGAATATCTCCGAGGCTATGCTCAGCCGCGACTGGTCTGGGAAGTGACTCTATTAAACATGATTTAAGCCGCAGAGATTTTCAACGACTGTATCAGGCAAGCTTTCCTCTGGAGCAGTCTTTAGTATGGTGAATATACCCAGTGAACCCAGTAGTGGTGATAAAAACAAAACTGGGTAAGGGTTAGCAAATCTTATGAACCAAGTAGATTATCTCCGTATCAGCTTAATTGACCGCTGCAATTTTCGGTGTCAATACTGTATGCCGGAGGGGGCTGAACTTGACTATATTTTGCAGCAGGAGCTGTTAACTAATCAGGAACTGCTTACTCTGCTTAAAGAGGTGTTTATCCCTGTGGGATTTAGTCGGTTTCGCCTGACTGGTGGCGAACCGTTGCTGCGTCCGCGTGTGGTGGAATTGGTAAGCGCGATCGCATCCCTAAGAGAAACCCAAGACCTCTCGATGACTACTAACGCCTTTTTACTTTCCCCGATAGCGCAAAACCTCTACAATGCTGGTTTGCGACGGCTCAATATCAGTCTCGACTCTCTCGATCCAGATACATTTGCCCAAATTAGTGGTAATCGCGGCCGTTCCCGCTGGCAAGAAGTCTGGGATGGAATCCAAGCTGCTCATCGCGTCGGTTTTGATCCCCTGAAACTCAATGTAGTAGTGATTCCTGGTGTCAACGATCACGAAGTTCTAGATTTAGCCGCCCTGACACTTGAGCGACAATGGCACGTCCGGTTTATTGAATTCATGCCCATTGGCAACGACCAGCTTTTTGCGGGAAAGGGTTGGGTGTCCTCTGCCGATTTGCGGCAACGCATTCGTGACGTTTTTGGCTTGACAGAATCTTCCGTCCGTGGTAACGGGCCTGCGGATATTTTCCAGATTCCCGGAGCCAAAGGTACGCTGGGATTTATCAGTCAGATGTCAGAGTGTTTTTGCGATCGCTGTAACCGGATGCGTCTCTCAGCAGACGGCTGGTTGCGCCCCTGTCTGCTCAATGAAACTGGTCAAATTGACCTGAAAACTGCCCTTCGCACTGGCATTGAAACGGCTGAACTACGCGAGAAAGTGCAGCAGTTGCTCTTTCTGAAACCAGAAATTAACTTCAAGCAGCGAGATTCAGGATCGACTGGTGCGTATAGCCGCACCATGTCGCAGATTGGTGGGTAATGGGGGATTGGGAATTGGGGATTGGGAAGAATTTTATCCAGTCCCCAGTCCCTAGTTGCCAGCCCCCAGCCCCTTGCTTACGCTTGCCGCGAGTAGTATTCAACCACCAGCAGTTCGTTAATTTGCAGCGCGATCCATTCGCGCTCAATAACGCCATTCACTTTACCAGCCAGCTTGGTTTTGTCGAACTCCAAATGGCTTGGCATATTTGCCAGACCTGGATATTCCAGGTTTGCTTGCACTAAACGACGCGATGCGTCATTGTCGCGGACACCAATTGCCTCTCCAGCGCGACACTGATAGCTAGGAATATTGACTACGCGACCATTAACCGTCACATGGCCGTGATTCACTAACTGACGCGCCGCAGGGATCGTGGGAGCCATCCCCAAACGGAAGACGGTGTTATCCAGACGCATCTCCAACAATTGCAGCAATGCTTGACCCGTTGAACCCGTGGCGCGACGTGCTTTACGCACGTAACGCAGCAGCTGCTTTTCACTCAACCCATAGTTAAAGCGGAGTTTTTGCTTTTCCTCAAGTCGGATAGCATACTCTGAACGCTTTTTGCGGGCTTGCCCGTGCTGACCGGGCGGATATGCGCGGCGCGGCGACTTGCGGCTTAAACCAGGCAGTTCACCCAAACGACGCACAACTCTGAGGCGTGGGCCTCTATATCGGGACATATACCTTCCTCTTGGCTATTCTGCTTTAACTTTGCAAAACTTTCATTATACATTCATAAAGAAACTATAACCAAAAGTTTTTTGCGCGTTCCGAAACTGAGCGTGGAAACGCTGGTAGGGGAGGCTGTGCCTCGGCAATCTGTTTTAGATGAATTTCAGGTTGATTTATGAAAATTTTTCTAATAAGTAAAATAATCTTTCTGTTTCCCGTGCCGGGAAAAACTCTAGTTGTAGGGAATCGGAGCCACCCCATCTGCTGTGTTAATAGCGCCTTTGGTGCGTGGCGTTTGAGGAACCTCAGCCAAGAAATTAGCTACTAGCTAGCTGGTGGTAATTTGACAATGGTAAGCCAGAAGTCTTTTATTGACTGCACCACTTGCAGGAACTGTTCAAGGTCAAGAGGCTTGGTGATGAAACAGTTAGCATGGAAATTGTAGCTGTTAAGAATATCTTGCTCGGCTTGCGAGGAGGTGAGAACTACCACAGGAATATGTTTTAGTTCGTCGTCGCGCTTAATTTCTTCTAGCACTTCAATACCGCTTCGCTTGGGTAAGTTGAGGTCAAGCAAGATAATACCGGGACGAATGGCCTCTGTATACTTGCCTTGTCTTCGTAGGAAAGCTAACGCCTCAGCACCATCCCTGACGACATTCATGTGATTCCAAACCATACTTTCTCTAAACGCTTCTTTGGTGAGACGAATATCACCCTCGTTATCTTCAACTAGTAGAATTTCCACTGGTATATCACCCGAATTCACCTTTAATGCACTCCTGTTCGGGGAATTGTAAAGTAAAATACACTTCCCTGTCCCACTTGAGACTCTACCCAGATTTGTCCGCCGTGCCGTTCAACGATTTTTTTGCAGATAGCTAAACCAATCCCTGTGCCGGGATATGCTTCGCGAGCGTGTAAGCGTTGAAAAATGATAAAGATGCGATCGCACTCTTGGGGATTTAGACCAATGCCATTATCGCGAACTGAGAAGATCCATTCATTCTCTGTTGGCTGGACACCAATGTGAATCCGAGGGGGAGTATCTTGGCGAAACTTGATGGCATTGCCAATCAGGTTCTGTAACAGTTGACCGAGTTGCGTACTATCTCCCCTAACCGTGGGTAACGGATCGTAAGTGATGATGGCGTTACTTTCATCAATAGCGAATTCCAGATTAGCGATCGCTTCCTGTAACACATCCTCGCACTCGACGGGATCAAACTCGTTGCCTCGCGTCCCCACTCGCGAATACTCCAGCAAATCTTTAATCAACCTTTGCATTCGGTTGGCACCATCTACCGCGAATGTAATAAATTCGTCGGCATCTTCATCTAGTTTCCCTTTGTAACGCCGAGACAAAAGCTGGGTATAGCTGGCAACCATTCGCAACGGCTCCTGCAAGTCGTGGGAAGCGACATAAGCAAATTCTTCCAGTTCAGCATTGGAGCGGGCTAGTTCTTGTGCCTGTTTAGAAAGTGTCTCCTCCATCTGCTTACGCTCGGTAATATCGATGATATAGCACACACCTTGATATTCATTTTCTTCGAGAAGAGCGCCACCAATCAGAACCGGGACGCGCCTGCCATCAGCGCGAATGAATTCCTTCTCGAAAGGTGTACAAATTCCCGTAGCTGCAACCTCTTGGAGTTTTTGCTCATCCAGCTCTTTGTATTCCACAGGTGTCATGTCTTTCCAAAGCACTTTCCCGGAAAGCAAATCCTCCCGCGTGTAGCCGATCATCCCCAAAAAAGCATCGTTGGCTTCGGTAACGTTGCCGAAAACATCCCAAAAGTTGATGCCAATCATGTTGGAATCAACAACGCGCCTAAACCGCCCCTCACTTTCTCGCAGCGCTGATTCCATCTGCTTGCGATCGTGAATATCTGTAGAAGTTCCGAGCCACTTGACAATTTGCCCATCATTCGCACGTACAGGCACTATCCGATTCAGGTGCCAGCGATATTGTCCATCAAGCGATCGCTTCAAGCGGTGTTCGCTTTCGTAACTTATGCTCTTGCGAACAGCCTGATACCAGTCGCGGCGAATTTGCTGTCGATCGTCCGGATGCACCGCAGATACCCATCTGTAGCCCAGACTTTCTTCTAGTGTTAATCCGGTATAATCAACCCAGCGCTGATTGAAGTAATCGCAATTACCATCTGGCTGTACAGAAAACACGATCTGCGGCATCGCTTCGGCTAGAGAACGATAGCGTTGCTCGTTTGCCTGAGCCAACTGCCGAGCAGCCTGTTCCCGCAACAAAAGGTGAGCGCGTTCTTCTTCTGAGAGCTTGCGTTCGGTAATGTCCCACCAGGAACCGATAATTTCTATCGGGTTGCCAGCTTCATCCCGCACCAGTTTTAATTCGTCGTGCATCCAGCGATAGGTGCCATCCGGACGTAGGAAGCGGTATTCATGATGATGATGCCCTCGCTCAAATAGGTTTGACAGCCCAGCCAATATCTCCGGTCTATCCTCCGGGTGAATATGGTTCATCCAGAAGCCGGAATCCTCGGTAAATTCCCGCGGTTCATAGCCAAGTTGCGAGATGACGTTCTCGCTAATGAAGGTGGCAGAGTAGTCATTTGAAGCCTTGCAACTATAGATTACAGCTGGGCTAGAACTGAGTAGATGTTGCAGTCGCTCCTCGGCTATCTGGCGCTCAAGGATTTCAATTTTTAAATGTTCATTAGCCAGCGTCAGCTCTTGGGTACGCTCTTTCACTCTGCTCTCAAGCTCTGCATTCAGTTTTTGTAAAGCTTCCTGGGCTTGTTTGCGCTGGGTGATGTCGGTGGAGATGCCACAAACTCTATAAGCGACACCACTAGAGTCATAAAGGGGAAATTTGATGGAAAGATAAGTGTGTATCCCGTCGTCAAGAGGAACACTTTCTTCAATCTCTAAAGAAGTTGTGGCTTGAAGTACATTCAAGTTATTTTCGGCAAATCGATCGGCTATCTCCAATGGCCAAATGTCGTACAGGCTTTTACCTACGATCTGCTCTTTAGTAACCTGGAACAATTCTTCATACCTGCGATTGACCAACTGGTATTTGTTCTGAGTATCAGTTAAGTAAATGAACGCCGGGGAGTTATCTAAAATTGCCTGTAGGCGCTGTTGGCTTTCTCGCAGTTCCTCCTGGGCCTTTTTACTTTCGGTGATGTCGCTGCCAATTCCCAGAAACCCAGTGATGTTTCCCTCTGCGTCGTATAAAGCTGTCACCGACAGCAGCATTCTGGAGCGGCGGCCATCTTTACAGATATAAGTCCATTCCTGCTCGTCTATTTCTCCGAGACGAGCTTTGGCAACAAGAACCTCGAATAATGGGGATTGGGGGTTAGGGATCGGAGATTGTTCCGCTTGTTCCCCAATCAAGAGCGCTCGCTGCTTTAATTCCTCTGTATCATGAAATATGGCGGGGGTTGTTTTCCCCACTACTTCTTCGGCAGCATATCCTAATAAGGCTTCAGCCGCTCGATTAAAGGTAAGAATGGTGCCATCTAGTGAAGTAGAAATAATTGTGTAATTGGCACCATCTAAAATTGCCCGTTGCAGGCTGGTTGTCTTTTGCAAAGCAGCTTCTGCTGCTTTACGTTCTTGTATTTGCTCTTGCAAATCTGCATTAGCTAATGCTAGTTCCGCCGTTCTTTCTTGAACGCGAATTTCTAATTCTTCGGCTGCTTTTCGCAACGCTGACTCTGCTTGTTTGCGATCGGTAATATCTTCGGCAATGCCGACAATACGGTAAACTTGCCCTTGGGCGTTGCGAACGGGGAAGGAGCGATCGCGTATCCAGCGTTGTTGACCGTTTGGCTGAATAATCCGGTATTGTTCCTCATACTCGCCTGAAGATTGTTTGGCGAAACTAGCGAGGACGCGATCGCGATCTTCCTCATGGATAGCATCTACAAAAGATTTAGGTTGCTCGTAAAGACTCTCTCGCGTGCGTCCCCAAACTTCTTCGTATGCAGGATTAATGTAGATTATCTGGTTCTTATCCGGGTCACTCATCCAGAATACTTCCCGGATATTATTAGTAATCTGACGGAAGCGTTCTTCACTCTCCTGTAGCGCCACTAAAGCTTGTTGATGTTCGACGATTTCACTTGCTAATTGTTCGTTGGAGCGTTTCAATTCTGTCATGTTACGCTCGATTCGCTCCTCCAGTTCTCCATTGAGCTGGCGAAGCTCCTCTTCTGCTTTTTGCCGCTGCTTGTCTATAGTATTTAATGATTTGGCATTTCCCCAAATCAAAATACTAAAAATTACCAGATTCATCACTCCAATTACTGTAAATCCTTCTTCGGCATTAACCTTATCGTGACGATAACCGACGAGGATAAACCACGATAAGATTGGCGGAATCAGAATTACAGCTAAAGATAAACGCCTCGCCATCATACCACCAGCGTTATTGCTGGTGATCACTGCCATCAATCCTTTGTCCGGACAAGCAAATAAAATCCCGATACTCAACAGCATGAACGCGATCGCGCTGTGCAGCGCTATTTTGGTATAGATACTAATTCCGTAAAATGAGGAAATGCCATATAAATACCCTAAAAAAGCCAGCCATGCAACTAAAAAAGCTGCAATGCTCAATATCTGAGCAAAATGATAATTTGGGCGTTTTCTTAATAGTAGTATTTTGGCAACGCCAAGGATGAAAAAATTTAGAGCCGTATTGAATGCCATCCTGCCTGGAGCAAACCTGTGAATGGCATTATCTGACTCTTTAATCAGTAATTGATCAATACCAAAGTCTACGCCAAACCCATATTGTATCAACGTCAATAAACCAATTAAAGCAACGATAAAAGGTAAAGTTAAATGAAAAATAGGGACTCTTGAGTCTTGACTATTACCTCTTGAAAATCCCCCAATTTCCAGCTTATTCATTTTTACATTTCGCCTCCTGCCTTCTTTATACAGGGAAGCACCTGCCAGGATAAACAAAAGTGCTGCGTTGACTTTCATTGTCACAAATCCCGGAAAAACGCTCTTGAGGATGGTAATGTCAAAAATCCATCCGATTATGACCAAACAGCCAATTGCAAATACAATAATACTTGCAGCTTGCGAGATTGATCGCAGGTATTTGCTCAGACGCAAGTTAGTTTGCTGCATAATTTTGGTTTAGCTTTGATAGTGGACGTTGTTGTTTTTAGGTGTTATATAAATGCTTGCCGAAGTCGGAAAAAATAATAAAGCGCACAGAACGCTAACAAAGAGAAATAAACGATTTTAGGGAGGATTGAGAATTGTTATAAATTGATGGATATAATTATTATGGATAGAGCGACACAAGCCTTACCCATCGAATCCCAGCCAATGTTGGGTTTCTAGCTCAGAGGTTTATTTTAATTATGTCTACATACTTAGTTATTTTTTCAAAAATAAGAAGTGATCGTAATCACTGACAATTTATTAATTGGTTAGAAAGTAATGAAACAAAAAGAGTTAAAAATTGTCTCTCTTATCCCCAGTGCAACGGAAATTTTAGCGATATTGGAGCTGACTGATGCTATTGTTGGGCGATCCCATGAATGCGACTATCCAAGAGAAATCCAAAATCTACCAGTCTGCACTCAGCCTAAATTTAATCCTGAAGGCAGCAGTCCAGAAATTCACGATCGCGTTACGGATTTGTTGCAATCGGCTCTGAGTGTCTATAAAGTTGAAACCGACATTCTAGAACAGCTGCAACCTACGCACATTGTTACTCAAGCTCAATGTGAAGTGTGTGCTGTTAGTCTGGCAGAAGTTGAGAAAGCTGTTGCCAGTCTTACCCATAACCAGGCGCAGATTATTTCCTTACAGCCCAATTTCTTGAGCGATGTCTGGGATGATATTGCAAGAGTTGCTGCGGCTTTAGAGGTGGAATCGCAACCAGTGCTGACTGGGTTACAATCTCGGATTGATGATTGTGTGGAAAAGACGCGATCGCTATCCTTAACAACTCGTCCCACTGTTGCTTGTATCGAGTGGATCGATCCGTTGATGGCGGCAGGAAATTGGATTCCAGAATTAGTCCAAATGGCGGGAGGAGAACCGCTGTTTGGTGTTGCGGGAGAGCATTCTCCGTGGTTGAAGTGGGAAGAGATGGCGATCGCAAACCCTGCCATAATTATCTTCATGCCCTGTGGTTTCGACTTAAGCCGCACCCGTTCTGAAGCAATTGAGGTAACTCAGCGTCCCGAATGGCAAAGCTTGCAAGCTGTACAAACTGGCAGAATCTATCTTACCGATGGCAACGCCTACTTCAACCGTCCCGGCCCTAGATTAGTAGACTCTCTGGAGATATTAGCCGAAATTATCCATCCAGAAATCTTCCACTTCGGATATCAAGGCACTGGATGGGAGTTTTTGTAACCTTTTTAATCTTCTTGAGAATCCCCGAAATGCTATTTCGGGGATTTTTCGTTTACGAAGCCGACTTGAATGTGTAGATTTTCTCGCTACACATTCGATTCATTGGGAAATTGAATGCGATCGCACAGCCATAAAACAACTTTGTGGGATTAAAAGATTTCTGGTAAGTTCTAGCTTTGTGGATAGCCTGCTTTAATAATTCATATAAAAAATTCTGTATTTAAATATACATTTTTTATTCAAATCAGGACATCTATCAAGTTATCCTGACATTAACAACTAGCTTCCACACCTGCAAAACTTGGGAGTTCTAGAGTTGGGAAGGCATTCCAAGCTTTCACCAGGCTATTGCCTTTGGTTGCTGGCGTTGGCACTCCAGCTAAGTTCTCAGATTTTAGTCGTCTGTGAAATGTGATGTGAGTTGAAATCACTGAAATCAATGCCGAAATCCAAAGAATTTTTTAATCACTTACCCCATACCGAATCAGCCGATCTCGGGATTCGCCTAAAGCAGCATAAAGACCTGTTTTTATTGCTTTCAATCGCGGCGGGGCTAATTTTTCTCCAGGGGTACATGATTGCTCCCCTGATTCCACGTTTGGCTGAAGTTTTTAATGTTCCGGTTCAGGAAATTGGCTTTATCGTTCCAGCCTATATGCTGTCCTATGCACTGATGGCATTATTCTTCGGACTCCTATCCGATCGCTTTGGTCGATGGTCTATTATTCGCATCTCGCTTGCTGTTTTTGTCATTTGCACTGCTTTAACTGCCACCGCTCAAACTGCTTCGCAGATGGCAACCTGGCGGCTATTAACAGGAATTGGAGCCAGTGGAGTGATTCCTCTTACCTTTGCCTTAATTGGCGATTTATTCCCGTTTAATCAGCGAGGTAGCAAGCTAGGATTGGTGTTTGCAGCAATGGAAGGGGGTATGGCAGCAGGATCGGCGGGGGGAGCCATTCTTGAGCCATTTGTCGGTTGGCGATCGCTCTTTATAGGTACTGCTGTGCTTGCTGCTGTTGTCCTTTGGCGGCTTCATCCTTACGGCTCTTTATTTGATACACCAAAAGTCACGAAATTACCGACTATTCGCCAAATATTTAGGGGATACAGCCAGATATTAGCCACCTTTCGGGGAAAACGTACATATATTTATGTTCTGTGGAATGGTATTTACCACTCTGGGGTATATACATGGCTAGGGTTGTATTTATCGCAACGGTACAACATGGATGCCCTGAGCATTGGTTTAAACATTCTTGGGTACGGCATTCCCGGATTATTGCTAAGTTCTCTAATTGGTCAAGCCGTGGATCGGTGGGGACGGCGTTGGCTAGTTCCAGCCGGGTTGGTCATGGCTGCTCTAGCTGGGATTGGAATGATTTTTGAGATTCCGCCAATCGGAACGACGATCGCAGTTCTTATTTTGTCTTTAGGGTATGACTTAACTCAACCGTTATTTGTCGGAATTGTGACCGATTTAGGAGATGACAACAATTTGGGGCAAACGATGGGACTGAAGGTATTTACTCTCTTTACTGGATTTGGTGTAGGCAGTTTCATATTTGGCGAGCTACTGCGCTTTGGATTTGCACCTTCTCTTGCTATCTTTGGTGGTATTCAGTTAATCGCGGGTTTGATCGCAGTTCCACTATTCTGGCAGGAAGTCCCTTCTCGATTACGGGGTTAGCGACTGTTGCCCAAACCAATGTTGCCTAAATCAATACTGCTCACATCAGTGCGATTAGTGCTGGTAAGAGGATATCTGAAAAGTCATAATCGAGACGCTTAGAGGGTGGAAATTCGCTTAAATCCCCCTGAATAAAGAGTGCTGGGGGATTCAAGCTAATTTTTGACACTTCTCAGACATCCTCTAAGATTTTATTAGGTTTGAGGAAAGGGAGGGAGTGTGGAACAACACGAGCATCTGACAATTGCGGAGTACCAGGCGACGGCGGAATCTTTCCGGGATGGAACTTGGGATCACGATGTCTCTCAAAATCGCGATGCTCTGGTAGCGGCTATGCCTAAGATACCTGGTAAAATACTCGACTTAGGCTGTGGCCCTGGGCGTGACTTGGTTGCTTTTAAGCGTCAGGGGCATACGGTGATTGGCTTGGATGCTACACCAGCGTTTGTGGAGATGGCGCAACAGGCGGCAGATTGTGAGGTTTGGCAACAGTCGTTTCTCCGGCTTGAGTTGCCTCCAGAAACTTTTGATGGCATTTTTGCCAATGCTTCTTTGCTTCACGTTCCCCGTGCGGAAATGGTTAGGGTGTTGAAAGATTTACATCAAACACTTGTTCTTGGCGGCGTAATTGTTATTTCTATTTGTCGCGGCGATGATGAGGGTTATAGCGTTCGTCCAACTGGTTATCGTTATGTTGTTGGTTGGGAATATGAAACTTTAACTGCTTGTCTAGAAAAAGCTGATTTTGAAATTTTGCACCACTACTATCGTCCGCCTGGTTTGCCCTGCGAGGCTCAATCTTGGCTGGTGATGGTGGCAAGAAGAAAAGTTTTGAGTTGTTAGTGGTAATTTGCAGATGACGGCTGAATCATACATTTTTATAGGTGGGGCAAGTCGGGGTGTAGGTAGAGAAATTGCCAATTACTTAACAGGGGAAAATCAAAAAATAAAGGCAATGTTGCGCTCTGATATGTCTCGCGCTGATTTGGAAGGAATGGGAATTAAAGTAGTAATGGGAGATGCCCTAAATGTTGCCTCTGTGGAGCAGGCAATGCTGGAAGAAACGATTCATGCTGTAATTAGTACCATTGGCGGTTTACCTAAAGACGGCGAAAGAGCTGATTATTTGGGCAACAAAAATCTCATAGATGCGGCGGTGAAAGCGGGAGTTAAAAAGTTTATCTTAGTTTCTTCTATTGGCAGCGGCAACAGTGTTGTTGCTTTGCCGCCGCAAGCGTTGGAAACTCTAAAACCAGTTTTAATTGAAAAAGAGAAAGCTGAGCAATATTTGATTGAAAGTGGACTTATTTACACAATTGTTCGCCCTGGTGGGCTGAAGTCTGAACCGGCAACTGGTAACGGAGTTTTAACGGAAGATCCGCGAGTTGCGGGAACAATTCATCGGGCTGATGTGGCGCAATTGGTTTGTCGATGTCTTGAGTCTGATGCTGCTAATAATAAAGTTTTGTCAGCTCTTGACAGAAATATGATGTATGGGCAAGTTGAGTTTGAGGAGTTTAGCTTGACTTGAAGGGTTTTAGCCAGCTGCGATAAATTGCTAAGTCAAGGGTGAAACGAGCGATCGCAAACAGCAAGATACTCTCAATTCCCAGTACAGCATACAACCAGAAGGTATCGGGGAAATTTAGCCCAACCTCTATTTGCCCTAATCCCCGCACCAACCCAAAGGCAAACACAGCGCCAGTTTTGAGATGCGAGTTGCGGTCTTCCCGAATAATATAACGGTAGGTGACACCAAAGAGAAAACCGCTCAAAAGAGCGATCGCTACCTTCACCAGTAAATTAAAACCAGTCACGATCTGTATTTGTGACAGTAAATTATTGCCCAGAGTGACAATACTATAAGTTAGGAAAACGGACACTGCCGCCAGGGTTCCTGCTTTGATAGATTCAATTCGCTCTTTTGGATCAAACATAATGGGGATTGGGGACTGGGGGCTGGGGGCTGGGTACTAGGGACTAGGGGCTGGGGGCTGGGTGCTAGGGACTAGGTAAGACTTTTTCCCAATTCCCAATTCCCAATTAAGTGCCATAGAAGTCTCAGATTGAATTATCATATGGCTTGGAGACATTTCGTGATGGTTTTTACATATAGCTATGGATATTTTGTCGTTGGGCTGGGTGACGGTTCTGGTTCTGTTTACGTGGTCGATTGCAATGGTAGTTTGGGGTCGTAACGGCTTCTAAAAGCATCGTGGAAACTTCTGTCGTTAGTGTTTTAGGTCTTGTTACCTTTGCGTTGCTGTTTATAGTCAGTGGCGGTGTCGTTTATCTGACGCTGGCGGAGTGGCGCGATCGCCGTCGTCAGGAGAAAGAAAAACGAGAAAATAAGTTGCCCCTCACTGGTCGTCGTCAGGAGAAAGAAAAACGAGCGGATAAGCCGCGCGATCGCCGTCAGGAGAAGGAAAAACGGGTGGAAAAGGTGCGCGATCGCCGTCGCTAGAGTGTGGCTAAAGGCGAAACTCCAAGGGAACCCTACCCCAACCCCATCTCCGCTTGCGGGGAGATGGGGTTGGGGTAGGGTTCTTTTTTCAATTGCAATTATCACAGTGTCCGCATCGCCACCCAGCCGCCTCTTTTGCAAAGCCAAAAGCTTGTAACAAAAACTGCCAACGGCATTCTCGTGTTGTAAGATACTGGGTCATTTGAGACTGAAACTGCTGCTGCTGCGCGTTCAATTCGCCAAAGGAGCAAGATTTTCCTGATTGATGGCGAATATAATGAAACGGGCTTTGCCATTCTAATTGTCCGGCGCTGTGGAGTAGGGCGAGAGCAACTGCACCGTCGCGAAACTGCTTCGCCACCGTTGTTACTTCGCCTTGAGTTGGAAGTTTGGAAGCAATAGCTTGAGCTTCTTGGTATTGCGATCGCATCTTTCCTGCAAAAAATTCCCGTCTCTGCTTATCCTCCGGGTTCAGCCACCCCGTAGCCTCGCTAACTAATGTTAAAGCTTCCGCAGGCTTCCCATCTCGTCCAGCTCTCCCAACTTCCTGCACGTACTCGGAAAGCAGCAAAGGCGAATGGTAGTGAATTACCCAGCGAACATCTGGCTTATTGATGCCCATACCAAAGGCACAAGTACAGACAACAAAAGGCATTTTACCACCCAGCCAACTCGCTTCAATTTCGCGACGTTCCTCTGGACTCAACCCTGCATGATAAGCTGCTGTTGCATAACCTTTTTGCCGTAGCAATTCGGTTAATTCTTCGCTATCTCGCCGTGTGCGGACGTAAACTAAGCCTGCTTGGTTTGGTCTTGCCTGAATAAACTTTAACATCCCTTGGCGGCGACCTCTGGGTGTCCAAATAGTTTGAACTTTAAGATGCAGATTTTGCCGATACGGACTTATTTGGAAAGCAGCGGGTTTTTGCAGTTGTAAGACTTGCTGGATGGTTGCTCTAGCTTTTGGATCGGCTGTGGCGGTGAAGGCTGCGATCGCTATTTTTGTCCTAGCTGGCTTTGATTTTAACAGAGCTAGACGCACTGCACCCAATCTTCTATAAGCTGGGCGAAAAGTTTCTCCCCACTGCACCAAACAATGCGCCTCATCCAAAATTAACCCATTAATTTCTAGCTGCGGTTGACACAACCTTTCCCACACTGGCGCACTCAGCAAAGTTTCTGGCGACAAATACAATAGTCGTAACTTTTCCAAATTTTGCAGAGTTTTCTTGCGTTCCCAAGTGGGTAATTCACTATGCAAAAGAGCAGCTGGCAACTTGCGATCGCGCAATTCTTGCACTTGATTTTCCATCAGCGCCACCAAAGGCGAAATCACCAACGTTAACCCATTTTGAAGTAAAGCTGGAAGTTGAAAACAAATAGATTTCCCGCCGCCAGTTGGCATCACAATTAAAGCATCATGCTTTTCTAATAAACTGCGAATAATTTCTCCCTGCGGCGGACGAAAATCATCATATCCCCAGATTCTTTTAAAAGCTGCGAGAACCTCTTGCCAAGATGTTGTATCAGAATTATACATAATGGTAGTAGATGCCGAAAATAGTAAATTTATGAATACCCTAATTTTGAATATACCCTCTGCTGTTAAGCTGACAGATGAACAATTTTATCAAATTTGTCTGGCAAATCCAGATTTAAGGCTGGAACTAACTGCACAAGAAGAATTGATAGTTATGCCACCAACTGGCGGAGAAACTGGTAGACGTAACTTTAGCTTAAACGGTCAGCTTTGGCTATGGAATCGCCAAACAAATCAGGGCGTTGCTTTCGACTCCTCAACTGGTTTTAAATTACCCAATGGTGCGACTCGTTCTCCTGATGTCAGTTGGGTAAAGCAAGAACGCTGGGATGCTTTAACTGCTGAACAAAAAGCAGAATTTCCGCCACTTTCTCCTGACTTTGTGCTGACATTGCGTTCTGCAAGTGATTCTCTGTCTAAAGCAAGAGACAAAATGCAAGAGTACCTTGACAATGGCTGTCGTTTGGGGTGGTTAATTGATCCACAAAATCAACGGGTGGAGATTTATCGACAAGATCGGGAAGTAGAAATTATCCAGTCTCCTACAACTTTATCTGGTGAAGAAGTGCTACCTGGATTTGTACTAGATTTAACGCAAATTATCAGTATTTGAAAGCGCGATCGCATCCTCTGCATTTCAAATCATTTCGTCGCCACTACAGCCAAATTCCAAGCAAAACGCTTCATCAAAGGAATATGTTTTACCACACTATCTAGAGTTTCTAAGCACTGATATGTCGGCTTTAATCTTTCCTGTTCAATAATAATTTTTTTCCAATAACGCTCCTTATTTGGATCGACTTTTTCAATCAAATAGAAGCGCAAGAAAATCCACAGGGTCGCCAGCCAAAACGTATCATAAGACGTTTCTGAAAACTGGGATTTGACAAAATTTACAATATTAATATCCAGCGGTGTTTCATCTTCAGTTCGCACCTTAGTAGCCATCCGCCGATAAACATTAATAACTGGATTGTGCTTCAAAGGGTCCCAAAAACAAGCTTTTCCACCAGGCTTGAGAACCCTGTGCATTTCCCTAATAGCGAGTTTCGGATTCGGCAAATGGTGCAGCAAATTCGAGGCGTAGACGATATCAAAACTATTATCCGGGCAATCAAGAGCGATCGCATTCATAGTTCGCCCCTCAATCTCCACCCCATTAGCAGCTGCCAGTTGCAGCGCCACTTCCACCATACCCGGAGAATAATCAGATGCTAAGCATAGCGCCCCTTTCCTGGCAAAATAGACGCTATTTTCACCAGCACCACACCCTAAATCTAAAAGTCGCTTACCTCTAATATCCCCTAATTGCTTGAGGATAAATCGATTTTCTGGCGCGGTACAAGCTTCAAAGTAATCTTTAACTTTGATTCCTTCTACATCTATAGTAGATGCCCATTGATCGTGAAATTTTTTCTCTTTGTCAAAAATATCTTCTTTCATGGTTGCTATTAAGAAATAAAAGCAAAGGTACGCAAAGGATTCTCTTACTTTGCGTACCTTTGTGTCAACCTCTGCGCCTACGTTTACAATTTCTGATAAGTCACGGCTTCCCGCCCTTCCTGAGCTTGTAAAGCTGAGTAAAGGCGATTCAAGGCGTTGAGATAAGCTTGGGCGGAGGCGACGATGATATCGGTGTTCGCCGCATGACCGGAAAATACCCGTTCTCCGTGCTTCAGGCGAATGGTGACTTCGCCGATAGCATCAATTCCAGCAGTTACAGATTGAACGGAAAACTCAATCAGTTGGTTGGGTACGTTCACCACGCGGTTGATTGCCTTATACACGGCATCTACTGGCCCCGTACCAATGGCGGCATCAGTTAATTCTTCACCTGTGGGGGTGCGGAGTGTTACTGTGGCTGTGGGCTGGGAGTTGCTGCCGCAGGATACCTGCACCAATTCTAAGCGGAAAATTTCGGGAGCTTGTTGGGTTTCGTCGTTAGCGATCGCTTCCAAATCCCAATCGGTGATTTCTTTCTTTTTATCCGCCAATTCTTTGAACTTCAGAAATGCTTTATTTAACTCGCTATCAGTTAGTTCAAAGCCCAATTCTTTCAGTCTGGCGCTGAAGGCATGGCGACCGGAATGTTTGCCTAATACAATCTGATTATCTGTTAATCCGATGGATTGGGCATCCATGATTTCATAAGTCAGCTTGTTTTTTAGAACCCCATCCTGGTGAATTCCTGACTCGTGAGCAAAGGCATTCGCGCCGACAATTGCTTTATTTGGCTGCACCAACATCCCAGTCAAATTAGAAACTAATCGGGATGTCTTGTAAATTTGGCGCGTATCAATATTGGTCAGCGGTTCTTCTGAATCCTCTGAACGTCCCAAAAATGGATTGTAATATTGCCGACGCACATGGAGAGCCATTACCAATTCTTCTAAAGAAGCGTTTCCAGCACGTTCGCCAATGCCGTTAATAGTACATTCCAGCTGACGTGCTCCATTTTTCACAGCTTCCAAGAAGTTAGCTACAGCCAAACCTAGATCGTTGTGACCGTGAACTGAAATAATTGCTTGGTCAATGTTGGGAACGTTTTCTTTAATTCCCCGAATTAAATCCCCAAATTCGCTGGGAGTCATATAACCCACAGTATCGGGAATGTTAACAGTTTTGGCACCAGCAGCAATGGTTCTTTCTAGCACTTGGTAAAGAAACTCTGGGTCAGAACGTGCTGCATCCATTGGAGAGAATTCTACATCGTCCATCAAGGATTTGGCATAAGCGACCATTTCTTCTGCGATCGCTAACACTTCAGCCCTAGATTTTCTTAGCTGATACTCCAAGTGAATATCTGATGTTGAAATAAACGTGTGAATTCTACCCTTTGCCGCTGGTTTTAGCGCTTCGGCTGCTGCTTCGATATCTGCTTTAATTGCTCTTGCCAAACTACAGATAACTGGGCCATCTTCTGTCCCTACTGTTTTAGCAATTTTCTGCACAGCCTCAAAATCTCCAGGGCTGGCATAAGCAAAACCGGCTTCAATCACATCCACGCCTAAACGCGCCAGTTGTCGCGCAATGCTCAACTTCTCGTCTACATTTAAGGTAGCTCCGGGACACTGTTCGCCATCCCGAAGAGTGGTATCGAAAATTACGATTCTGTCTTGGTTTGATTGATTTTCCATAGTAATTGGTCAGTCCTCAGTTGTTCTCGATCAATTTCTAATAGCTAATTGGTAATTTTTCATCCCCATTAGTCATTAGCTAATATTCAGTCTTCTCAATATGATCCCGAATATCATTTAAGTCTATGTAACGATCTGTAGCGTTTCGCAGCTCTCTAGCTATCATTCCTTCTGTAGAAACCACTGTGATATGAGTATTTTTGGAACGTAATAGTTCGATGGCTCTTTCAAAATCGCCATCGCCACTAAATAAAACTACCCTGTCGTACTGCTCTACTGTATTAAACATATCTACGACAATTTCAATATCTAAATTTGCTTTCTGGGAGTAGCGCCCAGATGTATCATCGTAGTATTCTTTGAGAATTTTAGTGCGAACGGTATACCCTAAACTAATTAGTGCGTCTCGAAATCCCCGCTGATCCTGCGGATCTTTAAGCCCTGTGTACCAAAAGGCATTGATGAGTGTTGTTTCTGGCTGTTCTTTTTTGAAATATTCCAACACCCTTCTAGGATCAAAAAACCAACCATTTTTTTGTTGAGCGTAGAACATATTGTTCCCGTCTACAAAAATAGAAAGACGGTTCATTAAGCAAGCCATAGAAGCTAAGACCTAAAATTTGTAGAAAAGAATTTAATCGGAATGATTTATTCTAGCAATTTGTTAGTATAACAGTTTACTTATACTTACTCTAGCGTCAATATACTATATCTGTTTCTCTGTAACTGTATGCCCAAAGACCGACAGTGGCATTCAGGCGGACTTTAGAGCTGGCTTCGGGGAGCAAAATCGGAAAATTGACACTGCACACCAAGATCGCTCTGACAATTACTGCTTATTTAAACTCTACCTTAGTTCAGGAATTTGTAAATGTCCTACTTGTCACAAGAATGAATATTTAGGACAAGCTATTAGCCACTACTGCCCCTGTAACATCTTAGAGGTAGGAACACCAATCGCTCCAGCTGCCAGCATAAAGCTTGCCTGTGTGAATGCCAGCTATTTCAAGAGATAATAGATTGACGCAAGCAGTGACACCAGAACCGCAATAAACCAAAATTTCTTCAGCTTGCTCTAAACCGTTCCATCGTTGGCGTTGTTCTGTCATCAGTCGTAAGTAAGATTGAGTGTTAGAGACATCTTGCCAAGGGTAGTTAAGTGCGCCAGGAATATGACCTGCAATCGGGTCAATTGGTTCTCGTTCGCCTCGGTAGCGATCGCCTTCTCGCGAATCTACAAGCATAACTTGCGGCAAGTCTTTCTTTGCTTTCACTGTTTCAATATCCACCACCAAATCTTCTTGCAACCGCACCACAAAATTACCTGGATCTGGTATCGGTAGAACATCTGTAACCCGATGCCCCCCAGCGACCCATCCCGCAAACCCTCCATCCAAGACGACTTGACGATTATGCCCCAGGTAGCGCAGCAGCCACCAGAGACGGGACGCAAAGGCGAATCGGGAATCATCGTAAGCAACAACCAGGGTTTCTTGAGAATTTACCCCGATAGCTGCTAACTTCTTAGCTAACTCTTCTGGGCTGGGTAAAGGATGTCTTCCACCATGCTTTTCAACATTACCCGAAAGGTCTTTATTTAAATCCAGATAGTAAGCACCCGGTATGTGACTGGTGAGATACTGTTTGTGTCCCAATTCTGGATCTGTCAGGGAAAAGCGACAATCTACAATAACGACTTGAGGATCGTTAACGTGTTCACCTAGCCATTCGGCGGAAACTATAAAGTTGTTATCAGTCATAACTTGAAAATTCAATCTAAAATACCAAATAATTGAGATTCGCTTTGTATTGAGTAATGGCAATAAAAAAATATGATTGGTGTAATTATGAGTAACAATATCTTTACAATTTCCTTATAGGCACAGAGTAATCTTACCAAAAATGATGTTTTTTGTATTGCTCTAGGTTGTTTCCTTGGTACAAACTAACTACTATAAGCACTTCAGAACACTCAAGGGTAGAGATGCTTACAACGTCTCTATAACCTAAGCATCAATTAAGAATAATGGATAATGGCGGCATCTTCACACCACAACTTACAGATGATGGCTCATTCACCTTCTTCTCACAAGAGTTTGGCGAAGCTTTTCACAGTCAGCATGGTGCTAAGCAGGAAGCCGAACTTAAGTTTGTGAATCCTCTCCAACTCAACGAGAAAGCGCAGCAACCAACATTGCATCTATTGGATGTTTGTTATGGTCTTGGCTACAATACAGCAGCAGCGTTGGAGACGATTTGGGCAGTAAATCCAGATTGTCGCGTTGAGTGGGTAGGCTTGGAATTAGACGCATCTGTAGCACCAGCTGCGATCGCGCATAATCTCCTCAACAGATGGAACCCCGAATACATCCAAATTCTCGCTAAACTAGCAATATCTGGACAAGTTAAGACAGAACGTTTACAAGCAAATCTACTCATCGGTGATGCTAGGGAAACAATTAGGCAAGTATATCTCTCCGGCTTTAGAGCAGATGCAATTTTTCTCGATCCCTTCTCACCCTTGCACTGTCCCCAACTGTGGACAGTGGAATTTCTGGACATGGTTGCCAAATGCTTAAAACCTTCAGGGAGGCTTGCTACCTATTCCTGTGCGGCGGCGGTGCGGACAGCACTTTTAGCAGCCCAGTTACAAATTGGTGCGACACCACCAGTCGGGAGGCGATCGCCGGGAACCGTCGCCGCGCAAAAAGCCCCATTACCGCCACTATCATTACAAGAACAGGAGCATTTGCAAACCAAAGCCGCCATTCCCTACCGCGATCCGACTCTGAACGATCCAGCCGATGTAATTTTGCAACGGCGTACAATAGAACAGCAAACCAGTTCTCTAGAGCCATCCTCTCATTGGAAAAGGCGCTGGTGTCAAAAGCAAGATCCAAAATCTTAAATTTAGGTCTTAAAATTTATCACAACTATGGCAACAAAACTTTGCATAATCGCTCTAAAATATCCGTGAAAAGCCTGATTTCATAATTGAGCGATTCGTTCATACTAAAAACAAATTTCTAGGATAAGCGATTTTAAACTTATTAAATGCTTCTACTTTTTCGCAAATAAGGTGTTCTTCAGTGAGCTTTATCGATTCTGAATTGCCCAAAGTTCTAGTTGTTGACGATCATCCCTCCAGTCGGATGACAGCAGTAGCACTCCTGTCGGTGGAAGGCTACGAAGTATTAGAAGCAGACAGTGGCCCAGTAGCATTAGAACGAGTGCTGGAAAGCAATCCGGACTTGATTTTGCTAGATGTAATGATGCCGGGGATGGATGGATTTGAGGTGTGTCGCCGCCTGAAGGAGAACGAACACACGCGCTTGATTCCGGTAGTGTTCATCACCGCATTAAATGACAGGCGATCGCGCATTATGGGCATAGAAGCTGGTGGTGATGACTTTCTCACCAAACCCTTCGACCGCTTGGAATTATCTGCCAGAGTGCGATCGCTCGTTCAGCAAAAGCGCTTAAATGAAGACCTGGATCACGCTGAACAAGTTCTTTTCTCAATTGCCCGTACCGTCGAAAGCCGCGACCCTGTAACTGGCGACCACTGCGAACGACTGGTGACAATGGGCAGAACCTTCGGAGAATTTATCAATCTTGGACGCAATGAAGTTCGGGATTTAGTGTGGGGAGGCTATCTCCATGATATCGGTAAGGTAGGAATTCCCGACTCCGTGCTGCTCAAAAAAGGAAAACTCACCCCCGAAGAGTGGGACATTATGAAACAGCACGTCACCATCGGGGAGACTATTTGCAAACCCCTGCGAACCATGCGGGGTGTCATTCCCATTATTCGCTATCATCACGAACGCTGGGACGGTACTGGCTATCCGGATGGACTCGTAGGCGATGAAATCCCAATTCTTGCTCAAGTGTTTCAAATTATTGATATTTACGATGCCCTAACCAGTGAACGCCCATATAAACGGGCTTTCACCCCAGCCGAAGCTTTAGAAATCATGAACGAGGAAGCCTCAAAAGGTTGGCGCAATCCCCAACTTGTGCAGCAATTTGCTGAATTTATTCAATCTACTCAGCAACCTGAAAGCCTGAGTCGTGAGGAAGCGTTTGCTCAAAAATGACTCAGATGATGGGAAAGCTTTTCCTCAAGTGTGAAATTCAACTTTGAAGGTTCACCCTTCATCCTTTATCCTTTTAGCTGGTAGCTGAAGGCTGATAGCTAAACATGGTAGCAGTAGCAATTCTTGCAGCAGGACGTGGAACGCGGATGAAATCGGATCTGCCCAAAGTTTTACACTCTTTGGGAGGGCGATCGCTCGTCGAACGGGTTCTGCATAGTCTGTCCGAAATCAATCCATCTCGGTGTCTTGTCATTGTCGGGTATCAGGGCGATCGCGTCAAAGACTCTCTTGCGGGGGTTATTAATCATTTGCCCCCAATTGGAAGTTTAGAGTTTGTCGAACAAACAGAACAGTTGGGTACAGGCCACGCCGTCCAGCAATTACTTCCCCACCTAGAAGGCTTCGCTGACGATTTGCTGGTTTTAAATGGGGATGTTCCTCTCTTGCGACCGCAAACCATCCAAAATCTGTTGCAGACTCATAAAACAAATCAAAACGCCGCTACCCTTCTCACCGCCCATCTCCCCAATCCTAAAGGCTATGGGCGGGTTTTTTGTAACGGTCAAAATCTGGTAAAAGAAATTGTGGAAGACCGGGACTGCACACCCGCTCAAAAGCAAAATCGTCGGATTAATGCAGGTGTTTACTGTTTCAAGTGGTCGCAACTAGAAAAGGTGCTGCCGCAACTGGTGGCGAACAATGACCAGCAGGAATACTATCTCACCGATGCAGTAAAATTCATGGCACCTGTGATGGCTGTGGATGTAGAGGATTATCAGGAAATTCTCGGCATCAACGATCGCAAGCAGATGGCTTCGGCTTACGAAATATTACAAGAGCGGGTGAAAGATTCTTGGATGGCTGCTGGTGTCACTCTGATTCACCCAGACACGATTACGATTGACGACACGGTGCAGCTTTCTCCCGATGTGGTCGTTGAACCCCAAACTCATCTGCGCGGACAAACGGTAATTGGTGCAGGTAGTCGCATTGGCCCCGGTAGCTTGATTGAAAATAGCTCTATTGGGGAAAATGTGACGGTGCTTTATTCCGTGGTGACGGACAGCGCTGTTAAAAATGGCAGCCGAATTGGCCCTTACGCCCATCTGCGAGGTCATGTAGAGGTTGGGGAATCTTGCCGGGTCGGGAATTTTGTGGAATTGAAAAATAGCACTTTGGGCGATCGCACAAATGTCGCTCACCTATCTTATTTAGGAGATGCCACACTGGGTAATAAAGTTAACATTGGTGCTGGGACAATTACGGCAAACTACGACGGGGTGAAAAAGCATCCGACAACCATAGGCGATCGCACGAAAACTGGTTCTAACAGTGTTCTTGTCGCTCCCCTAACATTGGGAGAAGATGTGACTGTTGCTGCTGGGAGCGTAGTTACAGAAGATGTGCCAGATGATTCTCTGGTAATTGCGCGATCGCGTCAAGTAATTAAACCCGGTTGGCGCTTGAACCCAGAAGAATAACTTTACCCGTCTTTGCGTTCCCAGCCAGAGACTGGGAACGCACAAATCGAGAATGTCAATGTTATTCGTCCTCAGCATCTGCAAATAAAGAGCCTAAATTGCGTCTGCCACTCACGACTCGCATGATTTCAATAACATCATCTTTGACTCGATAGAAAATAATGAATCCTTCCAAAGGAAGTCCGCGCAGGTAAGAACGAATCTGAGGATAGCCACGTCCCATCTCTGGGAAACGAACCAACTGTTTACACCTTTCATTGAAGGCCTGAAACCAGCGTTCCCCTGCCTCCAAATTGCAAGCCAGAAAATAATTACTAATTTCGTCTAAATCTTGGTTGGCTTCAGGTGCAATAATATGGCGACTCATCCTCGATCTTGGCGAACTTGACGAAATCTTTCTAAAATACGGTTCACAACTTCTTCACCGTCTTGACCTTCGCCTCGATCTAAAGATGCAGCAGCAGCATCTATTTTCTCACGAGTTTCTTGCACCCACTGTTCGTAATCCTTATCCCGTTCTTCCAGCAGTCGAAAGGCTTCTATAATAACCTGATCGACGGTTTGATACTTCCCAGTTTTCAGTTGCTCTTGAATGAATTGCTCTTGTTCTGGCTTTAATGAAATGCTCATAGCGATTGATACAGGAGTTTTTCCTATCATAAAGCGATCGCCCTTGGACGCTCCCTGATAGGCGACAGCCTTGCCGAATGCCTGCCCTATATGAGTGCAATGCTTTCGGCATGGTGGTGTATGACCAAAGCGCCTAACTAACGCTTAATTTAAGCTACAAAGCCTGTGAGGGTGTCTCCAGTCCATTCCAGAGTGTCGCCGATCTTTTCGCCAGTGTGAAAAGCAGAAAGGAGGACTTCACTGGTTTTGCCAAAAGCGATCGCGCCTGTCGCATCAATTCCAATCGCCCCAAAATCTCGGCGGTGGTGATAAGCTTCGCCAAACGAGCGCTCAAATGCTTGGGCAAGAGATAGGCCATCAGTGACACGTACCACAATCCGCGCCGCCAGACACTCATCAATGATGTCTTCCCCAATACCCGTACAACTGATCGCTGCTTTCTGGGTGGCGTAGTTGCCAGCTGGCATAGCTGAGTCACTAACCCGCCCAATTCGCTCAAAACCCTTGCCACCCGTCGAAGTTCCGGCAGCTAAGTTTCCTTGCCCATCTAGAGCCACTACACCAATCGTTCCAACTCCTGCCTTACTTGGCTCAACCAGCTCTTGTTCCGCTATGACTCCAGCAGCTTCTTTGATAAAGTTCTCATCGCGTTCCTGAAGCCATTCCTGCAACCGGATCTCGATCATGGGATTGTAGACTGGAACTTGCAATTCCCGGATTAGTTCCATCGCCCCAAAATCCGACAGCACCCGATCCGCAGACGTTTGTAAAGCTTGAGCTAACTCAATCGGATGTTGTACCCGCGAGACATTGATTACACCACTGAAACGCTGACTTTCCCCATCCATCAGCGAAGCACTCATGCGAATTTGCCCGTCTGATTGCAGTACGGAACCTGTTCCAGCATTAAAGCGGGGATCGTCCTCTAGCATATGGCAAGCACTGACAACTGCGGCTGAGGCAGTTGCTCCTGCCATCAGCAACAAGTAAACTTCCTCTACGACTTTGTATAGAGATTGGCGTACTGCATCAACTCCCCCTTTACTCTTGAGAGAGCTTCCGGCACCGCCGTGAATGATAAGCTTGGGTTGCACCTGGTTAACTGACATTCCTTGAACCTTTGTAATGCGTGATATTTAGCGAGGATTAGGGATTGGGGATGGGGAATTGGAAGGAATCTTACCCAGTCCCCAGCCCGCAGCCATTTTATGAGCGGCGGCGGCGACAGCGCTCCGAACAGTATTTCACATCATCCCAGCAATCAGCCCATTTTTTGCGCCAAGTGAAGGGACGTTGACATACCGGGCAAATTTTTGTGGGTAAGTCGGACTTGGAACGAACACGCTTCATGCTAAGTTGACGATACATTGCTATTTAATTTTACGTAACAATTAGGGCAGGATGGCTACTATCTGTCTACAGATAGATGTGCTTTTTACTGTTTTCTTGAGTAAGTCATGGATGAAACCACATTAACGAGGGTGCGGATTGTGTTGGTGGAGCCAGCTGGCGCTCGAAATGTTGGTGCTGTGGCTCGTGTGATGAAAAATATGGGGCTGCGTCAGTTGGTGCTGGTGAATCCCCAATGCGATCGCCTCTGTGAAGAAGCTGTGCATATGGCAGTTCATGCCCTAGATGTGTTGGAACAAGCCCAGGTAGTTGCCACAATGCCAGAAGCATTATCCGGGTGTACTCGTGCGATCGCTACCACTGCCCGCGTCCGAAGTATAGAAACTCATCTGGAAAATCCCAGAACCGCTTTACCGTGGTTGATTGCAGAACCAGTGTCATCAGCTTTGATTTTTGGCCCCGAAGATCGGGGGTTAAGTAATGCGGAATTGAATTATGCTCAACGATTTGTACGCATTGCCACCAATCCGGAGTATCCTTCTTTAAATCTGGCAGCTGCTGTTGGCATTTGTTGTTACGAGCTTTATTCGTCAGTAATCAGCGAATTGTCAAGTTGTCAGGTTGAGTTGTCAGATTTTAATAGCTTGGCAACCTTTCAATCTGACAATATTGAAACGCCGACTGAAACTGCACCCTTAGAACTCTTAGAGGGGTATTATCAGCAGATGGAAGCTGTGTTATTAAAAATGGGTTATCTGTATCCCCACACTGCGACAAGTCGCATGGAAAAATTTCGCCGCATCTTCAATCGAGGTAATTTAAGCAAAGAGGAAGTAGCTATGCTTAGAGGGATTTTTAGTCAAATGGATTGGGCGCTGCAATTTTTACCCGAATCAGCAATAGGCGATCTCAAGCAATAGGACGCGCCATAGAATAGGGGATTGGGGACTGGGGACTGGGGACTGGGGACTGGGAAAATTTCCCAATCCAAAATCCAAAATCCAAAATCGATGTCGCCTGTACAGTGGTTGGGCGCTCTTTTTAACAACTAACAGCTAATAATGGTGGAGGAGTTGGGAGTGACTCAGCAGCCTGCAAATCAGTCAGTTGTGCCAGAGGTATCAGTGGGGAGTAAGTATACAGGCAAAGGGCAAACGCCCGACAAGGTTCGCGCCGCCATCCGCGAACGTCGCCGCCGAAAGGAAAAAAGTCAAATTGCATCGCCAACACAGCGCGAAGCATCTAGCAGCCCAGTGTCACGACGTACACCCTTGGTAAGGGTGGAAGACAAGCGTCAACCTGGAATTGGGAGTGAGGAATTACGGGCGGATTTAGGGCAGAAAGCGGCTTTGGAAACAGAAAGACGGAAATCGTACTTGTCGGCGCGATCGCAAAGCAGTACAGATTTGACTCGTGGAGGGCAACAAGCACGTCGGCGTACCGGCCGAGTGCGCCAGAGAGCAAATGCCAATCAGTCAATCTTTGCTGCCTCCTCAGAGCCAAGGAATAATGTTACACGCCTGAAAAAACCTTCTGCGTCTTTACCTGTCAATCTGCCAGTAAATAAGTCAACTCGTCGGACAAAACCTCAACGCCCGGTATCGCCTCTGCTATACGCTGCCCGTCTGTTGATTTTGGGGGTAGGAGTAGGGGCGATCGCTGGTACTTTATTATCAGCCTGGGACCCAGCCAAGCGCCAACTAACAGGCGCTATTAATCCAGAAGTCGCGATCGCTCAAAATTCAGCCGTTGGCGGCGAAGCACTAACTTCAGGACAACCGAATACTCAGAACTTACCACCAACTGCGCTCGCTGTGGGCGAAGAAATCCCAACTTTAAAAGCCAAAGTGCAAGCTTTGGTAACGCAAAATCCCAAATTTCAGCCGGGAGTATTTTTAGTAGATTTGGAAACCAATGCTTACCTAGACTTGTCGGGAAGCGAAGTTTTCGCCGCCGCCAGCACGATCAAGGTGCCAATTTTGGTCGCCTTTTTTCAGGATGTCGATGCTGGCAAAATCCGTTTGGATGAAAAATTAACTTTAGAGCAAAATGCGATCGGGGGTGGAAGCGGCGACTTGCAGTACAAAAAGCCAGGGACGCAGTACACAGCCCTGGAAGTGGCAACCAAGATGATTATCATCAGTGACAACACTGCCACAAATATGCTAATCCAGCGTATGGGGGGCGCTCAGGCGCTCAATCAGCGCTTCCAATCTTGGGGCTTAACAGCAACAGTAATTAACAACCCACTTCCAGACTTGGAAGGAACCAACACAAGCACTCCTAAAGATTTGGCGAATTTGATGGCAATGGTTAATCAAGGAAATTTGATGTCTTTGCCATCACGCGATCGCTTGTTGGACATCATGCAGCGAACAGTAACTAACTCGTTGCTACCAAAGGGACTCGGAAAAGGCGCTACCATCGCCCACAAGACCGGGGATATCGGCTCTTTACTCGCAGACGTTGGTTTAATCGATTTGCCTAGTGGCAAGCGCTACATAGCTGCTGTGATGGTGAAACGCCCCCACAACGATTACAAAGCCTCGGAGTTGATTCGTCAGATTTCTCGTATAGCTTATCAATACTTCAGCGCACCGCCATCAGTCCCTGATGCAACTGAAGTGTCTCCCATACCTAAGCCTGTGACTGCGGGAAATAATACCAGTTTTATTAATTAAGGGACTGGGGACTGGGGATTGGGGATTGGGTAAGACTTTTTACTAATCCCCAATTAGCAATTAGCTATTAGCTATTGAGTAACAAGTGATAACTGCTCCAGAGTTTGCCAAATTTCCTGCAATAAAGGGTCTAGTCCAATTCGCGCCACTGCTGAAATAGCAAAGACGGGTGCATCAGTCAAAGAACGTAACTGTTGCGCGATCGCTTCTACATCGCGTTCCCCTGGAGCCAGCGCATCCACCTTATTGAGTGCTATAAATTGCGGACGTTCCGTTAAACCCCGCCCGTAAGCCTCTAACTCCTGCTGTATAGTTTGATACGCCTCAATTGGATCGTCGCTGGTAACGTCAATCATGTGCAGCAGTAAGCGGGTGCGCTCAATGTGACGCAAAAAGTCGTGACCTAATCCGACACCCGTATGAGCGCCCTCAATTAAACCAGGAATATCGGCAAACACAGTACCATCGCCGTTGGGTTTGCGTACCACGCCCAAATTCGGCACCAAAGTTGTGAAAGGATAATCTGCCACCTTTGGTCTGGCAGCAGAAATCGATGAAATCAGGGTAGACTTACCCGCATTGGGTAAACCAATAATTCCAACTTCAGCTAACAGCTTCAGTTCCATACGTAGGTGCCGTTTTTCACCAGGCAGCCCATCTAAGGCATACTCTGGCGCTCGGTTGCGATTGCTCAGGAAATATTGATTTCCCAATCCGCCCTTGCCACCTTGAGCTATACAAAAAGTTTGCTTTGGCTCGACCAAATCAGCCAACAGTTCATCCGTTTCGGCATCATAAATCATAGTGCCACTGGGGACATTAATCACGCGATCGCGTCCCGCCGCACCAGTCCGATTATTCGGGCCTCCCCGCTCTCCGTCGTCTGCCTTAAAACGATGGTTGAACCTAAAGTCCAGCAGCGTTTGCAAATTCTCTTGAACTACTAGATACACCGAGCCGCCGCGTCCCCCATTACCACCCGATGGGCCGCCTGCTGGCACATACTTTTCCCGGCGAAAAGCGACAATTCCATCGCCACCTTTTCCCGCCTCAACTTCAACTTCTGCCTGATCGATAAATTGCATAATTACTAATTGAAAGGTTGCTAATTGCTGATGGCTAATTGTTCATTGTTCATTGCTATTAGCCATCAGCAATTAACAGTAAGTCGAAACATCTTCTCCACAATCATCCGCCAGATAGGACAAAGCCCGGAAGCGCAAACCTACTAACTGTTCGTAGAGAGGATTGAGCTTGCAAAGTGGCGGGATGTGGACAATCTTTTGCCCGAACAGCTTAACATCTCGCTCGAACGGACACTGAGCGGGAATCATTTTACACAAAAATCGGGCTAATCGCTGGTCATGAATTTCTAACCCGTCAAGCCAAACTCTGACAGGTTGCAGCACCACGCGATTTTTGATCCGAGCCGCCGCCCCTGTCTCCAGTTTAGAGTCAATCTGACCTCCTGGGCTGGATTTCAGCGCCTGTCGCAGCACGGACAGCGCTTTTGGCTCCTGTCCCAATGCCTGACAAAACTCGCTCAACAATTGATCCTCGCTGGAGGAATAGACACCATCAGCTACTGCCACCATTACAGCAGTACGCAGGAAATTTTCTGCGGCGCGGGCATCTTTTCCAAAAGCTGCTGCCAGTTCATCGGGTGTAATTTGTTCAAGTGATGCGAAATCACTATCAAGAGCCAGTTCATCTTGAGCCAGCGATGCAATTAATTTTTGTTCTTCGGCATCAAAATCGCCGTCTGCCCAAGCAAGCGTCAGCAAACCGCGTATCCAAGCCGTCATTTGCTGGCTAGTGTAGGGAGATTGAAGCACGCTTGTCATAAAACTCTAATTTTGGTTGAATGTACGTTGCGATCGCTTTAAGTCGATTTTAGCTCTGGCTCTGACGCACTTGTTTATCTAAAAGACTCAACTACTTGCTGAACACCGTTTTTGGCGAATTTAGCAGAGTTAGGATCGTTTCTCTCTTCGATCCTAACCAGCTTTGCGTACACACGCGGGGGGTTTTCTGTCAGGAAAACCCTACTTGTGGACTGTTTTTTGGAAATTTTTTGGTGTAGCGATCGCTACCAGCCCGTATACTGGAATACCTTGCCCCTTCAGGGTTTCACTTGCCGCTTTAGCTGTCGCCCCGGTAGTATAAATATCATCCAATAGTAGTACAGAGCGAGATGGACGCGATCGCCTAAAGCCTTTCCCCAAACTGAAAGCTCCAGCTAAATTTTGTTCTCTCTGAGTACCAGATAAGCTAAATTGAGCTTCAGTCTCCCGAATACGTTCCAAGCCGCATTTTTGTAAGGGGAGGCGGGTGAACTCGCAAAAGCTTTGTGCTAATAAGTCAGCTTGGTCATATCCACGCTTTTTGCGCTTCTCTGCGTGCATGGGAACGGGAACAACGACTAGAGATGGAGAAGACATAGGAGAATTTAACCAAGCTTGACCTAACCAATGGCCCAAAGGACGAGCTATCTGGGGTTGGTTTTCATATTTTAAGGCAGCGATCGCTCTTTTTATTGCGCCCCCATAAACTCCCCAGGCAAATACAGGAAATTCCTCTTCCCATTGGGCGTAATTTGATGATTGGCAGCGTTGAAGTTGTCTGTAACAATCGTGACAAAATTCTTTGGGAGTTGGGCGCTGGCAAAGAGGACAACTAGACTCAATAAAAAGATTTAGCAAGCTTTGGAAAATCTGATGGCTGTTCCCCATTTTCGGCACTCCAACCTAATCAACTATTTTTAATCCTGGCTTAAAATGGTTATCTATAAAGCAAGTTAAACCTAACTATAAGAATTATTTATATTTTTGTGAAAATCAACCCACAACGCTCAGGTATTACCTGAGTATTATCATCTCAGAGGAAATCTCTTGAACATCAGCTTCTGGTCGCAGCAGAGTGGCCCCATCCTTACCTTAGTAACGATTGCTATCATTGAGCTACTGTCCCAGACTGTATTTTCCATTCCCAACCCAGCTCCGATCTACCTCACGGCTGTAGTATATGCTACATTCAGCGGCAGTTTCCCCTCTGGGTGGATCAGCGCGACGATGACGCTAGTTTATGCTCTCTGGTTCTTTTCTACACCAGGGGAACTATTTCACTACACAGATGCTAATGCACACAGCGTACTTGTCCTAGCTTTAACGACACCCGCGCTGGTATTGATGGTTGGTTTCCTGAAACACAGAGTAGAGAAGGCTGTGCAGCTAGAGACAGCAAATACCATTCTCCAACAGCAGCTGGTTGAGATGCAGCAGGTGGAGGTAGAACTGCGAAATGCAAACGATCGCTTTCATCTGGCAGCAGAGGCGGTTAAGGGTATTATTTACGACTGGGATATTACTAAAAATTACGCAGAAAGAACAAAAGGGCTGACCGAAGTTTTAGGTTATCAACTCCAAGAAGCTGAAGCTACCGCTGATTGGTGGGCAGAGCGCATCCATCCGGAGGATATAGAGCGTGTACAAGAGGCAATTAAGCAAGCTCTTGCTCTAGAGAGCAGTTTTACTATCGAGTATCGAGTTTGCCACAAAAGCGATCGCTACCTGTATGTTTGGGATAGAGGGCTAATAGTGAGAGATGCCTCTCAAGCCGCGGTGCGAGTAGTGGGCTGCACCTTGGATATAAGCGATCGCTTCCACGCAACTATGGAACGCGATCGCCTGCTGGAACAATTAGAAACCGAACGCGCCCTCTTAGAAGCAGTGCTGCAACAAATGCCAGCGGGTGCAATAGTTGCCGAAGCACCGTCAGGAAAGCTAATTTTGGGCAACGACCAGGTGGATCAGATTTGGCGGCATCCTTTCTTAACATCTGCGAACATTCAGGAGTACCACAAATACAAAGGCTTTCATCCGGATGGGCATTCCTACGAGCCGCAAGAGTGGCCTCTGGCGCGTTCCATAAGCACAGGCGAAGTGGTGATGGAAGAGGATATTGAAATACTGCGCGGCGACGGTACGCGGGCTACAATGCGCGTCAGCTCCTCCCCAGTGCGATCGCGTACTGATGCCATTGTCGCCGGAGTAGTTATTTTCTCCGACATCAGCGATCGCAAACGAAATAAAGCGCTGATGAAAGCGCAAAACACCGTTTTAGAAATGATTGCCAGCGGCGCTCCCCTTCCCCAAGTGCTGGATGTTTTGACTAGATTAATTGAAGAACAATCCAATGGGGCGCTTTGCTCCATCCTACTACTGGACAAAGAAGGGAAAAAACTATTTTTCGCTGCTGCCCCCAGCCTCCCAGAAAGCTATAAACAGGTAATTGCTGATGGTCTTCCCATCGGTGAGAACGCTGGCAGTTGCGGAACTTCAGCTTATAGACGGGAGCCGGTAATTGTATCCAACATTGCCAATGATCCCCTCTGGGCAGAATTCAGCCATTTTGCCTTGGCTCACGGACTCCAAGCTTGTTGGTCACTACCCATATTTTCCACGCAGGGAGAAGTCTTAGGCACCTTCGGGATGTATTATCGCACGCCGCGCTCGCCCAATTCCCAAGAATGGAAACTAATCGAGATATCAGCTCATTTAGCAGCGATCGCCATTGAGCGTCAGCGTTCCCAAGAGGCGCTGGTAAAGAGCGAGGCACGGTTTAGGCGTTTGGCTGAATCTAATATTCTCGGCGTAATTTTCGCGGATTTTAGCGGCAACATTATTGATGCTAACGATGCCTTTTTGCAAATGGTGGGCTACACGCGGGAGGAATTTAACCAAGGGAAAGTGCGTTGGGATACCATGACACCGCCAGAATATCTCCCTCTAGACGAGGAGAAAATTTTGGAACTGCAAGCGTCTGGAAGTTCTACTCCTTGGGAAAAAGAATATATTCGCAAAGACGGCTCGCGCATTCCTATTTTGGTCGGTATGGCCCTTTTAGAGGAACCTGAAAATACTTGTGTCTGCTTTGTACTCGACTTAACTGAGCGCAAGTTGTTAGAGGGAAGCTTGCGACAACAGGCACAAGACTTAGAACAAGCAAATCGCATTAAAGATGAGTTCCTAGCTGTAGTTTCCCACGAATTGCGGACACCTTTAAATGCCATGCTCGGCTGGGCGACTCTACTGCGTAGCCGCAAGTTTAACGAAGAAACAACGTCAAGGGCGCTGGAAACAATCGAACGCAATGCCAAATCACAGGTGAAACTGATCGAGGATATATTGGATGTCTCGCGCCTGATGCAAGGGAAAATCCGCCTGAATATCTGCCCTGTTGAACTAAAGCCACTAATTGAAGCTTGTATTAATACTGTCCTACCTTCCTGCGAAGCGAAAGGGATAATTTTAGAGTCGGTAATAGACCCGGTTGCTGGCTTTGTTTCCGGCGATGCAGAACGCTTGCAGCAAATTATCTGGAATTTACTTGCCAACGCCATAAAGTTTACCAGCGAGGGCGATCGCGTGACGCTGCGATTGTCAGCGGTTAGGGAATTGTCAAGTTCTAACAAGTTAACAACTTTGCCACGTTTAAACGTGACAACGGGAACCGAAGAGTTGTCAAGTTCCCAAGTTGGAGGGTTGGCAAGTTCTAACAACTTGACAACTTTGCCACGTTTAAACGTGACAAAGGGAACCGAAGAGTTGTCAAGTTCTCAAGTTGGAGGGTTGGCAGGTTCTAACAACCTTCAAACGCCAATAAACTACTACGCTCAAATTCAGATAAGCGACACAGGCATTGGTATTAACCCAGAATTTCTACCTTTCATCTTCGAGCGCTTCCGGCAAGCTGATAGTACCACTACGCGATCGCACTCCGGTCTAGGGTTAGGTTTAGCAATTGTCCGCCAGCTGGTGCAACTTCACGGTGGCACTATTAAGGCTACCAGTCCCGGAGAAGGGCTAGGATCTACATTTACAGTACAGTTACCACTCCAAGAAAGGGGACTCTTGACTAGGGACAAGCAGGATTTCCTAATCTCCAATTCCCAATCCCCAATTTCCCTTAAAGGTTTGCGGATACTTGTGGTCGATGATGAAGCGGACACTCGTGAATTTCTCACCACAGCCATAACACAATACGGCGGTAAGGTACTAGCTGTAGCATCGACAAGAGAGGCTCTAAAAGCACTCGAACAATTCCAGCCAAATGCCCTTGTCAGCGATATCGGAATGCCCTTAGAAGATGGCTATTCGCTGATTCGGCAAATAAGGAGCCGTTTCGGAAAACGCGGACAGCTGTTGCCAGCACTAGCCCTGAGTGCTTATAGCACCCAGGCAGATAGCAAACGAGCGATCGCGGCAGGTTTCCATCAACACCTTGCTAAACCAATCGATCCAACCGAATTAGTAGAAGCGATCGCCAAGCTTCTGCCTTAGAGGATGTCCCCAAATTTATATTCAAGAAGCTTAGACGGTGGAGATACCCCTATTTAGGGGACTTGGAGCCGAATTATACTGATTTATGCCCTGAACTAAAGTTCAAGGCTCAAAGCTAAAAACTGCTAAAACAGGTTGAAAACCTTATCCAGTAAGCTTTAGCTTCTCGCTGTGAAATTTATTTCCAGACTTTTAAGTAATTTATAGGTATGCTTGCGGGGCGGATACCAACTTTTGACATTTCTGGGACATCTTCTTAGCCGTATTGCAATATAAATTAATAGTTTTTATCTATAGTCTGCTATCAATTGTAACTATCTCTAAAGGTAGATTTATGCTGCATTAGATGCCTTTAACCTTTAACCTTTAGGCTTTAGACTGAAGGCAATAAGTATGCGATCGCCTTTATTTAGATTCACAATGGAGGAAGATACGAAAAAGCAAGATATGCGAATACATCGGGATGAACTAGGCTACGGCGTTGCGGTATCGATTTGTACTTTGATTGTGCTAGCACTGTGGCCCGATCTCTTAACAAATCTATTGGTAGGAAAAGGTTTTATCCCACATGGACATTGTTACCTGTGGAAACCCAACTTGGTATGGCTCCACGTAGTTTCAGATTTTCTGATTGGGCTTGCTTATGTTTCGATTTCCGGAACTCTAGGCTATTTAGTCTACAAAGCCCGCCGAGACATCCCCTTTTATTCAGTGTTATTGGCATTTGGATTATTTATCATTGCCTGCGGTGCCACCCATTTTATAGAAATTTGGACATTGTGGCACCCGATGTATTGGCTATCGGGAAGCATTAAATTAATTACTGCGATCGTATCGGTAACTACAGCCTTATTACTGCCGCCGTTAGTTCCTCAAGTAATAGCACTGGTTGCAGCCGCCAAAAGCTCAAATGAGCGCAAACTGCAACTAGAAACCGCCAACCAAGAACTAGAGACACTTTACCAAAAACTCAAAGAACTCGACCAGCTAAAAACTCAGTTTTTCGCCAACGTCAGCCACGATTTGCGGACACCACTAACGTTAATTTTAGGCCCAACCGAGAAGCTATTAGCGGACTCCCAAAGCACGAGCATTGAGCAGCGTCACAACCTAGAAGTCGTAAACCGCAACGCCCAAATCTTGCTCAAGCGTGTCAACGATTTGCTCGACGTTTCCAAGCTAGAAGCAGGGAAAATGGAGATCAACTACGCCCCGACTGACGTAGCGCAACTGGTGAGACTGACAGGGGCATACTTTGAGATTCTTGCACAAGAGCGAAAAGTAGCTTTTTCGCTGGAGACACCCGCATCTCTACAGGCAACTGTAGACGCTGATAAGTTACAGCGCATCTGTTTTAACCTGTTTTCCAACGCCTTTAAGTTCACTCCTTTAGGTGGCAGTATTCGCTGCATTCTGGGGGAATTAGTAGTCACGTCGTCAAGTGGTCAGCTTAAATTGTCAGGTTCTAACAACTTGACAACATTGCAACCTAACAACCTTAAAACACCAACGGACTGTTTTATCCTTAGTGTTCAAGACAGCGGTTTAGGAGTGCCGTTGGAACTACGCGAGGTAATTTTCGAGCCATTCCGTCAGAGAAATTTAGGTTCCAATCAACTGTTTGGTGGCACAGGTTTGGGACTCGCCATTGTCAAGGAGTTTGTAGAACTGCACGGTGGAACTATTACAACTGGCGATGCTCCCGGAGGCGGGGCGATTTTTACTGTCTGCGTACCAAAAACAGCATCTAATGGGGTGCTTAGTTTTGGGGCGAAAGAGTTAGCCGAAAATAGTCAATTTACCGACAATGTTAGTACAGAAAATTCAAAACAAACTACCACAATGGATGGTGAGTTTTGCGGACTCTTGGCTGGGGATAAGGGACAAGGGGATAAAGGGACTCTTGGCTGGGGACTCTTGGCTGGGGAAGATTCTTACCCAATCCCCAATCCCCAATCCCCAATCCCCAATCCTCAATCCCCAATCCCCAATCCCCAATCTCCACTGGTATTGGTAGTTGAAGACAATCCGGAAATGAACCAGTTCATTGCCGAGATTTTAGGAAGAAAATATCGCGTAGTTACTGCCAGAAATGGGCATGAGGGATTGGAGAAAGCGATCGCTCTTTCTCCCGATTTAATCCTCACAGATGTGATGATGCCCCACCTGAACGGCGAACAGCTAGTGCGGAAAGTAAGATCCATTCCGGCGCTTGATGGCATCCCGATCATCCTGCTGACTGCCAAAGCTGACGACAAGCTAAGAGTGCAGATGTTGCAAGAAGGCGCTCAAGATTACCTGATGAAACCCTTCCAGATTGAGGAATTACAGGCAAGGGTGGACAATGCGATCAGTATTAAACAGGTTCGCGAGGTACTACAAACCGAATTGCAAACTCTGGATGGAGATGTAGCGGTATTAGCCAATGAAGTCACCAACCGCAAACGCGAACTGCAAAAAGCCAATGATGAATTAGAAATTCGAGTCACTGAAAGAACCCGCGAACTACTAACAGCTAACGAACTGCTAAAAGCAGAAATCGCCTCTCGCTCCTTAGCAGAGGAGTCTCTAAGAGCCAGTGAGAAACGTTTCCGCAGCTACTTTGAACTTCCTCTAGTCGGTATCGCCATCACGTCACCAGAAAAAGGCTGGGTAGAAGTAAATGACAAATTGTGCGATTTCTTGGGCTATTCTCGGCAAGAACTCAAGGAGATGACTTGGGAAGATTTAACTCATCCCGATGATTTGCAGTCTGATGTGGAGCAGTTTAACCAAGTCTTAGCAGGGGAAACTGAAGGCTATTTGATGGATAAGCGGTTTATCCGCAAAGATGGTACTGTAATTCACACCAGCATCTCGATTCGCTGTGTTCGTCGTGCTGATAAGTCGATTGATTACTTTATAGCAGTGGTTCAGGACATCACTCTGGCTCTTCAGGCTCTTGAGTCCCTGCGCCAGAGCGAATCTACTCTCCGCAGTTTCTTTGATAGCGCTCCTCTGATGATGGGGATTGTGGAGCTGGTGGATGATGATATCTTGCATATTTCTGATAATCGCACCAGCTCGAAGTTGTTTGAAACAACACCAGAGGCGATGCGAAACCAAAAAGCTAGCAGTTTGGGAGTACCACCGAAATATCTCCGCTTGTGGTTTCATCAATACCAGTTGGCTCAACGCAGCCAAGCTCCTGTACGCTTTGAATATCCTCACAAGATTGGGAGAAATAAGAAGTGGCTATCAGCAACAGTCTGCCCAATCGAGGTATCAACGCTGGCGCATCCAAGATTTGCTTATGTGGTGGAGGACATCACCAACCGCAAGCAAGCTGAGAGAGAACGGCTCCAGCTCTCCCTTGAACATGAGGCTCGCGTTCAAGCCCAAGAAGCGCAGCAGCGTTATCAGCTGATGGCTGAAACTGTTCCGCAGATAGTATGGACAGCAGGCCCAGATGGTGCCGTCGATTACTTCAACCAGCGCTGGACTGACTATACAGGAATGACGCTGAAAGAAAGCCTTGGCTGGCAGTGGCAGCCAGTAATGCATCCAGACGACCGAAGCCAGAATATTGAGCGTTGGTTGAGTGCTATTGATACGGGCGAGACTCACGAAATTGAATGTCGCTTTAAGAGGGCATCGGACGGGACTTATCGCTGGCATTTGGTTCGGGCAATGCCGGTGCGCGATCGCAATGGTTGGGTTGTCAAGTGGTTTGGAACTTGTACGGATATTGACGATCAAAAGCGAATCCTTTCATCAATGCGGTTTTTAGCGGACGCTACTGTGGTGCTGACCTGTTCGTTGGATTATCACGCTACCCTGCAACGGCTTGTGCAACTGGTGGTGCCACATTTAGCTGACTGGTGTACTGTTCACATAAAATCGGCTGATGGCTCCCTGCGCCTGCTTGAGGTCGCGCACGTTGACTCAGAACGAGTGCAGCAAGCATGGGAAGTAGAGAAGCGCTACCCGTGTGACCCACAAATGCAGCATGGTTTGGCAAAGGTGATGCAGACTGGTGTGGCGGAACTTGTGCCGGAAATTCCCGACTCGCCACCGGATGCGATCGCTGGCGATGAAAACTTTTGCTCATTTTGCAATATGGGTTTCAAATCCTATATGTGCTTACCTTTGGTGGCTCGTGGTAGTACCCTTGGGGCAATTACCTTTCTAACTGCCGAATCAGGTCGCCAATACAATGAAGCTGACCTCGCTTTGGCATCGGAACTCACCCACCGGGCGGCAATGGCAGTGGATAATGCCCGGCTTTACCAGGAAGCTCAAGAAGCAAGTCGCATGAAGGACGAGTTTCTAGCAATTATTTCTCACGAGTTGCGAACGCCAATCAACTCGGTGCTGGCATGGGCGCAAATGCTCAAGACTCGCAAGTTAAATGAGGCAAAGACGAATATAGCTCTGGATACTATTGAGCGCAATGCTAAGGCACAGACGCAGCTGATTGAGGATTTGTTGGATGTGTCACTCATGATTCGGGGTAATTTGTCAATAGATCGTCGCCCTGTTGACCTAAAAACGGTGGTTCAGGTGTCGCTTAATACTTTGCTCGCCTCGGCGCAGGCAAAAGGAGTTGAGATTGAGACGATACTCGACTCGGCTGGCAAGCGTGTGGAAGGCGATTCCACCAGATTGCAGCAAGTTTTCTCGAATCTGATATCTAATGCCATCAAGTTTGCAACTGAGGGCGATCGCGTAACGGTGCGATTGTCAGTGGAGAATCAAACAGAGCAACAAACAACTAAGTATGCTCAAATTCAGGTAAGCGACACGGGAGTAGGCATTAGTGCAGAATTTTTACCTCATGTCTTTGATTTGTTCCGTCAGGCTGATAGTTCAATAACGCGATCGCATGGCGGACTGGGACTCGGTTTGGCAATTGTTCGCTATTTGGTAGAACTACATGGCGGTACTGTTAGCGCCCAAAGTCCCGGTGTTGGACAGGGAGCAACATTTACTGTGAAGTTACCACTCCAAGAAACCAAGGAAGTAAGGGAAGGGGGAGTTTCACGTCTCCACTCTCCAGCCACCAGTCTCCCTCAAAGTGCGGATACTGGTGGATGATAGGGATACTTACTCTGGTTCTTATCCAAGCAGTGGAAGAGGAAGCGATTTTGAAAGCAGTGCCGGCACTTTCACCAATCGCCGCCAGAGGTGCTAGTTAGTGATGTTGGAAGGCTATGCCTTGATTCGTCAGGTGCAACACTCTTAAGCCGAGTTACTAGCAACAGTGGTAAGTTTGGGCAAACAATGAAAAATCCAAAATTAAGAATTAACAATTAAGAAGGCTTGCTGTTAAATGTTTAATTTTTAATTCTTATGGATAATCTCCACTGGCTTGAGGAAATTAAATCAATCGACCGGACGCTGGTGGGAGACAAAGCCTTCTTTTTGAGCAGAGTCATGCAGCGTGGCTATCCGGTCGTCCCCGGTTTTGTGGTTCCGGCGATCGCTACCCATGAATTTCTCGAAAGCGTCGAATGGTCAGAACCGCTTGGCTTGGATTTACCTTATTCTTCGCTACACCTGGATGTGGATAATCCCAAACAGTTGCAGCATCTCGCCCAAAAAATTCGTCAAGAAATTACCGCTGCTGCTTTACCGGAGTCTTGGCTGGAAAACATAAACTCCGCACAAGAGCGTTGGCATTCCCCAGTGTTGATTTTACGCCCTTCTCTAGCATTGGTGGGCAGTTCGGCATCCGTACTACGAACAAGCAATTGGTCGCTAGTACAGGAGTCTGGACTTCTAGAATCTCATACTTGTCTTGCGTCGCCAGAGGCTTTGGCTGCGGGGCTGAAAATAAGTTGGGCGGAACTGTTCCGTGCCCGAAGTTTATTTTATTGGCAGTCTTCTGGTATTCAGGTAACTCAGATAAATCTGGGAATTTTAGTGCAACCGCTGATGGAAGCGATCGCTTCTGGTACTCTGCACGTCTTACCCGAACTTTGGGAAATTCAGGCAACTTGGGGTATGGGGAAGGCGTTGTTTCGCGGCGAGGTGGTTCCAGATTCCTACCAAGTGCAACCAGAAACGGGTGAAGTGCAAACCCGCAACTTGGGAATTAAAACCCGTGCCTATCGAATTAAACAATACTCTACAGACGGGTTTGAAAACAGTACGGACAGTGTTCAGGTGGCAGTAAAGGCTTATGTCGCTGGGTTGATGGCTGATGAAGGTCTAGAGCCTTATCTTCTGGACGAGGAGCAACAAAAAAATTACGCTTTGTCAGAAAAGAACTTAAATGATCTGATAAACCTGGCAAGGCAATTAAAGGCTGAACTCGGGCCAGCTTTTTCTCTGGAGTGGATAATTTCTCCCCATGCAAATGAAGGCGACAAGCTTTATCTTACGCAAGTAAGCATTCAGCAGGCAGCCGTCAACTTGAGGGAGTCGGAAGTCCGAGATAGGCAACCAGCCGTTAGCAGTGATTCATCTATGGCTTCATTCAATTCACGGCCAGCTGTTCATTCTTTATCTTCCCGCTCATCCCCGACTAGCCACAACCCACTGGAAGGCGATCGCGTTGTGCGGACATCTGGGCTAACACCTACAGCATCACAGCAGCAGCACTCAATTAAGGGACTTGCAGCGGCGGCGGGACAAGCGATCGCGATCGCCCACGTATTAACAGAGAACCATCACACGCAGTGGTCACAAGCAGATGGAGTTTCATTACCAGCAGTTAGCGGCAAGATTTTAGTTACCAAAAACATCACTCCTGATTTGCTTCCCCTGCTACGACAAGCTGCGGGGGTGATCGCTGAACAAGGTGGAATGACTTGTCACGCTGCGATTGTTGCTAGAGAACTGGGTATTCCCGCTGTAGTTGGCGCTATCGGTGCTAGACAGCTGATTCAAAGTGGTGACTCGGTGCTACTTGATGGCGATCGAGGAGAAGTATATCGCCTTAGCGATGAAGAGTCATTAGTGATTAGTCAAAAGCCGTTAGCTAAACAACCGCCAATTTCCAATTTCCAATTTCCCATTGCTACTCAACTACTCGTCAACCTGAGTCAGCCAAGTAGTATTGAGCGTGCAGCGAATCTTCCTGTCGATGGAGTCGGCTTATTACGTTCAGAATTGCTGGTGCTGGACTTACTGGAGGGGCAACACCCTCACCGTTGGCTGCAACAGGGGCGCGATCGCGAATTAGTGGGGCTTCTATCCCAAAAGTTATGTGAGTTTGCTGCTGCTTTTGCGCCGCGTCCGGTATTTTACCGTTCTCTGGATTTGCGATCGCACGAATTTCTCTCTCTAATCGGTTCTCATCAAGTACGAGCCGAAGCCAATCCGATGCTAGGTAACAGGGGAACCTTCAGCGCCACTTCTGACCCCGCCTTGTTCGATTTGGAAATGGCAGCTTTAGCCAGCGTACAGCAGTCTGGCTACACTAATATGCACTTGATCTTGCCTTTTGTCCGCACCGTTGAGGAGTTTTCCTTCTGTCGCCAGCGAGCGATCGCAGCTGGGTTAACTGAATCTGCCCAATTTCAACTCTGGATCATGGCTGAGGTGCCGTCTGTTTTGTTTCTGCTAGCAGATTATGTCAAAGCAGGCTGCATGGGCATCTCTATTGGCTCTAACGATCTCACTCAGCTGCTTTTAGGAGTTGACCGTGAACACGCACAGATGGCGAGTGCGTTTGATGAGCGTCATCCAGCAGTGATTCAAGCGATCGCGCAACTCATCGCTGGGGCAAAACAAGCGGGTATTCCCTGTTCTATCTGTGGTCAAGCTCCAGCTCAATATCCAGAATTGATTGACCAGCTAGTACAGTGGGGTATTACTTCAATTTCCGTGGAACCGGATGCAGTTGAAAGAACATATAACGCGATCGCTCGTGCTGAACAACGCTTGATTCTAGAAGCCGCCCGTCGTCAACTTGGGTAGTTTGTGCAAGAGTTGGAAGGTTTTAACCTTCCAACTCTTGCCTCAGTGGCTTTAAAACCGTAAAATTGCCGCCACCGGAGCTTCATCTGGCACTATTTCCGGTTCCACAGCATAAACTGTGCCACCATTCAAAAGCGTATGCACGGCAGCAAAATCCACCATATCCTCATCATCCGGCTGTGGTTCCGGATGTAAATCTACTGTCATTGTATCCGGGTTAAACTGTCCCCAATGCTGCTCGCCTACTGCCACAAACAAAGAATCAACCCGTTGAGAATAAGCAGATTAAATAATTTTCTTGATGTCGTGAGATACTTTACTCGTATCGTTTCCAGCTAGTTCCTTGTATTCCTCTACAGCTCGCTCAATTTTCTGATGAAATAGAGGTTCTACAATTTCCCAAGCTTGTGACTGCAATTCTTCAGGCTTGACATTTTCCTGATTTCCAGTAATCCTTTCCTCTACTAAATGTTGGTAATTATTAGCCTCTTTGTATGGAAATAGATACTCAACTCCTGCCAACACTAAAGGCGATTTCTTATTTTTCAGTAAAATGTGCAATGCGTTATCAACGATGTGGAAATATTGCAGGATGTCCTGCTTAATATCATCCCGATCAGGACTTCCTTGTCCATGAAAACTGCCCGCCTGCTGAGCAGCATTAGCGGTTCCACCTTTCGATGTGCTGATCCGGAACTGACCCTCCTTAGCCGTCTCGTCGTATTGGAGAGCTTCATCCATGCTCTTAGGCAAACCTTCTAACTCTACCTCCTTAACGGTGGAGCGAGTTGCCTCTAGCAGCTTAACCTGCTTTTGGCTAAGAGCCAGAATGTAGAATTTTCCATCATTCATTATTGATTAGATGCAGCAGCGGCTTCAAGTGGAAGCGATCGCTTACAACCACCAAGTCTTGAAACTCTTCCGGAAGATAGTAGTAGCGAAATACATCTGGCGACACAAAAATTGCCAGTCCGTGGTCTTGGTTTTCCCAAAAATCACCAGTATCAAGCTCATGCACTTGCTGGAACCATTCCATTGTCTGTTGATGGTCAAGACCCATTTCATCCAAACGTTGCTCTGCCTCACGAATGAGATTTTTGAAACGAATCGGGTTTTGTCTAATATCTGGCCCCGCCTTTTGCACCGGCATAGAACCCATTTGACATTCTTACAATTCTGGACAGTTCTGGATTAACGTCCTTACCCCCTTTGAATCTAGTTCTCATAGCGTATTGCAGCGACCTCTGAGCTTCTTTTCTACCATTCGGCAGGGGCTTCGGCTTGAAAAGTTTTTATAGTATGAGGGTTCCGTTGCACATCTTTTTAATCCTGTCTTAATAATATGAGCTTCCTTTCGATCGAAGAACTGAAAGAACTCGTCGAACAGCCGCAAGGACTGTGTGTATCAATTTACATGCCGACCGTGCAGCTTAGTTCAGAAACTCAGCAAAACTCTGTCCGCTTTAAAAATATACTTCGGCAGGCGGAAGCGGAGTTAAAAAAATATGAATTGCACCCGACTGATCCAAGCCAATTTCTTCAGCCTGCGAGTGAACTGGATGAAGATGAATTTTGGCAGCAACAGAACGCAGGTTTAGCATTGTTCATCTCAGAAGGGTTCTTCCGTTTCTATCGGGTACCGATCGACCTGATTGAACTGGTAGTCGTAAGCGATCGCTTTCATCTCAAGCCACTAATTCCGCTGTTGAGTGGAGATGACCGCTTCTATATTCTCACGCTCGGTCAACGTGATGTGCGCCTTGTCGAATGCAACCGCTACGGTATCACCCGTGAAGTCGAAATCGAAGGCTTGCCGAAGAGTATGGATGAAGCCTTGCAGTATGACGAAACGGCGAAAGATGAACAGCGACGTCAGGGCGCGGGCGCAGGTCGTTCAGCTTTGCAAGCAGGTGGTTCCTATCACGGACAGGGCGGCGAACGCGAAAACGTTAAGGAAGATTTGCTGCAATATTTCCTGTTAGTTGATAAAAGCTTGCACGACTTCTTCCGCAATCGCCGCTCGCCGCTTGTTCTAGCTGGCGTTAGCTATTTGCTGCCGATTTATCACGAGGCAAATACCTACAATTTCATTGTGGAAGAAGGAATTCAACACAACACAAAGGAGCGAACGGCAGAAGAACTTCATGCAGAAGCATGGGCAATCATAGAGCCACAGTTTAAAGCAGACCAGGAAAAAGCGATCGATTATTATCATGAGTCAATTGCGGCTGGCAAAGGATCAAATGATTTGAATGAAGTCATTCAAGGTGCATTTTATGGTCGCGTAGAACAGCTTTTTGTTCCAATTTGTGTACAAAGATGGGGACATTTTGACCCGGACTCAATGGAACTTGAGATACATAATGAGGCTCGTCCTGGTGATGAAGATTTGCTCAATGCAGCAGCGATTCAAACGATCTTTCACGGAGGAACGGTATATGCTGTTGAACCGGAAAAAGTACCGGACAATACCCCTGTTGCGGCAGTATTTCGCTACTAATTGGTAAGGAAAGCGAGGATGTGGAAGAATCTATTTAGGGGTAAAGGTAGCGAAGCTGCAACGAAGTAGACACGCGATGTCTAGAAGTTCTGCTACTAGCTCATCCTAGAAAAATTCTGTCTTTAAACAGCATCCAATTTTAGCTGCTGATGTATGTCTAACTGAAGCGTGCCATAGGGATTGGCACGCTCCCATATCAACGGAGTCAACGCCCGTAAGTCCTCTTGAAAGAGCCGCTTCATCAGCACTTCTTTGGTCGCGTTTTGTTCTATATTATTTTAACGATTATAGAACCCATTTGAGATATTAGGAAGGAGCTGAAAGCCGTTTGAGCATTAGCCTGACAAAGCAGAAATCGATTTTGGTTGTGACATGAGATAAGGTGCGCTTCTTCGTTCTTCACCAGACTCTTACAGCGCTCCATCCAAGCATTGGAACGTTCAATCACCCATCGTGCGATGGCTGGGACAAATCCAGATTTTCCTTGCACCTCCTTCTCTGGTTTCGAGGGTTTCGTCGAACGCTCAAACCTGATTTTTGTCATAATCTGATGATAAACCTGCTCTAACTTCTCAATCAAATAATCAAGGTGATAACCGTGGTCTAGCAGAATAGTGATCTTGGGAATATTGACCGGTTTCGATTTGAAATAGTCGATGTTGAGCAGTTCATTTCACGTCAAGACTAATACTTATTCATCTTTCTTTTGACAGAAAAGTTTCTCGTTTTCTCTTTCTCCTGGCTTACGCCATCTACCATGACCAACAGCAATCAAATGAAACAGTGGCAAGTAATTGGACTGCTACCAGCAGGAGGACAAGCAGCGCGAATTTCCCCTTTACCAGTTAGCAAAGAATTGTATCCAATTGGATTTCGCCGCGTGGAGGATAACAGCTTACGCCCCAAAGTCGTTTGCCATTACCTACTGGAAAAGATGCGGCTGGCAGGTATTACCAAGGCTTACACCGTGTTGCGTCCGGGTAAGTGGGATATTCCTGCCTACTTTGGCGATGGCACCATGCTAAACATGAACATGGGCTATTTAATTATCAGTTTGCCTTTCGGCGCGGCTTACACTTTGGATCAAGCCTATCCCTTTGTGCAAGATGCTGTTGTAGCAATGGGTTTTCCTGACATTCTTTTTCAGCCGGATGATGCTTTTGTGCGGTTACTCGCACGCCTTGAGGCTAGTAATGCGGATGTTGTCTTGGGATTATTTCCTACGGAAGAGCCGCAAAAAGCTGGTATGGTTGATTTTGATGCCGCCCGACGAGTATACAAGGTGATTGAAAAACCACCACAGAGTCAACTGCGATATATGTGGGGTATTGCAGTTTGGACACCAGCTTTTACACAGTTTATGCACGAGCATCTGGCTGCTATCCAGACACTTAGTAGTTTAGTACCACAGCTAGAGTTACCGATTGGGGATGTGATTCAGGCTGGAATTGACAATGGTTTGCGGGTAGAAGCAGAGGCGTTTCCAGAGGGGACATATTTGGATATTGGCACGCCACCGGATTTAGTTCGTGCAGTTCGCCTCTTTGCTGCTGAGGAAATTTAAGCCAGTTACTGATAACTGCTAACTTTCGACTCCTTTGGCGATCGCGATCGCAAAATTATCCCCAAACTCACTTGCTTCATCAGCCAGTACAACAAAGTCACCACCCCAAAGGTGATAAACATAACTAGCAGCGGCCATTTGCCTACTAAATCATCGACTACGCTTGTCAATAAGGCATCTGGTTGGGTAATCAAGTCCCAACTGTTGAAGCGGAGGAATCTTCCTAGAAAGATGCCAACGGCGCTTAGTCCGTGCAACGTCAATTCAACTGCAAGAATGTATTTACCTAAACCTTGCCGGTGTAAGTAGTAACCCAGGTTAATTATCGATAAAACGTAGGCTTCAAACCCAGCTAGGATAACTAGCAAATACTGGGGAATCAGAATCAGAGTAATCATCCACACCGAGTTGATAGCGCGAATATCCTGAATTAAGTGAATAATATCCGTCAATAGATAGGGAGCATTGGGCAAAAAAGCCACAAAAACGCACAATCCCGCCCACCAGATAAGCGATCGCTTTTGGTTACTGCGAAATAGCCAAACACTCAAAGCCAAAGGAATAAATGCCAAAAATAGATTCCAAGTCATCCAGCGGCTATTGAGGCGCAAAACACGCGCTATATTGACCATCCAATTAATTAGTTCAAATTTCATAGGCGCTTTTTCTCTCCTTGGCTAATCAATAATATTCCCACAGGCTCTTATCCTGGGGCTATACCAGCAAAGCTTGACGTGAGCAGGCTTAGTTTGTTCGCCTTTGACTTTAGTCGTCAGGCATTTTGCTTTTCCCACTATAGCTACTGTCTCAAAGTTGACCACGCTGCCGCAGAGGAATGCTTATCTCAAATGTTGTCCAACCAGACCCAGATAAACATTTCAGTTGTCCTTTGTGCTTTTCTACAATTATTTGATAGCAGATAGACAAACCTAATCCTGTGCCTTTACCAACTTCTTTTGTTGTAAAAAATGGGTCGAATATTTTGTTTATTGCCGCTTTTTCTATACCTATTCCATTATCTGATATTTTAATTTGCACCCGATTATTATCTAAAAGTTTGGTACTGATGTTCAAAACATAAGCTTCAAGCGTAAAAACTGAATTAGTGTAATTATCATTAATAAACATTTTTCCTTCGTCTTTCATTCTTTGCTCTAAAGCATCAATGGCATTATTAAGTATGTTCAAAAATACCTGATTTAGTTCTCCGGGATAACATTCAACTAGAGGCAATTGCCCATATTCTTTAATTACTTCAATGTCTGGATGCCCTGGACGACCTTTGAGACGACGCTGTAAAATCAACAACGTACTATCTATTCCTTCATGGATATTTACTGGCTTCATTTCCGATTCATCGAGTCGGGAGAAGTTGCGTAAAGAAATAACAATCTGACGGATGCGTTCGGCACCGTTGTGCATGGAGGACAAAACTTTCGGGAGATCGTCGATTATAAAGTCCAGCTCAACTGTCTCACTTACAGCTTGGATTGCTTTTTCTGGTGCGGGATAGTATTTTTGGTAGAGGTTTAAAACGTCAATCAGGTTTTGGGCATAGTTGCTGGTATGGATGATATTGCCGTAGATGAAGTTAATCGGGTTATTAATTTCGTGAGCGATACCGCCTACCAACTCTCCCAAACTTGACATTTTTTCGGATTGAATTAATTGCTGCTGGGTTTGTTGAACTAAAAATAGCGATCGCGCTAATTCTTCATTTTTTTGTTCTAACTCCAGCGTCCTCTCTGTCACTTTCTGATCGAGGTTGTGGGCAAGTTCGAGCAATTGTGCTTCAGATTCCAGCAGCGCTTTCTCAATCCTTTTTTGTTTGCTGATGTCTTGAATCGTACCGATTAGGCGAATTACTCTACCTGATGGTTCCTGAATAGTCTCACAACTTCCCTGGACAATGCGCTCTTGATTATCGGGTAGAATAATTCGGAAGTCAGTGCTGAAAGGCTGGTTATGAAAAGATGCCGCGTCTAGCAGCTCTTTGATCCTTTGTTGGTCGTCTGGGTGAACTGAATTTAAGAAGATTTCCACCGTAGGCTCAAAGGCTTTTGGGGAAAAACCCAAGATGCGATAATGTTCATCCGACCAGCGCAATTGTTGTCTAACCAGATCCAAATCCCAGCTGCCTAGATGGGCGATGCGTTGGGCATTGGCTAGGCTGTCCTCGCTCTGGCGCAGAGAAACCTCAGCTTGTTTGCGTTCTGTAACTGTTGCCCCCAGAAAGAGGGCAGTAATGGCTTCCACCCCCATGAAGGTTTGCAGAGCCAGGATCGCCTGGTTGATATTATCTGTCTGTCCAATGAAGGGGCCGCTGCCTTTGGAGGCTCCCCAGATGGCGATACTGGAGACGAACAGGGTTGCCAATACGGTGCCGCGTTGACCAAAACGGAAGGCAGCCCAAATGACTAAAGGTAAGGGTAGGTACTCAATCGGGTAGCGATCGCTCACGATTTTGGTGGACGATCCGAAGACTGCCCAGGATATACCCAACAACATCAAACACAATACTACTGCCTCAATGACTCGTCGGGGCTGTAAGGTTATCTGATGCCAGCGCGATCGCATTCGCCGTAGTTCGCCCCTAAACCAGGTCAATACTACAGGTGCGAGGATTAACACTCCCATCGCGTCTCCTACCCACCAAGTCCACCAAATCGCGGTAAACTTGCTCCAAGTCTCAAACCCGCTCCAGCAGAGGATGGTGACACCCAAAGTGGGGCCGATTATTGTGGACAAAAGTGCGGATAGCGCCACCAATGCTAAAACATCTCGCAGACTCTCAAGGGAGGGATGCAAGCCAAGGCGACGAAGCAGTGTAGCACCAGCGATCGCTTGCAAACTGGGGATAAATGCCATTCCCAAAGCCATATACCAAGGTTGTCCCCCCCCGAGCGAAATAAAGAAATCGCCCAGCGCCACTCCAGGCCATATACCTCGACCAAATAAAAAAAGTGCAGCTTGGCTAATCCCTGCCGGTGGAAACAGTGGTGCCGCAGCTGCCGATATGCTGGGAATAGAAAAAACTGTTTTTCCGGTAACAAAGTAGATAGCCGCGAGTACAGCGACGGTGGCTAAGTATCGCCACAACCGAGGTTGGGACATTTTGGATTTTGGATTTTGGATTGGTTTGCACCAAGCTATCATGCCTTTTACGTTACTCGTTCCCTCTGCGAGTGAAGCTTTCGATAGGATTCGCTCCCATCCCCTCGCTTTGAAGATTTATAACATCAGCGAAATAAGAATAACGTAGAAACTAAAGGAAACGAAACACAAGCAGCCTACTGTGATATTCGCCTAGAATCCCTATTAGGAATTAAAAAAATTAAAAATGACAACTTCAATGCAGGCTCAGTTGCAGGAGGCGATCGCACCTTACCGCGATCGCGTAGACTATCTAGAAATTCGCTTAGAGCAGAGTGAGTCAACCTCAATTTCCTTTCGCGGCCCTCAATTGGATGCTGTGGATCGCAATTTTACTCTCGCTGGTGGCATTCGCGCCTGTCACAAGGGCGGCTGGAGCTTTGTTACTTTCAATGGTTTAGCCCAGTTGAATGACCGGATAGCCGAGGCGGTTTCTCAAGCCCATCTGGTCGGTAAAGAAACTACTATGTTAGCCCCAGTTGCGCCAATTCAAGATTATGTGGCGGTTCAGTTAGGGCGCGATCCGCGTGGGGTGAGTCTGGAAGAAAAGCGCCGTAATTTGGCGAAATACAACCAATTGCTGCTGGATTTCGACCCGCGAATTCAGACAACGATGGTGAGTATGAGCGATCGCTTCGGCACTACCTATTTTGTCAATTCCCTCGGCACCTGCATCGCCCAAGAAAGGCTGGATGTTTCCGGCAGATTTGGCGCGATCGCCCGCGAAGAAGGTTCCGTTCCCCGCCAAGGTTTCGAGTCCGTCCACTCGCGCACGGACTATAACATTCTCGAAGGCATCGAAGACCGCGTACTAGGTGCCGCCAAACGTGCTGTCGGGCAGTTAGAAGCAAAATCCGTTAAAGGCGGACAATATACTGTTGTTCTCGACCCCTATCTCGCTGGAGTCTTCATTCACGAAGCCTTTGGGCATCTTTCCGAAGCTGATGGTATCTACGAAAATCCCAAAATGCAAGAATTACTTGCTCTTGGTAAACCTTTAGCTATTAAGCAGTTGAATGTAGTAGATGATGCTACCATGCCCGGTTTACCCGGTTCTCTCAAGTATGACGATGAAGGTGTTCCCGCTCAGCGCAAATATTTAATTAAAGACGGCATCCTCACCCAGCGCCTGCATAACCGCGAAACTGCTGGGAAGATGCAAGAAGCTCCCACAGGCAATGCAAGAGCGCTCAACGCCACTTATCCCCCAATTGTGCGGATGACTAACACTGGCATTGAAACGGGAGAACACTCCTTCCAAGACATGATTAAGGATATTGAGGAAGGTGTTTATGCAGTGCGGATGCTAGGCGGGCAAACTAACGGCGAGATGTTCACCTTTGCTGCTGCGGAAGGTTACATGATTCGCAATGGCAAGTTAGCTGAAAAAGTTAACGATGTCACTCTCACGGGTAATGTTTTCCAAACTCTCAAAGATATTGAGGCAATTGGTAACGACTCAATTTATGTTAGCGGCGGTTGTGGTAAAGGCGGACAAATGCCGCTTCCCGTAAGCGTCGGTGGCCCTCATCTACGAATCAAAAATGTAGTTGTGGGCGGACGCTAAGAAGGCAAAAGGCAAAAGGCAAAAGTAAAGAATCTTTCTTTTGCCTTTTTGGTTTTATATTGATGCGATCACCTGCTCAAATTCTTCCACAGATGCTACGGTAATCGCCCGTTTATGGAGGCTTTTTAACAACGCCAGATCATCTATTTCATTTATGCGATCGCTTAAACCTTGCGGCACCGTTTCAAACCGAGTTTCCAAAACTTCGAGGATATACTCGCGAGTAACTTGCACCATCGCGTCCTCTTCAAAAATGGTGAGGTACGGCATCTGATTTTCCTCCTAATAACGCCTCAATTCAGCTCTAAAGCTAAGCTCCAGTCTCGGCAATACCCGAAGTACGGAGAAAACGTCAAGTTGATAGACAACAAAGGGGGATGCCGTAATGCGGCATCCCCCTTCGAGTTTTTTAGCAAGGTATATGGGATGGGTTTCGTGACGGTTACACCCCACTACACCTCCCAAAATGGCAAATTATCACTGCGCTGATGCTATCGGTCTTAGTTGAAGTAGTTGGCTTCTGCTTCCAACTGACGAACCAAGGCTTCGTCACCTTTTGCTCTAGCGACTTCTAAACGATGCTGCAAGCTTTTTTGGATGTTCTCCCGATGAGCCGCCGCTGCATTTTTCCGGTTATCTTGACGTCTTCCGCTCATAATGGACATTCTTTTGGCTCGACTTGAGGTATCTCTTACATTTTTAATATAGCCTACACTAGAGTAAACGGTAGCCTTTGTTACCGAAAATTCACAAATATCTAGCTAGGGTTATAAGTTGGCTCCTACAAGCGCCAGCGATCGCAGATGCACAAAACCAAAATTCTCACCCTTCTCACTGATTTTGGGTTGAGTGATGTGTATGTGGGGGTGATGAAGGGTGTAATTGCCCGAGTCAACCCAACGCTGAATGTGGTGGATCTGACGCACGACATTCCACCTCAGAACATCGCCGCGGCAAGGTTTTGTCTGATGAGTGCTTACCCGTATTTCCCACCAGGGACAGTGCATATTGCTGTAGTCGATCCGGGAGTGGGGAGTAATCGCAGAGCGATCGCTATTCAATTCGGCGACAGCTTCCTGGTGGGGCCAGATAACGGGATATTTAGTGGCATTATCATCCCTAGCGACGTTACGGCTATCGAACTCACTAACCCCAGTTATTGGCGCACGAGAGAACCCAGCACCACCTTTCACGGGCGAGATATTTTTGCCCCAGCGGGCGCTCATCTTGCCAGCGGCATTCCCCTAGAACAACTGGGAACAGCAATTAATCCCGAAACTCTAGTGCAGTTGCCCATACCTGAATACAGCGTTACAGAGGCGGGTGTAGTGGGTCGCATTCAGTATAGCGATCGCTTCGGCAACTTAATTACCAATATTCCCGGTAATCTAGTGCAAGAAAAATCTTGGTTTGTTGAGGTAGATGGATATACCATCCTAGGTACAACAACTTACCATGACAGCCCCCCTGGAAATCTGGTTGCTTTAGTTGGCTCTCATGGTTGGGTAGAAATTGCTGTTAATTGTGGTAATGCTCAGCAGCAACTGCAACTAAACTGGGGAGATGTAGTAGAAGTTATCTTAAGTAAGTAGACATAATTAAACAGCAATAAAGGAAAGCAAAGTATGACTCAGAGTGATGCTCAGTTAGAACCAGTAGTTTATCAAGGGCAGTTTGGAGAGTTTACGTTAACCGGAAGCGATCGCACTGGTGTAATAATCTATCGCACCGGATTAATGGTAGCAGCTTTAAGCTTTGCCTTGGGTAGCTGGTTGGTATTGGGAACAAATACAGCCCAATTGTCCTTACTAACTCCGTTATATGCTTGTTTTTGTTTAGCACTGGGTGTCAGCTTAGTTACCATCCATATTTACCTAGAACCACTGCACCGACTATTACAAGCTTTTTGGGTAATTGGTGCGATATCGGCAGCGTTTTTGGCACTCCAAAGTAGCGAACCTCTGGCTTTAACTGTATACAATAACCCAGTTACACTTTTCGGGATTGGCTTTACCTTTGTATCGTTAACAGGGATTTATTTTAAAGAAGGTTTTTGCTTTCACCGATTAGAAACAAAAATTCTCACGCCTTTAGTTCCAGTTCTATTACTAGGTCATCTAGCTGGCGTTTTACCAGTTTCAGTAGAACAGAAATTATTAGGAGTTTGGGCAGTGCTATTTATCGTGTTTGCTTTGCGAAAAACTGTTCAAGAAATTCCTGATGATATTGGCGACAAGTCGGTTTTTGCTTACTTGAAACAACAGCGTTCAGCGACTTGATATTATTTCTCGTTCCCAGGCTGAGTTTGGGAACCAGGATATTTTGAAAAATAAGGCTACTGACGCGAATGTGCGAAAGTAGGTGGCAACTACTGGAGCCTTTATCTGATGAGTATGCTGGAATCTGAATGGCGACGAGGGTAGGTAATTGGTAGAAGAACGCGCCTTTTGGCTGGCATGGTCGCAAATTCCTAAAATTGGGCCAATTTTGCTTGGACGCTTGCAAAAGCATTTTGGCACACTCTCGGAAGCATGGCTTGCCAGTCCTGCTGCCTTGCGAGAGGTAGAGGGGTTTGGGCCTCAGACAATTGAAGTGGTGGTAGAGAAGCGATCGCGCCTCAATCCGCGACAATTATTAGAGCAACACTCGGCAAAAAATCCCTGTTTCTGGACACCAGCTGATGCAGATTATCCCCGCTTACTCCTAGAGACTCCTACCCCGCCGCCAGTGCTGTACTATCGCGGCAAAGTCCAACTTCTGGAAAATCAAGGCATTACGCCGATGGTTGGCATTGTCGGGACTCGCAAACCCTCCGAGTATGGCAAGCGTTGGACTCGCAAAATCAGCACAGTGCTGGCAAAAAATGGTTTCACAATTGTTTCTGGTATGGCAGATGGAATTGACACAGAAGCACATCGCGCCTGTATAGAAGCTGGAGGCCGAACCCTGGCAGTTTTAGGCACTGGCGTGAATGTAGTTTATCCCAGGAATAATAAATCTTTATACGAACAGATTTTGCATCACGGATTAGCCTTAAGCGAGTATCCGGCAGACACGCCACCAACACGGGAACATTTTCCCCCACGCAATCGAATTATTGCTGGTTTGAGTCGGGCAATTATGGTGATGGAAGCGCCTACAAGATCCGGTGCTTTGATTACTGCTGACTATGCTAATGAGTTTTGTAGGGATGTCTATGCTTTGCCTGCACGATTAGATGATCAGCAGTCAATGGGTTGTCTAAGATTGCTTAATAAGGGAGCTATGTCGTTTCTTGATGAAGCGCATTTGTTAGAAATGTTAGGAGCAATTCCACAACTCGATTCGGTGCAGCAATTAGAGTTATTTAATCAATCTCCCTTGCCAGATTTGGAACCAGAACTCAAACAAGTTTTGCAAGCTATTTCCCTTGAACCTGCACCGTTTGATTTAATTGTGCAGCAGGCTGGCTTAACGCCAGGATCTGTATCTAGTGCGCTATTGCAACTAGAATTACTTGGGTTAGTATCGCAATTGCCGGGAATGCGCTATCAAAGATGTTAGAAGCAATGCTTCTAGAAAAACTACCTCCTAATGGATGAACCAGTAGGGTGAATTGCTCTCACCCGCTTGGATGAGCTGGTTAAGGGAAGCGATCGCGCGATCGCTTCAGTAATTTATAAATACTGATTGCAGTTTTGTAAGGTAGGCAATGCCCACAAAATACAGTCTTATAGCTAATACTAAAAACGCAAATTACCAATTACCAAGTTTATATGACACATAATATTGAATTTGGCACCTTTTCTAACTCTGACGAAAGTCAACAGCTTTTGGCATTACTGTGCCAGTGCTTCAATGCTCCACCCAGCGACGATCAATATTATGCCAATCTTATCGGCTTAGAGAACTTTCGGGTAATCCGCAAAGATGGACGAGTAGCTGGAGGATTAGCCATCCTTCACATGGGACAATGGTTCGGTGGTTCTAGCGTACCGATAGCAGGAATCGCATCTGTTGGCATTGCTCCCGAACATCGAGGAACAGGCGTAGCGGCGGCGATGATGACAGAACTTGTCAAGCAGCTTTATGAAGCGGGTGTTCCTATATCAACACTCTACGCCTCTACGAGTGCGCTTTATCGGAAAGTTGGTTACGAACAGGCGGGGAACTATTGCCGTTTGTCGGTGCCAGTAGACAGTATCCTGCTAAAAGATCGCACTCTGCCCATTTTTCCAGTAGCAGCAACTCAGCACGAAGTTTTTCACGAATTATACCGCCAACGAGCGATCGCATCCAGTGGCAATCTAGATCGAAATCAGGCAATTTGGAAAGGCATAATCGAGTCCAAGGAAGAAACAATTCACGCCTATCTAATTGGTGCTGAAGATAAACCACAAGGTTACGTCATTTTTAGCCAAAAGTGGGGAGACAAAGGCTACAGCCTACTAATTAGAGACATGGTGGCAATAACACCAGCAGCAGCACGCCGTCTGTGGACTTTCTTCGCCGATCACCGCTCTTTAGCAGAGAATGTTATTTGGCGGGGTATGGCAATCGACCCTTTTTTAGGCTTACTTTCCGAGCAAACTTACAAAATTACTGCTTTAGAAAGATGGCTAGTGCGAGTAATTAATGTGCCAAAAGCCCTTTCATTACGTGGTTATCCGGCAGGTGTAGAAGCCGAATTGCATTTGGAAATTCAGGATAATATTCTACCCGATAATAATGGGAAGTTTATCTTAGCAGTTTCCGGAGGTCGAGGTGAAGTAACTAAAGGCGGGAGGGGAGAATTACGCTTAGATGTGCGTGGATTATCGCCTTTATTCACAGGTTTGTTTACACCTCATCAACTGCAAACAATTGGGCAAATTGAAGCAACTGCTGATGCAATCGCCGCAGCAACGCAAATATTTGCGGGTTCGGAACCTTGGATGTCCGATCATTTTTGATAATAAGCTAGGAGTAGCGTGGGAATTAGCTATTAGCCAGAAACTGATCAAAATCCGGTACATCCACCCAGCAACCTGTTTCATGGGATTGATGGGTTAAATCCATTAATAGCTGAGAATAAACCCCTTCTCGCAGCGATGGCGTGACTGCTTTTCCTGCGTCAATTCCTTTCACCCAATTATCTACAACTCTGATAAATGGGGCCAAACGCCCATCAGTGTAATTTTGGGGAAACAGGAAATGATTAGGAATTTCTATCTCAGCTAGAGATTTACCCGCGCCTGCACCCCAGAGGCGAAAACCATGAACGTAATCTTTTTGATTGTCGCTGCCCAAGACTAACGTCCCGCGATCGCCATATACTTCTATCCAGTGGGTTCGGCTTGCATAAACTACGGAACTGATACAAACTTGGCACGGCGTACCATCCGCCAAAAGTAGCATCAACGTACAAGTATCATCAGCATCCACAGCCTTCATTTCCCCCGTCTCTGGAACTGGACGAAAAGGAATCCCCGTAATCAACTGGGCGCATAGTCGCTGCACGGGTGCAAACAACCAACTAATATAATCAAAAGCGTGAGAACCGACTGCTCCCAAAGCACCGCCGCCTTGGTCTTTCCGAGCATACCAGTTCCAAGGGCGCGAGGCATCAGCGCGACTCGACACCAACCAATCTATTTTAATCAGGCGCTTTTCTCCTACATACCCTTCTGCCAATAACTCAGCAAATTTTTGCCATGCGGGGACAAAGCGAAATTCAAAATCCATTGTAGCGATCGCGCCAACATTGATCGCCATATTGTGCAATTCTCGCGCCTGGGATGCTGATAAAGCTGTCGGTTTTTCTAATAATAAATGCTTCCCAGCTTGCAAGACAGTCTTTGCCATTTCGTAGTGCAAAAATGGCGGCGTTGAGATACTGACAGCATCAACATCCGATAGGGTGACGATTTGTTCTAGGTTATCGCCAGCGTGAGGAATATTGTGGGCAGAAGCGATCGCTTTTGCTTTCTCCAGATCCCGGTGATAAACTGCCACTACCTGAGTGCGCGGATGTGCCTGAAATCCGGGAATGTGGATTTTCTGACCAAATCCCGTGCCTACAACGGCTACGTTAACATTGCTGAGTGTCATGCTAAATTTGCGGATTTAAACTTTTCCACCCATTCAACCACTTGATGACCTAAACGAGTGCCGTTTAGTCGGTCGGCTTCCCGGATACCAGTGGGGCTGGTAACGTTAACTTCAGTAAGGTAGCCGCCAATTACATCAATACCAACAAAAATTAAGCCATCCCGTTGTAATGTAGGCGCTAGTTGCGTGCAAATTTCCCGCTCTCGTTCGGTAATTTCCGTCTCCGCTACTCTACCACCGACTGCCATATTACCCCGAAATTCTTTACCTGTGGGAATGCGATTTAACGCCCCAATTGGTTCGCCATTGAGTAAGATAATTCGCTTATCTCCATCTTTAGCGGCAGGTAAATAGGTTTGTACCATGACTGGAACTCGTCCCTGAAGGGTACTCAGTTCAATTAAGGAATTAAAATTGCGATCGCTCCCATCCAAAAATAATATCCCTTCTCCCGCTTTCCCACCCAGGGGCTTTAATACAGCTGTCCCTTTTGCTTCCAGAAATTCGCGAATTACCCCTTTATCGGCACTGACAATCGTTTCTGGAATTGCCTCTGTAAACTGGAGTGCATACATCTTTTCATTTGCCTCTCTCAGCCCTTTGGGGGCATTGATAACCAACGTTTTAGCAGGATCGATATAGTCCAGAATGTACGTCGCGTAGAGGTAAGGAACCGTCACTGGCGGGTCGGTTCGCATGAAAACCGCATCCATTGACTCAAGGGGCGAGAGGGTGCGATCGCCCACAGCAAACCACGCCGACTCTGCCACCCACAGCCCGTTCACCAGCTGCACTGGTTTCAGTTGCACCGGCTCCAGCAACGCCCAGGCCTTGCCATCCACCACACTCAATAAATTAGCCTGAGTTATCCAAACCTCGTGACCAAGTGCTTGCGCGGCTTCCATCAGCGCCACGCTGCTATCGTGACCAGGATCTAGCCGTTGGATGGGGTCAATGATAAATGCAAATTTCATTTTAGATATCAGCTAGCGGCTTTTTGCTCATTGTCGATTGTCCGTAGACGTGTGAAGAGGCAAGAAAGTTGGAACGTTTCAACTTCCCCACTCTTCACACAATGACTTCTTATTGCAGGAGTTGATCAAGTTTACCTTGAGCCTCTAGGTCATAGGTATCATCGCACCCACCGATGTGCTGATTGTTGATGAAAATCTGAGGTACTGAACGCCGCCCATTAGCTCGTTTTGCCATTTGCGATCGCGCTGCCTCGTCCCCATCGATACAATACTCTGTATACTCAACGCCCTTTTCATCGAGCAAAGCCTTGGCGCGGATGCAGAATGGGCATCTGCTCCAGGTATAAATTTCCACGTTAGCAGCCATCTTGTCCTTAAATATTCATTAATATTTGTTAATCCTAGTCTACCCAAGTACATTAACTTTTCCCTGTTAAAGCTAAATCCCTTAAAAAAACGCCTCTCACTTCCTTGAGAAGTGAGAGGCGTTTTAAGTAATACGTATCTCTACAGGAGAAAAAACTGTCCTTTAAATAGCCTTTGAGACTACTTTTTGATGCTTTTGCGACTTTTGCCGAAACCCCAGGTTACTAAACCTGTCAGTAAGATGGCACTCATTGTGTTGGGTTCAGGAACTTCTTTGGTTCCGCCTGTGTTACCACCTGTGTTACCACCTGTGTTACCACCTGTGTTACCACCTGTGTTACCACCGTTACTGTAGTCAACTCCGCTACCGCCATTGCTATAGTCAACGCCAGTAGTACCGCCTGAAGTTGGTACGGGAGTTGGTACGGGAGTTGGAACTGGAGTTGGAACTGGAGTTGGAACTGGAGTTGGAACTGGAGTTGGTACGGGAGTTGGAACTGGAGTTGGTACGGGAGTTGGTACGGGAGTTGGTACGGGAGTTGGTACGGGAGTTGGTACGGGAGTTGGTACGGGAGTTGGAACTGGAGTTGGTACGGGAGTTGGAACTGGAGTTGGTACGGGAGTTGGTTTGGGAGTGAAAGCGACCGGATTATTCACAAAGGCTTCACTTCCCTCATTACCAAAGGCTTGGACGTGGAAACCCAGGCGCAGCGCACCGCTTGTCAAATCGCTAAAGACATTGCTTAACGTTTTGCCTGGATCTAAATTAAACAGGATACTAACCCATTCTCCAGGATTCACACCCATCTGTGACGTTGGCTGGTTAGCATCCACTACGAAATCTTCTGAAAACTTGACAGTATTCCCGCCCGGCAGATTACCTTTGTTCGCCTCAGAAAACGACACTCCGCTCCCGCTATCGGTAATTGAGATTATGTTCTTCAAAACGCTGGAGTCATCCCAGTAAAGTTGGGTGATCGAAGATAGTTGCGTTCCGATGTTGCTGAACTTAAACAAAACCTGAGTAGCGGAAAGAGTCTCTCCACCGCTAGCGTCGGTAACATCTACAAACAACTGGGATTCCCCAGTTGCCTCGTTCATGGCGTTATTGTGAGTAATGTTGCTAAATCCAAACTGAATGGCTTGCGCTTGTGTGGCGGTTAAGGCAGAAGATACAACAGCAACACCAGCAGCCAGCAAGGAATGTCCAATTAATGTCGAAAATAACCGTGTCATTGTAATTAAAACCTGAGTCTGTTTGAGCGTGTATTGAAGTTGCGCTAGGGGAAGCTTGATATTTCACTTCCATGCTGGGTTGTAGATAGCAGGAAGGTTAACCCTGATTTTAATAATTGGAACTTGTAGCTTAGCTTTATTTTAATCAAAGCTAATGTTTACCTAGCTGCTTCAATTTCTACTATATCCACTGTTTCGTTGAGTGTCTATTACTAAAAGGCAATCTTTTCTGTATCTTCATTTACTCTAAAGTTTTGATTAAAATACTGTGTAATTTACTGATACATCTTCATAAATATATCTGATATTTATCGGCTATAGCCTGACTTGCACTTATAGACGAACCACCAAAAGTCTTGCAAGAAAAGGGTTCTGAGCTAAGCAGAAACTTTTAATAGAGATTATTTATAATTAATTGTTGTAAGTATTACTTATTAACTATAAATTCAATATCAGCATAAATACGTAAACGAAACCAGGAACAGGGTCTGGCTTAGGCAATTTTAAGTATATTCCGATTATGAGTAGCCTTAAATATAAATTAGACAGTTAAAAAACACAAAAAGTTCTCAAGCAATCCTTGCAAGAGTTGTGGAATATTTTTTTCATTTTTCAGGCAGGTGTTTCTCCAGCAACAGGCTATAATAGCCAATCCTACGGTTGACAACCTATTTAGTAAGCTGGCGTGTATTCGATATTCTTGAATTTGTCAATAAGGAAATCGTTAGCCAATAAGTAACCGAAGCCCATATTTATTCGGGTATTTACCGAAAAACATGGTAGTAAATGAGGTTGCTAAAATTTGACGCAGTATTTCCCCGCAGAGGCTAGACTGGTTAGAAATCAACACTTAGCAGAAAACTACTGATGAGCGATCGCGCTTGAGCAGTATATATTTACAAAAGCGAGTTCATTGTGCCTTCTGGGAGGTTAAAGAGCGATCGCTTGGCTCTTTGAGTAAACATCTGGGAAATTACCTAAATTTTTAGGGGTAAGGCATCGAAGAGATCGGGAAAAGGGGTATTGGTGAAGAGGAAGACGAAACAGTTGCATTCTTGGGTTCCACAACGCGGAGCAACGACTAAAATGGCGATGTAATCGCCTCCGCTCCTCCTCCTCAGTCCCTTTCATTGTCAAACAGTGTCACTCAAATAAGCGATAGACTATAGCCTAGACTCGATAATATCCTTGTAAAGGCTCCATATAGGCTACTGCCGATGTTAATGTTGAAATACAGGTGTGCAGAGCGAGTCCAAACACAAAGCAGATTTTATGCTCTAGCGGGTTATATAAGTTTTGAGAGTGAGCCAAATCACAAGTTTATATTGCACTAAATGGCAGACGTTTTGGCGACTAAACTGCTAAGCTTTTTAAATTAATACCAAGAGCTAGAGTCCTCATTCGGACGTGCGTCCCACAAGAGGCAGTAGCGTCAAAAAAAGTTTCCTCAAGAAACGCTTGGTCTATCGGCACCTGCAATCATGCCAGTGAGCAGTTGTGATTCATACTCAAATTTAAGCATAGGGTCGTCTACCAAAGCACTTTTTAGTATGTCAGTAAAAGTTATACCATTTGGTATAGCTTTGCAACCACGGTTCGACCTAGGGCTTGGGCTAAACAGAGCAGCGCATTTCCACGTGATCGCTCACCTGGATGGCACAAATTATATGCAGAACCGAAAACCTTACTGATGGATCGCAATCGGAACCCTACAGGGAACACCCATGTCTAGCATACAAAACCTATTCACAATTCACTTTTGGGGCGTTAGAGGAAGTATTGCCTGTCCGGGGCCGGAGACAGTCCGGTATGGCGGCAATACACCTTGTGTGGAGATGCGCGTGGGTGGTGAACGCCTGATTTTTGATGGCGGCACTGGTCTACGAGTTTTGGGGCAATCGCTCCTGTCCCAAATGCCAGTGGAAGCTTATATGTTTTTCACTCACTCCCATTGGGATCACATTCAGGGGTTTCCCTTCTTCGTCCCTGCTTTTATCAAAGGGAATCGCTTCCACATTCACGGAATGATTGCTCCCAATGGCTCGACGCTGGAGCAGCGCCTGAGCGACCAAATGCACCACCCAAATTTTCCCGTACCTTTGCAGATCATGGGAGCAGATTTAAAATTCTACGATCTGCCAGTAGGTCAAAAGGTGGAGATTGGTGAAATTACGGTTGAAAATGCGCTCCTGAACCATCCAGGGGAAGCTGTGGGTTATCGCGTTAACTGGCGGGGCTGTGCGGCTGCCTATGTTACGGATACAGAACATTTGTCAGACGGTCTAGATGAAAAAGTTTTGTGGCTGGCGCGGAATGCAGATGTCCTGATTTATGATGCCACCTACACCGATGAGGAATATTCCTCGCCAAAATCCTCTAAAGTCGGCTGGGGACATTCCACATGGCAGGAAGCGGTGAAAGTGGCGCGGGCAGCTAATGTGAAAAAATTGGTGATTTTCCATCACGATCCCCTGCACAATGATGATTTTCTCGATCGCACTGGCGAGTTAGTAGCTCAACAGTTTCCCGATGCGATTATGGCTAGAGAAGGGCTGTCAATTCAGGTAGCGCCCCCGACTGTGCAGAATGCGATCGCTCAAAAAGAGGCAGGTGTCTCAGCCTGAGACAATTCATGGTCAATAGCCAATTTCTAATTGACTACTGACTAATTACAAAATTATGTAAAAATGTAAAGCGTGTGGGTTACTTCTTCTCCTAACACTGCTATAACACCAACCGCTGTTGCTCTGGGAAACTTTGACGGAGTTCATCGCGGGCATCAACAGGTAGTCAGACCAATTTTAGAGGTTTCTGGCGCTCCTGCTGCCCTGACGCTTCCTCAATCGGCCCTAAATCGGCGGGAGCAACACCATTGGCTGAGCCTGGGGGAGAATACTCATCAGTCCTCAGAAACGGGGATGCAAACAGATGAACATCTAATCTCAACGGTAGTGACGTTCAATCCGCATCCCAGAGAGTTTTTTACTGGTCAACGCCGAGGGTTGCTGACACCCCCGCCGGAAAAGGTGCGACAACTCAAGAAAATGGGTGTAGAACAGTTAGTGCTGTTGCCGTTTGACCGGCAATTAGCTTCTTTGAGTCCAGAAGATTTTGTAGAAAAGATTTTGGTGCAGCAGCTCAAAGCCCGTCGCATCAGCGTAGGAGAGGATTTTCGTTTTGGGTGTAAGAGAGCGGGAACAGCAGCAGATTTAAAAGCGATCGCAGCCTCCTATGGCATCCCAGTCACCCTCGTACCCTTGCAAACTTGTGAAGGAGAACGTATCAGCAGTTCCATCATTCGTCAAGCTCTAGAGTCAGGAGATTTAGAGCAAGCAAACCGCCTGTTAGGGCGATCCTACACCCTCACAGGATTAGTAGTAAAAGGGCAGCAACTCGGCAGAACTATCGGATTTCCCACCGCCAACCTGCAATTGCCTCCAGAAAAGTTTTTGCCCCGTTTTGGCGTGTATTGTGTCAGAGTCTATAACCAAGTCGAGAGCCTTTCGCAAGTCACACAGCCACAGCCAAAAGCCAATATAGAAACCCAAGCAACTAGCCTCACCACAGCAAAAGATGCTTCTGTCTGGCCTATAGAAGCCATTGGTGTGATGAATATAGGCTGTCGCCCCACTGTAGAAGGAACTTCTCCCACGGTAGAAGTTCACCTGTTAGATTGGTCTGGAGATTTGTATGGAAAGACCCTAACAGTGAGCTTAGAAAAGTTTTTGCGTTCAGAACAAAAATTTACTTCTCTAAAAGCCCTCAAAGCCCAAATTTATGCAGACTGTGAAGCTGCAAGAGCTTTTTTGAGTAGTCATTAGTTATTATCAGCCGGAAAAAGCGATCGCATCTTGCAGCAGTCACGATGAGTAACACAATTTTGTCCTAAAACAAAGCCACGAACTAAAGTTTGGGCTAAAAGCTAAAGTCAGTTTTAACTGGCTGAAATACAGATTTTATTAAAGAAAAGTTTCAACTCCTTAAAATCGGTTTAAACTTTCTAGTGTGAAATTTGTTTCAAAGCTTGTGGTAATAGGTGCAATTCAGGTAAGTAAAGAAAACAACTGACAACAGACCATAAATTAATGACAATGGAATAATAATTAATGATTAAAGACTATGAGACAACGTATTGAGCAGCTTAACCAAAACTTAAGTCGTACTATTGTAGGGAAAGCAGATGCCATTCGCTTAGTGCTGGTAGCGGTACTTTCCGGCGGTCATGCTTTGCTCGAAGATGTCCCCGGTGTTGGCAAAACTTTACTGGCAAAATCTCTGGCACGCTCGATCGACGGCAAATTTCAGCGAATTCAATGCACCCCTGACCTTTTGCCTACAGATATTACCGGAACGAATATCTGGAATCCCGCTTCAAGAGAGTTTGAATTTTTGCCGGGGCCAGTGTTTGCTAATGTGCTGCTGGCAGACGAAATTAACCGCGCTACACCCCGCACCCAGTCTGCTTTGCTAGAAGTGATGGAGGAACGACAAGTTACCGTAGATGGGGTTTCTCGCACTGTACCTAGTCCGTTTTTTGTCATCGCCACTCAAAACCCAATTGAGTATCAAGGTACGTTTCCCTTACCAGAAGCTCAAATGGATCGCTTTACTCTTTCCTTAACCTTAGGCTATCCCACAGAACAAGAAGAACTCCAGATGCTGCAACGCCTCGCTGAAGGCGTGACAGTAGAAGATTTGCAACCGTGTATTTCTCTAGAAGATGTGCAGGAGTTACGGCGTTTATGTCAGGGCGTGAAGGTGGAGATATCTTTGCAACAGTACATCCTTGACTTGGTGCGGGCAACCAGGGCAGATGAAGAAATTACTCTGGGTGTAAGTCCTCGCGGTACAGTTGCCTTACAGCGAGGCGCTCAGGCACTAGCTTTTCTGGAAGGGCGGGATTATGCTATTCCCGATGATGTAAAATTTTTGGCACCTCACGTTCTTTCCCACCGTCTCATACCATCTGGCGGTCGCCGTGCTAAGACAATTGTGGAGCGGCTGCTGCGCTCAGTTCCCATTCCGTAAGCCAGAAAATGAATATTGAGCAAGCTTTTAATGCTGCCGCAGCAGATTATGATAAGCTACGTCGCACCCTGATTCCATGTTTTGATGACTTTTATGGAACGGCGGTTCAGGTCATACAAATTGAGCGTACAGTACCCCTGAAGGTTCTTGATTTGGGTGCGGGGACTGGACTTTTTTCAGGTATGGTTCAGGCAGCGTTTCCTCTAGCAGAATTTACCCTGATTGACTTAGCCGGTGAGATGTTAGAAATAGCTAAGTCTCGATTTAGCAGCATGGGTAAGTCTCCCAGAATCGTAATTGACGATTATGTTAAGGCTGATTTGGGAGGGCCATATGATGTAGTTATCTCTGCCTTATCGATACACCATCTATGCGATTCTGACAAAGAACGTCTTTTTCGGCGAATTTACGATGCCTTGAGTCCAGGGGGGATGTTCGTCAACGCGGATCAGGTACTAGGCACAACTCCTGAATTAGAGAAACTTTATCGACTACAGTGGGTTGACAAAGTTGGCGCTATGGTTATCTCAGACGAGGAACTAAATGCTGCCAAAAAACGTATGGAATATGATCGCATGGCACCTCTGGAGGATCAACTTGGTTGGTTAGAAGCGGCTGGTTTTGTAGACATAGATTGTTGGTACAAGAATTTTAGTTTTGCGGTGTTTGGCGGGCGCAAATGAAGCGATTCTGGAAGGCGCTCCCCTTGTAGACGGGCTTTTGACTGCTAATGCTGCTTTGGAATGGGTTTTGTGAGGATGGGACGAAAAGTTAGATCGACACAACGGCAACCACTAAGGAAAGAAGTAGCGAAAGGCGGTAAACGCAAGCGATCGCTATTTACTTTATTCTTGCTACTTTTAGTCTGGAGTCTGATCTTGGGCTGGGGGCTGGCACAAGCAAGGGATGTCGGCAGTCAGTCGTCACTGAAGAGCGAACAGAGGTCAATGAAAGTTGAAACGTTGGTAGGTTCTAATAACTTGGCAGCTTTCCAATCGGATATCTCTCAAGCGCCAACAAACAACGGACAAGCGACAACTGACCCGGTTTCCGGTCGCCTCCAGCTAGGGCAACAACTTTACCTGGACAACTGTGCCACCTGCCACCTTGCTCTACCTCCAGGGGTTCTTCCTAGCGAAACCTGGCAAAATCTGCTGCAAGAGACGCAGCAGCATTACGGAACCAAGCTACCGCGCATCATCACTCCCACACTTTTACTCATGTGGGACTACCTGCGTACTTATTCTCGCCCACAGTTAGAAAAAGAAGCAGTGCCGTATCGGGTAACAGAATCTCGCTACTTAAAAGCACTCCATCCTCGCGTCAACTTGCCCCAACCAACTACACTCTCCAGCTGCGTTACCTGTCATCCCGGTGCCGAGAAATATAACTTCCGTAGTCTGACCGCTGAATGGGAAACTTCACCCTAACTTGGGTGGGAAGCCCGTACCGTTTCAGCCTGAACGAAAATGATACGATAATTTTAGGTTTTAGATTTTAATCCAAAATCTAAAATCATCGCCAGCGGAGAAACTCCTTCGCCCCGCAAAATCTAAAATTCTTAAGTTCTCTCTATCCTGCTATGTTTAAAAAAATACTGGGCGATCCTAACGCACGCAAGCTAAAAAAATTTCAACCTTACGTTGTAGACGTTAACCTTTTCGAGGAAGAAATCCAGGCGCTCTCGGACGAGCAACTAACAGGTAAAACGGCGGAATTTAAACAGCGCTTAGCAAAAGTTAAAACATCGCGGGAACGCGAAGAAGTGTTAGATGAACTGCTCCCCGAAGCCTTTGCTGTAGTCCGGGAAGCTGGTAAAAGAGTTTTGGGAATGCGCCACTTTGATGTCCAGATGCTGGGTGGCATAGTTCTGCACAAAGGTCAAATTGCCGAGATGAAGACAGGGGAAGGAAAAACCCTGGTGTCTACTCTGCCTGCTTACCTAAATGCACTCACGGGCAGAGGGGTTCACGTAGTCACGGTTAACGATTATCTGGCAAGGCGCGACGCTGAGTGGATGGGCCAGATACATCGATTTTTGGGCTTGAGTGTAGGGCTGATTCAATCTGGAATGGGGCCACAGGAACGCCAGAAAAACTACGCCTGCGATATTACTTACGCGACGAACAGCGAACTGGGCTTTGACTACCTGCGCGACAACATGGCAACCTCAATGGTTGATGTGGTACAGCGTCCGCCAAATTATTGCATCATTGACGAGGTAGACTCGGTATTGATTGACGAGGCACGGACACCACTGATTATTTCGGGACAGGTAGAACGCCCCACAGAGAAGTATATGCAGGCGGCTGCGATCGCAGCTGCTCTGGAAAAGGAAGTGGAAACTGACGGCTCAAAGGTTGGGCATTACGAGGTAGACGAAAAAGCCCGTAACGTACTGATGACCGATGAAGGGTTTGCTAGAGCAGAACAGTTGCTGGAAGTCAAGGATTTGTACGACCCGAACGACCCTTGGGCGCACTACATCTTTAATGCAATTAAAGCCAAGGAGTTGTTTAAAAAGGATGTAAACTATATCGTCCGCGACAATGAAGTAGTGATTGTGGACGAGTTTACAGGTCGCGTGTTGCCCGGTCGTCGTTGGAGTGATGGATTACACCAGGCGATTGAAGCAAAAGAGCGGGTGGAAATTCAGAATGAGACGCAAACGCTGGCGACAATTACCTATCAGAATTTCTTCTTGCTGTATGACAAGCTAGCCGGGATGACCGGAACGGCGAAAACTGAGGAAGCTGAGTTTGAAAAAATTTACAAGCTGGAAGTAACTCAAATTCCCACCAATAGAGCTCCCGGACGGCGGGATATGCCAGATGTGGTCTACAAGGCAGAGGTAGGAAAATGGCGCGCGATCGCTGAAGAATGTGCCGAACTGCACAAACTTGGACGGCCAATTTTGGTGGGAACGACCAGCGTAGAAAAGTCGGAATTGCTATCAACTTTGCTTAGCGAACTAGAGGTTCCCCACAACCTGCTGAATGCAAAACCGGAAAATGTAGAGCGAGAGTCGGAAATCGTCGCTCAAGCGGGACGCAAAGGCAAGGTGACGATCGCAACAAACATGGCGGGACGCGGAACCGACATCATTCTCGGCGGTAATTCCGATTACATGGCACGTCTGAAGCTGCGAGAATATTTTATGCCCAAGATTGTGCAGCCGTCAGAAGAAGATAGTTTTGCCTTAAGCTCTGTTCCAGGGGCTTCTGGACGTGCGCCTGCACAGGGATTTGTTCCGGGTAAGAAGGTGAAAACTTGGAAAGTTAGCCCGCAAATCTTCCCGACGCAGTTATCGCGGGAGACAGAACAAAAGCTGAAAAGTGCGGTAGATTTTGCCGTGCAACAGTATGGCGAACGGAGTTTGGCAGAATTGGAGGCGGAGGATAAGATAGCCGTTGCTTCCGAAAAGGCACCGACTGACGATCCAGTAATCCAAAAGCTGCGCGAGGTTTACAACTTAATTCGCAAAGAGTACGACACCCTTACCGAATCAGAACATGAAGAGGTGATAAAACTTGGCGGTTTGCACGTCATCGGGACAGAACGCCACGAATCGCGTCGGATTGACAACCAATTGCGCGGTCGGGCGGGTCGTCAGGGCGACCCAGGCTCAACGAAGTTTTTCTTGAGTTTGGAAGACAACCTGCTGAGGATTTTTGGTGGCGATCGCGTGGCAGGATTAATGGATCGGTTGCGCGTAGATGAAGATATGCCTATCGAATCCGGAATGCTAACGCGCAGTCTGGAAGGGGCGCAGAAAAAAGTCGAAACCTACTACTACGACATCCGGAAGCAGGTTTTTGAGTACGACGAGGTGATGAATAACCAGCGTCGCGCTATCTACGCCGAACGTCGTCGCGTCTTGGAAGGTCTGGATTTGAAAGAACAGGTGATCCAGTATGCTGAGCGCACAATGGATGACATTGTGGATGCCTACGTCAACCCGGAATTGCCTTCGGAAGAGTGGGATTTAAACAGTCTGGTAGCAAAAGTTAAGGAATTTGTCAATCTTTTGGCAGACCTGGAGCCATCTCATCTAGATGATATGGGTGTAGGGGAAATCAAAACTTTCTTGCATGAAGAAGTGCGAAAAGCCTACGATCTCAAGGAATCGAATGTAGATCAAATTCAGCCGGGTTTAATGCGACAGGCGGAGCGGTTCTTTATTTTGCAACAGATTGATACCCTCTGGCGGGAACACTTGCAAGGAATGGATGCTCTCCGAGAATCTGTAGGTTTACGCGGCTACGGGCAAAAAGACCCCCTGATTGAGTACAAGCAGGAAGGGTATGAAATGTTCTTGGACATGATGACGGATATCCGCAGAAATGTGGTATATTCACTCTTCCAGTTCCAACCCCAAGCTCAGCCGCAAGCAGTTTAAATATAGCGGTTCTCAATCAGAAAGTCGGAACCAGTGAACCCCACGCGAACAGCCAACCGGAGTTGGGAGTGGGGTTCTCTTATTAATCGGTAATTAGACGGATTTGATAGTCGTTGGCAGTAACAAGCGGGTTAAGTAGCGGTTTCCTTCCATTTGGTAGAATTGGAGGTTGCCGCCAAAGGAACGGACAAAGCGTTGGCAAATTTTTAGAGCAGGTAATTTTGGCGCTGCGAGTACCTTAAAGTTAAAGGTTTCGGAATTGGTAATTAATAATTCTAGTAGAGGCGGGGTGAGGCTACCCGGTCGAGCCGCATGACCAGAGGTATCAGACGATGGGAAAAGACTTTGCTCGTTGGCACTTTTAACTTCAGTCTTGATATTTATCCGGCTACCAACTGGGGCCAGACGACCCGCGACGCTGAGAATTTCGCAGAGGACACATTCGAGTTTGAGTGGGTCAGCATAAACGTCCTGGTTGCTACTAGCACCCCCGGAACGCACTTGGAGTTGTCGTTCATGATACAGGGGTGCTAAGAGCAAAAGCGATCGCTTCAACACACTTGTTAGCGTCACCCTCGTCAGATGTTGTTGCAGCTGCCACTGCTCCTCTTGCAGGAGTGGCGTGAATTCTGTCAGGATATTCTCTAATTCCCGCAGCAGTTGCGTCGAGTGCATCCGTACTAAAGACTTATCTAGCTGATTCCCCTTAGCGGGTGATTCTAGTTCATTTAGCCGGTTGATGCGGTCAGTGGTAGCCTGATGCAGGCTTTCCAAACAGCGATGTTTATACCAGTTGAGCTGTTCTAAGTTTCTTACCTCTTGGTGTAGAGTTGCACTCAACAAGTTATAGCGGCGAATTCGGGCGAACTGTCGCACCAGAGTTTCTAAAACTGGTAGTAAGTGCTTAGACCACTCGCGCCCCCGATCGTCTGCAAGTATGATGAAACCAGCCAATTTGGGATTTTGGATCTTCGATTTTGGATTAGAATCGTCTTCCGACAATCCAAAATCTAAATTCGGTTGCTTTGCAAAATCCGGCAGAGCCATAATTAACAGACAGCCGATGCCGGGACTACTCAGCCATTGCCGAGAAGAAGCTGGGATTTGGGTGCCGCGTTTTTCGACAAGACCATCCGTAGCTAAGGCTTCCTGAATTAGGAGATCCGTTGGTGGTACAGACAGTCCTGGGGAAAGGGCAAAACGAGGATTAGCCATTACCGCCGCCGCGACCTTCCCGGTTTTGTGGCGTTCCGTTGTGCCTTCCCAGTCCAGAAGCATAGCTAAGGGACATTCCAGCATCTCAGAGAGGAATTGTACCAAGGCGCGATCGCTTTGTGCTTGGTCTGACGATGCCGACAAAAGCATTTGCAAACCGTTGTGGAGGTGAAGTTGCGCTGACTCTGAGAGTTTGGTGAGGGTTCTCAGGTTGAAGGTGCGTACTGCCACACTTAACTGTTGGCTGACGATGCCTACTAAGGATCGCTCAGTTTGACTCCAAGTTCGGGGGGTGCTGTGGCAAATAACTAGAAAACAGGAAAAAGAAGTATCCGCATCTTGCACAATAGGGCATATTAAAAGCGATCGCACGCCCACAACCCCCAAGCTTTCCTTCCAGCTTAAAAGTCGCTGGTCTTGTTCCCAATCTTCTATCGCCACTACAGATGACTCGCTTTGCTCAAATAACTGCTGCTGGGCATCTGTAAGGCGGATTAAGCCTGTCGTCAACGGTCTTCTGTTAAGCGGCTGGCGCTGGTAAACAATCGTGTAGGGACTTGATGATTGGGGATTTGAAGATGGGGCGGCTTGAGGAAAGCTTTCTTCTCCTTCTTGGTTCCCAGCCCCCAGTCGCCAGTCGCCAGTCTCCAATCCCTGCACTATCAAAAAACGTTCCACACCCAATCGGTTCAGCAGCAACTGAGCGCACTGATCCAAGGCTTTATCCGCATCAGTATTATCTGCGATCGCGCGGGCGCACTCAGCAACCAGTTGGGCATCCTGTTGAGTTGAGGCCAGTGTTGTTTCTATCTCCTCACTGCCCGCTCCCAGGGCGATCAGCTGGGCAGCAGCGCGGATATAGTTTTTTTCCGCCTCTTCCCAAATCCGGGCTTCATTGCCTTCTACAGCCAGAAATCCCACCAGTTCTTGCTGCACCAAAATTGGCGCTGCCAGTAAAGACCTTGCCCGCAGTCTAGAAAGCAACTGCCCTGTCACTTCCGCTTTCAGAGGGCTTCTGCCAGCACCAATCGCAATTAACCTATTTTCATTCAGAGCTTGATAAAATTCGCTAACTTCTTGTAAAGTGATGCCAGCAGCAGCACTGGTTAACGGGTTTGTTAGTCCCTTAGAGGTGTGGCGATTGCCCACCCGGTGCCAAAAATAGCGTCTCTCTGGCGAATACCAATAGATGCTGGTGCGCGTTGGTGCAACGAATTGCTGAGTCATGGCTACCACCGCTTCCAAGCGTTGCTGCATCGTGGGAAACCGCGCCATTTGGTCTATCACTTGGAACAGCGGTTGGTCGGGGCGCTTGGTAGAGGAATGCTGCCAATCTAGTTCTATCTGATAAAGTGCAGTAGCTAATCCTCCGAACAACAGTGACATCTGGGCTTTTTCACCGGCGCTTTGAGAACCACCCCATACGTGTGACCCCAGCAGTACAACGCCATAACAACGGTCTTTGCAGCGCAAGGGGAAAAAAAGCGCTCCCTGAACCCCAAATTCTTGCGCCGCCCGCCGCCATTCTCCAGCCCGTACTTCTTCGCTCAAATTCGGCACACTCACTGGTCGCTGCTGGATCACTACCTGTTCTAAAAGGTCGCCTGGGGTGAGGGTAAACTTATTTTTCAGAAATTTGGTGTCGCCAGTAGGGGTAATGCCTCCTTTGCCAAACAAACGGTGATCTAATTTATCGTAAAGACTAATCCAAATTAGACGATATTCAAACTCTGAGACAAGATAGTTCAGGGTGGTTTCGATGAGAACGTCAACATTCTCCTCTTCCCGCAGGGTCTGAAGAACGCGCCCCAAGGCAACGATTTGATTTTCGTAGTCTGCTGGACTTTGCTGATGACCCATGTTATTTAACTACGATGCTGCCTTTATACCATTTTGGGTACAAAAATTTTGGATTTTGAATTGTAGAGACGTGATATATGGCATCTCTACGAGTAGTTCGTTTCAGAAATTAAAGTATTGTAGGCATAATATCAAGTGGTATTAATGAATTAAAATTTTAAAATAAGAGATAAATTCGGTTATTATCCATTTTTAATTAGCATTTTTAAGGTTTAATTTTTTTGACCAGTAACCAGCTTTTGGATTAAAGAAAGTGGATATATATCAAGCCGCTATTCGTCCGGTTTTATTTTCTGGGTTGAAAGCCGATCCAGAATGGCTGCATCAGCAAACTTTACAGATGTTTAGTGCCTTAACGCGATCGCATCGCCCTCCTAGTAGTTGGATTCTCTCTCAATTCCAGCAAACCTACTGTCTCCAAGATTCTCGCCTTGAGCAAACTCTCTTTGGGCTAAAATTCCCTAATCCAGTCGGTTTGGCAGCTGGATTTGATAAAGATGGCGTTGCTGCTAAGATTTGGCAGCATCTCGGCTTTGGCTTTGCGGAACTCGGCACTGTGACGTTGCACTCGCAACCGGGAAACCCGCGTCCTCGCCTGTTTCGCTTGGCCGAGGACAAAGCCGCCCTCAACCGGATGGGATTTAATAATCAAGGAGCAGCTGCGATGGCAGCTAGGCTAGAAGCTCTTGGTCATTCCAATTCCCAATTCCCCATTCCCCTTGGCATTAATCTAGGTAAATCTAAGATAACGCCATTAGAGTCTGCTGCGGCTGATTATCTTGGTAGTTTTCGACTCTTGAAGGATTGCGGCGATTACTTTGTAGTTAACGTAAGTTCTCCGAATACTCCAGGTTTACGAAGTCTCCAATCAAAAGAGCAGCTGAGTCTGATTTTGGATGCCCTGCAACAAGAAAATCAGGGAGAAAAACCTATATTAGTGAAGATTGCACCAGATTTGGAATGGGAAGCGATCGCTTCGGTCATCGAACTAGCTCAAAACTACCATTTGGCGGGGATTATTGCCACTAACACTACCATCAGTCGGGATAATCTCAAAACCCAAACAGTTACCTCGACAGGTAAACCAGTTAGTGAAGAAGCTGGCGGTATCAGCGGCGCACCAGTGAAACAGCGTTCTACTCAGGTGATTCGCTTTATCTATCAGGAAACCAAAGGCAAATTACCTATTATCGGTGTCGGTGGCATTTTTACCGCCCAAGACGCTTGGGAGAAAATCGTCGCAGGTGCTAGTCTGCTGCAAGTTTACACTGGCTGGATTTACGAAGGCCCTTGGATGGTGCGTCGCATTCTGGAAGGACTACGGCAAAAATTAGAACAGCAAGAATTAGCTTCTTTCTCTGACGCTATTGGCATTGAAAATCAGCAGTCATATAGCAATCCTAAATGATTCATGAAACCCTGTAGGGACACGGCAGTGCCGTGTCCCTACACTAGGGCGAATACTCGTTCACAACTTAAATAGGATTGTTATAGGTTGGTTAAGCGACGCGCACACCCCTAACCTACGCTTATTGACAACTGACTTCAGCCTGCGCTTCCTGTATATCCACTTGAACTGGTTTCAAGGGGTTTGAGCTTTGAGAGGTGAAATAAATTTCATGGCTCTTAAGTCAGTGCTATTCGACTAAGAATTTATGTTTACCAAAATAATGTGATACTTGGAGTCAAAAACAATCTTTTCTTCTTGCTGTAACTTTCCAAGCAAGCGCGTGATTGTCACTCTAGTAACACCGCAGGCGTTGGCAAGGTCTTGATGAGTCAGGCGAACACTCAGACGAGTTCCTTGCGCTACGGGTTCGCCAATTTCCTGTTTCAGCAGCAACAATAAATTCTGTAAGCGGTCTTGCAATCTTCGTTGTCCAGAAATAGCTAAAAGTGATTCTGTCTGCTGTAGCCGTCGATTAATTTTTGGTAAAATGCTCTGGGCTAGAGTTGGGGAGGCTGCTATTTCTGCTAAAGAAATCGTAACTAATTCCACGTCCGATAGAGCTGTAGCTTGATAAGTGTGTAGAGTAGTCAAACAAGAACCAAAAAGCATTGAGGGGCCAGCTAATCCTACAAGCACCTCTTCGCAATTTTCACCCATCGTAGTCAACCTTACTAAACCCTGACAAACTAGCCAAAGCTTTTGAGGGTCGAGGGGGACGATTTCCCCTCTAGAATAACGATGCACGACGCGATCGCTTTTGTTGTCGTAGTCATCCTTTCTTAGTACGCCATTCGCCCGTTTGGTGGCAGTGATATCCCGAATCATCCAGCGCACTGTGACTGGATTGCCTTTTTTATTGGAACTCAGAGCCACTGTCACAGCCGCATCAAAAATCTCTTTATGGCGCGGCTGTATGCGTACTTCCCATTCACGCACTTGCTGCGGCTCGGACAGTTTGTTGAGTTGATGACGGAAGTCTCGGCGCTCTTGTTGAGTGATGAAAACAGTCAGGGGTTTGCCTACCAGAAACTCGTGAGACACGTTGAGCAGCGCCGCAGCAGCGCGGTTGGCTTCTCTAATTGTTCCTTCTGCATCAGTTATTAAGTAAGCCTGCGGTGCGAACTCGAACAGTTCCTGGTAACGCTGGCGTTCCGCTTCTAACTCCTGGTGTACGCCTGCCAGTTCCTCATTCTGCTGGCGTAGTGTCTCTACAGCTACTTGCAGCTCTTCTGACGCGATGCCTAACTCTTTGAATGCCGTCGGCAATAGGTCTGTTTGACGCAACGGTTCCAATGCGATCGCGCCTTCATACAGATCAGCTAGACGCAAGTGTATCTCTTCTATCTGCTGGCTAAATATGTTTACATTCATCTCAGTTTTCCTATGTTTGCTGGTTTTTAATACGGAGGAATAGAGGCTACTCATACTTTTACCTTAAATTCTTCACTTCTTCTAGCAACTTTTTTTACTGCCTATCACCTTCCTAAAGACGCATTCTTAACTTTTTATTTAATCCTCTATCTTTAAAAATGTTACAATTCATCCTGATTTTCATTTTTTATAGATTTTCTGAATTTAAAATTACTCTATTTTTATACTATTACATAAATTTGTAATAAAAATTGGTGTTTTAGAACTTTACCAAACATTGACACAGGTCTAATGCCTAACCTTCGCGTTGTTCTACCCATCCTACAGATAATTTTTCCCGTCTAATCAGTAACAGATATAACAATTAAAACCATAACAGTTTGAATTTACTTGGTACTTTCAAATGGGTAGCTATTGGCTATTTCTTAGGGCTGATATTATTACTGTTACTATCTACAATTATTTTAAACTTTTTGCAGATGGCGAATATTATTGATGATAATAAGCAGCGAATTTAACTAGGCTATCTGAGCGATCGCATAACAGCACTCTACCCAGAATTGCCCTAATTGAGAGCTTTATAAAGAAAGCCAGGGGAATCTGATCTGTGGCATCACAAAGAAAATTAGTATTAAACTAAGACAGAATCAGAAAACCGCACCGCTTAACCTGCGTAAATGTATCCATATGGCCAGAATTGCGATCGCTTCATCCGGATAATCTCCTTGTGTCCCGCTAGTTTATCCAGTACATAATCGTTTTATCATCACTTTTTATGGCATTTCTCAACATAGTCAGAGAAGTCTTGACAGGTTTCGTTCAAGGGTTTCGTATGGCTTGGTGGGTAGAAATTGCTACTACCGAGCCTCGCTGCATCTACTATTTTGGCCCTTTCGATAACTCTGCCCAAGCAGCGGCAGCCTGCCCCGGATATCTTGAAGATATTTACAAGGAGAAAGCTCAGGGAATCAAAGTTAAGATCAAACGCTGTAAACCAGAGGCGTTGACGATATGTGATGAAGAAAATGATAAGTTATGAGTTATTAATTGAAAACTCATAACTCATAACTTTTAAAACTCGATTCCCGGTTGCGCCTTAACACCCTGTTCCCGAAACGGATGCTTAACGAGAGTCATTTCAGTTACTAAGTCAGCTCGCTCAATTAGGGCAGCTGGCGCGCCTCTGCCTGTGAGAATAACATGAGACTGGGTTGGCTTCTCTTCCAACCCCGCTAGCACTTCCTCCACACTCAAGAAGCCGAGTTTCAGCGCCACATTAATTTCATCTAACAACACTAACTTAAAGTCAGGGTTGCGGATAAAGTTTAATCCAGTTTCCCAAGCACCGTGCGCTTTCTGAATATCTCGCTCTTTGTCTTGGGTTTCCCAGGTGAAGCCTTCCCCCATTGCATGGAACTCTAGCTGATCTGAATAGCGACTAAACACAGCCTTCTCTGCGGGTTCCCAGGCTCCTTTGATAAATTGTACAATCGCTACCCGATAGCCATGACCTAGCGATCGCAACACCATCCCCAAAGCAGCAGTAGTTTTCCCCTTACCATTCCCCGTATTGACGATTATTAAGCCTTTTTCCTGCGAGGCTTTCGCCACCCGTTGATCTTGAACTTCTTTGCGCCGCTGCATTTTCCGCTGATACTGCTCTTGAGTTAGCGATGATGCTGTACTTTCCGGCGAGTCATCAACTTCTAAGTTTTCATTCAAGTCAGTCTGGCTATCAGTTTTCATAAAACTTTTACAGAAACAACTATTACATCTTTTAAAATTTACCTTAGTTTAGCAGCTTTGTTAAAACAAAATTTATATAAACTATCTACTCTTTATGAAAACATTACTATTTTTTGATTAATTACTACTTACAATAAATTAATAAAAATTGTTTTTATTACCATAAAGTTATCAGGCTAAGCAGGATACAGCTAAAGGAAACATTATGCTTAATGGTAACTTCTCTAGTCGGATTCTCTGAAATTCACTCAACAAATCATGAAAATCTTTCTCCTCGAAGCTTATATCATTAATCTGTGCTTCCCTTATGAGGGGTGTTACCCCTCTTCGATAACCTTTAACTTAAGCTGAACTGATATCGGCTTAATTTAATTGAAGTGCATACCCGTATGATTTTAAGTTTGCCAATGAAATCTGAACAAAGCGCAAAAAAACTTAATCTAGAATCAACATTACAAGGATTAAACCTCTACGAAGCTTGTATCGAGTGTGATTGCACCACAGAAGACGTTATCAAGCTATTTGAGGAAAATCCGCTGCTACCGGGTTTAATTGTAATGGAGCGAAATCAGCTTATTGGCATGATTTCCCGACGACGCTTTTTTGAATACATCAGCCGTCGGTACAGCTTGGAATTGGTTGCCAAACGGCCTTTGCGTGAAATTCCAGCTTTGCCTTTTAGCGAATCGCTTTATCAAAGCCATACCCAAATTTTAGTTTTTCCCTCCTACTCTTCGATTACAGCAGCAGTGCGGGAATCTTTGAGGCGATCGCCTGAATTAATTTATGAACCAATTATTGTACAAACCGCACCAGGTGTCTATAAACTATTGGATGTACATCAACTTTTGATGGCACAGTCAGAGTTGCATGAGATAACAATGGCAGCTTATAAGCAGATGGGAATAGCGCTGCAAGAAGCAAAAAACCAACTTTTAGCTGTTTTAGATGCCGTACCAGGATTTGTTTCTTGGATTAGTTCAGATTTACACTATTTGGGAGTCAACCAGCATTTAGCCGAATCATTTAACTTATCCCCAGAAGAATTTATCGGTCAGAAAGTTGGATGTTTTGACAGCCGCAACCACTTTACTGAATTGATAGAAGATTTTTTTAAATCTCCAGCCCAAACTACTTGCCAAGAAGCGATCGCACAAATTAATGGCAGCACTCGGAATTATCTAATTGTAGCTCAAAAGTATAATCACAACCAAGCTGCTGTTACAGTAGGCATTGATATTACCCAACGTAAAATATTAGAAGAAGAACTGCGGGCATCTCTAGAGCGGGAAAAAGAACTTGGCAAACTCAAATCTCGCTTTATTTCTATGACTTCCCATGAATTCCGTACTCCCCTTAGTACCATCCTCTCTTCTGCCGAATTATTAGAACATTACAGCCACAAATGGACTGAAGAGAAAAAAATCGTCCACTACGATCGCATTCAATCATCTGTTAATCGCATGATTAGACTGCTAGATGATGTGCTAACTATTGGGAAAGCTGAAACAGGAAGTTTATATTTCAAACCTTCGCCTGTGAATCTAGAACAATTTTGTTTAGAATTAGTAAGAGAGTTACAGCCAACCGAAGGTAATCAGCACGGGATTAAGTTTATTAATCGCTGCCAACATACCTATTATTACCTTGATGAGAAGCTACTGCGCCATATCCTTACAAATTTGCTTTCAAACGCTATAAAATATTCGCAGGAAGGTAGCGAGGTTAAATTAGTAATCTTCCATAAAAAAGGAAGAATAATCTTTCAAATTGAAGATAAAGGCATTGGTATTCCAGAGCAAGATCGCCAGTGCCTGTTTGAGTCATTCCATCGAGCCGCAAATGTTGGCAACATCCCCGGAACTGGACTTGGATTGGCAATTGTTAAAAAATGTGTTGAGCTGCACTCTGGAGAGATTACCGTAGACAGTCAACTGGGAGTAGGCACTAACTTTACAGTCACGCTACCAGTTAGCAGTCGGCTTTCAGCTTTTGCGCGCAAGAGTAAGTTGTCACACTATGCTAAACACAAACATTGATTCCACAGCGAAAATCATCAAAGCTACTAAAGCAATTCTCATTCATTGTAAACTGTAGCGCAGGCATCACGACGACAGGCTCTGCGGCTGTTAGGTTATGACAAAAATTTTGGTAATTGAAGACGAGACATCAATCAGAGAGAACATTCTGGAGTTGTTGAAGGCAGAGGGTTACAACGCTCTTGCTGCGGAAAATGGTCAGATAGGGTTGCAGTTGGCTACTGAACAACTCCCAGATTTGATTATCTCGGATGCGCGAATGCCAAAACTTGATGGTTATGGTGTATTGACGGCGCTACGATCTAACGCTGTGACAGCGACAATTCCCTTCATTTTTCTCACAGCCAAAGCTGCTAAAACTGATTTGCGTCAAGGGATGGAATTGGGTGCAGACGACTACCTCGCCAAGCCGTTTACTAGAGGCGAGTTATTGAGAGCGATCGCTACACGTTTGGAAAAACAGGCAGCAGTTAACCGACAATCGCAACAGCAACTCAATAATTTACGTACCAATATCACCCTTACCCTTCCCCACGAACTTCATACACCCCTTAATGGAATCTTGTGCGGTTCGCAATTACTAATTGATGAAGCCAACGACCTAGAACCGCAAGAAATCCTAGAAATAGCAGGTGATATTCGTACCTCTGCGGAACGTTTATCTAAATTAGTTCAGAATTTTTTACTGTACGCTCAACTAGAACTAATTGGAACCGATCCAGAGCAAATAGAAGCGTTACGACAAAATAGCCGTACTGATTCCGCTAAAAACGCCATAATAGACGCAGCAACTCAAAAAGCTAAGCAAGCTGGTAGAGAAATGGATTTAGTATTAGACCTGCAAGATGCATCTGTCTCCATTTCTCAGAAAAAACTGCAAAAAATTGTTGAAGAACTGGTGGACAATGCCTGTAAGTTTTCCTCTCCCAGAAGTAAGATTCGCGTCGCTAGTAAGTATGAAAATAGCACTTTTGTGCTGTTTATAACTGACTACGGCAAGGGAATGACAGTAGAACAAATTGCGATGATGGGAGCTTATATGCGATTTGAGCGCAAACTTTCTTCGCAGCAAGGCCCCGGCTTAGGGCTGCTAATTGCTAAACACTTAATCGAACTGCACGGCGGAGAATTAGAAGTTGATAGTATTCCCCAGGAGAAAACTATCGTGCGCGTTGCTTTGCCAATAGCAAATTGAAAATGCTAACTTTTTAATTTACGAATTTCCGTCTTTAATTCTGATTCAACCAGGGAAACTGAGAAGCAACGTCATCAGGTTCTTCAATTATATCAGCCATATCCCCGTGGTAGTTCTTGTTAATGAAAGCAGCTTTGCTCTTCAAATGTTTAGGTACATAACAAAGGTTAACAGGGAGTCCGTGGAAAAGTAAAAATTCTGCCAGATGTTCGGGATGAATATATATACCCTCCTGATGCAGTCGCTGCAACATTTCCAAAAAAGTAGGCCAACGTTGATTGGTTTGAGGCTGAGGTGATGATGTAACGCTAGATGTATTAGAGGAAATATTGTTGGTCATAGTGTCTTGAGAGATACTTAATTTTTCTCCGGATTTAAGGCATGATAATTGCCTTTTCCTAGTCTACAAAATTTTTAGATTTAGCGAATTGCGGTGATCCCCATACTTATGCTAGATGCCATTTTCGTGAATCGCTGCTATGCCCTAAGCTGTCCTATGCCGTTTTTATGGTCTACACAACAATTGGAGTGTGGCAAATGCAACAAATAAGCTAAATCCAGGCAAAATTGAAATGTTAGCCCAATCATATAGCTTTAAATTTACAAATTCCATGAATTTAGGCAAAATAGCTGTCATTCAAGGTGATATTACCCAGCAAAAGGTAGATGCGATCGCTAATGCGGCGAATACCTCTTTACTAGGTGGCGGCGGTGTCGATGGGGCAATTCATCGAGCTGCTGGGCCAGAATTGTTGGTAGAATGTCGCCAGCTCAAGGGCTGCGCCACAGGTCAGGCAAAGATTACCAAGGGTTACAATCTTCCTGCTAAATGGGTAATTCATACAGTCGGCCCAATTTGGCAGGGAGGCAACTATCAGGAGGATGAGCTTTTAGCTAGTTGTTATCGCAGTTGTCTAACTATAGCAAAGCAATACGAGATACGCAGCATCGCTTTTCCTGCTATCAGCACGGGTGTCTATGGGTTTCCGATAGAACGCGCCGCCAGAATTGCTGTGAGTGAGGTAAAAAAGTTTCTGGAGGGGAATACCTCAGTCGAACAGGTGATTTTTGTATGCTTTGGGGAATCAGCCTACAATTCTTATCGTGCTGCTATCAATGAAATTTTACAGGCAGGATAGCGATCGCTTCTTCAATCGTCTTTACTGTTGCTACTCCAGCTGGGTATCTCCTCCACCATCGCTGGTTATATTGACAATGGCGTTCATTCTTTTGCGAGTATAAAAATGTCCAAATCGGGTAACAAAATCGCACCCGCCCCCATGCCAACGACGATTAACGTCGTGGATCTAGTTGATAATTACTTCAGTGCCTACAACTCCGCTCGTCTGCGGGAAATGTGCCACCTGTTGAGTCGCGAAGTTTTACAAGAAGGTGTCACAGTGGGAGTTAGCCTATCGGGTGCTATGACACCGACTGGGATGGGAGTAGGAATTTTGGCACCACTGATCCGCCACGGTTTTATTGACTGGATGATCAGCACGGGTGCCAATCTTTACCACGATATGCACTTTGGTTTGGGTTTTGACCTTTATACAGGTAATCCGTTTGTCGATGATGTGAAGCTGCGCGAGGAAGGCACCATTCGCATTTATGACATCGTTTTTGGCTACGACGTGTTGCTCGAAACCGATGCCTTCATCCGCAAGATTCTGCAAGCCGAACCGTTTCAGAAGCGGATGGGAACTGCTGAATTTCACCACTTGCTGGGCAAATATGTCTCGGAAGTAGAAAAGCAAGTTGGGGTAAAAAATTCCAGCTTGTTAGCAACTGCTTATGAGTGCGGCGTTCCCATTTATACTTCTTCCCCCGGAGATAGTTCGATTGGGATGAACGTCGCGGCTTTGTCGCTGGAAGGGTCAAAATTAGTAATAGATCCATCCATAGATGTGAACGAGACAGCTGCGATCGCATACTGCGCCCGTGAAAGTGGCAACCCAGATGTAGAAGGCAAAAGCGCTGCTGTCATCATTGGCGGCGGTAGCCCGAAAAACTTCCTGCTGCAAACCCAACCGCAACTTCACGAAGTCCTGGGATTAGAAGAACGAGGTCACGACTACTTCGTTCAAGTCACCGATGCTCGTCCAGATACAGGTGGTTTGTCTGGTGCTACGCCAAGCGAAGCGGTCAGTTGGGGCAAAATTGACCCGGAAGAGTTACCCAGCACAATTGTCTGTTACACCGACAGCACCATTGCCCTACCGATTATCACTGCTTATGTGATGAACCAGTGCCAGCCTCGCGCCTTGAAGCGGTTGTATGACAGGCGGGAAGAAATGTTGGATAAACTGCGTACAGATTATCTGGCGGCAAAAACCCAGCCAATTGAAGAAATCCCGGCTGCTGTTGCTGAGAGTGCTTCTGGTGAGCAGCCTGTAGCAACTTATCCCTGCGGCAGGGTGATTCCTAATACTCAGTAGTATTTCTCGTTCCCAGTCTCTGACTGGGAATGCTGATTTTGTTAGCGAAGCGGCGCGTAAGCGCAGTGCCTCATATTTGCTGTCTTACGAGGAAGGTTGAGCGTAGGAACGAGGAAGTCTAGCAGTCACTACATACCACATATTATTTGGTAACGTCCGCTTGTGGAGAAACTTCGCTTCCAGGTCATCTTGCTGCAAAATTTGAATGTCAGATAAGCCTTTTTCTCTCAACCATGCTTCCATCTCATTGCTATACATACCAAATAGATATGGCTCACCGATTTCACTGAGTGTATCAATGCTGGAAGCTATACCTGGAACTAAATCGTTTTTGAAAGTCATTAGTGGTGAACAACAGTCAAAGACGAAAACTGAACCTGGTGCCATTTGCGCTTTGATGAAGTCGAGGAAATTGGAAACACTCTCTTTGGGCAAATAGTAGCTAACTCCTTGCCAGATATAAGCAGTAGGAATTGTTTTGTCAAAACCATACTGAAAAATACTGCTGAGATTGTCTTGATTGAAATCTAGAGGAATGTGTGACAACCCTTGAGGAATATTGCCTAATCTTTCAATCAAGTATCTCTTTTTATCATCAATTGTCTGCGGCAAATCGACTTCAAAGGTGGCAATAGAATTCTCTCTCACACAAGGAAGGCGGAAAAATCTCGTGTCGTAACCTGCTCCTAGAAGGATAAGCTGTTTACATCCTGACGCGATCGCATCTTCAATCGCTTCATCACCATGCTTCTCTCTGAGAATCGTGTACCAGTAAGCAATCTGCTGGAATTTTTCCGCATCATCTTTTGCAGAATCAACATTCAGAGGATTCTCTTGAAGAGAGCGTACTACCGATTCATCAAAAAACCAGCCGACGTACTCATCCTTCAAAATCGCTTCGCTGTGAAACTGATGAGCCAGCTTTAGCATGGCAGTTCCCTTATTGGTTGACTTGCCCCACTCAATGCTCATAAACTTCTCCTGTTTTCTCGTTACCAGGCCCAGCATGGTAATAAGGATAATTATTTAGAGTGGCTTTTGGGCAGGTACGCCCACAGGACGGGGGAATTCTCTCGGTGTAGGTGCCACTTTCCGGAGGTAGAGACAGTGGCGAATGCTTCCACTACAAGGAGTAGTAAATTCCTCGATGGATTCAAGAATGCCGCCTAAGTTTTCTAAGGCTGGTTGTAGGGCATCGTTTTCCTCAGTTGTCCACTGTCCGCGATAGAGGATGGCTAATCCGCCGCGTTTCAGCAATGGTAGCGCATACTCGGCACAGACAGAAGGCTCAGCTACTGCCCTGATTAGAGCGAGGTTGTAAGCATTTCGGTCAGAAGGATATTGACCAATTTCTTCAGCTCTACCAGTAATTGTATTGACATTTGCCAGACCCAGCTCTGAGGTCGCATTTTCCAGAAAGGCGATTTTTTTGCGGGTGGCATCGAGTAAGCTGACAGTGTAATTAGGGAAAGCGATCGCTATTGGAATTCCCGGAAATCCTGCCCCAGTTCCAATATCGATTGCTTTGCCAGATGAACCAGCTATTTTTTCAGATTTCTGGCTAAAAATTCCCCGCAGAGAATCCCACAAGTGTTTTTCCCAGAACTCCTCCGGTGAGGTAATCCTGGTTAAGTTCAGTTGACGGTTCCCTGCCAAAATCAACTCATAAAGGTGCTGAAATAGCTTTTGCTGTTCACTATTAGGTTGCCAACCCAGTGTTTGCTGCCATACATCAGCCATCTCAGGCAGCATTAGCATTTCGATATCGCTCATTTTTTTATGGTCATTAGTTATTGATGCTGACTAATGACTAATGACTGCTTCAATTTTAGATCCTAGCGTCGCGGGGTCTACCGATTGTAATTCTCCACGATCGATTGTCCAGCATTGGTCTGCGATCGCTAATAAGTCACTTGCATCGTGAGTGACCACCAACAACGTCCAATGAGTTTTTAGTTTACCTAATAACTTCACCAGCTGAAGCCGCATTGACCAATCTAGCCCAGCTGTTGGTTCATCCAACAAAAGTAAATGTGGTTGGCGAATCAGCTGTACTGCTAGAGCAAGGCGGCGCTGCTGACCCCCACTCAAAGAATGGGGTGACGTAGAAAGCGACAAATGATCTAAACTTACTTCACAAAGAGCTGCCTTGACTTTTTCAGCCCCCAACTCTGGATGACCCAGCCGCAGTTCCTCTAAAATCGTACCACCGCAGAAATGCCGCTCCGGAAACTGAAACACTAATCCTGCTAGCTGTTGCAGGTGTTCGGGAGTGAGTTCCTGGTCTCGCCAAAAAACACCGCCATCGGTTTTTTCTGCCAGACCTGCCAAAATTTCCAAAAATGTGCTTTTGCCAGATCCACTTGGCCCAATCACAAGACCAAGACCATTTGGCGCTAGTTCTAAATTAATGGAATTCAGGATAGCAGTTGGGGTAGCGGGGGGGTGATAAGTCAGGTTTTTGAGATAGAGCATCAATTCTGGGAGTAGAAAAGAAAAAATTGCCAAACTTGTAAGGGCATCATCCTAAGCGAATTAGCCTGCTTTAATTTTTACTTAAAATAAGTGGGAATCAAAAAACTGCATCTAGAAACCTGTTTTTCGGACAACGGATTGCCACTGACAAACAAACTAACCGAATTTTTCTGGAACCTGAAATTATTAATAGCGTCAAACTGTTGGATCGCTCTTTTTGTTAAGGGGTGACTAATTATACACTGGTTGTCTCAGAATGTTCAGCCCTCACAGCAGCGTATCTTACGGTGTTGTTAGATAGCATTGAAAATTAGAGACAGCATTCACTCAAGCTAATGGTTTAGTGAGGATGACGATCATGGCTCGGTTTTCTGTACAATTGCGGGTTGTTGGCGCGATCGCTAGTGCTTCCTTGACTGCACTCAGTTTATTCCCTACCCCTACTCTAGCTGGCGATCCCTTCCGTTCCAGCAACTCAGGGCAGATTGGAAACCAGACTGAAGCTGCTTTCAAGGCTATCTTTGAGACGGGGAACTATCCACAAGCAAAGCTTTACCTACAACAAGCGGAATCTAGTGAACCTAATGAACCGCTCGTCTACGCAATGCAGGCATCTTTAGCTTACACTGAGCAGGACTGGAAGAGCGTTAACACTTACGCTGAGAAAACTCTGAAAACGGCTGAACAGCTAACTACGACAAATCCTTTGCGTGGCAATTTATACACAGCAGTTGGGCATTTTTTACAGGGTGCATATAACCTTAGTCTTGTCAATAACGATCCCATCAAAGGCGGTTCCCAAGCTTTGAATAAGTTGCAGGAGGTATTCACATATCTGGATAAGGCGGAGAAAGTAGGTTCTGACGACGCAGAACTCAACTTACTCAAGGGGTATATGGATTTGATGATGGCTGTCAATTTACCATTTTCTAATCCCAAGCAAGCGATTGAACGCTTAGAAAAAGCAGGCCCCTCTTATTTGGCTTATCGTGGGATTGCAGTTGGACACCGGGATTTGAAAGACTACGACAAGGCGCTGGAATATGTAAATCGCGCTCTGGCAGTAACGCCCAGCAATCCAGAGGTACACTATTTAAAAGCTCAAATCTTAGTCGCGAAAGGCAAGAAACAAAAAGACCAATCTCTTTTCAATGAAGCTAAGAAGGATTTCAACGCCGCTTTAGCAAAACCTGATCAACTTCCCAAAACCCTTGTAGCACAAATGTTCTATGAGCAGTGCAAAAACCAAAAAAGCGTTGATAGTAAAGAACGGGATTGCGATGGGATGCGAGATAAAATTAGGGATGCAAGTGGTAGTTGGGGGCCTGCAAAAATGCCACAACTAGAATAGATAGTTTAAAACAATGCACGTAATTTTTCGCGAGTATAATCCTTTTGACCTGTGGATTTGGCTGGAGTTCAGCATCACTCCTTCTCAAATGGAAAAGCAGTACGTTGAAGAAGTGTTTAACTCCTGGTTTTTCTTGGGAAAACTGGGAGGTTTTAATGCTGAAAATATCCAGGTTCAGGATACTGGTTTGGATATCAGCTATATGGATTATGACACTGACGCGGCTGACAATAGTATGGTTTCGCTCATGCACAATATGGGCGAATTTGAGTATGAGGGGAATTGGGCGAGATGTTGGTTCGATCTGGGAACGAGTGATGCGATCGCGCTTGATATCGTGATTAACGCACTCAAACAGTTAAGCAACGAATACGTAACTCTGGAACGCCTGTACATTGGCGGCGAAAACGAGGATTGGCCTATTAAAGGTAGCGAGAGTCGGTCTGCTTTTATTTACGACGAGAATTAGGACAAACGATGCACAAAGAAGGTCAGATTCGGCTGCTGGTACTGGGTTTAATTCGAGATGGCGAGAAGCCGCATGGGGGATACGCCAAAGGCGATCGCATCTTTATATCTGAAGGCTATGACCCAGTTAAGCAGGAAACCTTTTATCGCGCTTTAGGCGGCGGCGTTGACTTTGGAGAAACCAGTGAGATAGCCTTGAAACGCGAATTTCAAGAAGAAATTCAGGCAGAATTAACTAACATTCGTTATCTGGGCTGTCTGGAAAATATCTTTGTGTTCAACGGCAAGCCTGGTCACGAAATTATTCAATTGTATGAATGCGATTTTGCCGATCCCAAGTTTTATCAGATGGAACAAATTCCTTTTGCTGAAGGCGATAGGAAAAAAACAGCACTTTGGGTAGATATTAACCGCTTTAAATCGGGAGAATTACGGTTAGTACCAGAGCAGTTTTTTGATTACTTGTAAAAATGCAAGGGCAACTAAAGAATGTTCCCCGATCTAGTTCCCAGGCTCAGCCTGGGAACTAACTTTTGAAAACACCCCTTTCGATGAAATTATCAGGCTCCGGCACCATAAGGGCATTCCCAAGCGGAGCCTGGAAGACAAGGCGGACTCCCTAAAATAAAGCCTGAGTCGGCAGGCTTTATTTATGCGCCAGACCAAAGTCTGAGCGCCTTTTTTAGCGGAACATACTGCTGACAGAACTATCTTCGTGAATCCGCCAGATAGTTTCACCTATCACATTGGCTACTGAAAGTACCGTCAACTGTTGAAAGCGATCGCGCTCAGGAACCGGGATGGTATTTGTGACAATCACTTCCTCAAATACACCACTCGAAAGGCGATCAATTGCTGGAGGCGAAAAAACTGCATGGGTAGCACAAGCATATACCTGACGCGCTCCCTCTTGTCGTAATAACCTAGCGCCTTCAGAGATGGTGCCGCCAGTATCGATCATGTCGTCTACCAAGACGGCTGTTTTACCCTCGACATCACCGATCAGATTCATCACTTCCGCCACGTTATGCGCCTGCCGACGCTTATCAATAATTGCCAGCGGCGCATCGTTTAGCTTTTTGGCAAATGCTCTAGCTCTAGCCACACCACCAACATCGGGTGAAACTACAACCAGATCGGATAGTTGCTTATTTGCCAGGTAATCTATCAGTACAGGTGAGCCGTAAACATGGTCAAATGGAATATCAAAATAGCCCTGAATTTGGGCTGAATGTAAATCCATTGCCAGAATGCGGCTGGCTCCAGCCTCAGTAATCAGGTTCGCAACCAGCTTGGCGGTAATTGACTCGCGCCCCGCTGTTTTGCGGTCTGCCCTAGCATAGCCATAGTAAGGAATTACTGCGGTTATTTGCCGCGCTGATGCTCTACGACAAGCATCAACCATAATCAGCAACTCCATCAAGTGATCGTTCACTGGTTGGCAAGTTGGCTGAATTAGGTAAACATCACATCCCCGAATCGATTCCTGAATTTGAATGTAAAGCTCTCCATCAGCAAACCGCTTGCGAACCATTGGTCCCAAGTCCATGCCAAGATAGCGAGCAACTTCCTGAGATAGTGGCACATTAGCAGAGCCGGAAAACAGTCGCAGACGGTTGTTGTCCGCAATCGGTGGCAGTGTAGGCTGAAGCGTTAAAGTTGGAGAACGGAGCACAGCAGACCCTCAAGAGCTACTTCAATCGCAATCTTATCATTCTCACTCAAAATCGCTCTATGATTTCTTTGTAAATAAGGTATAAATGTGTGAATCAATCGTCACACAATATCTAAAAAGTTAATCTGTAAACAAAAAAAATTAACTTGCTATTGTTATGTTTGAGGTCTATCTGGTCAATTAAGCTGGAAATGGCACAGCATTTACATAGAATAGCCTACAAGCAAAAAGCAGCAAGTAGATTGTAAAATTGTAGAGTCTACGTATTTATGCTGATATTGGACTGAAATTTGATTTCATTTACTTCAGTCTAACTAAGCTAAAGTTTATTGGCAAAGACGCTTTGGATTTAACAAGTTGAACAACACGAGCGTCGGTGAGTGCGCCTTACGCGATCGCTACCTATGGCTGTGAGAGTAGCGTCTGACAAAAAAGCGTAAGCGGCAGCATTTGGCACAATAGATCGTAGGGCTTAGTCTCGAATTCAGCTTGATATTATAACTAACAATGGTGAGATTGGTAAGTTGTTAATATTATTTTCCCAGCCCCCAATCCCCTATCCCCACTTTCTTCCTCCCCAGTCCCCAGTCACTGTTTATGCAACCACCAATTCCCATTGGAACAATTCTGCAAAACCGCTACCGCTTGATCGGCGTTCTCGGTCAGGGGGGGTTTGGCCGAACTTATCTAGCAGAAGACCAAGGGCGCTTTAATGAAAGCTGCGCCCTCAAGGAGTTGATTCCGCCCTCGGATTCGACTAACCTGCTGGATAAGGCAAGGGAACTGTTTCAACGGGAGGCAACAACTCTCTATCAAATTCAGCACCCCCAGATTCCCCAGTTCCGGGCTACTTTTGAGCAAGACCAGCGCTTGTTCTTGGTGCAGGACTATGTAGAGGGGAAGACTTATCGCACACTGTTGGATGAGCGTCGCACTCAGGGTAGCGCCTTCTCGGAGGCGGAAGTATTGCAATTTTTGCGGAATTTGTTGCCAGTCTTGGCGCACATTCACAAATTCGGCATTATTCACCGGGATATTGCGCCGGACAATATTATTTTGCGAGAAAGCGATCGCCTGCCCGTTCTCATCGATTTTGGCGTGGTGAAGGAACTGGCAACCCGGTTTCACTCACCGAATGTAACAATGCCAATAGCGACAACGGTGGGTAAGTTGGGTTACGCCCCCAGCGAACAAATGCAGTCAGGGCGTGCTTATCCCTCAAGTGACCTCTACGCTTTAGCGGTGACTTGTATAGTGCTGCTAACTGGCAAAGAACCACGAGAATTATTTGATGATGTCCAGCTGGTTTGGAATTGGCGCAAGTGGGTCAATGTCAGCGATGGGTTGGCACAAGTGCTGGATCGGATGTTGAGTTATCGACCAGGCGATCGCTACCAAGGTGCCGGAGAAGTCATGCAATCACTGCAAGCTTTGACTAATCCTACCTTTGCGCCTCCGCCCCAGCCTTATTACATCTCCCCACCCCCCGTCAATCCTCCCCAACCTAGCCAACCAGTCCCGGTAACTCCCCCACCACCAGCCCCAACTCCACAGCCTCCAAAGCCGACTACCTCGCAGATAAACACAGTAGCTGTCGGACGGCGGCCAGATCCGGTCAATCCCACCGCCAACACGCCAAATCGGCCAGATCCCAATCCCAACGTCGGTCGTCCAAATCGACCCGATCCAGTAATTCCGGAAGTAAGCGATCGCCCGACTTTTTTACAAGACCCGTGGGCGATTGGTTTCCTTACACTTTGTCTGGCTTTACTAGCTGGTTTCGGATCTTGGGCGCTAGTTAGTGCTTTCAATCGGCAACAGCCGCAACCAACACCAACCCCCGTATTCACTGATACCCCAGCACCGACACTTAGCCCGACACCCACGCCTACGCCAACACCCAATCCCACCCCCACGCCCAATCAGGAACCTGTTACTTATAGTCAGCGCTTAGAAATATCGACCGGCCAAACCATTACCAAACAAGGAAATCTCAAAGGGAACGAAACGCTTAATTACACCATTTCTGGCGAACAAGGACAACAGCTAGATACCTTCCTGAGTGGCGAAGGCGTTTTAATGACGGTGTTGGGGCCAGACCAAACGCCTCTCAATGAGCGTGCCAAGCGGGTTCTGGGCTGGAGAGGAACTCTCCCCTATACAGGTAACTACAGTATTGCCCTGAGTCCCATTAAAGGGCTGCAAGCGAGCGAATACAACTTGCAGATTAGCCTGAGCAACCCAACATCGACACCGACACCAACACCAACACCAACACCGACAGAAACTCCTACTGGTGGCGAATTTGACGTTGAGCCGATTAGCTTCCCACCAGGCGAGCAAGCAGTGCAGGTTTCAGCTAGAACCAGTCCGCAAAGGATTAAGCGTTATTTGGTGAATGTTCGGCGTGGGCAGAGACTAAAGGTGGATATTCAGCCTGGAGGGGCAACTTTGGATCTTCGCTTTCCTAGCGGTCGCCTCGTGCCAGACGCTTCTGGCGTTTTGGCTTGGGAATTTGAGGCACCTCGTAGCGGTGAGTATCAAATTGATGTGATAGCCTCCCAAGATACTGCTTTTACTTTGGATATTGCTGTGCGGTAATAGGGACTGGGGACTGGTGACTACGGACTAAGTAAGACTTTTTCCCAATCCCCCAATTCCCAATTCCCAATCCCAACTAACTGAAAACTACTTTGAACACACTACTAATTACTGGAACCGATACGGACGCTGGGAAAACAGTTTTGACAACGGCTTTGGCGGCTTATTGGCAGACGTATTATTCTGCTAAAAGTTTAGGGATAATGAAGCCGATTCAGTCGGGAACTGGAGATAGGGAACTTTACAATCAGCTATTTTCCCTGAATCAATCTCTGGATGAAATTAACTCTCTGTATTTCCAAGCACCTCTAGCACCTCCCATAGCAGCCGAGCGAGAAGGAAAGAATATTGATTTGGGCAAAGCTTGGCAAGCGTTTCAAAATCTACAGCGATCGCGTGATTTTTTGCTGGTGGAAGCGCTGGGGGGATTGGGTTCGCCTGTGACGTATGAACTCACTGTGGCAGATTTGGCGCGGGATTGGGGTTTACCAACGGTTTTGGTAGTACCTGTAAGATTGGGCGCGATCGCGCAAGCTGTCGCTAATGTCGCCCTTGCTCGTCAGTCTGGTGTCAAACTTAAAGGCATTGTCCTCAATTGCACTCAACCTCGTTCAGACCAAGAAATTGCCGATTTGACACCAGTAGACTTGATTCAGTCTTTAACCAATACACCAGTTTTTGGCATCATCCCCCATTTAGCTGACGCGACCGATCTAGCCAAACTGACACAAGTTGCGTCACAGTTAGATATAGAGAGGATTTTAGATTTTAAATTTTAGATTTTGTATTTTCAGTTGTTGGTTGCTTTTGATAGTCCAAAATCCAAAATTTACTAATCCGAAATCATTGGAGCTTCAGAAACTCCTTCGCCCCCGCAAAATCCAAAATTCAAAATCCACTCATGGTTTCCACTTCTTTAAGCCCGCTTCCTGTTGATATATCTCGCATTCGTCGGGAAATTCAAGAATTACAGCCAACTATCGTAGAATTGCGGCGGCGACTGCATCAAAAACCTGAATTAGGCTTTAGAGAACATCTCACAGCTGAGTTAATTTCCCAAAAATTACAAGAATGGGGAATTGAGCATCAAACTGGCATTGCCCAAACTGGAATTGTTGCCACAATTCATGGGGATAAACCAGGTAAAGTGCTGGCGATTCGGGCAGATATGGACGCGCTGCCAATTCAGGAACAGAACGATGTGCCTTATCGGTCGCAGCATGATGGAGTGATGCACGCTTGCGGTCATGATGGACATACTGCGATCGCGCTTTCGGTTGCCTTCTATCTCTCCCAGCATCGCCAAGACTTCACAGGCACCGTAAAGATTATCTTCCAACCCGCTGAGGAAGGTCCGGGAGGTGCCAAGCCAATGATTGAAGCTGGAGTCTTGCAAAATCCGCAGGTTGATGCTATAGTAGGGCTTCATTTGTGGAACAACCTGCCACTGGGTACAGTCGGCGTTCGCAACGGTGCCTTGATGGCAGCAACAGAAAGCTTTCGCTGCACAATTCAGGGTAAAGGCGGACACGGAGCCATTCCACAACAAACAGTAGATTCAATTTTAGTCGCCGCTCATATTGTTACTGCCTTGCAAACGATTGTGGCGCGTAATGTTTCGCCGCTAGAGTCAGCAGTCGTTACCGTTGGCGAAATTCATGCAGGCACAGCAGTCAACGTAATTGCTGATACCGCCTATCTCAGCGGAACTGTAAGATATTTTAATCCTGCATTAGGAGAATTAATTCCCCAGCGACTTGAGCAGGTTATTGCCGGAATTTGCCAAAGTCACGGAGCTACATATAAATTAGACTACCAGCGACATTACCCAGCCGTGATTAATGATGCAAAAATAGCGGAATTAGTCCGTTCTGTGGCAGAAGGTGTAATAGAAACCCCTTTAGGAATTGTGCCAGAATGCCAAACAATGGGCGGCGAAGATATGTCCTTTTTCCTTCAGGCTGTACCTGGTTGCTATTTCTTTTTGGGTTCAGCGAATCCAGACAAAGATTTAGCATATCCGCACCATCATCCGCGATTTAACTTTGATGAAACAGCCTTGGGGATGGGTGTAGAAATATTTGTTCGTTTTGTCGAGAAATTCTGCGCTTTGAAAAGTTAAACAAAAGTATAAACTTTTTACTTCATAAGTTGAAAAACGCAAAGTTTCTAAAACTTTGCGTACTTTTGCGTTTAAAAACCCTTGAGGTGAAATGAAGCCTATGAGATGATTTCTCATGTAGTTGGGGAGAAAACGCATTGCAGCAGCTGTTACGGATATCTAGAATCATCGACGCTGTGAATGAACGCATCGGACGCTTAACCTACTGGCTAGTGCTGCTGATGGTACTGGTGGGAGTGTGGAACGTCGCTGGGCGCTACATTGGGCGATTGATTGGGCGAAACCTGACTTCTAACGCCTTTCTAGAAACCCAATGGTATATATTTGACCTAGTTTTCTTATTAGGAGCAGCCTACGCCCTAAAACACAACGAACACGTCCGCGTAGATATTTTTTATAGTCGCTGGAATCGTAAGTGGAAAGCACTGGCTGACCTGTTCGGGACGTTATTCTTTCTAATTCCCTTTTGTCTAATGGTGATTTATTTCTCCTGGGATACGATTCTTAATTCTTGGAAGATTTGGGAAAATTCCCCAGACCCAGGCGGTTTACCGCGTTATCCGATTAAATCCATGATTATCATCAGCTTCGGGCTGCTGATTCTCCAAGGCATTTCCGAGGCAATTAAAAATTATGCAATTTTCACTGGCCAGTTAGCGCCCCAGGAGGAACACCATGACCCTGGATTATGAGTGGTTAGGCCCAGTGATGTTTGGTGCAGCCTTAGTTTTGCTATCGCTTGGCTACCCCGTGGCATTTTCTCTGGGGGGTGTGGCAATTTTCTTTACCTTGTTGGGAGTAGGGCTGGGCGTTTTTGACCCAGTTTTCTTGACGGCGATGCCGCAGCGGATTTTCGGCATTATGGCGAATTACACGCTGCTGGCGATTCCTTACTTCATCTTCATGGGGTCAATGCTGGAGAAATCGGGCATTGCCGAGCAATTACTCGAAACGATGGGGATTTTGTTCGGGCGGCTGCGCGGTGGGATCGCTTTGGCTGTAGTTCTGGTGGGGGCGCTATTAGCGGCGACTACTGGCGTGGTGGCGGCAACTGTGGTGGCGATGGGCCTGATTTCCCTACCAGTGATGCTGCGCTACGGCTACAACAAAGAACTCGCTACTGGCGTGATTGTTGCTTCTGGTACTTTAGGGCAGATTATTCCCCCCAGCGTGGTGCTGGTGGTACTGGGAGATCAGTTGGGTGTGTCGGTGGGCGACTTGTTTATTGGTTCGGTGATTCCGGGTTTAATGATGGCGGGTGCCTTTGCCTTACACGTAGTAATTGTGGCGTTTCTCAAGCCAGAGGTAGCACCAGCATTGCCGCTTTCAGTGCGGGATATCGGTGGTAAGGCGCTGGGGTTGCGGGTGCTGAAGGCTATGGTGCTACCGTTGGTGTTGATTTTGTTGGTATTGGGTAGCATCTTTTTTGGAATTGCCACACCGACGGAAGCGGGTGCCGTTGGGTGCTTGGGAGCGATCGCGCTGGCTGCTGCAAACCGAAGGCTAAGTGTGGCGGCATTGCAGGGGGTTTGCGATGCCACGCTGCGAATTACCAGCATGGTAATTTTCATCTTGTTTGGTTCGACGGCGTTTAGTTTGGTGTTCCGGGGATTAAATGGCGATCGCTTTATGTTCGACGTTCTCTCTAACCTCCCCGGTGGCAAAACTGGCTTTTTAGTCGTTAGTATGCTGGTGGTATTTGCACTCGGCTTCTTTATCGACTTTTTTGAAATCGCCTTTATCGTCATCCCTTTATTTGTCCCCGTGGCTCAGCAATTGGGAATTGACCTCGTTTGGTATGGCGTTGTTTTAGGAGCGAACCTACAAACATCTTTTCTCACACCTCCCTTTGGTTTTGCCCTGTTTTATCTGCGCGGTGTCGCACCGCCGGAAGTTACCACAACCGATATCTACCGGGGTGCTGTGCCATTTATCCTGCTTCAGTTGCTAGTTCTGGTGTTGATTATTGCTTTCCCAGGCATTGTTAGTTTCCTACCTTCTCTCAAGCTTTAAGGCTAGTATTGCCTCGCCTTTACTGCGGATAAGTAAAATTTGCATAGCTCAATTCATTGACTTGATTCCACTTATAAACCTGCTCTCTAAATGCCTTCCACTGTTCATAAACTTGTTTAAATGTGGCATTTTTTGCAGCATTTTGCTCGTAAAGATCAAACGATGCTTTCTGGGCTGCTTGCATAATTTCTTTGCTGTAGGGTGTTAGCTTAGTGCCAGCTGCAACTAACCTTCTTAATGCCTGCCCATTTAAGGCATCATATTGAGCCAGCATATTCAGGTTTGCCTCCATAGTTGCAGTCTTCAAGACTTGCTGATAGTCTTTCGGCAATCTCTCCCACTGAGACTTGTTAACTTGCATCTCTAACGTCGCCCCTGGTTCCCACCAGCCGGGGTAGTAGTAGAACTGTGCAGCTTTATTTAAGCCCAGCTTTTCGTCATCGTAAGGGCCAACCCACTCTGCTGCATCAATTGCTCCCCGGTCGAGGGCTAGATATACTTCGCCTCCAGGTAGCACCTGGACATTCACACCTAAGCGGTTCATCACCTCACCGCCTAATCCAGGGATACGCATCTTCAAGCCGTTCAGGTCAGCAACTGACTGGATTTCTCGCTTAAACCAGCCTCCCATCTGGGTACCAGTGTTGCCCGCGGGAAAGTTGATGACATTAAAATCTGCGTAGAGCTTGTGCATTGCATCCAGTCCGCCGCCATGATATAGCCATGAGTTCTGCTGTTGGGCATTAAGGCCAAAAGGCACGGTTGTCCCAAAGCCAAGGGCGGGATTTTTTCCCACATAGTAATAGCTGGCGGTGTGACCGCATTCCACAGTCCCAGTTTGCACAGCGTCTAGAACCTGTAGCCCAGGCACAATTTCACCGGCTGCAAAGGGTGTAATCGTAAAACGTCCATTGGTCATTTCGCTGACGCGCTTGCAAACGGTATCTGCTCCTCCAAAGATGGTGTCAAGCGATTTAGGCCAGCTAGTCGCCATCCTCCACCGAATCCTTGGCTGGGTGTTGGACTGAACACCTGGCCCTGTGGCTGTCCGGCTACAGGCAGCAAGCGCCGCCGCACTGGTGGCACCGATAGCAGTGCTGCTAACAAATTGTCTTCGTTTCATAAGTTTTGCTTAAAGAGCCAGGAAACCCGTTGTTGGGAAATTTTGTATTTTAGAACACATAAGAGTTTCCTTGTTGTTAATATTTTTTACGATGGCACTGTTGTGATTAAAATCTCCGCTTTAGGAAATTATTTTTATATAACTTTTTGTTTAAAATATAGCGTTTTTCAGTGGGGTAGAATACATCGCAGTGCTAACGTTTAGTCCACGTTGGTAGGGACATGACATTGCCATGTTCTTACAGATGTATCGCACCTAACCCTTGAATTACTATACAAGAACAGCGGGAAATATTGCCTTCTTTAGCCTATGAGGATTTCTAGGGAAATTACATCATAGATAAATGCGATCGAGCTTTTTAAATTAACTTTAGCAAAATTTACTTCCTTGCCTTTCCCATAACTATAAAGTACCCATCGAACCTTTAAATTACAACACAAGTATTCTACAGGAATTTGCTCAATATCGATGAGAACATATTCCTCTAAACCTTCTATACGCAAAGGAATAAATCCTCTTATTTTTTCTGCTTTTTAAATACCAAAATATGTTGCTGAGGTAAAATACTTTTAGTTTCCAACCATTCTAAACCCACCGCCGACATTTCTTTTATTACTTGCTTCTGAGTCATTTTGTGCAGCCCTTTGATTAGAACAAAAGGATTTTCACCTCTATATTCCACTAAAACCACTCGTCCATCCGGTTGAAGCGCTTTGACTATTCCCAGCATCATTTCTCTAGGATAAGCAAACTCGTGGTAAGCATCCACCATTAGAGCTAAATTAACACTATTGTCTGGAAGGTTTGGGTTGCTTTCTTTGCCTAAAACTGGCTCAACATTAGAAATGTTATTCTCTTTTTTCAAAAAGTTAATAATATCTAACATTTCCGGTAGAACATCCACCGTCAGCACTTTTCCCTCTGGAACCATCGCCGCAATCTGAAAGCTTAAATAACCAGTTCCTGCGCCGATATCTGCTACAACATCAGTTGGTTTTAAAGCCAGAGAAGTTATTATTTTGCTAGGTTTTTCCTCTGCTTCTCTACTAGGCCTTTCCAGCCACATAGCGCCCGTGTGTCCCATCACTTTTGCTATTTCTCGACCCATGTAAAATTTGCCGATACCTTCGGAACTGTGAACTATTCGATGTTGATAAACAGAGATTTCGGAGGAGGGTCTAGGGAATGCGATCGCTGGCTTCACTATCACTAAGCTGATGATGAAACCAGCGATCGCGGCTAGACGTAACTTTCGGAGTATAATTTTAATTTTGCCAGTCATTTGTTACGATAAGCTGCTAAAAGAAGAGTAGTGCTAAATTTTGTGTAAGCGCGATCGCTAAACGGAAAACGTCCTAGCCATATTTCTGCTGATTTAGGCTTCCTTATTACCAATATTTTCCTCTTGTTCCCGCGACTGAAACTGGGTTTCAGCTAGTCCAATTATTGTAAGTGTATCGATTCTTTCTTCAAATTTCGCCGTTGGTGCTACAAGTTCCTCAGCTGGTCGCTGTACAATCATAGCTATAATTTTTTCTACTCTCGGATTCACTTTCATAATGAGTATTCCTTGCAAAACCCGCCTTTGCTAGTTTCAAATTTATTATGTAGAGACGCGAAATTTCACGTCTCTACAGTCGGCATAGGTGGTGTTTGTTCGTACAGTCCCACCATTTAAGTGAGGGATACAGAAATGGAATGCTGCCGATAATTCCTTTGTTTGGGTTTTTAACTTCTCATTCCTTATGGCACTTTCATTCCACGTTGCACAGCCGGACGTTGCTGAATTGTCTCAAACCAACGTTTGAGATTTGGATGATTATCTAGTGTTAAACCTTGAAATTCATAAATGGCGACCCAAGGAAATGTCGCAATATCCGCAATCGAGTAGTCATCGCAGATAAATTCACGTTCAGAGAGTTGTTTATCTAAAACCCCGTAAAGCCTCAAGGTTTCTTTTTCATATCGTTCAATTGCGTAAGGAATCTTTTCTGGGGCAAACTTTTTAAAGTGGTTCAATTGACCAAACATCGGCCCCACGCTTGCCATCTGAAACATTAGCCATTCCAGCACTTGAAAGCGACCTTTGGGTTCAGTGGGCAGAAATTTGCCAGTTTTCTCTGCTAGATAAATCAGGATGGCACCAGACTCAAAAATTGTCATGTCCGTGTCTCGGTCAATAATAGCGGGAATCTTGCTATTGGGATTAATTGCTACAAATTCTGGAGTAAATTGCTCATTTTTGGTTATATCAATCTTGTGGACGTTGTAAGGAAGCTCAACTTCCTCCAACATGACAGAAGCCTTGCGCCCATTCGGTGTGGCGAAGGTGTAAAGGTCAATCATGATTTTACTCCTGAGAATTGCCGTTTACCGAGGGTAGTGTAGCTTGAATTGCCTAGAAGCGATCGCTTCCACACGGAAGCATCCCATTGTTACAAATATTAGTCTGCGAAGGCAGGCTTTGTTTGTTTAATCGCGACTTTATTCATCGGACATTTTTACTTCCACACACTCCCCCGTAGAAGCAACTACCATAATTTCAGCCCCCAAAGTTCAAAACAAGCTTTTAGATGCAGGTAACATCTCCCATTTTCAAAGACTTAGTGCTAGTCGGTGGCGGACATAGCCATGCCATTGCACTGAAAATGTTTGCCATGAAACCGTTACCGGGAGTACGCCTGACGCTAATTTCAGAGGTATCACACACTCCTTATTCTGGAATGCTTCCCGGTCATGTGGCAGGCATCTATGATTATGATGAAAGTCATATTGACTTGCGCCGCCTTGCCCAATTTGCCCAAGCGCAGGTGTATATTGACCGGGTAATTGGTCTAGACCTGGACAATAATAAAGTGATTTGTCCTAACCGTCCAGATGTTGCCTTTGACTTGTTATCAATCAATATTGGCAGCACTCCAGCAATAATATCTGTTCCGGGAGCCGCTGAATACGCTATTCCAGCTAAACCAGTACCAAAGTTTTTGAGTGCATGGAATCAGCTGCTTACGGATGTTGCGGCAAATCCCGAAAAATCTATAAAAATTGCTATTGTTGGTGGAGGCGCTGGAGGTGTGGAACTGGCACTAGCAATGCACTCTCGCCTAGATAAATTTTCTAAACAAAACCCAGAAATTCATCTATTCCATAGCTGTTCCTACCTTTTACCGAACTATAACCAGTGGGTGGGTCATCGTGTCCAAAAAATTCTCACCCAGCGGGAAATTCAATTGCATTTGTCGGAAAAGGTCTGCCAGGTTGAACCACACAAGGTTATCTGCGAATCGAATCTTGTGATAGAGTGCGATCGCATCTTTTGGGTGACACAAGCATCTGCACCCACTTGGCTACAAGCATCTGGACTAGCTACTGATACCAAAGGCTTTATTGGTGTAGGGGACACATTACAATCAGTGTCTCATCCCCAAGTATTTGCTGCTGGTGATATTGCGGCGATGGTTAATCATCCCCGTCCGAAGGCGGGAGTATTTGCAGTGCGTCAGGGGAAGCCACTATTTAACAACCTGCGGCGGACATTACTAGGGAAACCACTCAAACCGTACAAGCCGCAGAAACAATATCTTAGTTTAATTGGTACAGGGGATAAGAGCGCGATCGCTTCCTGGGGAAATTTCGGCTGCCAATCTCCCCTACTATGGCACTGGAAAGACCGCATCGACCGCCAATTTATGGCACGTTTCCACAACTTGCCAGAAATGTCAGCCGTAACCCAATCCAAAATCCCCAATCCAAAATATAAAATCCCCAATCCCCCAATGCGTTGTGCGGGTTGCGGTTCTAAAATCGGCAGTACCACACTAGAAAGAGTCTTGCATCGTATCAAATTAGAACAACCTGAATCCGCTAATAGAGAAGATATTCTAATTGGGCTTGATGCACCAGATGATGCCGCCGTAGTCCGTGTCCCAGCGGATCAGGTGATGGTTCATACCTTAGACTATTTCCGCAGCTTAATTAATGATCCGTTTATCTTTGCTCAAATTAGCGCCAATCATTGCTTAAGCGATATTTTTGCAATGGGTGCTACTCCCCAGAGTGCATTAGCAATTGTCACCATTCCCTACGCCTGGGAAAAAAAGCAGGAGGAAACCCTTTATCAACTATTATCAGGTGCCGCTAAAGTGTTGTATCAATCCCAGACACCTCTCGTAGGCGGACACACAACCGAAGGTGCAGAACTTGTCTTTGGGTTATCCTGTAACGGCTTAGCCTATCCTAATCAGCTGCTGCGAAAAGGCGGTATGAAGCCAGGTCAGGTGCTAATTTTAACCAAACCACTAGGAACTGGTACTCTATTTGCCGCTGATATGCGCCTGAAGGCAAAAGGACGCTGGATTGATGGTGCTGTTGCGTCAATGTTGCTATCAAATCAAGCAGCAGCCAAGTGTTTATTGAAATATGGAACTACTGCCTGTACCGATGTTACAGGCTTTGGACTGTTGGGGCATTTGCTGGAAATGATCCAAGCATCTCAGGTAGCGGTGGAGTTAGATTTAGAAGCCATTCCAGTTCTAGAAGGTGCTTTAGAAACGCTGCAAATGGGAATTTTCAGTTCTCTGCATCCGCAGAATTTACGGGCATCCCGCCAAATTAGCAATTTATCACAAGTGCGCGATCGCTTTAACTACCCTCTCCTGTTTGATCCCCAAACCTCCGGCGGACTCTTAGCTGCTATCCCAGATGAACGCGCTGGTGCTTGTGTCGCCTCACTCAAAACCTTGGGATATACCCACAGCCGGATAATTGGTCGCGTCACCCTACCGAATCAAGGCATTAAGCCCATCTCAGTAATTGTCTAAATTCAACGGAGAGGAGAGGATTTGAACCTCCGGTGACGTTGCCGCCACAACTGATTTCGAGTCAGTCGCATTCAACCACTCTGCCACCTCTCCAAGAGCTATAGCTATTAACCCTTAGTTAATTAGTCAGCTTTACCAGTATATCCCACATTGTGCCAATCTCTTCTGCCCAACGGAGAAATTCCAATAAAGCATCACGCCATCACTGGAGGTAATAGCCAGTTCATGCTAATTTATCATCTCGGCGCAAAAGCTCAAAGCTGATTGCCCTATTCTTAGTGGGAGCCGTTTCCCAGCCTGTACTAAATGTTTCTCTGCCAGAGCAAGCGCTTGCTCAAGCTCCACCCACTGCATCAAGTAAGCTGTTACGCAGCTTGATTGTATAATATAAAATTAAGTACTAAGTTATTTTTAGCCACATATGCCAGCCAAAAACCATCTTTCTCAAGAACAAAAGGAACGGCTACTAAAGACTTTAAAAGAGCATGAGAATCCTTATGTAAGAGAGAAGGTGCTTATACTAT
>NZ_JACJPF010000032.1 GCF_014695915.1 Trichocoleus sp. FACHB-40
TTCGCCATCAATCTATTTCGTCAGCACGGTTTTGCCTCGATCACCAAAGCACTTCGACATTTGTCTCATGATGTGCATCGTCTATTTTCCTTTTTCCAATGAATCAGCCCTGCCTTTTTAAGCGGGAGCTTGGAGGTTCATGGCACTAACCGAAAACTATTGCCGTGGGAGTGTCAATTTACGACCTCGACTTCGCCAATAACCGCCTGGGTTCCTGGGGAATTTCCTGCCGCATCGCGTACTGGCAAGGCTTGTTTGTTGCTATCCGAGAACCACCCCACTTCAAGGCGGTAACGCTGGGGTAGCGTACCGGGCGGTAGTGTTAGCTTGTGGACATCGCGCAATAATGAGCCTGAGGGTGTTTGAGCTTGGGAAAGATAGCCGTCCAGTGGTTTTCCCTCGCGAGTAGCGATTGGAGCAACGCGATCGCGCAAACTAATATTAATCGTCAAATCTGGCGGCAATGGTGTCAGAAATTCCCAATAAAATGTTATTAAAATCTCTTGACTTAAAGAAAATTTTGATGTTTTAAGATCATAACCGCGCAAGCGTACTTGTTCCCCAAAATACAAATCGAGAGGAAACTGGATGCGTTTTAAATCTTCAGCTAAGGGAACCGCACCAGGATAGATTTTTGCATAGTCAATATTGTGCAGCCGTACGGTATGTAAAGGTTGCTGCGCCCCAAAGTAAGCCAGCATCTTTGGATCTGGCAACTGACGCTGGAATTGGTTGTAGTACAAGACAACGCGATTAGCCTTTGTCCAAGGCTGTTCGGGTTCGACGAATTTGTATATTGAGATAGTTTGACCTTGAAAATATGCCCCAAAAGCCCTCCCAGACCAACTAGCTGCTACGATTTGTTTAGCATTAGGTGACTGGTTCAACCATTTCGCGGCAAGGTCAAGACCCTCGCCTTGACCAATCATAAATATATCTTTGGCAACCCGCGAACCACCGAATAACGGGTTATAGTAACTCAAGTAATAAGGGCAGTAGGGTACAAGGAAGATTAGTTGTAATAAAAACAGCGCGATCGCACTCGTTACGCCTCGATTAATCTTACCCGCGCCAAACCGCACCCAACGGGCGATTTCTAACCAGCCAACCGCAGCCAAGATAGCTAGCACTGGCAAGAAAAGATTAATGTAACGGTCGATCTTACTATCGCTAGCCGAGAGGATAAGTAGGACAGACAAGGGTACTAATGCAAGTGCAATAACTTCCTGCTTGCAAAACTTTTCGGCGAACCTCTGCACGCTAGTCGTTACCACGGGGTTTTTCCCCGCCAGGCGCTGGTCTAACTCCCCCAAATCCGGTTCCCCCAAGGGAGTTAGGGGGGTTAGGTCTGCCTTATCTCTAGTACGTTGCAGCCTGGGTATCACCAATACTGCACCCACAGCCAGTAACCCCACTTGTAGCACTGGGGAGAGACGATAAGCCAGCACTAGCGGATAAAAAATAACTCCCGGCGAATCAGTAATCTGCCCTAAAAAGAAAAGAAGACCTCTAGCGGACTCATTCAACACGCCTTTGTAAATCTGACTCACAACATAGGAGGGTGACACCCACATTGCAGGCCAAATCGCAATAATTGTAACTAAGATGCTGCCTCCCCACCACCGGAGATCCGCAAATCGACGCTTCCAACCTTTTTGAGGAATTCGCCAAACTCCGAACTCACTCAGCACTACCCAGATAGTAATAGCAGGCAAGAGAAACAGCGCAGTTACTTTTGTAACCGTCGCCAACCCCATGAACGCACCGGACAGGATGAGTAATTTGCGATCGCGCCGGACATCCCCCCGCAGATAAAGCAGAAACAACAGCAACGCCAAAACGCTAAAGTCAGCCATTAGCGCATCAGTGGTGAGGTAGCGCTGATAAGCTAAAAAGAACGGTTCTAGTAGCAGTAAACTTAGGGTACACAGTGCTACAGATCGCCCCAAAAGCCTTTTGGTGAGTACATATAGGTACACCATACAACCGGAAGCGATCGCTGCCTGTAGCAGGCGAGGCAGCACGTAAAAGGCTATGGGAAACTGGACGGTATCCAAACAAGCATCTAAATTTGCTGGCTGATCTAAACCTGGAAACACCTTGTGCAGCTGACAATTGAACAACATACTGATGCCAATTAGCCACATATTGGTTACGCCCGGATGATGACGAAGATATGTGCCAGTTAAGTCTCCCTCCAACAAGTGCTTGATAAAAGTGCTGCCGCGAGTCATCCACAACACTTCGTCTGAATTAATGGGGACAGTAATTGCCACAACACGCAGCGCTAGCGACACCAGAAATATGCCGAGCCAAAGTGGGGGAAATTTCATTTTTGTCAAGTGTATGTAAAAAACTAATGAATAATGACTAGCTCTGTGTTTCCCGGTGCGAAAGAATCTGTGGGACTTGCGGAACAGCTTAATAACCGATATGGTCAAGGAGCTTTATCAGTTTGACATTGTACAAGAGCGTGCAAGAGCGCGATCGCGTATGATTAGGCAGTTCAAAGTAACTATCGCATCCACTGGGGTTTTTGGGATAGATTAATTAGCTTGGACATCCTCGTGTTGGTGATCTATTCCCACTACCAGGAAATAAACTCGCAGAGATTGTTACTCTCCTAACAGCTAGTAAAGACAAAATATGAGCAAAATTCTTGTTACTGGTGCCGCTGGTTTTATTGGTTTTTTTTTGTGCAAACAGTTGCTAGATCAAGGAGAAGAAGTCATTGGTCTCGACAATCTCAATGATTATTATGATGTCACTTTAAAGCAGGCTCGCTTGGCTCAATTGACGGACAAAAATAATTTTCTGTTTTACCAACTGGATTTAGCTGATCGTCAGGGTATGGCACAGTTATTTGCCGATATTAAACCAGATAGAGTGTTGCACATGGCAGCTCAGGCGGGTGTACGTTACTCGCTCACAAATCCCCATGCCTATGTTGATTGTAATCTGGTGGGGTTTATGAATATCTTAGAGGGTTGTCGGTATTCGGGAGTAAAACATTTAGTATATGCCTCTTCTAGCTCTGTGTATGGCTCTAATAAGAAAATGCCTTTTTCGGTGCATGACAATGTAGACCATCCAGTGAGTTTATATGCAGCAACTAAAAAGGCAAATGAATTGATGGCTCACACCTACAGTCATTTGTATAGTTTACCTACCACTGGACTGCGCTTCTTTACGGTCTATGGGCCTTGGGGTCGTCCAGATATGGCGCTGTTTTTGTTTACTAAAGCCATTTTAGAAGGTCGCGCGATTGATGTTTTCAATTATGGGAAAATGCGGCGCGATTTCACCTATATTGATGACATTACGGAAGGAGTTTTGCGGGTATCTGATAATATTCCCTCACCAAATCCTGACTGGTCGGGATACGATCCAGATCCGGGAATAAGTGCCGCCCCTTACAAAATTTACAATATTGGCAACAATAAGCCTGTTGAATTAGGATATTTCATTGAGGTTTTGGAAGATTGTCTTGGTACTAAAGCTGTAAAAAAGTTGTTGCCAATGCAACCGGGTGATGTTCCAGAAACTTATGCCAATATTGATGATTTGCAAAAAGATGTTGGCTTTAAACCCTCAACTTCTATTGAGGTGGGAATTCCCCGTTTTGTTGAGTGGTATCGTTCTTTTTACGGTGCTTAGTCATGAGTCGTTTTCTCGTTTCCAGGCTAAAAGTCTGGGAGCGAAAGCTGGATAGATTGCTGCTTCCGGTTTATTGAAAATGGTGCAAAATGTTCGTAATAACTCACCTTTTACGCCTCGTAAAATTAAGTGATATATAGCAGTTTTAAATAGATAATGGTGAGTAGAGGCATTCTATAGAACGTCTCGGAGGAAGAAATTTTGACGATTAATAAAAAAATTTCTATACCTATAGGTTAACAACAAATCAGGCGGACTTCTTACCCATGAGTTGACTCATGTACAAGCATGAAGGTATTTCAATACCAGAGGCGCGAGGCTGACAGACTGATAGAGTCACGGGTAGTGGTATAGAAGTAGTGATAAATCCACTTTTACCCCCTACTGTACAAGGCTTTGAGCATTAAATATCACTACCTGTTTACCACTACCTAGAAATAGGGGGAGAGTGCCAAAAGGCTCAAGCGAGCCTACGTAGCATAAGCCGAACTATAGCAATATAAATGAAGGCTTCGGAAGAAGCGGGTAATCGCTCATAATCGACATTCAAACGACGGCACCAATGCAGCCAACCGTAAGTTCGCTCCACTGTCCACCGCTTAGGGAGTAGAACAAACCCTTGAGTACCCTCGGGTCTAACAACCAGCTCTAGAATCCAACGAAAGGTATCGATGACCCAACGCAAAAACTCATCTCCAGAAAAGCCGCCATCAACCCAAATCCGAGCTAGTTGAGGAACTCGATGGCGTTCTTGGTCTAGCTTGGTAAGCAATTGCTTGGCTCCTTCTGGTTCGGGAACACTAGCGGCGACCACTTGCACAGCAATCAACAAGCCCAATGTATCAACCAAGGTAAAGCGTTTACGACCTTTGATTTGTTTGCTGCCATCATAGCCAACCGCTTGGTGAACCATGACAGCCGTGGAAACGGTTTGGGAATCCAAACTTGCTGCCGTTGGACTACTGTCACGATTGGCATCAACCCTGATCCACTGCACGAGATGGTCGTGAATCCGCTTACTACTTCCGTCATCCCGCCACTTACGAAAGTAGTAATACACCGTTGAATAGGGTGGGTAATCGTTGGGCAACAACCGCCAAGAACAACCGCTAATTAGCACCTACAGGATAGCTTGCAGCACCAACATCAGATTGATGGTACGAGGTCTCCCACGCTTGGACTTAGGGGTGAGGAGGGAGTCAAACAATTCGTATTTTTAAGCGTGAGTTCGCTGACGTAGGCTAGAGTCATGGCTTCCTAGAGGGCTGTTTGGATTTAGATATGATTCAGCCTATACCCTAGGAAGCTTTTCTATCTACTGCTGCCCTTTGCTACTTTCCAAACATCCTCTTAGGATAGGCTTGCAAAATTCCTACTTCGGGTAATTAAGGATGTGGCACAAAAAAAGTTTTTGGTGGATCTTGGGAGGATTGGGAGGAAGTGCGATCGCTATCTTTGCCCTACTCAATTTCTCCCACTGGCATCGTCTCAGTAGGTACGAGAAGATTCCTGACTTGAGGGCTGTGCAATGGAGTGGTAAAAATTTAGCGGGTGCTAATTTCTCCCGCCAAATTTTCCGAGAGGCAAATTTATCGGAAGCGAACCTGCGACGGGCAAACCTCGAAGGGACAGACTTCTCGGGTGCGGCTACTCGCCTGATTGACACTGACTTACGGGAAGCAAATTTAACCAAAGCTTTACTCTCCGGTACTCAGGCTACCAGAGCCAATTTCTCTGGGGCAATCTTGCGTGAGGCAGACTTAAGCAACGCTAGCCTGAATGGTACCCGTTTTAGAGGTGCCGATTTGCAGGGAGCGAATTTGATTGGGGCAAAACTGGTAGGGGCTGACTTCAGCGAAGTGAAGCACGATCCGGCTTATCTCGATCGAGCGGATTTGACCGATACGGGGATTACGGGATTTCGCGATGCACGGCTTTGCAACGCCACCATGACAAATCGTGCAATTTCTAAACAGGGTTGCTTTTGGCCTTCCTACGATTTGAAAAAAGCAGCACAAGCTCAGGATTGGCGCTGGATGGATTCGGCAACCAGTTATCTATTTAAAGAGGCGGTGATTCCTGGGGATGCCAAGGCACTTGAGCAGACTGTAGACGAGATTACACCCGAACAAATCCGGGAGATGCCTTGCAAACATCTGAAAACTCTAGATCAACTTTGGCGTCACGCAAGCGGCGATCGCTTTGGATTCGGCATTCAACGGCAAATTTGGGAAAGTTCTCAAGTGAATCGAGATTACACCAAGTTCGGAGAAGCTGTGGGATGGAAGCAAAACGGAACTTGGCTTAAATTTAATGATTTAAAGGCTAAAGAGTCCGCTTCTAATGGCAGTGTTCTTCCAATTGGTCATTTTCCCTGGCACTCTTGGCAAGTTCTGGAACCTACTAAGACGGAGCCTACTCGCTTTCGCCGTGTGGGATTTGGGGAATGGATGGCACAGCTCAAAGCTTGTAAAATTTGACCGAGCTGCTGTCTCAGTGGAATAACAAGGTGCAATCCTCTTAGGAAGGCTTACCGTAGGTATCGCGTTCCAGTTAATCTCAAATGCCTTCAAGTTATTTTCCCATGACCAATAGCTGCTAATGGTTCTGAAATTCCCAAAATTACCCTTGCAAATTCGGAGTCGTTATGAGTATGATTGTTTTTACGTAGTCATTACGAGTTTGACTTAAACAAGGTTAAGTAAGGATATCTATGAGCGATCGCGAAAAGTTGACCACCGCCACCGGTTGCCCAATTGCTGATAACCAGAATTCCCTGACAGATGGAGCGATCGCAGGAGCATTAAGCGGCGCACGGCAAGATATCCAAATGCGGCAATTGTGCCACTTCTTCCGCACCGATATGGATTACGGTATGCGTGTTGCCAAAGCATTGAGCATTGACATTGACCCCGGTATGCTGCAACAAAATCAACAAAACAATCCTCAGCCTGTAACAGCTTAAATTATTAGCTGTCTGTTTTCTCCTTTGGGTAGGTAAACCTGTTTTTAAAAGGAGTGCATCAATAACGCCCCTACCCAAAGGCTTTCCGGGTTAATGACTATTCTGTATTTGGAATTACTTAAGCTGTTGTGCATTTAAATTGTGATAAAAGCATTACCTTTGTTTTTGAGCTTTCGTCCCCACTTAATAACCAGCTCTCCTTCATTTAAAAGCCGATGTAATAAATACTCTA
>NZ_JACJPF010000033.1 GCF_014695915.1 Trichocoleus sp. FACHB-40
AGCGTTTGAACTCTCGATTCGATAACTTTTTTGTTTGCTCGTATCGCATGGGTAAATGGCTTCAAACTACAAAGTCTTTCATCTTACCATAAAATAATTTTGCAAGAGGTCTACTATCTGCCCTGTACCCCATTTAAATTGGTATCACAAATTGTCCGCCGCGATCTGTGCGCTGCACAAAAAGTACATTTTGCCAATACTCGAATCGCAGGATTAATGATTCTGGGATTTTCAGGTATTTCGCCACAAGTGCAACAGTGAGGCGAAATGTCTTTGGCGGTTGAATGCGGCGAAATAAGGCTGTCATAATAGACCTCCTGCATGAATAGGAAAGCGTGTGACAGTTGATGAGCGTAGGGAAGCAAAGCACGCTAGATTCTGGATAGGGACGAATTCCAGAATCAGCAATGCAATACCGGGAGTTAGAGCATCTATCCAAGGCTGAGTTCAACCGCTGGTGTGGGGTGAGCCGGAGGACTTTCCGCGAGATGGTCGAGATGGTACGCCCGCACTTAGATCGGCAAGGACGATGGGGTGGACAAGCTTGCACTAAGGGTCGAAGACCAGGTGTTAGTGGCCAAGGCTTACTGGCGAGAGTATCGTAGCCAGTTTCACATCGGCGTGAGTTGGGGATTGCACGAAACCACAGTCGGACGAATTGTGAGAAAAGTGGAAGACCTGCTGGTTAAGAGTGGCAAGTTTCGCCTTCCTCCTCAGCGTCAGTTGTATCAGCCCGGGTGGGAGTGGAAGGTAATGGTGGTCGATGTCGGCGAGGTAGAGATTGAACGCCCCCAAAAAAACAGAAACGTTACTACAGCGCTAAGCAGCGTTGCCACACGCTAAAAGCACAGTTGGTAGTGGAGTTTGAAAGCGAACAAATCATTTGTACGGCTGTCGATACGGGTAGAACCCATGACTTCAAACTGCTCAAGCGCAGTCGCTTGCCGTTTGTCTCATCCCAGTTGTGTTTAGCTGACCGACGATACCAAGGATTTGCTTGCGCGTCATCAGTCGAGCTTGTACCCCCACCAAGAAGCGACGCCAGCAACCTTTAGTTGAGGAGGAAAAACAGCATAATCGGGCTTTAGCTCGGCTATGAATCAAAGTGGAGCATGTGATTCGTCGCTTCAATATCTTCCGCATTTTCTCAGGTCGGTATCGCAACCGCAGAAAACGGTTTGGCCTGCGCTTAAACCTCATTGCTGGCCTGCTCAACTATGAACTGGCACACCCTTCATGATTCATGCAGGAGGTCTAATCAATTCATTGCAGGTTTAACTGTTGAGCCGCTCGTTTCTGGCGTGGCGTCGAAAATGATAGAGTAGGGAATGTTAGAAGCTGTTTCTAAAGAAGTGTAACGATTAATGAGTTCGCTGATTCTGAGTGAGTTGGCGCAGCATCAATCGAATCATCGTGAGATAGATAAAGCCCTCATAATGTTCTGGTAACTCCTCATAGTCTCGACATAAACGCCGTGCATTTTCTAGCCATGCAAATGTCCGTTCCACAACCCACCGCCACGGTTCAACGACGAAGCCCTGTCCCAGTTTCTGGGTCAATTCCAACGTGCAGTCGTATGCCATCTGCAACACAACCGCAATCGCACCCCGATAACCTTGGTCAGCCAGAATTTTCACGACTGCGAGGATTGTTCTCCAATGCTGGAACTAAGACTACGGGTGCTGCTTTGACATCCGCAACGTTTGCGGCACTAACAAAACATGACACGACTAAGCCCAACACATCGACAATCAGGTGCCGCTTGCGCCCTTTGACCTTTTTGTTGCCATCAACTCCGTGTTCAGGCCCCCTTTTTGAGCCATCTCCACTGATTGACTATCGATTAGTCCCAAGCTTGGTTGTTCGTCGCGTCCTGCCTCGACCCTGACTTGCCGACCCAAGGCTTGATTAGACCTCTTGCAAAAGTCGCAGATGGGGTAAGATGAGGACTGAAATTATGCGATCACTCTCCCCTAATCATAAGAATCACTTATCTTATTCAATGCGAGCCTTAGTTCGTAATTGTAAAGTCCCGCTATCAGATTAAACCTTAAACCAAATCTTTTTCGGCGATTTCTATAACGG
>NZ_JACJPF010000034.1 GCF_014695915.1 Trichocoleus sp. FACHB-40
CTTAATATTTTAAAAAATTATAGCATTTAATATGAGACGAGCTTTAAAAATTGATTTCAATTGAAGATTATGCCAATTGTCAAAGTAACCCCTTGCCGAGGCAAGTGAATAACCACCACAAAGTCTAAAAATGGAATTATTTTTAGTTTATATATTTACCCTTTCACTACATATTTACCACCACCGGCAATTCTACGAATTTGATATCAGGCGTTTGTACTGCATCAAGCTGCTTTCGGGCAAAATTCCTTACCGTCGGTACCGCTTGAGGTTTAATTTGATCCTTGGCTCATAAGTCAGGTATTATATAGTACATTTATACTATTTAGATTCCAAGAGTTGAGATCGTATGGAACTAATCAAAAGGACTACGCTGATCTATCAAGCCGGGAGTTCCGATAAAGTCTACGAAGTCGATCTCTGTCAAACTGGTGAAAACCGTTATTTAGTCAATTTCCGCTATGGAAGGCGGGGCGCAACTCTGAAGGAAGGTACAAAGACGGTTCAGGCTTTGCCATTAGCCCCAGCGCAGCGAGTGTTCGATAAGCTGGTTGACTCCCAAATTCAGAAGGGCTATCGGGATGTCACCGCTGGGACGGTTAGCGAGACAGTCGCACCAGTTACGGTTGAAGGGGAGACTGTAGCTGTCAGTAGCGATCGCAGACACCAAGCTATCTTAAACCGTTTGGCGAACCGGGACAACCGAAAATGGCCTCTGGAAAGGGCAATTTGGCGGGCTGGAGAACTTAAAATCGGGGAAGCCACACCGTTGTTAATTCAACTGATTAGCACTGGCGAACCTTTGAGAGACTATTGTATAGCTTGGGCGTTGGGTTGGTGTGGGGATGAGAATGCGATCGCGTCCCTGAATCGCCTTTATCATCGTTCTAATCCGGATTTTATTCGCCGCATTGCTTGGGAAGCCCTATTTAAGTTATCAAACGAACAGACACAAGGGCAGATGCGTTCTGAAAAGATAAAAGAATTGCCCTCAGAATTGCGCGATTTAGCCCGAAATGGAACAGCAGAAGCATTTGCAACTGCACTTCGCGATTATTTAAACAGCGGCGACTATAGGCATTTTGCCGCCCTCGATATTATTTATCAAATCGATAACGAACACGTGCGTCCAGCACTACTGGATATTTTATGCGAAGCACCTTTTAAACCTAACTACTTCCAGCGAATTCGCCATATTTTCAAACTTGCTGAATATCGCCATGATGCAGAAGTTTTCGGCATCCTTGCTTATGCCTTTGAGAAAGAACCGGAAACATTTAATAATAAGCGAACGGATTGGCGCTGGGACTCCGTGAGGCGCAAATATTATTGTACCGGGCAACGTCGTTACGTTGAAGAACTCAAGAGTCCGCAGTCAAATAAAGCTTACAGCGAACAAACTCGCGAATATCTGCGGCGGAGAGTGTGGCGCACTCTCAAAACTTTGGGTGAAGAAGGCGACTCTAATTATGTCAATCTAGCTGTTAGCATTCTCCTACAATATTCCGATGCTGACGCACAGGAAATCAAACAGTCAAGCTTCACGAGATGGAACCAACAACGCCGCGCTACTGAACGTTTTACTAGATACTGGGATTCTTTTGCTGGCTATGTAACTTTTAATCATATTCTCTACGAAAACAGTGCCCGCTATGCCTCCCATCATAAAGCGTGGCGTTGTCGGGAGGGTTACAAACCAGGAGATCCAGAACCGCAAGTAAGAGAAGAAGCATTTCCCGAACTTTGGCAACAAAACCCAGCAGGACTTGTAGAGTTACTAATAGAAAGTGATTGCCGTCCGGTGCATCATTTTGCAGTTAAGGCGTTGCGCGTCTGCAAAGAATTTTGCGATCGCCTTGACATAGACACATTAATCAAATTTCTGAATAAACCCTACGAAATAACCGCCGAATTCGGCTTTTTACTCGCACGCGATCGCTACAACCCCGCCCAACCCAACAGCGAATTAGTTTTGGCTCTTGCTAATTGTGCATTCCCAGAGGCACGTACACAAGCCTATCGTTGGATCGAACAGCAACGAGAATTCTTTTTTGAATCCAGTGACTTTATCGCGGCTTTAGTGACCAGTCAACAAGCTGATACCCGTGCTTTTGCGCGAAGGTTACTAAGTTCATCAATTTTAACCGATACCACCGCCAGGGTACTCATCGGAAGAATTATTGCTGCTGTGTTGGCACTAGAACCTACGCAAACAGATAGTTCAAGAGAAATTAGTGAAACTTTGTTGCTCTGTTTTGCACCGCAACTGCGTAATTTGGGGTTTGGTGTAATCCTTGATTTACTTAATCACCCGATGCCGGAAATTCAGGAATTAGGCGCAAGAATTCTATTAAATCATGATATTCGTGCTGTTGATCTACCGCCAGATTTAATTGAATTACTTCTTGCCTCTCCTTATGAGTCGGTGCGGGGTATTGGGGTGAGGATTTTTGGACAACTACCTGATGAGAGATTGTTAAGCGATCGCATTCTCATCGTCGCAATGGCAATTAATGCTGTCGCTGATATTCGTAACGCAATTCGTCCGGTGATTCGACGTTTGGCAACCAATCAACTCAATTTTAGTGCCGAGTTAGCGGATGACTTGATTGATGTCTTAATTACGCCAGAAAGGCACGAAGGTGTTCACAAATATTTATCGCGTTTGTTGCGAGAAGATATCCCCGGATGGATGTCTAACATCAGCAAAGAACGTGCGATGCAGCTACTTCGTGCTAAATCTTCAGCCGCCCAGGAATTGGGTGGTTTGGTATTGCAAGAAAATAGCGATCGCTTTCTCCCCGAATTCGAGACAAGCGAGATTGTCAAGCTAGCAAATCACGAAATTTTATCAGTGCGTAAAGCCGCAAGAGAGATGTTTTTAAAAATCTTAAGCCGCATCCGCAACAACTCCCAAGAAATGTTATCAGCAGTGCGACTGCTAGAGTCAAAATGGGATGATTCGCGAGAATTTGCATCTAGAATTTTTAGCACAGATTTCACCAATGAAGATTGGACACCAGAAGTAATGGTTAGCATCTGTGACAGCATTCGCGAAGATGTTCGTTCCTTCGGGCGCGATTTAGTAACTTGCAACTTCAAAGAAACCGATGGGCAAGAATACTTACTCAAATTCAGCGAACATCCCTCAACAGATATGCAGACCTTTGCTACTAACTATCTAGAAAACCATGCTGTAAATAATTCCCAACGTTTGCGAGAACTAACGCCATACTTTATCAGCGTTTTGTCCGGTGTCAATCGCGGAAGAGTTGCCAAACAAAGCATATTTGCCTTTCTAGATACCGAAGCCCAAAAAAGCGAGGAAGCTGCACAAATTGTGGCTGAAATTCTCACCCGACAATCTGTAACGATGGCAATTGGCGACAAAGCTACAGCAATTCAGATAATGCTGAAAATTCAAAAAGCTTATCCTCAGATATCGTTACCGATTCAGGTAAAACCTATTTTCCAAGTCAGAAACTAAAGCCAACCATAAAACCTTCCTCTCCGTTTCTTATCTTCGCCTCTTGGCGCTTCATTCTCCCTCCCTAAAAACCATTAAATATCCTATTTTTTTTCTTAGCGCCTTCAGTGCTTCTGCGGTTCGTTAAATCTACTTTCTCCCACTTCCTACAAGTCAAACCTTATGGAATTTAACTACGCCTACAACGGGAACACATCTGTTAATGAAAGCGGTGCAAACACCCGGATGTCCTTTTCTCCCGATACTAAACGCGAACCGACTTACTTTATCGGAGAATTGCGTCATAATGTCGCCTTTCGGGAAGCGATTAGCGCCTTACACGATGTTGTCGTCTCCGATATGCGGTTCAAACCAAAAGATAAAACGGCATATAAAGAATGGGCAGCAAAACAACAGGATCTAGACTGGCAAATCATCGCCGCACAACGCCAAGAAGTTGCGAATCAAATCAAGCCGTTGCAGGAAGAACTCAATCAGTTAAACCAACATAGTTACCAGCGGCGGGAATCTTTTTACAAAGCACAACGCCGCTATTTTGATTACCTTTATCAAAAAGACCGTGATGCTTGGTTTGTTCTCGACCCAGTGATTACTGTTCATCCCGATGAAGTATTTTTTGAATGTTTCAGTCAGGATGAATCCAGTTATGGTCGTCTCGGTGCCAGCTACGAGGTTTTTAAAAATATCAACGAGTTTGCCTGCGGTACGACTAATATTGATTACTCAGCGGCACTTTACGACGAGTTTCAAAAAATCCGCAGTTACAAAAATACCAGATTTGAAATAGACCCCTCTGGTTTTGAAGTTCAAACTACGTACGAAGAAACTTTTAAAGAAGTCAAAATCGATTTACCCGACAGTTGGGTAAGAGGATTTTTGCAAGTTAGTTCGGCGATGTCTTTACCAGCAACGCGAGTTGATTTGCATCCGATGGATATTTACAATATGTGCTTTGTGCTGCGTCGCCACAAGGAAAAACAAGGGCCTCGCAGTATGCGCTACCATCTTAAACCTGGGGAACCCGTGCGGGTGACATTCGATCCGTGGGGAATTGAAATCGTTTGTGCGCGCTCGCTCTACACTGGATTGCAATCACAAGAAATCCGCGTTTGGGGACGCCGCCGCCTCCACATCCTCGAACGTCTCATCCCCGTTGCCAAAAAGTTTACCGTTCACCTACTCGGTACGGGTATGCCTTCCTTCTACGTCGCTGACTTAGGCGATATGTCTTTTACCCTCGGTTTATCGGGATGGACGGCAAACGACTGGGCGCAATCTGGTAACTTTGACTTGATGGCACCCCGCGCCGACATTGACAAATGGACGCAGCAACAAATTTTCGAGGCGCTGAAGAAGAATTGGGTAGAAAGTCCCGACTCGCTTGCGGAACGCCTTGGTTTAAACCGTGCCGTAGTTCTAGGTACTTTAAGTGCTTATACGCAAGCCGGACGTGCGATTTATGACTTAAACAAGCAAGTTTATCGGGTGCGGGAACTGACACGAGAACCTTTGCCGATGGAACGCCTGCGCTTTGCCAATGAGCGAGAAGAGAAAGCTACCCGTTTCTTGGTTTACAATGCTGTGCAGGTGGCTACTGTTACCAGCGATCCCACGAAAGCATTTACTCTGCAAGGTAATGTTTCAGACAAGGGTAAAACCTTGAATCCTTCATTGACAGTTGACGCAGACGAGCGTATAATATCCGCAGAATGTACTTGCAACTGGCATCAACAGAATAAACTGTACAAAGGCCCTTGCGAACACATTCTGGCGTTGCGAATGCAACACGCCCGTCAGTATTGACGAATCACGCGCACCTAATCAGTTGGTAAACAGCCTTGCAATCCGGACGATGGATCGTCGTCCTTGCGTTTAGCCTAGCCATGCACCACTAGCCTGCTCGTAACTGTGCGGTCATTCGGTACTACCGGAAAATCCGGTTTGACTTCCATGAAGTGAATTGATTCCGGTAGTACCGAGACCGCTTGAGTTGAGCAATCTAGTCCTGAGATGTTTACGAAGGGGCAACCAACTGATAATGGCGCGTGATTTTATTATTTTTAGCCCCCAACGCCCCCACAAGCTGAAGTCTGGGGCTATACAAAAAAGTCCGCCTGCGCCGACTAGATAAATATTCTCTCGTTCCAAGTCAGATGCTGGGAATGCTTTTTCAGAAGCTCCAGCCTCCATTACTTCCAGGTTTCAGGGATTATTGCGCTGTTGACAATCAGTACATATGTACTATAATTGCTGAAACGCATCGTTACTTCTACAAATATGTCCGATCAGCCGCGTACCCGCCAGGAATTGTACGATCGCATCCGACAAACGGGCAAAGAGGAATTTATCCTCGAAGAGATGATACGTTATGGGTTCTGGCCTGCACAAGGCGAGATACCGCAAGATCCAGCCGATGACATTCGGCGGATGGGAGAGATCCGGCGAGAACTGGATGAACTGCGACAGCAGAGTTCGCGTCTTCACAACGAAAAGGAACTTCGCAAGCAGCTACTCAAGCAACGCCTCGCCGAGTCGCGGCGAAAGCGACAGGAGACAAAGGAACGGCGGGAACGGGAACGGCAAGAACGAGCGGAAGATTGGCGACAAAGAAAAGAGCGAGAAATCCTTTATCTGGGTGAAGATATCTCAGGTGGACTCAACTATACTGAGTGCGATGAGGAAAGGTTGCGAAGTTATGGATTACCTTTGTGCGGTACGCCTTACGAAATTGCCACTGCAATGGGAATTACTGTGGGACAATTGCGCTTTCTCGCTTTTTCCCGCAAGACTTCGACAATCTCTCACTATATCCGCTTCAAGATTCCTAAAAAAACGGGTGGAGAACGCCTGATTTCCGCACCAATGCCACGCTTGAAGCAGGCGCAGCATTGGATTTTGGGCAATATTTTGGAAAAGCTGGAACTGCACGATGCGGCGCATGGTTTTAGACGCGATCGCTCTATGGTCAGCAACGCTCAACCTCACGTAAAACGCGACGTAATTATCAATTTTGACCTAAAAGATTTCTTTCCCTCAATTTCCTATAAGCGAGTTAAAGGACTTTTCCACTCATTCGGTTATTCGGAAGCTGCGGCAACAATTTTCGGGTTGTTGTGTACCCAACCGGATATCGAGGAGGTTGAATTAGACGGCAAAACTTATTATGTAGCCCTCACCGATCGACATTTACCCCAAGGTTCACCAGCTTCTCCAGCCATTACGAATCTAATGTGTCGCCGCTTAGATAAACGACTTACCAGTATGGCTGAACAATTGGGTTTTGTTTATACTCGCTACGCTGACGATTTAACTTTTTCTGCTTCTGGTGACAGTCTCCGAAATATCTGCAACATTCTCAAACGCACTCAGTCAATCGTGGATCATGAAGGATTTGCGATTAACGAACAGAAGACTAGAATATTGCGGAAAAACCGGCAGCAGGAAGTTACTGGAGTTGTGGTGAATGATTATCCGAATATTTCTAAAAAAGAGCTAAAACGCTTCCGCGCTACTTTGTTCCAAATCGAGAAAGATGGCTTGGAAGGTAAGCAGTGGGGAAATTCTGATAATGTGATGTCTTCGATTCAGGGTTATGCCAATTTTGTCGCTATGGTTAATCCGCAAAAGGGTGTTGAGTTTCAGGAGCAAATTCGACGAATTCGGGATAAATACAGACGCTAACACTGAAAAAAAATTATCACAAGTTAGCGATATATCTGTAGGGGCATGGCAATGCCATGCCCCTAGGAATTTTGATTTTGTTGGAAGTTTAAAAATGGGCAATTTTGTGTATAAAAAATCCGAAATTCTCATCTCTACTCTTGTAGTTTATCTAAGTCACAAATCAAAAAAACGGCATTCTCGACTCGACGCTAGAAACTGCACAAAATATCTAGAGGACGCTACAGATGAAAGCAACTTACTCCCTGAGTCAATCGCTTATTGCAGCCGCTACCCCGTCCACCGTAGACTTGATTGTTAATTTCCAGGCTGAAGAAGAAACGCGCAACAAAGTACCGCGTCTTCCGCTTAATTTGAGTGTAGTAATTGATAGATCGGGTTCGATGGCGGGAGCGCCACTTAAGAATGCTATTCAAGCTGCACAAAGACTTGTGGAATATTTGACCCCAGAGGATTTTCTTTCAGTTGTAATTTATGACGATACGCCGGAAACAATTCTTCCGCACCAACTGGTTCAGGATAAAGCTGCCATTCGTTCGCTAATTGGTAAGGTGAAAGCTGGCGGGTGTACTAACTTGAGTGGCGGCTGGTTGATGGGATGCGACAATGTAAAATCTCAGCAGTCCACAGAACGCATCAATCGCGTTTTATTATTAACAGATGGACAGGCGAATGTTGGCATTACTGATTCTCAAGTATTAATCAACACTGCAAGACAACAAGCCGAACAAGGAATCATTACTACAACTTTAGGGTTTGGAACTTATTTTAATGAAGATTTGCTCATCGGCATGGCAAATGCTGCCGGGGGAAACTTTTATTTCATCCAATCACCTGACGATGCTACTGATGTATTCAGAATTGAACTAGAAAGCCTCACGTCTGTTGTCGCCCAAAATCTGACTGTGACGCTGCAACCAGAAGATTCTGTACAAATTACCGGGATTCTCAACAATTACCGCTCCAATTCGATTGGCAACAACCTGGAAGTTTTCTGCGGCGATGTTTATGAGGTAGAAAATAAGCAGTTAGCCGTAGAATTGTCAATACCTCCGCAAACCAATATTGGAGTAACAAATATTGCCACCGTTGCTTATAAATATCAAGCGGTTGTCGATGGCAGCATCCAAGAATTTACTGACGAAATCCCGATCAGTATAATGGTTGCTGATGCTGAATCAGCCAGTAACGTGCAGCCAGATGCAGCGGTTGTGGAGCAAGCAAGTAAGCTGAGGATTGGTAAGGTAAAAGATGAAGCGATCGCACTCGCTGACAAAGGAGATTATACCGCCGCATCCCAGAAACTTCGCAAGACAATCGAGGATCTCAAGCTGAAAGCATTGCATGAATCCTTTGAAGTTGCCGAAGAGATGGAACAACTGGATTATTATGCACAACGCCTGGAGAGCAGAAAGTTTGATAGTGTCAGTCGCAAGGAGATGCGAGATCAATCTTACCAAGCTCTTACACGCGATCGCGGCGATTTGAAATTGCGCGGACTTGCTGCGAGTGCCAACAGCTTACAAGCGGTTTCCAGCGTGGATGCGGGAGTTTTGGTAAAATGCGATCGCGTTAGTGGTAAGTTGCGGATTCACGTCATTTCTGACGGTTACAATCCTGATTTCAACGTGCAATTCCCCCGCAATATTCGGGAAGAAGGTGTCACCTACATCGTTGATGAAATCAATCTATCTGCTGACGGTAGCTTTTATCGCGTCTCCGGTAACATTCGCCGCTTAGTGCAACCCGGACAAGAACGCGCCGCATCATCTCAAAATGGTACATCTTCTTCCAGTCCGAAACGACAAAAGCTGAATGCACCAGCTTCTGCCGCCGATTTAGAAACAATTGATACTGTAGGTGATGGAGTTATCGTTCAGTGCGTGAAAGAAGGCAGTAAATTGAGAGCCAGAGTCGTGTCCGATGGGTACGATCCTAACTACAACATCCGCTTTCCCCGCGACATTCGAGAAGAAAACGTTCTCTATGTAGTTGATGAAGTGGAAGAGGCGAAGAATGGCGGATCTTATGTTGCTTATGGAAAGATTCGCAGGTTAGTTCAGTAAAACAGTTTTTAATTAAGTTATCGCACTCTGAACTGCCTGAATCAAAGTAGCAGGATTATTGAAGGCACTCTAGATTGCTATGATACAAAATTCTAAGTGCCGAGCAAATGCACAAGAATGAGCAATGTAAAAAAAACTCATATCCTGCTACTTCTAAAACCTCCGCTAATAGACTACCAAATGGTAGCCCATTCCGCTAGTCAGTACAACCTTCAGCAGATAAATTTACATCGTAACTTGAGTTATTGCCTGTGCGTTTATTCAGCCAATTATCAAGCATCTTGCAGAGAAGATAGAACATTAATTTGTAAATCTTCTGTTGCATCTGATATTAAGTGCTGCCGTATTAGATCAATTACTTCTTCGTTGAGAGGATGAGAGATGCTAATGCTTTTGTATTTGAAGTAAATAATCACAGCAACCAATGAGCGACGATTTACTACACTAGCGGCTATCCTTCGACCAAAATCTTCCTTCCGACTCCATATTTCGTACTGTTCCCCAAACTCAAACACCAATTGCTCAAAGTAATCTTTAAAGGGTGCTTCTTCTGTTGTAATATTACTTGAGCTATATGGACGATCAACCATAAGTTAGTTCTCCCAGGCTCTTAATACCAGTTTTTTAAAGTTGTGAGACAGATAGAACGCATATAGCTAAGCTGGATAAAATTAAATATAAACAAGCTATTTTATAACTTTTGAAATTAATATGAAGTAAAGCCTCCTATTAACTAGAATCAGTGCGATTGATAACGCTTGTAATCAAAGGTGACACAACCCAGAATATCAGTTGCAGTAATTTGCTATACGTGTTCTCAAACAAAACTTTATTGGAGTTGAGGCTCATGAAATTGAAAAAAATCATCTCCCCAAAGGTGTAAACCATATTTTTTCATATTTAGATCCCTCGCTTTTTTGAACTCAGGAGATAAAAAATGTAAATTACCTACTTGCTCATATGTTTCTTTGCCTGACTGGCTTTCGCATTCAAGCAGGAGTAACAAATAAGCTCTCTGTTTTGATTTATCTTGACTCGTGAACCAGTTTCTTTCAGCCGAATTAACATCAAACCTACTTTGCATTACAACATATTTTACAAACTCTTGTTCGCGAAATTTCAACTCATCCTCAATATATCTTTCTAGTTCACTGCGACTGTCGCCGGGCTTAAAAAGACCAGTAAAAAAATCAAACACTATGGTTTCCTCCATTACTTGGGACGCTATACACTATTATAGCGATCGCATTCTGTAAAAGAGGCGCGATCGTATAGGTTAGAGCAAGCGATCGCGCAACCTACAACTACTACACTAATTTCTTGATATCCCCAAAAGCACGATAAAATCCGCCACGAGAAGATGCGCGCACCTCTTCCACCAGATAACGCGCACCTTCGGAGCGAATCTCCTGGGGAAATTGTACTTTCCAATTGGGATTGTAACCAGGAGAAACAGCGCGAATTCTTAACTTCCCGCCTTCTTGGAAACATTCTACAATTACACCGTGAGTAGCATTTGATGTCGTGTCTAAAGTATTAGAAGGAATGGCTGCGGCAACGGCGGTAGGTGCTTTAATGTTAATAGCCTGGGGAACTGTACCCGCTTGCGCCGCTTTGATTGCAGTTTCACTAGCGTCGATGCAAGCAAGAGAACCATCGGTGGTGACGATGTAGAGATGGTCATCTATAAACTGCATGGAGAAGGCAGAACCGCAGCCAGTGGCAAGTTTCCAAAGACGCTCTCCTTGCTGACTAAAACAATAAATCGAGGAGCAATTGTCGCCTGCAAAGACATATTTACCTTCTTCAGCAGTGGCGCAAGAATAAACCGGCGCATCACATTGATATATTGTGCTAACTTCGCCTTTCTTCGTGAAGCAATAAACTTGATTCTCACTGGTACTAGCATATACAAATGCTTCTTCTTGCCAGCCAAACAGCACCCCGCCACGAGTCTTTTGATTCCAAATCTTCGTTCCATCTTCCCAGTCATACATGGTTACGCCGTTGCTGTGACCGTGATAGATACCAATCTCATCGCAGCGCACCATCCAGCCATACTCGCCACTACTTTTTTTAGTCCATTGAGACTCATCTTCGTGATTGATAGTTGTAACATTTCCAGTATCATCAGAAACACCGAGAATTGCATCTTTAATATCAAGCCAGAAAATATTTACATCGGGGGCAATTTCATAAGCAACGCGGGGAATTTTTCCTGTCAAATCGTATACTTTGCCATCATCGCATCCCGCATAAAGCCAACCTTCATCAGCGACAATACACTTCACGCCGTCAGGAAGCCGAAACTGATTTTGGACAATTCCCGTATGGCTGAGAGCAAAAATTTGACCCGCTTGATTGCCAACCCAACAGCGCGAGTTGTCAATAAAAATGCCGAAAGCAGGGGAAGAAGAGGCAAATTTCCAAACTACAGGTGCTTGGTTTGCAGTTGAGCGATCGCTCTTTATTTCCCGTCGAGTAATGGGACGTTTACTTCGCACTCCCATAACTGCTTGTTCGTAACCTTTCTTCAGTTTCTCGTTAATCTTTTTCGTCGCCTCAGCTTTGGCTTTTTCCGGGGTTGGATAGGTTTTTACCTGAGTTTGTCCTGAGTCGCCAATGCGACCATAGCGAATGGATACTTCCGTATCGTTGACAATTACTTCATAAAATTTGTGAGAACTGGAATCTGATTCAGATAGCTCTAAATAGGTTTTATCTTCCATTATTTCTTCCTCACTTTATGTGTATATCTATGTCTTCTCTCTGAAATTGAATATGCAGATTATAACAATTTAATTAGAGTTATAAAAACCTCTTTTTATGTTATCTTTAAGGTGCAGGGACAAAGTTTAGGCAAGATGCCTATCGCTCTCGTGGCGAGAAAGCGCTGCAAACGAAAAAATATTTCACAACTCGTTTAGGATTGCTATATTCAGCCTAATAGCAGGGTGGATAACCTTTCTGCTAGTGCGGTGCATCCAAAGGCGCAAATCGCAGAAATAATTACAATTAAAGAATGCTAGAATTACACTCCCACACAACTTACTCAGACGGAACTCTCACCCCAAGCGAACTGGTTGAAGCCGCAGTGAATGCTGGAGTTTGCGCCCTCGCCATCACCGATCACGATACGATGAATGGCTGGGATGAGGCGTTTGCTGCTGCTAAACCGCACAACCTGGAAATTGTCCCCGGACTTGAACTGAGTACCGTTCACAATGACTGCTCATTGCATATTTTAGGATTTTATCCTGATGCCCAGAAGCTTCGAGAACCTTTGCGCGATCGCATCGAAGGACGCAAACGCCGTTCTCAAGAAATGGTAGCGAAATTGGCAGAACTAGGCTACCCAATTGAGTTACCCCAGTTAGGAGAAGGTATGGCACCAGGTCGTCCTCATATTGCCACTGCCCTCGTAAAAGCGGGTTATTTCCAATCGTCGCGGGAAGCTTTCGACATTCTGCTGGGCGATGACAAACCCGCTTACGTGCATTACGAGAAGTTCTCGATTGTTGAGGGTATTACTCTGTTACGTTCTTGCGGTGCAGTTCCAGTCTGGGCGCATCCTTACTTGTTCCGAGGCGGTAAAGTTGAACAAGTGCTGAAGGAATTAGTTACAGCTGGTTTGATGGGTGTTGAAGTTTATCATCCCAACCACAGTCCGAAAGAAATTAATAATTTAAAGAAATTGTGCGCTGAGTATGGTTTACTGATGACGGGTGGCAGTGATTATCATGGCCCCAATTCTGATTCTGTAGGCCCAGAACGTCACTCACTCAATATGCTTCACGTACCTTTGGAGTTGCTGGCACCTATTAAACAAGCGGCTGAAAGTTTGCGTTAATCGCTAAGAGTTAAGAAAAAGGCAAAATTGAAGAATTATTTTGCCTTTTACATAATTACCTTTTTATGGAATCTCCCATCCTTCAAAACTTTCTCAACGAGTTGCATCTCAAGTACAAGTCAATGCGTGACGGCTTATTGGCGAACTATATCCCAGAATTAGCGAAAGCAAACCCGGATTGGTTCGGCATTTGCATTGCTACTGTAGATGGTCAAATATATGAGGTGGGCGATTACGAACAATTATTCACCATCCAGTCGATTTCCAAGGCATTTGTGTATGGAATGGCATTGGAAGATCATGGACGAGATTACGTTTTGACGCGGGTTGGGGTGGAACCAACGGGGGATTCTTTCAACTCGATTGTGTTGGATGAATCGTCCAAGCGATCGTATAATCCAATGGTAAATGCAGGCGCGATCGCTACCACCAGTTTAATCAAAGGATCGGGGCCTACTGAACGTCTTGTGCGGATGCTGGATATGTTTCAGCGCTATGTGGGTCACAATCTTTTTATAGATATGCCCGTGTTCATGTCTGAACGCACTACTGGACATCGTAACCGGGCAATGGCGCATCTCATGCTGAATTTTGGCATGATTGACGCAAAAATTGAAGAGGCGCTGGATTTGTATTTTCAGCAGTGTTCCCTGATGGTTAATTGTCGCGATTTGGCAGTAATGGCAGCGACTCTCGCCAATAATGGTATTAACCCAATTACTAAAGATCGTGCCGTTGATTCGCGCTATGTCAGAGATATTTTGACTGTGATGTACACTTGCGGAATGTACGACTTTGCCGGAGAATGGGCATATACAGTCGGTCTTCCCGGAAAAAGTGGGGTGTCGGGTGGATTGCTTGTAGTTGTGCCGCAACAAATGGGAATTGGAATTTTCTCGCCTCCCCTCGACTCCCACGGTAGCAGTGTTAGGGGAATGCAAGTTTGTAAGGAATTGTCTGAACGGTTTGGGTTACACTTGTTTGACCTACAAACAGATAGATCGAAATTGCTTGAAACATTGTGCAATGCAAGTCAGGCTGATTCGGATAGCAGCGTTGTACCTTGAAGTGCCGCTAGTGCTATTTCTTGCCTTTTCTATGAAAGAATGTAGAAAAGAAAGTAGGTTGGGCGCTTGGAACGCAAACCAACATTCAGTAGATGAAAGCGAGTCGTTGGATCACACTTGCGTACCGCTACACCCAAGCAAGCTACAACCCAACCTACGAATTACTACAAATTACTAGGCATTTGTTTCATGCGTTTTGCCTTTAACTGTTGGCTTCTTGTTGCACCCGGAAAAACTTTCTAAAAGGCTGTGGGACGAAAGCTTTGATAGATGCTGGTTTCAAAAACAGCCAACTTACAAAAAAGAAGGAAGCTGTAAACAACTGAGTAATATCTAATGCAGAAAGGTAGCCATCAGCGAAGGACGCAATACTTCTATCAGTGATTCCAAATAGCCAAGAGGATACACCGAAGATCCATAAACCGCTTTTGAGGCTTCCTAAAAAATCATTAGCTTCCGTTGTTTGCGGATTATTCATAATTTCAGCCCTTTCCCTTTAAGGAACTTGTGTTGATGTGGTTATTCAAGGGCTTGAGGACTAATTCTTATTCCTTAAACTCCCTTTGTTGCTTCCCATGTTAAAAAATGTTTCATTTTCTTGCCATATGTCCAAAGACGTAGTTGGAAAATACCAGAGATGTATCCTAAATGCAAGGAAAAAAGTATATAAAAATACGGAATGTGTCAGAAGCGTTCGGCTGCATAGGGTTTGGCAACCTTCAGACACAACAAGCCAAAGGAAAACAGCATCCTGGTAAAATGCTTTGAAAGACCTTATCCCGGCGTGTCGGTGAACTGATCCTGAATGGCGATCGCAATTGATTTTGGAACTAGCAACACCGTAATTGCTCGCTGGAACGCAGCAACCCAGCAGCCAGAAACCGTTAGCCTACCTGGTTTATCGGTAAAGTTTGAGCAGAATCCTCCGCTGATTCCCAGTTTGCTTTATGTTGAGGATGCAACGCTATCAACGGTTGTGGTCGGGCAAGCAGTGCGCGATCGCGGTCTTGACCTCAGCGCAGATCCGCGCTTTTTCCGCAACTTTAAGCGGGGAATTGGTGCTGATATCCAAGGCTTCATCCCAGAATTGGACGGGCAGATAATTACTTTTGAGCAAGTTGGGAAATTGTTTCTCCAACAAATTATTGAGAAACTTGCAGAAAATAACTCCTCTCCAGCCCTCCCGAACAGCGGGGGGGGAGTAGAGTCGCTGGTATTAACTGTGCCAGTAGACAGCTTTGAAGCTTACCGCAACTGGCTTTCGGCAGTATGCGATGATTTGCCAGTAGAACAGGTGCGGATGTTGGATGAACCCACAGCAGCAGCTTTGGGTTACGGAATGGCAGAAGGGGGCGTGTTGCTGGTGGTCGATTTCGGCGGCGGGACGCTGGATCTTTCCCTGGTGCGGTTAGATATTAAGGCAGATAAGAAGCCGTTGGGTTTTATCCTCAAGTGGGGTAAGAAACCTTTGAATGAGTCAGCGCAGAAGGCAAAAACTGCCCGCGTGTTGGCGAAAGCTGGGCAAAATCTGGGGGGTTCGGATATTGACAATTGGGTGGTTGATTACTTTGCCAAAACTCAGAGGTTGAAGGCGACACCGTTAACGACGCGACTGGCGGAACGGTTAAAGATTCAACTGTCTAGTCAAACTCAAGCGAGTGAGGTGTATTTCAATGATGAAACATTTGAAAGCTACGAGCTAGAACTAGATCGTTCGCAGTTTGAAACTATCCTCAAAGAACACCAATTTTTCGACCGTTTAGACGAGTCGATGACTCAAGTTTTGCAACAAGCACGTCGCCAAGGTATCGAAGTTTCAGACATTGATGCAGTTTTATTAGTTGGCGGTACAGTGCAAATTCCGGCTGTGCAGACTTGGGTGCAACAATATTTTGATATTAGTAAAATCAAATGCGATCGCCCGTTTGAAGCGATCGCATCCGGCGCACTCCAGCTGAGTTTGGGTGTCGAACTGCAAGATTTTCTCTACCATAGTTACGGCATCCGCTACTGGGATCGGCGTAACAATCGCCACAACTGGCATAAACTGATTAACTCCGGACAAGCTTACCCGATGAGCGATCCGGTAGAACTACTCTTGGGTGCCTCGGTGGAAAACCAACCCAGCATTGAACTAATTATCGGCGAAATAGGAGCGGAAACTGGCGGTACAGAAGTATATTTTGAAGGCGATCGCTTAGTTACTCGCCGTCTTGGGGGTGATACATCAGTGCAACCCCTCAACGACAGAGAAGGGGCGCGTAGCATTGCCCAACTCGCACCGCCTGGCTATCCTGGGAGCGATCGCGTTAAACTCCAGTTTCAAGTAGATCGCGATCGCTTCCTCAGAATCACCGTCCAAGACCTGCTAACAAACCAAACCTTATTAGAAAATCAGTCTGTAGTTCAACTTAGCTGACTTTCTCGTTCCGAGTCTCTGAGTTGAAAATCAATCGTTTGACCTCTCCCCAACCCCTCCCCTACAAGGGGAGGGGCTTCTGGCTACCCTTGCTCGTATAAAACATTTATTCGGCTTCCCTCTCCTAAGAGGAGAGGGTTAGGGAGAGGTGGGAAGGAGTTCGGGGTAGGGAATAGATAAGACTTTTCCCCATCCCCAATCCCCAATCCCTAATCCCCAATCCCCATTACCTCTGCACAACCACCTTAGTCCCTACTGGCGCCCAGCTGTATAACCTTCTAGCTGCTCCTACCGGAAGATTGACGCAGCCGTGGCTGACAGGTCTGCCAAAACGATTGTGCCAGTAGGCTCCATGAATCGCATAGCCTCCAGAGTAGTACATTGCATGAGGTACATTGGGAACGTTGTAGTCTCTGCCGCGCATCCGAGTTGAGCGATACTTTCTTTGAATAGCGAAAGTTCCGAGGCGAGTGGGGGTTGAACGCTTACCGCTGGAGATGCGGTAGGAATAAACTCTTTTCTTTCCTTCCCAAGCAACCAATCTTTGACTTGATAAATCAACTTGTATCCAGCGTCGTCCTCTTGCAGCTTTTTTGACTCGAACTTTTTTCCTCGACCTAGTAATTTTGTTGAACTGTAGTGATGGCGCACCAACCTGCGTTGATCTTGATGATTTGGAGGCCGCCTCAGTTGGTGTTATCCAAAAACACGAAGCTGTAAACAACAGTGCCACAACTGTCCAGAAAGTTCCACGCCGACGTAACCAAGAAAAACGAATTAAGTTTTCCACGATTCACCCCTCACATCATTGTTACTTTTGTTTACTTGGAATTAGAGTTTTGATTTGGGAATTTCCCCCTTCCCCAATCCCCAATCTCTTCATTTATGAACAACCACTGGCGTTCCCACTGAAGCCCAGTTATATAGCCATTTAGAATGATTCACTGCCAGATTTATGCAACCGTGGCTGACTGGAGTGCCAAAGCGACGATGCCAGTAAGCACCGTGAATTGCATAACCTCCGTAGTAGTACATCGTATAGGGAACGTTAGGAACATCGTAACCTTCGCCGCGCATCCGGTTATAGCGGTGCTTAGATTTTATGGCAAAAGTACCGATGCGGGTGGGAGTGGAACGCTTGCCAGTGGATACAACGATCGCATACACAGGTTTTGAGCCTTCCCAAGCAATCAGGCGTTGCTTTGTCAGATCGATCTGAATCCAGCGTTGATCCGATTGTTGCAACTCCTGCATTTTGCTGGAGATTATCGCGCCTTGTGGCTGTGTCAAAGCTGGTTTTACCCAGGCACTCATCGCCGTAAGCGTCAGCACTGCACTAGCAAATAAAGCCACTGGGCGACTTTTTAAGGCAGGACAAATGATGCTTTTCATGGCTCTTCGGCTGATTTGGTGTGTCAGAACAGAGAAATTCAACGAAAAACTCTTTCTAACTAATGGCATCAATGGATATCGGATTTTATTAGCTTAATCCTAAATCAGCCTGTCTGGTAATTTACTAAGTTTTGCATCAGAGTTTGGGCGCGTTGGGCGATGAGCGCATATTGCTCAGATTCAGAATGTATGGTATTCCCCTTTTCGGGGAATAAACTGCCGGAAACTCCGACTGCGATCGCTCCCGCTAGTAGAAATTCTTTGGCATTTTCCAGGGTTACGCCGCCTGTGGGAATTAAGGGAATGTGTCCCAATGGCCCTTGTAAACTTTTTATATATCTCTGTCCGCCTACAGCGCCGACGGGAAACACTTTCACGCAGCTGGCACCTGTAGCCCAAGCGGTGACAATTTCCGTGGGGGAAAGCGCCCCAGGCACCATCGGTACGCCGCTATCATTTGCTGCTTTAATCAGGGTGGGGTCAACGTGAGGAGTGAAGACGAACTGGGTGCCAGATGCGATCGCGCTCTTTAGCTGTTCTAGATTCAATATCGTTCCTGTGCCAATTGTGCAATTTGGTAATTCGGAACGCAAATGGGCAATTAACTCTGCTGCTTTGTCGCTATTCCAAGTAATTTCAATTAGGTGCATCCCTCCCGATGCCACAGCTAGAGCCATTTGGCGACCAAGTTCCATCTGTGGCGCTCTTATGACTGCGATCGCTCGGTGTTTTTCCACCAGCTTTAACCACGACTGATTATACATCCTCACTATCTACCGTCCGGCAGATTTATTTTTTAACCTTTTCTTATATACTTATAATCCTTATTTTTGTCAAAAATATTAATTTTTATATATATATAAATAAGCATTTATATATATTAGCTGGCTCGGCTCAATTAATATACTTAATATTACTTAAAACTGCTGCTTGTTATAGACGCAAAATTAAACCTCAATATTCAAAATTCCGCACATCTAAGCTTTAGTATCAACTGTTTTACACCTTTAGATGAGCTTGATTATCTTAGGGAATTCAGTCGCTGGGGAGAGGAAGCAAATTCGAGATATTTGTAAAGTAAATAACATAGAGATGTAACAACTTAAGGGAAAGTAGCATGGCTCTTTTAAAAATAGAAGATTTTGATCCAAACTACCGCGACACTTTTGGTGGCAATGACCTTCAAGGGATGAGTGTCTATACTGAAGGATCTAATGAAGAAAAATTTGGCAACGTTACCGACGTTTTAGTTGACGAAGAAGGTCACTTACGGTATCTAGTGGTTGACTTAGGATTTTGGATTTTTGGCAAAAAAGTTTTGCTACCAATTGGTCGCTCTAGAATTGATTATAATAGCGATCGCGTATACGTTAGCGGCATGACTAGAGAGCAAGCAGAAGCTCTACCCGAATATAGCGATCGCATGACAACTGATTATGATTATGAAGAACAGGTAAGAGGAGTTTATCGCGCTCCAACTACGGGTGCATCTGTTAGCCCGGTAGCTGATGCCACATATGACCGCAGCACCTATAACTATCAGCAAGAACCCTCTTTGTACGAGATCAACGATCGCGATCATCAAACTCTCAAACTGTACCAAGAGCGACTTATTGCTAACAAAACTCGCGTAAAAACAGGTGAGGTTACAGTTGGCAAGCACATTGAAACGGAAACAGCACGAGTTTCAGTGCCAATTGAAAAAGAGAGAGTTGTAATTGAGCGAGTTACCCCAGCAGATGCAGGTCAAGCAGTTGCTCCGGGAACTGTTAGTTTCCAAGAAGGCGAAGTAGCACGCATGGAAATCTACGAAGAAACTCCTGACATTCACAAAGAAGCTTTTGTACGTGAAGAAGTGCGAGTCAGCAAAGTAGTAGACCGCGAAACAGTGGATGCTGAAGAAACCATCCGTCGCGAAGAGTTAGATGTTAACACCACCGATCAAACGTTTGTAGATCGCTCTACCAACTTACCCACCGACCGAATTTAATTAGCCCTCGTGACTATACGGTTGTTGAGTTGATTTTGATAGACAAATAACCGTGTAAGCGGGTGTATCCTATTTTTGGAAATATACCCCCACACCGTTAAGGGTGTGGCTACACAAACCAAGCCGTAGCGAGAACAGGCTAATAGAAAAAGCCCGCGCAGGTGGGCTTTGGTTGAGTAGCTGCGACTTTAGTCGTCTGGCGTTTATACAAAAGTGGGATATTCCCGTTTCTCAGTGCCTGTATGCTTACCAGGTATCTGTAACACGGTAAATCCTTTCCAGTGAACCCCAATTTAGGCATCTTCTATGTTTCTCAAAGATAAAGAATCCGGCAGTTTGATTGAAATAATCGATATTCAGCCTCTAATTAGCCCTACTTCAAGTGCTGTCTCTGGAAGAGACCAAGCAGGACAAGAGGAACAGGAACCGGCTACTTATCAAAAGGAAAAATTGGTTTTTCCTTCAGGCGAAAGCCTACCGATTTGTTGGATGGATGAGAATTACACCACCTAATTTTTAGGATAATCGCAGCATAAGGGGGTGTTTGTAAAGTAGATCATGGGCGAAGGTTGCCGAAATTAGCCAGCTTTACAAACACCCGTTAACCAACAGATAATAAATAGGTTTTTGCGTCAAAAAAAAATTTTAGTAAGCTCTATAAAATGAACAACGAAACATTGCCAAAAAATCAGGGTTCAGAAGAAAACGATATTCGGATCAATGTCTTGTTGAGCAAGTTGAAGAATAAGCTAAAAAATTATACCGCCAAGGATCGGCAAGGTTTGCTGCTGGGTGAGGTGAAGGATGTAATTCTAGACCCAACTCGTCAGTTAAACTTAGTCATATTTCCGGCTAAAGCTGAGCCAGTCTCCAGTCTATTTTTAATTAGAAGCAAGCACATCCAGCAAGTAGACTCAGCAGATAAAACGCTCTATGTAGATGTCAGCCAATCGGAAATAGAGTATTCAGCAGATTATATAATACCAAATGGGGATGGGGAATTGGCAGAAATTCCACAAACGTCGGTAATGCCTACACGCTCATCAACTGAAAGCTCTACTGCATCTGTCACCCCAACAGCAATACAATTAAATAATAACCAAAAGCAATCGGAGAAACTTATGTCAGATTCTAACACTTCAGATGCAGAAGTTGTAGAACAAGAAATCATTCGTTTGCTAGAAGAACGATTAGTCGTAGACAGTAGCAAACATAAAGTAGGCGAAGTTATTGTTCGCAAAGAAATCCAAACGCGGATGGTAGAGATTCCAGTTCGACGGGAGATTTTGATTGTTGAACAAGTCAGCCCAGAACATAAGCAATTAGCAGAAATTGATTTAGGACAAGAAGATATCTCTGGAGTTGAGCTGACTGAAACTATACGTTTAAACAATGGAGCTGCAAGCCCAAACAGTCAGCCAACAGTAAGGGGCGAGTTTGATTCGCCAAAAACAGCTAGTAGAATTTTAGATGCGATCGCACATCAGCGGCCTCACGGTTGCGCGAAAGTGCGAGTGGAAATCATTCTTGAAGATGCAAAACATCAACAAACTTACCAGGAATGGTTCGACCGCTGCACAATTAAGCCGCAGGGAAACTCTGGAAAATAATATCATCAAGGCACCTCGTTACCTCATTCCCAGCATCTGACTGGGAATGAGAAGTACTAAGGTTACATATCGTGTTTGTAGAATAGGTAAAAAAGCCTATTCTTTTTGTATAGCCAGCTAAAAGCCGCTATATACAACAACCATTGCATTTTTCAGCCTACCTTGGGGTGTATAATTTACAATTCCCGCCGTATAGTAGGGATAGCCCAATTCTGTAGCTATGTATGAGCTACTGCATCAACCCCTTCTGCCCCAAGCCAAACGATCCCGCCAATGCCAACAACCGTATATGTCGCAACTGTGGCTCAGAGTTGTTGCTCCAAGGGCGCTATCAGGTGATGCGCCTGCTGAGTGACAACAGCGGATTTGGCAATATATATGAAGCTTATGAGGGAGCAGCTCCCCAAATCCTGAAGATACTAAAACAAGAACATAACAAAAACCCCAAAATTGTTGAGCTATTCCAGCAAGAAGCAGATGTATTGAGCCAGCTAAATCATCCAGGTATTCCCAAAATGGAACCTGATGGTTATTTTCAGTTTTATCCCAGAAACTGCAAAGAGCCAGTGCATTGCATCATCATGGAGAAAATTGACGGACTTAACTTAAAGCAGTGGATGAAACAGCAGGGCGATTGCCCGATAAGTCAGCAGCTTGCTCTTAACTGGTTAAAACAACTGGCACAAATTTTACATATAGTACATCAAAAAAACTACTTTCACCGCGATATTAAACCAGCCAATATTATGATGCGTTCCACAGGGCATCTAGTATTAATAGACTTTGGCACTGCTAGAGAAATGACATATACCTATCTTGCAGAAGTCGGCGGTGCAGGTAGAGTCACTAAGATTAGTTCCGCTGGTTACACGCCACCAGAGCAAGAAAAAGGTCATGCAGTACCGCAATCAGATTTCTATGCTTTGGGGCGTACTTTTGTTTATTTACTGACAGGAAAGCAAGCAACAGATCATGCTATTTACGAACCCCTAACCGATCAATTCCACTGGCGACGTCATGCGCCTGATATTTCACCTCAGCTTGCAGATTTAATTGATAAACTGATGGCGCGTACAGCAGCGGCGCGTCACAAGAATACTCAGGAAATTTTAGATGATATAGATAAGATTTCGCGGCAATTGTCTGGAAATAAACTATATGCCAACCATCTTATGGGTATAGGTGCGGTTAGTTCTAGATTTCTATCTTGGAAGTCGCCCAACTCGCCAACTAAAATTGGTCAAACTGATAAAAATAAATGGCTAGTTGGGGGCGCGATCGCGATCGCTATCGGATTAGGCGCATATGGAATTTCGCAATACAACCCAGCATCACCCAAAACAATCCCCTATGAAAATCTTTCTGTAGCCAGAACCTTTTCCGGGCATACCAGCCATGTTAATTCCCTCAACATTAGCCCTGACGGGGAAATTTTAGCAAGTGGCAGCGCTGATAAAACTATCAAAATTTGGGATAGATATACTGGGAAAATAATCCGCACCATCAACGGGCATGATAGCTATATTAATTCTATTGCCATTCACCCAGATGGGAAAACCTTAGCGAGTGGCAGTGCTGATAAAACTGTAAAAATTTGGAATATATCCGCAAGCAAAGAAATCCGCCGACTAGAGGGACATTCCGCCCCAGTTAATTCCGTTGCTATTAGCAGCGATTGGCAAACTTTAGTCAGTGGTAGCGCTGATAAAACTATCAAAATTTGGAATATATCTACAGGAGAAAATATTCGTACCCTCACCGGAAATTCTCAGCCTATTAATTCTGTTGCCCTTAGCCCAGATGGTCAAATATTAGCCAGTGGCAACGCGGACAAAACTATCAAAATTTGGGATATGTCCACAGGCAAAAATATCCATACTCTCACCGGGCATTCTCAACCTATTAATTCTGTTGCCATCAGTTCAGATGGACAAATATTAGCAAGTGGTAGTGCGGATAAAACTATCAAAATTTGGGATATGTCCACAGGCAAAAATCTTCGCACCCTTAGCGGACATTCTAGCTATATTAATGCCATTGTTATTAGCCCAGATGGACAGACATTAGTTAGTGGCAGTGTGGACAAAACTATCAAAATTTGGAATATTCCCACTGGGGAACTAATTCGCAACCTCACCGGGCATTCCGGTTGGGTTAAGTCGATTGCGATTAGCGCCGATGGACAAATAATTGCTAGTGGCAGCTTTGACAAAACTATAAAAATTTGGCAGGTGCCAAGATGAATGCGTATGCGTTCTGATGGTATTTTTTAACCTACCATTGGATAGATGCAAAGTAAATTATTGCCTAAAAATAGGGACAAAGGGCTCAAAAAATAAACTGACCACGTAAAAGGTTGGTCATTGTTATGACAAGTTGGGTAATAGAAATACTGACCACAGAGAGAGTGTAGATTATTGATTTTCTATTAGAATTAACACGGTTTGTTGTATATGTGAACAAGTAATGAATCTAGGAGAATCAGTATCAACAGCGTGGGATAAGATTCAGGGAATGATCGAGGGTGCGATCATCCTGCTGCCAAACTTGGTATTAGCACTAATCGTATTTGCACTATTTTGGTTCGGCGCGATCGCGATCAGATCGCTGGTTAAACGCCTCACCCGCAGGTATCGCCATGCTCGGAATTTGGGGCTGGTACTTGGGCGGTTGTCGCAAGGGTTAACCATATTAATAGGTTTATTTGTCGCCTTATCTATTGTCATTCCGACATTCAAGGCAGGGGATTTGGTGCAATTGTTGGGGATTAGTGGGGTAGCAATTGGTTTTGCATTCCGCGATATTCTCCAGAATTTCCTAGCTGGTATTCTGATTCTGTTGACTGAGCCTTTCCAGATCGATGACCAAATTGTTTTCAAAGACTTTGAGGGAACAGTTGAAAATATTCAGACACGCGCCACAACAATCAGAACTTACGATGGTCGCCGGATTGTGATTCCTAATTCTGAACTGTTCACAAATTCGGTGACAGTTAATACTGCCTTCGAGAACCGCCGACTACAGTACGATATCGGCATTGGTTACGGCGACGACATTGACCGGGCGAAACAACTGATTCTGGAAGCGATCGCTAGCGTCGATGATGTTTTGCAAGATCCAGCTCCCGACGCCCTTGTAGTGGATCTTGCTGACAGTACCGTAAACATCCGCGCCCGTTGGTGGGTAAAGCCGCCGCGACGTGCAGATATTCTTGATAAGCAGGACAAGGTTCTCACTGCTATTAAAAATAAGCTCACTGCCAACGGCATTGATATGCCCTTCCCGACGCAGCAAATCCTTTTCCACGACCAAACCGAAGAGACAGATGGCGATCGCGCACGTCAGCGTGAAGGATGGCCTGCTGGGAATCAAGAAGTGCCAAAACCGCGCAGCATCGGCGGTTCGCTCAGGAAGCTAGCTGAAATGCGTGTCCAAAGAGACGGTAATGGTAGCCATAGAGACGAGAACCCCGATCGCCCTCATACTGCCGACGATAATTGATGAAAAATAATTGATGAAAAACATCAAGCTGGGGAAACTGTGGGACTCGCTCCACTCTAGCTACTGGTTTGTGCCAACCCTGATGGCGCTCATGGCGATCGCGTTGGCATTCGGAATGTTAAGCCTTGATCGAGCAGCCAAATCTGGCCCCATAGAGTCGTTGGGCTGGATCTACACCGGCGGGCCAGATGGGGCGAGAACGCTGCTTTCATCTGTTGCTGGTTCGATGATTACCGTTGCTGGTACTGCCTTCTCGATTACAATTGTTGCCCTCACTCTCGCTTCCTCACAATTCGGGCCGCGACTGATGCGGAACTTCATGCAGGATACGGGCAATCAAGTCGTCCTGGGCACGTTTATCGGTACATTCATCTACTGCTTGCTGGTACTGCGAACCGTCCGGGGAGATGACTACAACGTATTTGTGCCGCAAATCTCCGTCACGATCGGCATGGTGCTAGCGCTCGCCAGTATTGGCGTCCTGATCTACTTTATCCATCATGTCTCAACCTCGATGCAGGCATCCCATATCATCAGAGATGTTGGCAGAGAGTTGGACAATGCCATCGATCGCTTGTTTCCGCAGAAGATCGGGCAGGGTAAATCAGTCCCAAAGCAGCGGTCGGTGGCGGAAATCCCCTCCGATTTTGAGAAGGAAGCGACTCCTATCTTGGCGAAAGAAAGCGGTTATCTTCAAGCAATTGATGAGGAGCGGTTGATGAAGATCGCCACCTCAAAAGACCTCCTCCTGTGTCTAAAATATCGCCCCGGCAAGTTTGTTGTGGAAGGAAGCGAAATGGTGATGATTTGGCCTGGAGAACGGGTGAATAAAAAACTCACCCACCACCTGAACCAAGCATTTATTTTTGGCGAGCAACGCACTGAACAACAGGATGTAGAATTCCCCATCAATCAGTTAGTTGAAATTGCCGCTCGTGCTATTTCTCCTGGCATCAACGATCCGTTCACGGCGATCCAGTGTATTAACCAGCTAACGGCTGCACTTTGCCGTCTGGCGGAGAGAGATTTTCCCTCGCCCTACCGCTACGACAACGACAACAACCTGCGAGCGATCGCTAATCCGGTGACGTTTGCAGAATTACTTGACGCTGCCTTTAACCAGATTCGACAGTACAGCAAACCCGATGTAGCGGTGGTAATTCGATTGCTGGAAGCGATCGCTCTCATCGCATCGCGCACCCAACACAAAAAAGACCGCGCCGCACTACTACGTCATGCCCAAATGATCCAACGCGGTAGTCAGGAGAATATACCCGAAGAGTTAGACCGAAAAGATGTTGAGGAGCGATACTTGGCAGTAGTTAGGGCGCTAGAGGAGTGATGAACAATCTTAATACATCTGAAAAAAGGGAACTCCGAAAAGAACGACTCGAAGTTCTCGAACAGCTGGAAGATTGGCTGGAAACACCGATGCTATTCCTTGGCTTCGGGTGGCTTTTGTTGTTAGTCGTCGAACTGATCTGGGGCTTAAATCCACTGCTGGAAGTTATCAGCAACACGATCTGGATTGTTTTCATACTCGACTTCGTATTGCGATTTACTTTGGCAGATCGCAAACTCGTTTATATCAAGCACAATTGGTTAACTGCCCTTTCCTTGGTGTTACCAGCATTGCGCGTCTTCCGGATTAGCCGCGTGATTCGCATCCTCAAAGCTAGCCGGGGACTGCGACTGGTGCGCGTCATCAGTTCTCTGAATCGGGGAATGCGATCGCTTAGAGCTAGTATGAGTCGTCGCGGCTTTGGCTACGTCGTGGTGCTGACGCTAGTAGTGACGCTGGTGGGAGCAGCCGGGATATATGCTTTTGAAAGCAACCTTCCTAATGGTGGCGGACTGAGTAACTACGGGGAAGCACTATGGTGGACAGCAATGCTGATGACAACGATGGGTGGCGAATATGTGCCGCAGACTCCAGAAGGTCGCGTTTTACACCTAATTCTGGCACTGTACGCCTTCACAGTATTTGGTTACGTAACAGCAACACTCGCCACCTTCTTTATCGGGCGCGATGCCGAAAACGAAGAGGCAGAGTTAGCAAGCGCCAAATCCATTGCCGCCCTGCACCAGGAAATTGTCGCCTTACGGGCCGATATTCAAGCCCTTTCAAGTCAGCAACTAGAACCATAATAGATATATATTCATAAACTTCTCCCTTTCCTCCTCCTGTGCGCCCTAGAGCGCCTGGGCGGTTCGTTTAAAAGTAGCTTTCACCAATAAAATAACCCTCCAATCTCAGATTAAATTAATCCCTTCATTTATAGTTTATTAGTAATCCATAATTATGAAACTTATGAGGAAAAAGCCATGCTGAATACTGACTGGCGAGGTTATCGGATAGCCGCTTGGGTTGGAGAGTTTTTCCTAGCGATCGCAATCGTCTTTACAGCCAGTCAACGTAACTGGGAAGGTTCATTTTTACTCGCCTGCTTCCTAGCTGCTTCGTTCCTGTTTGTCACCTTAGAAAATAAACTACCAACTTTGTTTGATTTTCTGTTTGTAGTAGCAGCGTTGCTGAATGCGGCAGGCTGGGTTTGGGGCTTATTTTACCTACCGGGGCCATACGATGAAATTACCCATGCCTTTACAACCTTTTCCGTCACGCTTGCACTGAGTTTTTTGGTGTATAGCTCGATGCTAACTACCTTCCGCAACCATCTGCTAATTTATATGTTAGCGATCGCAAGTTTCGGAATCGCCATCGGTGCTATTTGGGAAATAACGGAATGGGGGATCGGAGTTATCAATAGCATTGATGATACAATCATTGACCTAATTATGGACACTTTTGGCGCTAGTTTAGCAGCACTGGTGAGCGTCTTTGCATTACCAGCGCGATCGCATTCAGAATCAAGTTCCGAAGATCAAAAACCGACCAGAGCGCGTTAGGAAATAACCTATTCCTCAAAAAGCTACGTTCTAGCAAAGACAAAAGCACTCTACTGCTTTTGTCTTATTACTGATTATGTATCCACTTTAGCAATCCCAGTGAAGTGACAATCCCCACAAAGTGACCAGCAATACCATTGATATTCGCTACTGCTACAAAAACATCAAGCGCACGAATAATCATATTGGGGTCAGTAAGTGCTACCCCTGGAGGTTGGGATACAGCTTTTGCAACTAGCACTCCTACAGTTGCACCCGAACCTAAGAGGCATAACAATATTCCCACCAAACTCGTGATTACTGACATTCTCAAAATTTGGACAGTATCAGCTTTTCTAGGATGACGCTCTGGATTAGGATTGCTTAAACCTTTGGCTAGGCGAGTATAACGGAACGCTAAAAATACATTAAAACACAACGCTAAAAGTCCAGCGACAGCCCAAAAAATACCTACCCCAATGCCGGGATTTGTTTCAGCAGCGAAGTTACGACCAGAGATAGAAAATAATAAAGCTATCCCAGAACCAATAGTCAAACCCAACTCTATCCAAAATGCAATCCAACCTACTAGGCGAAAAATGTTGGCAATTTTTTGTTTAGTCTCTGAGGTTGAGGATTCTGAGTGAACTTGCATATCTGTCCCTTCTCGTAGCGACTGGGATACACGGCCTTTGAATAATACCTTTAACTGCTCTTATTGTACCCCCGCCTACAGAAATAAAGCGCCTCTGCCTCAAGATGAAAATTTTTATCAAAGTCGGCTTGTCTAAACAATAAAATTCCTCACAAGAATATGCTATTAGGAGGAGGAAATTGCGTCAAAATCTTACCAAGCTGAAGAGAAAAAGCAACGCTCCTAAATGGTCTTGGGAGCAATTTCTGCTAATTTAGTGAAGATATCAGCCAGAAAAATATTAAAGGTGCTTGATTAACATGGTGTTTGCAGTTGCAGAGCCTTCAGTATCGAGTCCTAGTGCCGTCATCTTGTCTGCAATTCTGGCAGTTTGTCTGGCACTTGTGCATCTTGTTTCCGGCAAAATGCGCTTTCTGGACAGGACTCCTCGCAGTCGGTGGCTTTCCGCCGCTGGTGGGGTATCAGTTGCCTATATTTTCGTTCACGTTTTCCCCGAACTCAACCAGGGACAGCAGGTAATTGAGCAAAGGGAGGGTTATTTAATTGAATTTTTTGAACACCATGTTTACCTGGTGGCGCTTTTGGGTTTTGGTGTGTTCTACGGATTAGAAAGACTTGCCAAGCGATCGCGTCAGCAAAACCAACAAGAAAACCAGAAAGATATCACCGATACAGGCGTTTTTTGGCTGCACATGGCTTCGTTTTCGATTTACAACGCCCTCATCGGTTATCTTCTCCTCCATCGGGAAGAACGAGGTATTTGGGATCTGCTATTATTCTTCGTTGCAATGGCTTTGCATTTTGTGGTGAACGATGACGGCTTGCGCGAAAACCACAAAGGAGATTATAACCGGATGGGGCGCTGGATACTGGCGGCGGCGATTATTGCTGGATGGGTGATTGGGCGGGCGACAGAAATTTCTGAGGCAGCGATCGCAGTCATTTTCGCCTTCATCGCCGGGGGAATTATTCTCAACGTCGTTAAGGAAGAATTACCAGAGGAACGGGAAAGCCGTTTCTGGGCTTTTGCTTTGGGTGCGGCTGTCTACTCGGCGCTTATGGTAGCAATTTGAAAGTAATTATAAAAAATCGGGACAGTTCTAGAAAAAATCCTAGAATTGCCCCGACTAAAGATTTTAGATAAAATCTAAAATCCTTGCCTTGAAAATTGACTACGCGATCGCTGCCATTTTCACATCATTATTTGCCAGCACTTCTTGCAGTTCATCGGCATCTACAGTTTCTTTTTCAATCAGCATTTGTGCTAACTGATCCAGAATGTGACGGTTATTCAGCAACACATCTTTAGCGCGGCGATAGGCTTGATCTACCAAGCTGCGGACTTCATTATCAATGGTGGCAGCAGTTTGCTCGGAGAAATCGCGTTCGGCGGCGATGTCGCGACCCAAGAACATATTGCCTTGCTGACGACCTAGAGCAACTTGACCCAAGCGATCGCTCATACCAAACCGCATCACCATTTGACGCGCTACACGAGCCACCTGCTGCAAGTCATTCGATGCACCAGTTGTCACCTCTTCCTCACCGAAGATGATTTCTTCAGCAATTCGACCGCCCAAAGCTACCGCCATCTGATTTTGCAGATATGAGCGGCTGTACAGACCAGAATCCATCCGGTCTTCACTCGGTGTAAACCAAGTCAAACCACCAGCACGACCGCGAGGGATAATACTGATTTTCTGCACTGGGTCATAATCTGGCATCAACGCACCAACTAGCGCGTGACCAGCTTCGTGATAAGCAACCAAAGTTTTGCGCTTCTCGCTCATCACCCGGTCTTTCTTCTCAGGGCCAGCCAGCACCCGGTCGATGGCATCATTGATTTCATCCATCGAGATTTCCGTCAAACTGCGACGAGCCGCCAAAATTGCTGCTTCGTTCAGCAGGTTGGAAAGGTCAGCGCCTGTGAAGCCTGGGGTACGACGGGCAATCTTCTCCAGATCCACATCCTTCGCCAGGGTCTTACCACGAGCGTGAACGTTGAGAATTTCCAAACGACCAGCGTAATCAGGGCGATCTACGACCACCTGACGGTCAAAGCGGCCCGGACGCAGCAGTGCTGCATCTAGCACGTCTGGGCGGTTCGTAGCAGCAATGATAATAATCCCAGTGTTGCCCTCGAAACCGTCCATCTCAGTCAGCAACTGGTTGAGGGTTTGTTCCCGCTCATCGTTACCGCCGCCTAGACCTGCACCCCGTTGACGACCAACGGCATCAATTTCATCGATGAATACGATACAAGGAGCATTTGCTTTGGCTTGTTCAAACAGGTCGCGCACGCGAGATGCACCGACACCGACGAACATTTCCACAAACTCAGAACCAGAGATAGAGAAGAAAGGTACGCCAGCTTCCCCAGCTACAGCACGAGCCAGCAAGGTTTTACCAGTTCCCGGAGGGCCAACTAGCAGCACGCCTTTGGGAATTTTGGCACCAATGGCGGTGAAGCGGTCGGCGTTCTTGAGGAAGTCTACAACTTCGTTCAATTCCAGCTTGGCTTGGTCAATTCCGGCAACATCCCCAAAGGTTACTTGGGTTTGCGGTTCCATTTGCACTCTAGCTTTGGATTTGCCAAAGTTCATGGCTTGAGAGCCTGGGCCACTTTGGGCGCGGCGCAGCAAGAAGAACAATCCCACCAGAAGCAGAATTGGGAAAAACAAACTGCTTAAGATGCGGAACCAGAAGCTTTCATCACTCTGGGGCAAAACTGCAATGTCAACATTTTTACTGGTCAGAATGTTGATCAGGTCTGGATCGTTGGGTAGGTTGACTACAACCTTGTCGCCGCTTTGAGCTGTGACAAGCGCTTTGGTGCGGTCAGCACTTAAGCCAACTCTCTCGATCCTGCCTTCTTGAACTTCCTCAATCAGTTTGCTGTATTTCCAGGTCTCCCGACTCTGGGGTTGTTTTTCTAAAAATGTTGTTCCTAAGGCGATGACAACTATCGCTAGCAGTGCATATAGCCCTGCGTTTCTCCACCGCTTATTCACGCTTATTCCTCCTAAGCTTTAGGATGTGATTGGATTTTTATTGTATTAACTAATGTTAACCTTTCTCAGAATCTCTTGACACATTTTAGGTACATTAGCCTGCAAAATAGGATTTCCCAAAGGTCGTCCCTACTACTTTGATACTAACCAACCCGGTAAGATTTCAGGGCTTGTGGCTGCGATCGCTTTGGTGGAGGCGACGCAATTGCTCTAGGCTGCTGTGAGTTGGATCGTAGGTAATCTGGCTTTCTGAGGTGATAACGGTATGGATGGGAACGACTTCCACGACGCTGTTGCTATAAGCAATAGCAGATAACCCCTTCACCCAGTTGGCATCGAATGCGACTTCCCCCACTGGTTGATTCTGACTCACCAGCCAATTAATCAGTTGCGATCGCATGATTCCCGGCAAAATTCTCCCATCGATTGGCGGTGTCCACCACTTCCCATCCCGCCATCCCCAGAGATTCCCCGTGCTGGTTTCCAGCCAATTTCCCTGCTCGTCAACTAATATCGCTTCTTGTGCCTCAAATTTCTTGGCTTTGTTCATTGCCAGCCACGCAGCTAGGTAGTTACCAGTTTTATGCTGTGGCAATGACCGCTCAATAACCCCAGGCGGCGGGGTTAGGCGGGGTTCTATAAGTAAAGCGCTTATACCATATTTTTGTCGTTGTGTCAAATCAACAGGTAAGAATCGCCCAGTAATCCACTCGCGCCCATCGGGAAAGATGGTGATTCTGAGGATGGGAAAGTGTTTTGTTAAAGTTTCTGCACCATAGCGCGATCGCTCCCAGTCTGGTTGTTGCCAACCAAGAGCCAGCAAACTCGAACGAATGCGATCGCAGTGTCCATTCCAGTTAGTCAATGGGTTATCCAACGACTGATAAACCCGCAGCGTGGAAAAAACTGTAGCACCGTACAGCAACCCCGGATCGTCAATAGCTAATTCCAGCGTTTCACCGTCAATCAGTTTGCCGTTGTACCAGTACAATTTAGGACTCTCCCGGCGTTGTAATCAGGTGTAGATATCAAAATTATCACTAGAAAGCTGATCCAATAACGCTAACTTAGAATCAAGCCAATCGTCAGTAAACCAGCCATAAGGCAAGACATCTCCGACTGCTTCGCAATTGATTCCCATGACCCAAATGTGTGCAACTTTGGTAAATATAGGAATCGAGGCGAGTTCATCTTCGCTAAGTTTGCGGATAGTTTGATAACCGTCTAAAAAAGGCTTTCTTACTTCACTGTTCATCTTCCAAGCATAGGTTACGTGCATAAACTTGCCGAGGTCAAAGGCACGCCAGCCATAGCCGCATTGATCAAAGTCAAACAAAGTTGGTTCATCGGTTTCGGTAAAGTGAGCATTTCCCGAATGAACATCACCCATACAAATTCCATAGACTGGTGCTGAAAGATGTAGTTTTAACACCTCTAACTGCACTTTGATTTTCTCGGTTTGTTTTTGGAGATCATCGAGCTCATCGGCTCTATCTTTAAAAAGAGGTGCAATTATATTTAGCGATCGCTCTAGCAGGTACTCGTAATTTAAAGCGGGACGATTAAAACGACTTTTAAAGTCGTCCGTCGCTAAATGAATATTTGCCAGCACCTCTCCCAGCCGTCGGCTTTGTTCGCTATTGAGCTTCTCATTTACCGCCTTACCTGGTGCGTAGGAAAATAAAGTAGCATAGCGTCTCCCCTCCGGTGCTTCAATTGCTTGGGTGAAACTGCCTGAATTGCTTTGGAGGGGGTACGCGACTGGCATTTTATGATTATGTAGAAACGCCAGCAGTTCAACTTCAAAATTAATAGCTTCTAAAGTTCTCCACCCTCTGCGATAAACTCGCAAAATATATCTGTCTCGATCTGTTTCTACCAGATAAGTATCGTTAAGTCCTCGTTTATACAATCGGCACGATAGGGGTTTTTCGATCTGATAGTTACATAATACGTTTTCAATTAAAGCTTCGCCTGATGGTATGGAATGAATCACAGGAATGAAAGCAGAACACATAAAATCATTTGCTTATTTTTATCGCCAGTTCCCTACAATTATTTTTAACTCCGCGATCGCACTCCCACCACAGCACAACGCGATCGCATGACAAATTATTTAACCAACCAAAGAAGTTCTAACTAAACTAGCGATCGCCGCAGCTAACTTAGCTGGCTCCACTGGCTTAGCTATGTGTCTGTGGAAACCTAGCGAAATAGCACGCTGAGAGTCTTCGCTCCTAGCATACGCCGTCACAGCCACAGCGATAATCTCTCCTCCTTGCTCTGGCTCCAAGGCTCTAATTTTGCGGATCAGCGTGTAGCCATCCTCACCGGGCATCCCAATATCACTCACCAAAACATTTGGCTTCACCTGTTCGAGTGCCTCAAATGCCTCGGTTGCTGATGCAACTGCCCTCACCCTAGCGCCATACTGTTCAAGGGCTATCGTGAGAAAATCTCGGCTATCAGGCTCGTCATCGACAACCAGCACTTGCAATCCATCAAGTACAGCACTAAAGATTGCATCAGGAGTGGGTGGGGCTTCTGGCTCAGTTTCCAGTTCATGCCCAGGCGTTAACAGCCCGTTCCCGTGAGTCGTAATTATCAGGGGCAACTGCACTGTAAAAATTGTCCCCAGCCCCTCGCCTGGGCTGTCAACATGGACAGTTCCGCCATGCAGTTCTGCCAGGTGACGCACAATTGCCAAACCTAAACCAAGTCCGCCATGCGATCGCGTGCTGGTACTATCAGCTTGGCGGAAGCGCTCAAAGACATAGGGCAGAAAGTCAGCGCTAATCCCTTTCCCCGTGTCACTTACGCGGATCTGGGTGTGGGAGTCACTGCACTCCAGCCTTATTTCCACCTTTCCCCCTTCAGGAGTGAACTTAATAGCATTGGAGAGCAGATTCCAGACAATCTGCTGCAAGCGGTTTGGATCGCCTGACACCAAGCCTACTGAAGGATCTAGTACCGACTCAAGTTGAATGTTCTTAGCGCCAGTGGCTAGCTGCACCGTTTCAATAGCTGCCTGAATGATTGGTACCAGGTTAACTGGGCAAACCTGCAAAGACAACTTGCCTCGAATCAGGCGCGAGACATCGAGAAGATCCTCAATTAGCTCTGAGAGTAACTTGGCGTTGCGCTCAATTGCTTCCAGTGCGCGAGCCGTAGTCACTGCGTTTAACTTCTGAGCGCGAAGCATCCGAGACCAGCCAAGAATGGGGTTGAGTGGCGATCGCAACTCATGAGAAAGTACAGCTAAGAAATCATCCTTCATGCGGTTAGCGGCCTCCGCCTCCCCACGAGCCACTTGTTCGCGAACCAACAGTTCGGCGCGTTCTTCCTCCCTCCGCTTGCGCTCTAGTTCTGCTGTCGCACGGGTAGCAAAGATTGTTAGTAGCGATTCTGCAAGCTGGGTATTTTCCAACGGTTTTCTAGCCATCACCCCAAGCAATCCCAGTACGCAGCCTGTGGAATCTAGAAGCGGAGCTGCGATATAGCTGTCCACTTCCATCTGTGCCAGCAAATGATTATCAGGAAAGTGCGCTTGGATGCCACGGGGATAATAGCATGGCTTCCCCTGCTGAATGACTTGTTTGCAAGGTGTATTCAGCAAGGAATATTCAATGTTGTCTACCATCTCATAGTCGGCACATAAAGCAATAGTGCTAATTTTTTCCCCAGCCAGTTCCCCCAGAAAAGCGTAATCAACACCCAATGCCTTTGTGAGGTGTTGCACCAGTGAGTAGAAAAACGCCTCGCCTGTCGCTGCGGAAACTCCCTTAGTCACCTCGATGAGGGCGGCATCCATCTGAGCAATTTTGCGAGCTGCCAGCCGCAACTCTAACTCATCAACCACTATAGCCGCTAGGTCGGTAAGGCTTGCTCGCTGCTCGGCACTCAGTTCATGGCGCGGCTTGCTGTCAAGAAGACACAAAGTGCCAAGATTATAGCCATCCTTGTCGATCAGTGGCGCGCCGGCATAGAAGCGAAGGCCCGGTTCGCTAAGCGCAAAGGGCATACAAGCGAAGCGTGGGTCTTTTCTGGTATCCGGAACGACTAAAACATCGTCACACAAAACTGCGAAGCTACAAATTGTTGATTCGCGACTGACTTCGCGAGACTCAAAGCCATAGGAGGATTTAAACCAGGCTCGAAATTCGTCAACTAAGGAAACCAGGGTAGTTGGCACGTCAAAAAGACGTGCCGCGAGAGCTGTGATGCGGTCGAAGCTCTCTTCAGGAGGTGTATCGAGGATATTGTATCGCCGCAGTGCCTCTAGGCGTTGTACTTCGTTGGGCGAGATAGGCGCAGTGGTCAATATTACCTCCAGAAGACACTCCTGAAATACAGTTGCGACTATGATAGTTTGGCGCTTACCTGTGGAAGAGTATCGTATTTAGACTTAATTGAATTTTATGGCATTCTCAAGTCAAACGGAGTAATTAATCACAATCAAGGCACTATATACATTAATTTTTGGCGCTATTAGAAAATTCTCTGGTGCGATCGCGTTCTTTTCCCCAACTCCGGAGGAACATACTTGACATGAGCCACGCCTAAAGGAAAAAGATACTTTTGGAGAAATTGGCTCAACTTATGTCCCCAGAAACGGCAATTATCCGGTGGAAACGACTAGGTGCGGTATATGGTTTGCTGTTGCTAATGGTTTATTGTGGCATCCAGGGAGCAGCCATCAGGGACACTCAAGCTAAGAAAGCGCCACAAGGCGTAAACCAAGATGCGATCGCGAAGCGTATGCGCGTTAGCGCTACTCGCGCCTGATCCGGCTGGAAAATTACCCTTGACTATCCTCAACTGAAATCCATAATAGATCGAGTATTATCTGTTGAATAACTATTCACAGTCTGGGTCAAGACGGAAAGGTTGAGGTGGCATGGATCGGGAAAAAGAGAAATGGTTTCAAGTTGCTTTGCGACTTCGAGGTTCGGTAATTTCAGCAGTTTTACCTAGAGTAATATTGTGTGGAGCATTTGGTTTTTTTGTTGCCCTACTTCACAAATTTGGAGTATCGGTATCAATGCCGTTTCTGAGTGCATTAATCCCCAATATTGTCTTAGGCTTATTACTGGTTTTCCGAACAAATACAGCTTATGAGCGATTTTGGGAAGGTCGCAAAGCTTGGGGTAGCATAGTTAACAGTGTCCGTAACCTATCTCGTCAAATTTGGGTATCGATTGACGAAAAGGAACCAAAAGATAGAGAGAACAAAATTTCCGCCCTGCGATTATTGATTGCTTTTGCGATCGCTACTAAGTTGCATCTCAGAGCGGAGCCTGTAAACAGCGAGTTAGAACCATTTATGTCACAATCTCGCTATTTTAAGCTAAAAACGATGAACAATCCACCGCTAGAGGTTGCCTTCTGGATTGGAGATTATCTACAGGATCAGTATAAGCATAAACACCTCAATGCTCACCAGTTAACTGCTCTACAAAGTTTGATAAATATCTTAGTAGACAATTTAGGAGCCTGCGAACGCATTCTTAGAACACCTATTCCTATTGCTTATGCTATCCATTTGAAGCAGTTGTTGTTGCTTTATTGTTTAGCATTGCCATTTCAAATGGTTAGAGATTTAACTTGGTGGACTGGGCCAATTGTTGCTTTGATTAGTTTCACTTTGTTTGGTATTGAAGAGATTGGCATTGAAATTGAAAATCCTTTTGGTCACGATGCTAACGACTTGCCCTTGGATGCGATTTGTGCAACAATGAAACGAAATATTGAAGATTTAATCTCGCTTGCTCCCAGCGTTCGCGATTGGAACAAAACAGGAATAGAGCAAATGGAATAGGGTACATGAACGATAAGCGATCGCATATAGCGATCGCTCTAAGTATATATACAAATTTTTTCTATTAGCTAATGTATATTGACGTACAAAAAAGTCTTGAATACCATCTAATAAATAAATTGTGCGAGGGCAGTACTCGCAGCCAATCTAATGCGTGTTTACCGCACCGATGGCCATTCTTACTGGCGTGGGTAGATGTACAGCTTGGATTCATCCCTTCCGCGAACGGGCAGCCTTGCTTTGGAGCGCGACCTTGACGATCTTTGCCTGTTAGCCAATGAAATTCATCTGTACTACATCATTCTCTTACATGCTTCTCATCCCCCTGCTGCTGCTACCACGCTCTTCGTTGCTCTTGGTAGCTTCAAACCAACAGTACACGATGCTCTAACCGTGATTATTGGAGTTTTGATTGTGGCAACAATTGGCGAGCGACTTTGACGTATTCAACTGGGGAAAGCCAATCCAGATTCGGCATTGAACACACCACAATTCAGGTAGAAACGGATAATTTTATGCCGTATTGCGGCCAAAAGTCTTGTTGTGAGGAGTGAACATAGACGTAACTATCTTCCCCAGGAAGCGATCGCTTCTTTGAGACAAGGAGAGCTGGGGACGCGATCGCTACACAAGTAGTTAGCAGTAACGAAGACGAGCCATCACCAGACGATTTAAAAAGAAAAAGAACGTCGAGCCACCACCCAGACTGATGAGTTGTCTGGCGATTCCTTGAACTTCCTTTTGTCTTCCCACTTTCTCATCTGCTAGATAAATGCCCAACAAGGCATGATTAATCATCTGATGAAAATTTGTATTGGGTAATTGAGCAACACTTTCCTTAGCCTTATTAACAAAGTGTGTAAACCGCTCCGTCATTTCATCTTTGTTCTTATAGTAAGAACAAAAATTTAGATCGCCGCCGAGGCTATCTTCCTCTTGATCTATAAGGTAATCCAGTAAAATATGTAATCCTTGTATCCAGGGAAAATAACCATTTTTTACTTTCTGAATTAATTCTTCTGAACAATCTTCATGGGAAGCATAGGCGATAAGACAAAAAATTCCAAGGGTTGAGCCAGCACAGGCCGAAAATTCATACCAGCTCATCTCAGGGAGGTTTTCCTGATGTGATTTAAACCAAGCTTTTAGACGCGGAATGCGCTCTTCAACTTGCACATGTTTATGAACTTGTAAATCGCAATAATAACTGGCTAATTCATGAAGAGCTGAAGATATTTTTGGATAAGCTGGAAGCTGCTTTAATACAGTTTGACAAGTTTTAACCAGTTGTCTTAAATAGCCTCCATCCTCCTGCTCCTTACGAAAACGATAATAATTTGTGCATTCTGCTTCTGGAGTTAAGGCATGAAAGATGGATTCATGAAGAGCGCGAAAATCCTTAGGATCGAGTGAGGTACTTCGGTCACACAAATTATCTAAATAATCGCTAATTGTTTGATAAGCAACAATAAAACGAATTGTTTCATCGCTGTGGTTTTTAGCTAACAATCCATAGATGGCACCTCCTGCACAGTGAAACGTTTTTGTCTCGATACTCATTAATGCTTGTTTGCGAAGTTCTGGGTCGGGTATTTGATTGGCTCGTTCTTTCCATTCTCCTAAATAGCGATGAACGGCTGGAAGTACATTACGGTAGATTCCTGACATCAACGTCCAGGGGCGAGTCGGAATTTTCATCAACTCAGTCATGGGAATATTTTCCAAATTATTCTTGTCAAGAAATACCTTGAAGAAGCAGTATTTATGCTCCTTCGGTTTCACTATAAGAGGTTGTAAATGCGATAGCGTCTGCCTAATGGCGTGATAATTATTTTTTATAATTACCTATTGTTAATCTGTTAACAAATCGGGAGAGATAAGTTGTTTTTGGATGGCTAAGACGGCGGCTTGAGTGCGATCGCGCACCTCTAACTTCTTCAAGATGGAATGCACATGAACTCTGACAGTACCAGGGGCAATGTAGAGAAGGTCGGCAATTTCCTGATTGCTCCGTCCGGCTGCAATCATTGCCAAGATTTCCTGTTCGCGCCTTGTGAGCAGATTTTCCGGTATTTGTTCAGCCTGTGATGGGGTAGAAGTAGGTTGTGCGTGCATGAAAGTAGCTTGAATCTCCGTGGTTGCAGCTTCGTCCCACCAAGAAGCTCCCGCTGCTACAGAACGGATCGCCAGGATGAGAAGTTCTGCCCTAATACCCTTGAGGCAGTAGCCTTTGACACCGATTTCAATTAACTTAGCAATCAGAGGTTTTTGGAAACGAGATGTTAAAGCTAGGATGGGTAGCTCTGGGCGTTGCTGCTTAAGTTGTTCACAAGTCTCAATACCACCAATTCCCGGCAATCCTACATCAAGTAGCACAATATCGAGTGGCTGTTGAAGAGCTAATTCTATAGCTGTCTCACCGTCTTCAACCTCAGCGACGACTTCAAATCCAGGTTCCTGTTGCAACCGCATAGACAAACCGAGGCGAAACAGTTCGTCATCTTCAACAAGCAAAATCCGTAGTGCATTTAAGGTCATCTTTACCAAACACAAGCAGCTAAAGCCGCATACAAAAGCAAAACTAGAAAGGGTGTGCCAAAATCATGCCAAATCACCTTATAAATCTTGCATTAAAAAGCTTTCGCTTCACAAGAAAACAACAGCCGACTCCGGAGCCGGCTGTTACGGATGTATTAGGCATGATCTAGCTAACTCTCAATATGAAGCATCGATATGGCGGCTTATTGTCATTTCCATGAAGCTTCTGTGTTAACTAATCTCATCCAAGTATGCTGACAATTGTTCTGAGCGTTGATGCACAGGTAATCTGAATCCAAACGAAGCACCGCGTTGCGATCGCGAAGTAGCCTCTTTTGAGGAGAAACGATTTTTGCCCCAGACAGTACCGTCGTGGGCTTCAATAAGCTGTCGAGTTAAGTATAACCCCAGCCCAGACCCCATAGATTGGCGATCGCTATGTCCCTGGTAAAAGCGGTCAAACAAGCGCGGGAGTTCATCCGGTGTTATTCCCCGCCCATTATCGAGAATCTTCACCACCTGATAGTTAAAGTCAGATTCTAAAAGAATTTCCACTTTACCACCACGAGTGCAATTGTTAATTGCATTCGTCAACAAGTTGCTAAAGACTCGTTGTAGTTGTAGTGCATCCCCATTTACCCAGAGAGGGCGAGCGTTGGATTCTCCAAAAGTGAGGTTAATTTCCACTCGGCGCTTTGCGGCTAACTCTGATACGGTGGCGATCGCTTCCTTAGCTATAGCAACTAGATCAACAGGTGCCAATTTTAATCTGACTCCCTCTGTATCGTTGCGATAGACATCCAACAGCGTCTCTATTAGCGCAAGTGAGTTCTCGTGACTCCGAGCGATCGCTGAGAACACTTTTTGCTGTGCGGCTGTTACTGCACCATACTTTTCTTGCTGCAACGAGTTCAATGTCTCAATTGCTCCCAGGAGCGGTGTTTTCAGGTCGTGGGTTAACGTTGACACGAAATCCTCTCGCGCACTAGCTAACTGCTCTTGTGCCTGTAGCTGCGCTTTATGTCGCGCGATCGCTTCTTCATGACGCAAATTGCGATCGCTCAGCCAACCTGTGACTACAAGTGCCAGCGCCATCAGCAAGCGGTTCATCAGGTTTGAGGAGTTCATCCATTCTGCTTTAGGGATAAACAGATTCAGAAGGGTTAACCCTGTTCCCATCACCGTAGCTTGAACTGTTGCCGAGCGACTCAGCCGTGAAGAAGCCAACAAAATGGGCCCGGTATAGAGGAAACCCAAGGCATAAGGGGGTGGAGTAAAAAAATCTAAGACGATAATAATCGCAAATAATCCAACAATCAGCCAGACCCTCGTGAGGTGCTGCTGCTGAAGCCTAGGCATTTTAAAAATTGCTTTTAATCGCTGTAGCATTGCAAGCCAATTTAATTTGAACTACTAATAGATACATAATAAAAGTAGATTTAATTCTATCTTAGGCAAGAAATATGTGTTTAGTTACTATTTATATCTAGAGATATAAATAGCAGCTAAACTGCCTAAACATTATTCTATGCTAAATTTTATATTAATACATTTAGTTCCATCCTAAACGCATAACTATATCTTGATTTTACCGATGAGATAAATAATGATTAAGTTATTGAACTTAAAAATAATTTGTTTTCATGAGTTGTTAGATAACTGAAGTAGTAGTCAAAGCTGAGCAACTTACAATCGTAAGTGCCTAGATATTATTTAAATATGATTAATTATTTCAGTTTACTCCCTTCTCTCTTCAGGATTAAAAACATTTATTGAACAAAATTGATGCTTTTAGGAGGTATTTATGCAACCAAATTCAAAGAGTCAAAAACCAGTTGGGTTAGTCGGGGCTATCTGTGGAACCTTACTCATTGGTTTACCAGCAATTCCTTTAGCGGCATCGGCAATGCCGGTTTCCAAGGTCAACCCCTGCCCTGGTATTTATTACGAAGAACCCTTTAATAGGACACACTTAGCTCCCCAGGGATGTCCGCCTAATGCTGCTACACAGCGTGTTCAAATAGGTAGGATTTTTAACAGAGCAGTTACCACAGGTCGGGAGGTCTTTATGGAACCTCTGACCCCCGCACCAGCTCCAGTGGGTGTTATTCAACCGCCTTTACCAGAGACTCGTAGTAATGCAATCGCTGTTGTCACACCTATTAATGGAAAGGTAGATGTGAAACTGAAAAATAACACCAACGCGATTATCTCCTATGAAGCAATTGGACATACTCAACGCCGATTTATACAAGGCGGAGAAGAAATTGTCCTGCAAGACTTGCCAACCCCAGTGACTATCACAACGGTTCGTCAGGATAAAGGGCTAGTGGATGTAGCTCCAATATCCACCTCCCAAACAGGAATGTTAGTGATTTCCTTGGATGAATCGAAAAATTTAGACGATAACCTGGGCGCACTGAGAATTCAAAGAGATGGTCAAGTCTTTTTGAACTAGCACAAGTGAAGCTTGTGTGAGCAATTGATAGCGGTTGAAATAGACGCGATCGCGTCGAAGCAGTAGGAAAAGAACTACTGCACAAAGGGAGCAGGTTCTCCCTCAATAACTACCGATGAATAGAGAATTTAAGGAGATTTTTTCAATGAAGAATAGATTTAATGAAGTCCGGGTTGTCAGTTACGCATCTGTCCGTCGTAACGGCTTTGCTCAAGCATTGTCGAACGCCAAAGGAACAGCAATCGGCCTGGCGTTCCTTGCTCTGCTTCTTCCGGCTTGCACCACTAACGATCCAAACACAGGTGGCCCTACAGCTCAGACTAACGTTAGTACAGAGGAAGTTGCTGAAGAAACAAACGAACTCCTTGGCAAAAGTGTAACTGTCAGAAGTGAAGTTGGAGAAAAAGTTGGTGCCAATTCCTTCACAATTACTGATGAGGAGCTTTTCGGTAATGACAAAGTTCTGGTTATTAATGCTTCAGGAGCGCCCACAGTTCTCCCTGATGACATCGAACTTCAAGTGACAGGAAAGGTTCAAAAGTTTATAGTTGCTGATGTCGAGAGAGAGTTCAACTTAGACTTAGAACCAGAGGTAGAGGTTGAATACAAAGACAAACCAGTAATCATTGCCCAATCAATTGCTTTAGCTCCTAAACCGGGTGAAGTGACCAAAAACCCCAGCGCCTTCTATGGCAAAGTTATTGCTGTGAAAGCTGAAGTCGAAGACATCATCAGTCCAGCTTCGTTTAGCCTAGATGAGGATAAGCTGACCAGCACCCAAGATTTGCTGGTTTTAAATAGAACCCCAGGCCAAACCATCAACGATGGTCAGGAGGTTGTCGTAACTGGTGTACTCCGCCCGTTTGTTTTTGCAGACATCGAAAGGGACTACGATTTAAACTGGGATTTGACTGTGCAAAGAAAGCTGGAAGCGGAATATAGCCAAAAGCCTGTACTCATTACCAACTCTGTATTCCCAGCAGCAGAAGATTAATCCGTGGGCTAAGAATGTAAGAGGAAGCAATTTGCTTTCCTCTTCATTTTGTGAACTTGATTTTAGTGAAGCGGCTCTCTAAAAGGAGCGATTCGTGCTTTGCGATCGCTTCATTAAGGTCACAACAGAGCCTCCTCAGAAAGTCGCACTGGATGGTGTCATGGGAACAACACCAGTTGAAATTGAGCGCATTCCGGGTAGCTTAACTATCTTCATGCCATTTTCTTACATGAAAATATATATAAAACTATTTATGATAAACTTCGGAACCTTCTCAGGAACCCAGAAAACTACTCCGGGTTGAGCCTACCCCAAGAGGGGGGTGCTTTCTATCTTCCTTGTTGTTTCCTACTTTAACTCATATTGTATAGCAGCCGTAGGGATAGCATTGCTGCTGACTCTAAAAATATAACTAATTATACGTAGCCCAGTCGGAGGAAGCGAACTTTTAGAGCCATCTGGCAGTCTACAAAGATGATGGGTTCGCGTTGTCTTAGGATTAGGCTAATCAACATGATCAGGATTGCCAGGAAGCTGCAAGCAAGCAACCCGACAGGACAGATTAACAACTATTTTGGGAACTTCGGAGGAACAGATGGCATATCAAGATCAGGAAAAAAATAGAGATGCCCGAATCGCTGCAACTTCCAGAATATGGGGGTTTGCGACAGTAATGCTGGGAATTTGTATTCCGCTTTCATCTGTTACTAGACATGGAGCAATTCTCCCAATAGCTGTAATTTCAGGGGTAGCAATTGGCACAGGTGCAGTTTGGCAATCTTCTGATAAAAAATCTCAAAATAGCCTACTGCCACCTAGTAAAGTCAACGAGTTAGAAGAAAGGATTGCTAACTTAGAAACTATTGCTGCTGAAAGTGACGAGTTGGATTTGCACAAGAGAATAAAACAGTTAGAATCAAACAAATTGATTAAGCGACGAGGCTAAACACCGTATCTGTTCCAGGCTCAGCCTGGGTAGGAGGAAAGCTCGTTGTTGTACATACAATTTGAATAGGGTTTACTTAACAATAGTTGTAGTAAGGTTTGGATTTTTAGCTACATATTAGCTCCCCTTAAAAAGGGGAGCTAAGAGAAGGGAAGGTGTAGCGGGATGAATTGGTATTAGTCAGTCTTAACTACTAACGAATGACTGTTTGCATCAACTGCGTGCCTTCCGGAAGTTTGCCAGTACGCAACCATTCATCCATTTCGGCTGGAACCTTAGCAAGTTTTAGCTGCTCTCGCAGTGCAGAACCTTCCAAAACTTCTTTCTGTAACAGGGTTTGCGCTGTTTCTTCCAGCAAGTCCCGATTTTTATCCAGAATTGCTAAGGCAATGTGGTGCGCTGCATCAATTGTTTCCTTTACCTCCCGATCGATTTCTTCAGCCACCTTAGGACTAATTGCACGACGGGGGTTGCTGTAACCTTCGATAAACTGTTGTTGTGTTTTCTCAAAAGCAACTGGCCCTAATTCATCGCTCATGCCGTAGAGAGTGACAGCACGTTCTGCCAAATCTGTTGCTTTCTGGATGTCGTCACTGGCACCTGTGGACACTTTACCAAAGATTATCTCTTCCGATGAGCGTCCACCTAAGAGAGTGGCAATGCGACCGCGAATTTCATCTTCCACCATCAAGAAGCGGTCTTCTTCCGGCATTTGCAGAGTGTAACCCAGCGCTCCCACGCCACGCGGCACGATGGAGATTTTCTCCACTTTACCTGCTCCTGGCATCATAGCGGCGATAATCGCGTGGCCAACTTCGTGATAGGCGACGGTCTTTTTCTCAATTTCATTGAGTACGCGCGATCGCTTCTCTAAACCAGCAACAACCCGCTCAATTGCTTCGTTGAAATCTGCCATCACTACAGCATCGCGGTTCTGACGTGCCGCCAGTAGTGCAGCTTCATTCGCTAAGTTAGCTAGATCGGCACCAGCAAAGCCGGGAGTACGAGCTGCAATTGTTACCAAATCGACATCAGGAGCTAATTTGATACCTCTGACGTGGACGTTCAAAATCGCTTCTCTACCAATCTTATCCGGTCGATCTACCAACACTTGTCGGTCAAAACGTCCGGGACGGCGTAACGCTGGATCAAGCACTTCTGGGCGGTTTGTGGCGGCGACGATAATCACGCCAGTATTGCCATCAAAACCATCCATTTCGGTGAGCAACTGGTTGAGGGTTTGTTCGCGCTCATCGTTGCCGCCGACAAAACCATTGGCACCGCCGCGAGATTTACCCAGTGCATCTAATTCGTCGATGAAGACGATACAGGGAGCTTGTTTTTTGGCTTGTTCAAATAAGTCGCGGACTCGTGCAGCACCTACGCCGACGAATAGCTCGATGAATTCGGAACCAGAGATACTGAAGAAAGGAACGCCAGCTTCGCCTGCGATCGCTTTCGCTAAAAGTGTCTTTCCCGTTCCCGGAGGGCCGACTAGCAGCACGCCTTTGGGAATTTTCGCTCCCAGTCGGGTGTACTTACCAGCGTTTTTCAGGAAATCTATTATTTCTAGCAGTTCCATTTTCGCTTCATCGACACCAGCAACGTCATTAAATTTGATGCCAGTGCTGCCTTCTGAGTAAATTCGCGCTTTACTTTTTCCTACCGTTAAGGCAGCGCCACCAGCACCACCACCCCGGTTCATCAACCAACCCCAAATACCAAAGAAAATTATCGGTGGAACAACCCAACTCAGTAGTGTTCCAATCCAGCCATTATTATTTGGTGCAGGTGCGGCAAAATCTACGTTATGTTCGCGCAGAATTTTCGGCAAATCTAAATCGAGTGCTACTGGCGTGGTGACAAATACTTGACTCGATGCAGATTCATTTGTATTTACATCGGTTTTGAGTGAATACTCAATCCGCTCGTTGCCAACAATCGCACGGTCAACTTTGCCACTTTGTACTTGATTGATAAAGTCGCTATAAGAAGCCTGCGGCAACCGAGGCCCAAAGCTAGGAATGATAAAGTTTAGCAGTACAAGGATTGTGAACAGAATCAGTAATCCGCCGCCAATCTGCCTCGGTCGGGAGGGTTTAAGCGATCTCTTGTTATTATTTTCAACAGGCATTGTAGATACGAACCTCTTAAATGTTTGCAAGAGAACAAGAGTAGCTTTCAGATTTCTACTTGCTGAAAGCTTTTTGCTGTCTTCGGGTGAGTAAGCTTTTAGAGCTTCGAGACTGATAATATGGTGAGGCTCTCTTAGCTATTGTAAAAAAGAGGATGCGTAAGCCTGGGTTCGGTGTCTACGCCTACAAGCATCCGTATAGCCGTACTTTAGTCTTTATATATTAAGTTGTATGACAACTCAGGCTGGATTTGTTCTCAAGGTGCTAATTCTCTCAGCTGTGCTGTCGATTTTGATTAAGTATGCTGGGCCTTATATTCCTATTCCAGCAACAGGAGCGATGTTTCTAGGGAACGATCCACTACAAGCGATCGCGCTTATAGTCGTCTTTCTCCCCACTCTCATCATGGCTTTTGCCCTCTGGCGGCGGGCATATCTTTATAAGGGGGCTGGGGATTAGGGACTAGGGACTAGGGACTAGGAACTAGGGGCTGGGGACTAGGTAAGACTTTTCCCCAATTCCCAATTCCCAATCCCCAATCCCCAATCCCCAATCCCCAATCCCCAATCCCCAATCCCCAATCCCTAGTCCCCAATCCAAAATTGGCATCCCTCCCGCGAAGCTAGGCGAAAGTTGCCGATATCGGCTAATCTAGCTGCATTGATCGGGAATTATAGCCTGAGATAGTCTTTGAGGCGTCACTTGTGAAACTAGGTCAGCTAATTGGCTTTTTTGCCATAGTCGTTTCTTTATATATCCTGTGGCAAATACGGGATTTGTTACTGCTACTGTTTGCTGCTATTGTGTTAGCGACTGCCTTGAATCGGCTATCGCTACGGCTGCAACGATCGGGAATGCAACATGGCTTAGCTGTGTTGTGTTCAATTGCTTTGTTACTAGCCCTGATTGTAGGATTTTTCTGGCTAATTGTGCCCCCGTTTGCAGTCCAGTTTGAAGAACTAACACAGCGGGTTCCCCAAGGATTTGAGCGCCTGAATAATTGGACTGATTACTGGAGAGATCGTGTTCCTACCCAGCTAGTTCCGTATCTACCGGATGTGGACAGCATCAGCCAACAAGTACAGCCTTTATTAAATCGGCTGTTAGGAGGCTCGGTCGCGTTTTTCTCTAGCTCTTTGGGCGTTATACTCAGGGTTTTGTTAGTGCTAGTTTTGACAGGGATGCTATTAGCAAATCCTCAAGCTTATCGCAAGGGATTTGTGCGGTTATTCCCCTCTTTTTATCGGCGGCGAGTGGATGGAATTTTGGATCAATGCGAAGTTGCATTGGGAAGGTGGCTTGGTGGCGCACTGATTAGCATGAGTGTAGTAGCGCTGATGAGTATGGTTGGGCTGTCAATTTTGCGTATACCTTCACCGTTGGCCCAAGGAATTTTGGCGGGGGTTTTGAACTTGATTCCCAATCTGGGCCCAACTATTAGTGTGATACCACCAATGGCGATCGCATTGTTGGAAGCTCCTTGGAAATCTGTCGCGGTGTTCGGTCTTTACTTTGCCATTCAGCAGATTGAAAGTAATTTTTTGACCCCTTACGTCATGGCTCAGCAGGTATCGCTACTGCCAGCTGTAACTTTACTTTCTCAAGTGTTTTTTGCCACCTTCTTTGGATTTTTGGGGTTATTTTTGGCGCTACCTTTAACCGTCGTTGGTCAAATTTGGGTAAAAGAAGTATTAATCAAAGATGTTCTCGATCAATGGCGTAGCGATCGCAAACAGGTTTTTGATGCCAAGGGTACAGATTTATCCGATGAAGCTGGTGAATTTGATCAAGAAACTGGAGTTTTGCCAGAAGCGAATCTACCAATCCATGACGAGCCGAATCTTGATGATGTGAGTGGCAAACATAAAAAGTAGCAATAAATAGCGATCGCTATCATCACCACTCCTCAATGAGAGAATAATATTGCTCTCTCAAATTGCACTCTTGGAATACGACAACACCTGTAAATATCTTGCCGAGAATTACCCAGCTGACTTTGCCAACTGGCTACTCAATGTTGATTCAGACATTGAGGTAATCAAAACTGAACTGGGTTTAGAACCGATTCGCGCTGATTCTGTCACCTTTCTGCAAGTCGCCAACCAAATCCTGCACCTAGAATTTCAAACCTTAGCGCAATCAACTCCTCCCCTCGACTTCCGGATGCTCGATTACTACACGCGGCTCAAGCGACAATATTGGTGTGAAATCGTGCAGGTGGTGATTTTCTTGCAAGCCACCACCTCAGAACTCGTCTTTAGACAGCAGTATGTAGACACAAGTACCAGACACCACTATCGCGTCATCCGTCTGTGGGAAGAAGATCCTGCCCCACTCCTGGCAAACCCTGCTCTCTTACCACTGGCAACCTTAGCTCGCAGCGACTCCCCCAGAGTTTTATTAGAGCAAGTTGCCGCTGGGGTCGCTACGATCGAGGGAAGCGCCGAGCGAAAGAATATCCTAGCTTGTGCAGGGGTTCTGGCTGGTTTGCGGTTTAAAAAAGATTTGATTCAACAACTATTGCGAGAGGAAATTATGCAGGAATCTGTTATCTATCAAGACATCCTCCAAAAGGGGGAGATGCGAGGTGAGCAACGAGGTCTGCAACGAGGTCTGCAACAAGGTCTGCAACGAGGCAGGGAAGAGGGCAGGCAGCAAGGAGAGGCGGCGTTAATTTTGCGGCTACTAACACTACGGTTTGGTGAAATTAATCCTCAACTGCAAGAACAGATTCGCGGTTTAGCTATCCCTCAGTTAGAAGAATTGGCGGAAGCGCTGTTGAATTTCTCCAGCCAAAGCGATTTAGTCAACTACTTGGCGACTCAGGAGCCATAATTTCAACAGCAGCACATAACGTGAACCGCTGAAAGGGGTCGCCCCAAAGGGCGTCGCAATAGAGGAAACTAAGGATGAGCAATCCCACCCTTCAACCTTCCCTATGCGAACTATCGCCGAAATTAACGACAAGATCAGCCGCCAATTGGCTGTTGTGTGGACAACAGAAGAATTAAAAGCACGGGTGGCAGAGGTGGGAGTCACCCAAGCCGCTAAGGAAGTGGATGTAATTACCACTGGCACCTTTGAGCCAATGGAGTCATCGGGGGCGATCATCAACCTGGGACACACTGATCCACCGATGAAAATTCGCCGTTGTTGGTTGGATGGAGTACCAGCCTACGCGGGATTTGGTGCCGTGGATCTGTATTTGGGTGCAACCGGGATGGTGGAATACGCCAGCACTGGTGAAGCACCAGATGGGGAAGAATCAAGAGAACGCGGTGGCGGCCATATCATAGAAGACTTGATTGCTGGTAAACCTGTGCAACTACGCGCCATCGGACAAGTTACAGATTGCTATCCGCGAGCGTCCTTTGAGACAACCATCACCCGCGACACGATTAACCAATTTTACTTATTTAATCCGCGCAATATATACCAAAATTTTATTGTAGGGGTGAATGGAGGCGATCGCCCTCTCTTCACTTACCTCGGCCCTTTGCAGCCCCGACTAGCAAATGCCGTCTATTCAAACGCTGGGGCAATTTCCCCCCTCCTCAACGATCCCGACCTGCAACTGATTGGTATCGGCACCCGGATTTTTTTAGGCGGCGGCATCGGTTACGTTTCCTGGGAAGGCACGCAGCACTTTCCTTTACAAAAGCGCTTACCAAATCGGACACCAATCGGCCCAGCAGCCACCCTTGCCTTGATGGGAGATGCTAAACAAATGAACCCCCGCTGGGTGCGCGGTTGCTACTTCAAAAATTACGGCCCTTCTGTAATGCTGGGTGTCGGCGTTCCCTTGCCAGTGTTGCACGAGCAAGTCGTCGCTAGTTGTGCAGTCCAAGACAAAGACATCGTAGCGCCAGTTGTCGATTTCTCGATTCCCCGGCGCGTCCGTCCCACCTTTGGCTTAGTGAGTTACGCCCAGTTAAAAACTGGACGGATCTCCATTGAAGGTAAACCCGTGCGGGTTGCCCCCCTTGCGTCTGTGTTTCTCTCGCGTCAAGTAGCGCTGGAGTTGAAGCAATGGATTGAGGCTGGGGAATTTACCCTCACTGAACCTGTTGCCCAGATTCCGATGGATCGGTCTTTTTTACCCCAAGACCGATGGGGTTCTCAAATTTCCTTGGAATAGTCATTAAAGACTAATTCTCGTTCCCAGTCTCAGGGTGGTTTCATACAATCAAAGAAAATATCGAAAATTGCGACATTTTGTAGGGGCATGGCAATGCCCCTACCGCCAGCCAAAATCAACGTTACAGAGTTTTCTTTTAATAAATGAAACCATCCTTCTTTCATCGTTCCCAGACTGGGACTGGGAACGAGGGTTGGTTCTTTTGCCTTTTTACTTTTTACTTTCTGGAGGCGGTGTTGAGCGTTTAACTGGCTTCGGCAGGGGTTCCCGGCGTTTGGGTTGCGGGGCTGCTGCTGCTGGTCTGTCTCCTGCGGGACGCATGGGACGCTCTCGATTGCCTGTTGGTCTTCTGCCTGGAGGACGACCCCCCCCACCTCGGAAGGGCTTCTTGCCCGGAATCTTCCTGGGAGGAAGACGACCAATATCTTTGCTCTCCTGAATCACCAAGTTGTTACCTTGCCGCTGCACTTGCACATCCATGAAGTGACCAACAGCTTTGTCTTGGACAATGCCCTTGAGTTTCAACTTGAAAAACTTGGGATTTTCCTCGTCCTTGCGGGGAGACTGCTTGATCTTGATGACGATGTCTTCTTCTTCTGGCGACTGATAAATCACCTCGCCGCGAATGGAAAAATAACCATCGTTGGCTACACTTTCGTCGCTTTGAGCATCCGTTTGAGCATCTGTTAGTTCGGTTGATTCTGCCTCAGACTCAGGCGGCGGTTGGTTCAGTCTTTCAGGCTCCCAGACACCCACAATTTGGACGTGCAAGTTGCCGTCTTCTTGTCGCATTCGGGGATAAACAACCCACAGGTGTTCTTGCTCTAAGTTCAGGTGATTTTTCACCAAACTCATAACTCGACCCAGTAGCACGGCATCGATGTCTGTTCCATCTGATGCCAGAAGCATTCCTCGCGTAAATTGCTCTTCGGAGGAGGTGTATTTACCCCGTACCAGGCCAATTGCCCGGTACTGCATTGGTTCGCTGGGCGGGGGAATTGGTCGCTGCCTTGTGGCAGCATCATCAGAGACAGGCACTTGTGTTGTTTCCGAATCGCTGTTCGGCATTGTATCGGCTGGTATTAGCGGATTGGGCGTTTGTGGTGGCTCTGGCTTGGGATCACCAGAAGACTCAGGTAAGTCGGAAAACCGATTCACAGAAGGACTCATATTACTCCTCGCGGCGGAGACACATCCCCTTAGGGGGAGTCAGTCAGCTCATTGTACTGAATGCAGAGATGCGACTGGTAGATCCGCAATGTTTTTGCACGAAACTAAGCAAAAACTCCTATAGAGTATCAAATTTAATACAATGCTGCCACTATTTTAGAGCTTGGAGGCGGTGAGGCAGCTTGTCGTAAGTGCAAAAGTGGAAAATCCGTTTGTGGTCGATAATGTCAATAGAGTTCAATGCAGTTGTGTGTCCAAAAAACGCGGTCGCTGGTTAATTAATTTGGTATTGGTGCTGGGTGTACTGGTGTTTGTAGGTGTGTCGATTATTCCGCTGGTAGGTATGGTTTTTGAGCAAAAGCCGCCTTCCACTGGAGCGACACCTGTAGCAAGCCAGACGAGCCAACCACCTGTCAATCAGTCGGAATTAGAAGCTCAGGCGAAAGGTTATGAATTGGTTTTGCAGAAGGAGCCTGAGAATCAAACGGCGTTGCGAGGGTTGTTGGAAACGCGGCTGAAACTGCGCGACGTTAAGGGCGCGATCGCACCCTTGGAAAAACTGGCGAAACTGAATCCCCAGCAGTCTGAGTACGCTGTTTTGCTCGCTCAAGCTAAACAAAAAACTGGCGATTCTGAAGGTTCGGCCCAAACTTATCGCTCGATTTTGACTTCTAAACCGGGAGATATTTATGCTCTGCAAGGTCTTGTAGGTCTTTTGCTCGAACAAAACCGTCCGGAGGCGGCGATAGGGCTGCTACAAGATACTTTGAAAACGGCAACAGATGTGAATCAAGTGCAGCCGGGTAGTGTGGATGTAACTTCGGTGCAGTTGGAGTTGGGTAAGGTTTATGTTGGGCAAAATCGTTTTCCGGAAGCGATCGCTATTTACGATGAGGCGATTAAGGGTAATAAACAGGATTTTCGCCCCATCGTAGCTAAGGCTTATGTGCTTCAACAACAAGGCAGAACTGCCGAAGCTAAGCCCTTATTCGACACTGCTATTGCTTTAGCACCAGCGGATGTCAAAGACCGAATTAAACAATTGGCTACCCAAACACCTACATCCACCAATTCTCCCGCCAACCCTCCCTCTAATGCTCCCAGCAGTGTGCCTACTATTCCACCACCTCAGCCTGACGAAACAAGAGACTAAAGAAAGTTAGGAGTCATGAGTTTTGCTAAGCCGGAGACTTTGAATCTCCGGATTTTTGAGTTGGCAAAAAGTTAGGATTTAGAAGCTGAAAACTAAAAGTTAGAGTTATTAACTCATAACTTATAAGTTTCTAAAATTGCCATCGCTCCAAAAACCAAAAACAAGCAGCCACCAATTCCTGTAATTATCCGTTCAGAAATTCGCCCTGCAATCATACGACCGCCTAAGACTGCGATCGCTGCACAAATACTATGCCCCAAAATCGCTCCAGCTGTGACACCCACCGCTGGATAGGATGCTGCCATCGCAATCGTAGCAATCTGTGTGCGATCGCCCCATTCCGCCACAAATGTCAACATAAAGGCTTCCATGACAATCGCCCACTGGCTTTTGTGTTTCGGCATTTTCAACTCAGCTTCTTTCACGGTGCTGAGTGCTTCTTCTGCTTCCGCACACTCTGCTTCCGCTGGCATTTGGGCAGCATCGTAAAGTAACTTCACCCCAAAACCCAAAAACAATGCAATTTCCGCAAACTTAACATAATTCTGGGGTAGTAAAGACGCTACTTGTCCAACTAAAACAGAAACTATCGTCATCACTGCCAAAGCCGCTACAACTCCAGTAAATACCAATCTTCGGGAGTGGCGCATTGCCAAAATCACAGCAATAAAAAAGGTTTTATCGCCTAATTCTGAAATGGTAATTAGTAATAAACCTGCGGTAAAAGCTGCCAGCATGGTCTCAAGATCCTCAGAATTTTCTACTTAAATTCCATCTGAGTGAGCTTGATAAGACTATAAAGACCTCACCAAGCTCACATCTTATGTGAACTTAGTGAAGGTCTCGCTCCCAAGGCGGGAAACTTTAGCTGGTGCCACTACGCGCCGTGTCAAGTTTCTCTTTTCTTGTCACCTGAACCAGGCTTATCGCCAGTATGTTGATTCAGATGGGCTAGCAAATTCTCTCGCTAGCAGCTACTCCCCTTCATTGTTAAGTAATTTTACCTCTATCTTAGACGAAAGGATAGTAGTGAAATTACCCAAATAAAATTTGGGAATGGGGAATGGGGAATGGAGATTGGGGACTATGTAAGACTTTTTCCTAATCCCCAATCCCTAATCCCTAATCCCTAATACTTCCGCTCTTTCGGCTCAAACATGGTAATCGTCACAGGTTTATACTGAAGGTCAATCCCGGCGGGGGAATAGTAAGCCATCGTGTGCTTGAGGAAATTGCTATCGTCTCGCTCTTGATAATCCTCCCGGAAGTGTGCGCCACGACTTTCCTGGCGGTTGAGAGCAGATGTGAGAATTATCTGACCGACAATTATCAGGCTGCGGAGTTCCATAGCTTCGATGACTTCAGTGTTCCAGAGTTTGCCTTTGTCATCCAGGTAGATATCTTGGGATTGAGAAAGGATTTCTTGCAACTTTGTCAAGCCCTCGCGCATCAATTCCTCGGTGCGGAAAACACCACAATACTTAGTCATGCAGTCTTGGAAGGATTCACGGACTTGGTTAATACGGTATTGCCCTGATTGATCCAGTAGCGCTTGGATTTTGCAGTGAGCTTCTAGCAAATAGGATTGCTCATCTAGATCCGGCAATTTGCGATTTTGGACAAATTGTGCTAGTGAAGCGCCTGTTTTTCGCCCGTAAACGATACACTCAAGCAGGGAATTGCTTCCCAGCCGATTTGCCCCGTGAACGGAGACGCAAGCGGCTTCCCCGGCGGCAAAGAAGGCATCAACTAAGGTGTCTGTGCCACTACGAACTTGACCGCTAGTATTGACGGGGATGCCGCCCATTGAGTAGTGAACGGTAGGGCGGACTGGCATCGGCTGATTTACGGCATCGATACTCAGTAGGCGATGAGCTTCTTCCCAAGCGAAGGGAACCCGATTCATAATTTTTTCTCGCCCCATGTGGCGCAAGTCGAGATAGACAAAAGGCCCACCTGCACTACCATCGGGATGAATGCCGCGTCCGGCGCTAATTTCCAGAGCGATCGCACGAGAAGTAATATCTCTAGGAGCCAGTTCCATGCGACTAGGGGCGTAATTCGCCATGAAGCGATCGCCCTCACTATTGATCAGATATGCCCCCTCACCCCGCACCGCCTCGGAAATTAGCACCCCCACCGGATACAATCCAGTCGGGTGAAACTGCACAAACTCCATATCTTCCAGAGGCACCCCAGCCAGGGCAGACATCGCCAAACCATCCCCTGTCGAAGCATAGTCATTTGAGGTCGTATTATAAACCCGACCATACCCGCCTGTGGCGAACATGACCGCCTTCGCTCGGACAACCTCAATTTGCCCATCTAGAAGGTGGTACATCACCACGCCCTTCGCCTGGGCATCTTCCAAAATCAACTGCATCACGTACCACTCATCATAGATACGGACACCGCAACGACGCAGGTTATTAACTAATTCGTGCAGAATTGCGTGACCAGTCTTATCTGCTGCGTAGCAAGTGCGATTGTGAGAATGTCCTCCAAAAGCTCTCTGGGCAACGCGACCATCTGGCAACCGGGAAAATAGCACTCCCATGTGTTCCAGGTCAATTACCACATCTGGAGCTTCGCGGGTAAGGATTGCCACCGCGTCCTGATCCGCCAAGTAGTCCGAACCCTTTACGGTATCAAAGGCATGAGCTTCCCAACTGTCTTCGGCATCTACATTTTTCAGGGTTGCCGCCATGCCACCTTGGGCGGCGACAGAGTGGGAACGAATCGGATGAGTTTTGGCAACGAGAGCTACACTCAAGCTGGGGTCGGTGCGGACAATCTCCAGGGCGGCACGACACCCCGCTAATCCACCTCCCACAATGATGACATCGTGTTCAAGCATCTTTGGTCTGATATCTGGAATTCCTATCTCTATGAGTAACGCAAATAAAAACTTCCCTACCAGAAAGCAGGGAAGTTTTTTTATAAATTAATCCGTTGTCCGTTGATAGCTGTCCACTAACCACTGACCACTACCATGTAAGCGTCTCAGGTAAGCCGGGGAGCCACGCGAAAAGCTTTACCCACTGACTACTGACCCAGGCGAGACGCCTGTGCTACGAATTGACTGTTCAGCTGGTTACTTCAGCAGGTTTTTGGTAGGGCAAACTTCCACCTACAGTCTCAGTTGAGTCTGCTGTATCCATAGCAGCAACCTCAATGTGGTTAAACAACGTAGTCACGAAGGCAAAGAGCAAGAAGGGCAGAGACAATACGAGGATAAGTCCCACGGTGGCTAGGGCGTAGATTTGACGAGTGCTACTCCACAGGGCAAGTGCCGAGGCTAAACTAATGAAAATCACAATCAACCAAATGATGATTTGACCGTAGATATCGCCAAAAGAGAGGGTACAGACGAAGCGATACTTTTGCATTTTATCCATGACGTTTTCCTCGCAACATTCCTTTAAATTTCTAGGTTAAAGTTCGGACTGGGTAATGACCAATTTCTAAATCTTTTTCAAAGAGTTGCAACACGACTTTACAATTCTGCGCGATCGCAAGTTTGGTCTAGGCGGCTTTTGGGTGATACGCATCCTTCTTTTGGCTGAAAAAATTGCGTTACTGAAATTTGAAGCCGTCCCTAGGAAAATCTTTTTTAAAAAAAATACCAGTAACGCATATTTGTATGGTAGGCGAGACACCTGCCCTACGCGCAACTTCCTGCACAAAGTCAAAGGTAATGCACCTTATGGGTATTGTATAAATTACCAATCTTTTAAATTTAGCTCCGTATAATTACGTAAAAACATTGTCAAGAGTTGATAACTTTGGGAGTAATTCCAGTTGCGATCGCTCTGTTGCTCATACCGCAGGCTAGAACGGTATCCACCCACTTCAATAGGGCTTTGGCTGCATTGAGGCTCGTCTAGGTAATCGAAATACTTTACACAAACATCATAATTTCCTCAGCAAAATAACTTTTATTAGTAATAATCAATACATACAATACATATACAACAAAAATTATGCACCACAGATGGGAGAATTTATGGGGGAATTTTTACAAAGTTTTTTGACTTCAAACTCATTTATTCCCCACGGCCATTGTTACCTGTGGAAGCCTGGTTTGGTGTGGCTGCATATCGCCTCAGATTCTCTAATTGCCTTAGCCTATTACTCTATTCCTATTACCCTCTTAAACTTTGTCCAAAAGCGACGGGATTTACCCTTCGATTGGATATTCTTGCTATTTGGAGCCTTCATAGTTTCTTGTGGCACAACCCATGTGATGGAAGTGTGGACGCTCTGGCACCCGACCTATTGGCTTTCCGGTATGCTAAAAGCCATTACCGCGGGAATTTCCCTTTATACAGCAGTGCTACTGGTACGGTTAATTCCCCAAGCCCTAGCGTTGCCAAACTCGACACAACTAGAAGCAGTTAACCGGAAACTGGAAGCCGAAATCATTGAGCGATCGCGTATTGAGGAGCAGCTGGTGCGATCGCAACATATGCTACAGCTAGTAATGGATAACATCCCACAATTCATCTTTTGGAAAGATAGAAATTCAGTTTATATAGGTTGCAATCGCAGTTTTGCCACAATGGCTGGCATTGACAATCCAGAGGATATCATTGGGCTGACAGACTACGACTTGCCTTGGAAGCAGGAGGAAACAGAATTCTTCCGCAAGTGCGACGCTCGCGTGATGGAGAGGGACGAGCCAGAATATCACATAATTGAACCCATACTGCAAGCTGATGGCAAACAATCGTGGGCGGACACTAACAAAATTCCCCTCCATGATGCAGAGGGAAAAGTTGTAGGCATCCTTGGCACTATAGAAGATATTACCGAGCGTAAACTGGCAGAGGAAGAACTGCGTAAAAGCCGGAATCGTTTTGATTTGGCTGTTCTTGGTTCCAGAGATGGCTTGTGGGATTGGGATCTTCAAAGCAACGAAGTTTATTTCTCGCCGCAATGGAAGAGTATGCTCGGTTTTGCGGAGCATGAACTGCAAAATAATTGGGATGCGTGGAAAAATCGGATACATCCGGATGATAGCGATCGCATACTAGCCAATATCGAAGCTTGTTGGGATGGACTAACTCCTCATTGGGAAGTAGAATACCGCTTGCAGCACAAAAATGGCTCTTATCGATGGATTTTCGGGCGGGGAGCGGCGTTATTTGATGCCAACGGCAGAGCTATCCGCATAGCGGGTTCCCACACAGATATTACCGAGCGCAAAGCTGCCCAAGAAGCTTTGGAAAAAGCTAAACATGAGCTGGAAAAAAGCTATAACCTCTTGCGTGCGGCGATCGATGGCACTCCAGATGTCATCTTTGCCAAGGATATACAGGGACGCTACATATTAGTTAACACCTCTGCTGCCCATTTATATAGCCAGCCGGCAGCGGAAATTATTGGTAAAGATGACACATTATTATTTTCGCCCCAAATGGCACAGCGACAAGCTGAAATTGACCGGAGGGCGATCGCTACCGGGCTTCCCCAGCGATCTGAAGAAGTTTTCACGCTCCGGGGAATTACACTAACTTATCTATTGACCAAAAGTCCCTACCGCGACGCGCAAGGAAACATCATCGGTGTTGTTGGTATCGCTCAAAACGTTACTTCCCGCAAACAGGCTCTTGATGCCTTAAAAAAAATCAACGAAGAACTAGAAAGCCGAGTTGAGGAACGCACAACACTTCTTAGAGATGCTAACCAGAAATTGCAGCGCGAAATTGCCGAGCGCACCGCTACTGAAGAGGCGTTACGAATTAGCAACCAAACTTTGGAAACGCTAATTGAAGCTTCCCCGGTAGCGATCGCCACCATCTCTGTTGATGGCAAGGTGATGATGTGGAACCCAGCCGCAGAGAGACTTTTTGGCTGGAGCGAACAAGAAGTTATGGGTCGCCCTCTGCCCATCGTTCCTCCAAGTGAACAAGAGCAAGCCCTTACCCTACTTCAATCTGAGATGCAGGGGCAGGTACCTTCTGGCATCGAATTACGCCGCCAGAGGAAAGACGGTTCATTGATTAATGTCAGCCTCTGGACAGCACCGATGTTTAATAGCAGTGGCGTTGTAATTGGTAGCATCGGCTTATTGATTGATATCAGCGCCAGAGTGCAAGCCGAAGACGCATTACGGGAGAGCCAACAGCGACTACAGGCAATTTTGGATAACTCCCCAGCAGTCATTTACCTCAAAGACCACGAGGGGCGATACCTTCTGGTCAACCGCCAGTGGGTCAGCCTGTTTCATGTCTCTTTAGAGGAAGCCAAAGGTAAAACTGACTGGGATCTTTTTCCTTATGAATTAGCGATCGCATTTCGGGAGAACGATCGAAAGGTACTCGAAAGCGGAACTGGTTTAAAAATTGAGGAAGTTGCCCCTCTAGACGATGGACTCCACACCTACCTGTCGATTAAGTTTCCTCTATACGACTCTGCTGGCGTATCTTATGCCATTTGCGGGATCTCCACTGACATCACCGAACGCAAAGTCGCTGAGGAGAAACTGCGGCAGTCGGAAGCAAAATTTCGCGAAGTAGCGACTAGGGAAGCACTACTCAATCGCCTTGCGAGCCAGATTCGCGCTTCCCTTGATTTGGATACACTTTTAGAAACAGCCGTACTTGAAATCCACAGCCAGTTAGAGATTGATGTTTGCCTGTTTAGTTGGTATCGTCCCAACGGCACTCGTCCTGGTTGGATGGTCGTAAAAGATGCTAAAAATCCCGATTTGCCCAGCTTCCGGGGTTTATATCCGTTGGAAAACTGGCATCCCTTCACATCTGCGCTAGTAAATCTGGAAATATTCCGAGTGGACGATGTTACTCAGAGTGATTTGGCAGTGCAGGAGATGTTAAAGCCATATAATGCGGCTTCTCTGTTGTCGCTGCCAATTCAGACGCAATCAGGCAAGTTAGGTGCGGTGACGTGTGGGCGCTTGGTTTCCCAGCAATCTTGGGCAGAAGAGGAGTTGGAACTGCTACAAGCAGTATGCAACCAACTAGCGATCGCTATCGACCAAGCCGCACTCTACAAACAAAGTCGCACCACTGCTGCTGCTGCCCAAGCACAAGCCACCCAGCTAGAACAAACCCTGCGCGAACTCCAACAAACCCAAGCCCAACTCGTTCAAAGTGAAAAAATGTCCAGTCTGGGACAGATGGTGGCTGGTGTCGCTCACGAAATCAACAATCCCGTTAACTTCATCTACGGCAATCTTATTCATACTAATGAATATGCCGAAGACTTACTCCGTTTGTTGGAACTTTACCAGAAATACTATCCTCATCCAGCAGAGGAAATTCAAGCTTCTATTGCCGCAATTGACCTGGAATTCATCCAACAAGACCTGCCCAAAATCCTATCATCAATGAAAATGGGAGCCGACCGCATCCGGCAAATTGTCTTATCGTTGCGTAACTTCTCGCGACTGGATGAATCCGAAATGAAACAGGTGGACATTCACGATGGGTTAGATAGCACTCTACTGATTCTGCAAAATCGTCTGAAACCCAAACCAGATCGTCCTGCTATCCAGGTGATTAAAGAGTATGGCAACCTGCCGCAGGTAGAATGCTACGCCGGACAACTCAATCAGGTGTTTATGAATATTCTCAGTAACGCTATTGATGTACTAGAAATGGGGAATGGGGAACGGGGAATGGGGAACCGGGACTGGGGCCTCGTGAATAGGGAATTTCCCATCCAAAATCCAACCCCCCCTAACCCCTCTTTATTAAGGGGGAAAGCCAAAATTCAAAATCCGGAAATTCGGATTTTTACCGAGGTGCAAGATGACAATCACGTGCTGATTCGGATTGTTGACAACGGGCCAGGTATGACCGAGGAGGTACAACGTCGGTTATTCGATCCTTTCTTTACAACTAAACCTGTCGGTGCAGGGACAGGTTTAGGGATGTCTATTAGTTACCAAATTGTGGTAGAAAAACATGGCGGTCAATTGCAGTGTATTTCAGCACCAGGGCAGGGCGCACAATTCCTCCTCCAGATTCCGATTGGGCAGAACAAGCGGCAAGTGCTGGCTCAGAAAATTATGTCTTAAAATTTGAGTGGCGTTTGTAGCGATCGCGCTTTTAGCAGTGACTGTTCAGGAGTAACCCGCCTAGATCACCAACAGGGAAAAACAACAAGTAAGTTTTACAACTTTTAATTTCTAGTTTGAAATTGCATCCCAATCTTGTTGCTGTGGGCGCTCGTGCGGAACGATATCATAAAAAAAGCAAATTGTCTTGATTCAGCATGACTTCTCACCCTGTGCAAAGTAACTTCAACAGAGACTCTGACCCTAGTGAACATAAACCTTCTGGCGATCCTGGTTTGCGCGGATTTGCCAATCGTCTTGCTAAAACGATGGAGCGAGATGCTTTAGTTCAAAAAACTACCGACGAGCTAAGAGATTTTCTTCAGGTCGATCGAGTAGTTTTATATTACTTTTATCGCCATTGGAAAGGTCAAGTTACATTTGAGTCTTTAAATTCTGACGAGTTCTCAATTTTCGGAACGACAGGAGCTGATGACTGCTTTAATGATAACTATGCAGAAATGTACCTAGAGGGAAGGGTAAGAGCGATCGCAGATATTGAATTAGAACCCATTCACCCTTGCCACCGCGATTTTCTCCGCAGCATCCAGGTTCGGGCTAATTTAGTAGTACCGATTCTGAATCCTTCCAGGTTGTGGGGCTTGCTAGTTGCTCATCACTGTCAACACCCTCGTCCTTGGCTCCCCTCAGATATCGAAACCATGCAAAAAGCAGCAGAAACTCTCGCCACTTCTAGTTCAATCCGAGAAAGCTAAAGAGTAGTTGAATTTTGTGTGCTGGGTGGAGCAACGAAACCCAGCACACATACAAATTCAATTAATTCAACCGAAACTCATCAAACTTTACCACCTTAGATTCTTCCACCGTATCAAAGCGGTAACTACTTACTGTACCCGTCCCCGTGTCCAATATACTGAACGCCGTAATTTCATTACTTGCCACATACGGCAACGGTTTCCCATCCTCACCCATCAGCGGCGCAATTGTAGGCACAACCGCCTGCAACCCATTCGGATCGCCCGTTACCGGATAATTTTCCTTATTAAAGCTATCTGGTACAGGTCGCTTCTTGTCGCCAACAGCAGCACCATAAGAGTTGCCCACATTAGAAGTTTCCAGAAAGTGCATCCCGCTAGGACTCACAAAACGATTCCATAAATGCGAGTGTCCATAAAACACCAGCTGCACCCCAGCCGCCTCTAGCAGTGGCTTCACATCCCGGATAATATAATCGGCTTCCTTGGGATACTCATAGCGAATAGATTTTATGCTGCCATCCGCATTTACTTCCCGCACTTGCACCGGGTCGGTATATGCAGGAACAATATTGTCACCCAGAGAATGGGGCGGATGATGCAACATCACCATTTTATATTTAGCTTCGCGAAACTCCGAACCCGATAGCTCTGTTTCCAACCATTTATACTGCTTACTACCCTTAGCAATTGGCTCAAAAATGTGCTGTCCATAACCCCAATTTTCAGGGTTATTCAAATCTTGCTCTCGTTCGCGGTATCTTCCCCTGGTCTTCTCTTCAAGTCCCCAATAACGCCACATATTTGTAGCGTACAACACCACCAAACGCACATCCCCAAAGGTGAGAGCGTAGTATTTTTCTCCACCTTCTTTGCTCTGGGGTAAAGTAAAAATTTCTTCGTAGGTGTCGGTATTAAAAGAATTGTCTTTCAACCAAGCTTCGCGCACCTTTGGGTCGTCACTATTGTTTAATTGCGCCGCATTTTTTGTATATATTTCCTCAGCAGCTTTCCGGGGAAACGAGTCATCAAACTGCTGATTTAAACTTTTATCCATCGAGAAGCGTCCCATGACTTCATGGTTGCCAATTGCAGTATAAATTGGGGCGTGTTGAATAATTTCTCCACCTCGATAAACTGTTTTGATGCCATTGCGATCGCTTATCGTTTTCGCCCGTCCTTGGAAACAAGGAAAAAAGGCACCTCCACGGTCATCATCAAACCACTCGCTAGCACGGTCGGGAACGTTTACCAAGTCCCCAACCATGAAAACAGCATCGAATTTTCCCATAGTCTCAACTGCCTTCTGAAGATTGGCAGCTGTCATCGGTTTGAGTTGGTGATCAGAAGTCAGCAGGATTTTCAGTGGCGTTCCCTGTGGAGGTTTAGGGGCGAGGGTGAACGCCTCGCTAGTTACAGCCTCGCCATCTTCCTGTTCGCTAGTCACGCGATAAGGCACACGTTTGCCTGGAGTTAACTCAGTAACTTCTGCCTCGTGCCGCCAGATGTCGCGTCTAGTTGGCTGCTGGTATTGATTATCCTCGGTTTGGTTCCCTACCTTTGATTCCTCGTCTTCCCTGGTGCGGCTGAGTTTGGTGGTAGTGGCGACGACACTTTGAGCGAAATTTTCACCGTAGGCGACACGATGACCAGTGCCAGCAAATTCAGTAAACCAAACAACTCGCACGCTCGTCTCGCTGGGCAGTTGCAGAAATGGAGCCGTCAGCAGCTGATTTTGGGATGTCATAACTGGCTGTGGGGTTAATAGCACAATTATTAGACTAACGGCTGCCAGAAGCAAAAACACAGCCGGAGCGAGTATGGTACGACTGGTGAGGCGTTGAAACATCGCTGTTTTTCCTGGGAGGGAAGGACGCGATTTTCCAAGGGAATAACCCCTTTGAAGGGTTCGCGCCAAAATATGTTTGTAGGGTGAGCATTTGCCCACCCTACAAAGGTTAACTCTTATTAATCGGAGTGGCGGGATTCGAACCCACGACCTCAGCTACCCCAAAGCTGCGCGCTACCAACCTGCGCTACACCCCGGCACAGTCTTAAATTTTATAATGTCTTTTTCTAAATTGTCAAGTTCAATTTAGAAAACCTTTAAAACTTGGATGGCTTGCACCAAACCCGGAACCGCATCCGCCGACCAATTCCCTTCTGCGCGCCTCCCAGTGTTCAAGATAAAGCGAAGACTGTAGGTGTGGGGATAACCTTCGACTTCCATCCAGAGTAAATCGCTTTCCGCCTCACAGGAAATTTTTTCTTCATCCATCAATTCATCGGCACTCTGGGCCATACTTTGAGCCAACTGCTCCAGCAATCGGCAAAATTCAGTTAACTCCGCTTCCGTCAGCTCAATCGCCCAATCCTCCCCACCTACTAAACCTTTAAATTCAGAGGTATCGGGGTTCCAGCCAATGCGCCAACCAACTCCACTTTTAACCACACGTTCCATAGACATTAAAAATTAAAAATTGAAGAACTTCTATTCCATTTTTAATTTTTCATTTTTTAACAGCTGAGCATCCCCCGGTTGGGGCAGTTGCCTGCGTTGGGGTGTGGGCTGTCGTGCAGGTGAGGAAGTGGAAGGTGGTGTTGTTGCGTTCTGGGATTTGCCGCCAAAAAAGCTAACTAAGACTTGAACTAACGCATCTCGTTGCGATCGATTCATCCGACTAACAGCAGCGCGATCGCCTTCTAAAGGATTTTTCCGCAAACTATCATAACCCGGATACACCGATTCGACTATCAATTCATTTGCACCCAGATAGTCAGCCAAAGTCAGCTTCCAATCGAGGCGATAATTTGGTGGACGTGACTTTACATATACGTGATACCGGATCAAGCGACTCACTAAAGTGTTTTCTGTCGCCGCCTTACCAGTTTCCTTACTGATGTATTGATTTTCCCGTGGCAAATCCGGTAGGCGTTGATAAACTTGTTGCCAGACATTCTCTGTCCTCACTATCTGGGCGTTAGCAGGATGAAGCAGGAAGGATGTAGGATGAAGGGAAAAATCAAGGATGCTTGTCCAAACGCATAGACACGTTGCTGTTAGGACAACGGTAAAACGCGCAATTGGGTTGAGAAACCTCCTACTTTGTCTTTTCATCTTCCCTCACAGAGCCTTCTGGTAGGAACGGAAGCCGCGTCTATTCATAGCGCGGAGGAAGTTCCAACTAGCGACTTTAGTCGCTGTCTTTCTACGCATAGCTATAGCCATCCTTTCTATGAATTGCTTTACAGTATTTGTGGCTAATGCCTGCCACTCTTCCCGTCGTTGTAGTGATATCGAAAGAGCCGGACGCACGACACAGAACACGACCGACATAAGAGCCGATTTTCTTCCCTGCTGTAACCCTAGCTCTGACAATATCGCCAGTCTGAAAGCCTTTGTGGATTTGCACCCTAGATTTGTGGCGCGTTGGAAAACCGTATTTGTCAGTTCCACACATCTGCCTCGTTCCATGCCCCTTAGCTGCAATCAATAAGGGTTTTTTTGTCAGTAGCTTCAGGATTTTGATATTGCCAACACACGCAGCATCAAGCCAGTGAGCTTTGGGAAGGTTGAACCGAGTTCGGTTGAACTTGGTTTGTCCGCCTGTTCCCGTAGTGACGGGCAACCCCGTTGTTTTGAGGGCATTGAACAATGCCCATCGAGTTGAGTTAACCACAGCCGCATCTTTCAAGGGGGATTTTGCCTGCTTCAAAATCCGACTCAACACATCGGACTTACTTGCCAGGAAATCTCGAATATCCTGATTCCCTTTTGCTTCATTGCAAGGATGGCAAGCTAAAGCCAGGTTAGAAATTCGGTCAGACCCGCCTTTTGACCTGGGCTGAATATGCTCAACCTCAAACGGGACATTTTCTACACCGCAGTAAGCGCATTTTCTACCCCATTTCTCTAGTAGATATTGGCGAACTTCATAGCCTTGTAATTCTCCTTGCTGATACTCAACTCCTGAAATTTCAGGATTCTGCATCAGTTGCAAGTCAAACCGCACCAGTTCTTGAACAATGCTCGTGATGGGTGCAAGTCGTTGGAACTTACGAACCCAAGTGATTATTGTTAAAACGCGATGTGACAAACTCGGAGCAAGCCTTCCTTTAGGACGAGTGCGATTGAGGAATCTTGCCTTGCGGTATCGGGTTAGGCGATTGCGCCTAACCCGTCGCAGTTGACGGCGAGAGAGCAGGGCATCCTTAATTTGATGTCCTCGGTGCTGCAATTCTGCGCCAAAGATAATCTTATTGCCTTGCTTGATGGCAATTCCCGTAACCTTTGAGCCTGGATCTAATTTGAGTTCAAGGCCGCATACTGGAACGTCTTGACAGCATTCTTTCAAAATGATTGTGAACGGGTAGCGACGAAACACAGCAGCTTTGCCTTGATTGAGAAGATGCCGCGCTGCTCCCGGATGAATTGGGTCTAGCGGTCGTTTGTTGGCATCGAGTAGGAAAACGAAATTGGACATTGAAATCTCCGTAAAACGGGTAAAGTTTTCCTCGTCAATGTTTTCAAGGCTTGTTCGGCTAACGGCACTTCCGATACCCCTCGTACAGATGTTTAACTGTTAGCGACAGAGCTACAAACTGGAAAGCATCTGTAGGTGTCATGTCCATCGAAAACGTAGCCAGTTAAGGCTTAGACTGGTCAGCTAACTGAAGTTGGAGGCATGAAGCCCCGTTACTTCAGTGCGGGGTGCTGACATAAAAATACTGCTGAGTGCCTTGGCTTATAGTGCTGAGTAAGGAGTCAGGAGTTAAGAGGGAAAATTTCTTTTCCCTAATCTCCCTTCCCCTCTACTTCTTTCCTAGTCCCCAATAATCTCCGGTTGGGTCAGTTCATCGGACATTTCAATAATTGCCCGCATCACTGGCTTCATCATCGGATCGTCTAGATTATCAAAGTCTTCATAGCGACGGCGCTTGGCACGATTCGCCACCTGAACCGTAATCCGGTAGCGATTGGAAGCCGCACTAACCAATTCTTCAGCCCGGTACATAATTAAAGCTGAATCAAACTTGGAACGCTTAAGCATAGGGTTGTATTTGTTATTAGTGGTTAGTGGTGGTATACGAGGGACGTTATTTGATGAAAGCGAGCGTTGCACACTTCAGTTTAGCAGGAGACCCAAAGCCTTTGGGGTTGTTAGCACTCCAGATCCGCTTTAGGGGGAATGTCTCAAAGTGCAAAGAATCGTTTAATATTGTTTAAATTATTGTCAAAGTATAGAGTTCTGAAAACAAACTTTTCGGGTATTACAGTTCATGCAAACCATTGTCGCACCTAGTGTTAAGCCGTTGGGTCAAGTTAATAGCCATCCCCTGAAGCTTATAGCGCTGGGAGACAGCATTGTTTATGGATACGGCGATCCTGAAGGTGGTGGTTGGGTGGAAAGGCTGCGGCGGCGCTGGATGTTGCCGGATAGTCCGGGACACGTCCTCTACAATTTGGGTGTCCGGGGTGACTGCGTAAAGCAAGTACAAGAGCGTTTAGAGCAGGAGTTTCGCCATCGGGGTGAATTGAGAAATCGCGTCCCGGATGCGATCGCGTTGTCGGTGGGGGTAAATGATTCGGCGCGACTGGCGCGAATTACAGGGCGAAATTTCACCGATTTTGAAGTTTTTCAAGCTGAAATGGCAGCTTTGCTGGAAAAAGCACAACATCTTTGTCCCGTCTTATTTGTAGGAATGGTGCCAGTCGATGAGGAGAAAATGCCATTTTTCGATTGTTTGTACTTCAATCACGCCGATCAATATCGGTATAAAGAAGCGACTCGCCTAGCGTGTGTAGCGCGACAGATTCCATATCTGGATATTTTTGATTTGTGGCTGGATCGGGGTAAAGATTGGTGGCGATCGCGTCTTACCCAAGACGGACTCCACCCTAATGTTTTAGGCTATCAAGCATTGCTGCAAGATGTCCTTAACTGGGAGCCAATGCAACAATTTTCTCAATTCAGCTTAACGACACCCTAAACTATCCCGTGTCGAGACACCAGTCACTGGGTTGATCCCGCTAGCGCGATCGCATAACTTGGTCACTTCATAGCGGTCAATCAAAGCATCGGTAAAATCAGCACCAGTGATATTTGTATTGTAAAAACGCGATCGCATCAAAGTCGCTTCCGTGAGGATCGCATTACTTAAATCAGCCTCATCTAACGTCACCCGATCTACCAAAGCGCCAGTCAAGTTTGCACCTCGCAAATTTGCCCCCAATAAAACGCCCTTTGTCAATATGGCATTAGTAAGATCGGCTCCTTGAAAATTTGTCTTCCGCATTTCGGCAGACACAAACACCCCACCCACTAAATCTGCATTTGAGAAATCCCGGTTATTCAAATTAATATTTGTGTAATTAATTCCATCTAGCTGAGCCAAAGCTGGAGTAGCACTCAAGATCACCCAGAACCAGGCAAGAACCAGGACTATAATTGCTCTCAGTAAACCTATCAAAAAGCTCTTTTTCTCCTTTCTAAGCTCAGTCTGCGAATGCCTACCACGAGGCTCTGCCTCACTTCTAAATTTTAACCATTTAGGAAGGTATTGCCTCCCCGACGGGGTTTGTTGGCTAAGTTTGGAACCGAAGAAGTTGTAAGGTTTCATCGAAAAAATTATAAATTAAAAATAGATGAAGGTTTCAATTTTTAATTTTACCCTCTATTTCCACATCTACCAGGTGGCTACTGGTAGGCGTTCCCAGTATCTGACTGGGAACGAGAATATAATTTTAGTCTTTAACTGTATTTAACCAATCTTCCCCAATTCGCAGGGTAATATCAGATTCCAGATCCCCAATGGAAGCAGCCTCAATATGACCAACACCCAAAACTCTTTTCAAATCCGCTGCCTTCCTTAAGTCACCTTGCTGCACAATAATTTGAGTTTGACTTTCTTGGTCAGCCCAATCCTGCACGATATAAATATTAGTAAATCCTTTCTCAGCCAAATATTTAGCAAAGCGATTACTTACACCTGGCTCTCCGGTAGCATTTTGGATAGCGATTCTCAAATTGCTCAGAGAACGACTTGTTTCCACTTCCGAAACAGTCGTTTGTTGGTCAAAATATTCGCGCACTATCCGGTCTTTCCCTACTTCATCCAGAATCCAATAACTGGCAATGTACTCTTTAGGATCGCTGAATCGACCGGGTAACAATACCATTTTGTAATCATCTTGCTCTAAGTTGATGCCAAAACTTGCCAGCGCCAGCATTTCCTCCAAGCTGAGATTGGTGTCAATGTACTTCCACATCACTTGGATGAGTTTAGGCAATTGTGCCAGCACAGTTGGATTAGTAAAACGCTGTCGCAACGCCTTCAGCAGCGCTTGCTGACGCTGTACTCGACCAATATCCCCATACTGATCCTGACGGAACCGGGCGAACTGTTGCGCTTGATCTCCATTCAGAGTTTGCCATCCTGGGGAAAGATCGATTTTAAGTTTTTGGGTTTTGTCTTCATAGGACATCTGGGTGGGAACAAATACTTCAACACCACCCACTAAATTGACCAACTCCCCAAAGGCGTCTGTAGTAACTCGCACGTAACGGTCAATCGGCACGTTGTTCAGGGTGCCACTAACAACTTTTGCAGCTAAAGCAGACCCTCCGTGTACGTTCGCTTGGTTGATTTTTTGCGCCCCAACGCCAGGAATTTCTACTCGCGTATCCCGTGGGATGGAAAGCATTTTTACAGAATGGTCTGTGGGGTCTAGGCGCAAAAGCAGCATTGTGTCGCTGTTGCCTGTGAAAGCATCGGGTGAGTTATCTGGGGACTCGTTGAGGCGGTCAATCCCCATGACGAGGATGTTTACAGGTCGCGCCAGACGATACTGAAAGCCTTTACCCCAGGTATCGTTTAGTGAGTTTTGTCCGGAAGCGTCAGAAGAGATAATCGGGGACAAAGGGGTAATTAGCGCCAAAGTTGCCCCAACTGTTGCAGAAACTGTTGCTGTGAGGACAACGGCACCTATCCATAACAACCGCCGCCCCAAGCCGCCTCTGTCAGACGGAACCTCTTCGGTAGCATCGCTATTCACATCTTCTGTATCGGGATATACTTGCTCGTTGTCAGAACCATTGGATGATTCTTGTCCGACACTTGTTTGAGGCTGTTTGATGCCTTCTTCCACTTTTACCTCGCGATCATAACCGCAGCCTAATCGTATCGTTCATGAGACTTGTATTCCAAGGTGAATTATAACTTCAGCTACTCGCTCCCTTAAAGGAAATGATCTTGTTTCTAGGGAAATGCTTTTTTTTGCTGACACATGACGACAAAGTTAATATAGTGCAGACAATAAATAGGCTGTAGCTAAAATGACTCAATCTTTGATACCTGTGATTCTAGCTGGTGGCAAAGGAGAACGCTTCTGGCCCCTGAGTCGCAAGCAGCGACCTAAGCAGTTTTTAAGTCTCGATGGTAGCGGCAAAAGTTTGTTGCAAGCTACAGCTGACCGTCTGCTGTCCCTGGCTGGCGGTTGGGACAAGCTGTGGGTGTGTACTTCCAGCTTGTTAGCCGAAGGTGTGAAAGAACAACTTCCCCAGCTACCAGTAGAAAATTTGCTGGTTGAACCAGAAGGACGCGACACTGCGCCTGCTGTTGCTTGGACAACTCTGGAAATTGCTAAAGCTTATGGTGAGGACAGTATAGTAGGCTTTTTCCCGGCGGATCACTGGATTGCCGACGAGAAAGCTTTTCAGGAAACTCTGGAAGCTGGTGCAGCTTTAGCCGCAACGCAGCCATCGATTGTAACTTTGGGAATTAAGCCGAATTATCCATCCACAGGGTATGGTTACATTGAGCAAGGGGAAGAAATTGGGAATTTTGGCGGATTTCCTGCTTACGCGGTGAGCAGATTTACAGAAAAGCCCGACCGCGAAACTGCTGAGGAGTTTCTGGCGACGGGTCGCTTTAGCTGGAACAGCGGGATGTTCATTTTCCAAGCTGGGGTAGTGTTAAAGGAGTTGCATACTTATGCGCCAGAAATCATCAGTCTTTTGGAAGAAAAAGGCGTAGCAGCTTACTCTCAGTTGCCGAAGAAGAGTATTGACTATGCGCTGATGGAGAAAACGCAACTGGCTTATGTGCTGCCAGTGTCTTTTGGGTGGGACGATTTGGGAGATTGGAACGCCATCGAACGGTTGCTGAAAGGGGATAAGCCCAACGTGGAACTGGCGACTCATGTAGGAATGGATACGCAGGGGGCGATTCTCTATGCTGAAGGTGAGGATGAGGTAATTGTGACGATTGGGATGGAGGATGTGGTGATTGTACGCGATCGCAATGTCACCCTGATTGTCAAAAAAGACCGCACTCAAGAAATCAAAAAGGTTCTTGAGTTGCTGCGAAGCAATCCCAAATTGGAAAAGCTGCTTTAAATCTATCCTCCAACGGAAGGCAGAAATTAGAACTATGAAGTATTAATAAGGATGGCGATCGCTAATCGCTAATTGTGTAAAAACCATTAGCGATTAGCGATTAGCCATTAGCCATTAGCTATCCTTCAAAACCCGTGTACTCCCTAACCCAAACCACTTCTCGCCAAAGAGAAATTCTTGAAGTCGTCTTTCGCAACGGCTGGGACTATATGCGACGGCTGTTGAGTGGCGGCAAACCTGATGAGCCGAAACTGCCAACACCAGCTGTACTCCGCAACATTTTAGTGGATTTGGGGCCCGTCTACGTCAAACTTGGACAACTGCTCTCAACGCGCCCAGACCTGCTATCGGCGGACTACATTAATGAACTGTCATTATTGCAAGACGATGTTCCGCCGGTGCCTTGGTCACAAATTGAAATCGTGATTCGGCAACAGTTATCGCGACCAATGGAGGAGGTTTTCGCCACTATCAATCCCCAAGCCGTTGCGGCTGGTTCAATTGCCCAAACTCATAAAGCAACTTTAGCCGATGGGCGAGATGTGGCGCTGAAGGTGCAGCGACCGGGAATTGATGTGGTAATCGCCCAAGATATCTCCTTAATTAAAGGCGTGGCAAGTTTAGTGACATTCACCGACTTGGGGCCAGACATAGATATTGTCGCCTTAGCTGATGAATTTTCTACGGCGTTGTTGGCAGAATTAGACTTTACTAAAGAAGCTGCAAATACCAATCAACTGCGACAAAATGTATCTAAAAGTCGTTGGTACGACCCCACGCAAGTAGTAATTCCAGAGATTTACTGGGAGTTTACTACAGAAAAGTTATTGGTGATGGAATGGATGGATGGCGTACCGCTTTTGTTGGCAGACTTTAGGGAAGAAAGCAACGGTAAAACTGTCGATGTACGGCGGCGAGAAATTACCCGATTACTATGCCGCGTTTTCTTTCAACAGCTGTATATTGACGGCTTCTTTCACGCTGACCCGCATCCAGGCAACATTTTTTATCTTAAAGATGGTCGGGTGGCGCTGCTTGATTGCGGGATGGTGGGGCGACTAGACCCCCGCACTCAGCAAATTGTGACGGAGATGCTGTTAGCAATTGTCAATATTGATGCACGTCGATGCAGTCAATTAACCCTGCAATTGGCTGAGTCAGCTACTTTGACAAATGTGTCAAACTTGGAGAATGACTTTGAGAAGCTGCTGCGAAAATACTACAACCTCAACCTGTCACAAATAAACTTTAGTCAAGTATTTTATGAGGTGTTGCAAGTAGCCCGCGATAATAAAATCCGATTGCCTAGCAATATGGGTTTATACTCAAAAACTTTGGCAAATTTGGAGGGGACGGCGCGGCGATTTGACCCGGAAATGAATCTAATCGAGGAAATTAAACCTTTGATGACAGATTTGTTCCGTCGTCAGCTATTTGGAGACGAGCCGTTACAAGCTTTGCTGCAAACAGCTTTGGATGTTAAAAGTCTGTCTTTGGAATCTCCCCGTCAGGTTGAGTTACTGTTAAATAGAATCACTTCTGAAACTTTGAAGTGGAATATAAAGACGCCAGACATCATTCCATTTCGTCGCAGTTTGGAGAATTCTGCTAACCGCCTTTCCTTCAGTGTTGTAGTGGGTTCTCTGATTATCGGGGCGGCGATTATTTCTAGCAACGCTCAAACAGGAGGTGGGCTATCTTTGTTAAGCAATGGTCTATTTGCTGCTGCTAGTTTCTTGGGTTTGTGGTTAGTTGTTAGTATTCTACGTTCCGGGCGTTTGAGGTAGTAGAAAAGTAGCGATCGCTGTACACAGACAATAAAGTTCTTAAGTAGACAATAAAGTTCTTAAGTAAACAATAAAGTTCTTAAGTAAACAATAAAGTTCTTAAGTAACTGGCACACAGGTATAAGTACCTAAAGTCTACAACCAGATTAGCTAATTAGCGATCACTCTTGAAAAGCGTGGACAAAGACTCGGCAATGAAATGCTGATCAGCTTTGTTCACGTTTTCAGTTTTTAACTACTCTTTTTGGCACAGGACTAAAAACCTTAGTGGAGTTGCATGGAATTCATCGGTAGTTAGAGGGCTTTGGTGTTACTTGTAGACTTTGACTGAGAATCAACATGTACATTCCAGGCTAAAACTTAATCCAAAACCCAGAACAATTGGCTGTTACTTGCGCCTTGGTGGATTGGCAATACTAAGGGAGTAGTCACTAAAGCCAAGCTATCAGTAGCTTAGAATAGTATCCGGTCAACTCCCGACTCAAGAGGAAATCAAAGATAGTGCCACGTCGCAGCAGTAAGCAGCCTACTAAATCCATCAAAACAGACGCGCAAACTGAATTGAAATTCCCGGCACCAGAAAATGAGAAGCTGGAGGTGTCGGCGATGGAGACGTGGCTGTGGGATGCGGCGTGTACGATTCGTGGCACGACTGACGCGCCGAAGAAGTTCAAGGATTTCATCCTGCCCCTGGTGTTTTACAAGCGCCTCTCGGATGTGTTTGATGATGAGTTTGCCCGTCATGTGGAGGAGTTTGGGGATGAAGAGACTGCCCATGAGGTGATTGAGGCTGACCATAAGGATGCCATACCGACGGGACGTAAAGACCGAATGGTGCGCTACTACATCCCGGATGAGTATCGTTGAGACAAAATCCGCAATCACGGTGAGGAGGGGTTGGGGGAGTTTATCACGACTGCTACTCGGAAAGTGACGGAACTCAACCCGGAACTGAAGGGTGTGCTGGATATTAAAGACTACAACGAAACCCAAAGCGGTCAGCGGACTCTGGGGGATGACCGTCTGGCGGCGTTGGTGGAGGTGGTGAGTCGCCATCGGTTGGGGTTGAAAAACACCAGTCCGGACGTGTTTGGGGATGCCTACGAGTATCTGCTGCGGAAGTTTGCCGAAGGGCAGGGGCAAAGTGCGGGGGAGTTTTTGACGCCGCCAGAGGTGGGTTGGTTGATGGCGGAAATTATTGACCCTGCGCCTTACACTACAATCTATGACCCGACTTGTGGTTCGGCGAGGCTACTGATTAAACCGCGTTTGGTGTTTGAGCGCAATTACCCCGACCAGAAAAGCAAAGCGCCTAAACTCTATGGTCAGGAACTCACTCATACGACGTTCGCGATCGCCAAATTGAATGCAGTCATCTACGATTTTCGCGATTCGAGTTTGGAAATTGGTGACACGTTTCTCAATCCGAAGTTTGTGGAGACGGGTAAGGGGTTGATGCGCCATGATTACGCGGTTGCTAATCCCGTGTGCTATTTAAAGTCACAAATTTTGCGTCAAATGAGACGGTTTAAGAATGCTGATTTTAGCCATCCAGAGAATCTTATTCCCTGTTATCAAGAAATTTTGTCTAATCTGAAGTGCTTGATTTGGGTTCGTTCTGACGAGGAAAAGATACAACCAAGTTTAAGGGAGAGGATACAGTTAGCGTTTGACCATCCTGAGCTAGTAAGACGGTTTGGTTGTTTATTTTTGGGAGAAAGTGACCAGTTGATTAAAACGATCAAACTTGTCTCGGAAGATTATCTTAGTGGACAATGTGGATTTTGACGCCGATAAAACTGGTTTTATCGGCGTCAATCTGAACGAGATCAACTTCACCTTAGCTGCGCTCATTCAAGAGTCGGCGTGGCGCAGGCGAGAATTATTAACCTAGAACGGAAGCGCCCAATCCTTGCTGCTTTCTTGAGCATCAGCTGCGACTACGGGCGCTCGTTCCTCCGTTTCTTTTTCTGGTGCCTTGCTGTCATCATTTTCTTCATTTTGGCGTATAACTTTCTCCCAGCCTCTCTAGTTAGAGCGGACAACCTGACCCCTTCTGGGGGATTGTGGGATAGCTTTTATTTCTCTGCAACAACCTTCACCTCTCTCTCGTCTAACCTTCAGGCGGGTTCTGTTTTGGCGAAGATTTTCGTACTTGTCGAGGCGGCGATTGGCTACCTAATGACCGATTTGCTGGTGGCGATTTTGGTGAAAAGAACAAGCCGAGATTAGAGGAAGCGCGCTTTTTTACGCCGAACAAAGCGGGGCAAAAAGGCAGTCAAAAACGCTAAAAGCGTTGCAGAGCAGGAATATTTTCCGGCGAACGGATTTGAGAGCGCTAGTCTTCTAAAGGGAGCTTTCGATGTACAGCGATTGATTCACAATTGGGTAAGACCGCATTGGGGACTGACAAAAAATACGACTCCTGCAATGGCAATGGGATACTGCCAACACCCGCTTTCAACGCATGAATTGTTGACCAAGGCAGAACCTGGCACTAATTAAGATACGTTTACCCTGGCAAGGAGGATAAATTTCTCATCTGAGAATGTTGGAATTATCCAGAATGGCTGGAAAACCTAAAGAGGGGATTCAAGCTATAAGTGTGAGGAAGTATATTCATGAAGCGCGCCTGTCTGACAGGCGTTAACTCAGCTCATAAAATTCATCGGCAGAGGTTCAATGATTGCCATACCTGGAATTGCTTTCCATTGCAAAATCTATGAGAGTTCAGTATCTCTAGTGTATCGGGGCATCCGAGTGCAAGATCAGCGATCGCTCGTAGTTAAGCTACTCAAGCAAGATTATCCCTCTCCCCAAGAACTGACACGCTACAGGCAAGAATATGAAATTACCCGTTCTCTCAACCTGGAAGGCGTTGTTAAGGCATACAGCCAGCAAGACTATCAACGCACACTCGTCATTCTCTTAGAAGATTTTGGTGGAGAGTCTCTAGAGCAATGGATACACAAGCGACCAGAGACTTTCTGCCCGATGCCCTTAGCTACTTTTCTACCGCTTGCGATCGACCTGACAAACATTCTAGGCAGAATCCATGCCGCCAATGTTATTCATAAAGATATCAATCCAGGAAACATCGTTTTCAATCCGGATACTGGCGTTGTTAAAATTATTGACTTTGGGATTGCTACCCAGTTTAGCCGTACAAATCCGACGTTCAAGAGCCATTATGGTTTAGAAGGAACTCTTGCCTATTTGTCTCCAGAGCAAACCGGGCGCATGAACCGTTCGCTCGATTACCGCACCGATTTTTACTCGCTCGGTGTGACGTTCTACGAACTGTTAACCGGACATCTGCCGTTTCCCACAGCAGACCTCCTTGAGCTAGTTCATTGTCATATTGCCAAACACCCTGTTCCGCCCCATGAACTGAATGCAACGATTCCCAAACCTGTTTCAGATATGATTTTGAAACTGATGGCGAAAAATGCTGAAGAGCGTTATCAGAGTGCTTGGGGTATCAAAGCAGATTTAGAAACAGGTTTTTGCCAGTTCGCAGAAACAGGTCAAATTGACAGTATTCAAATGGGTATTCAAGACGTTTGCGATCAGTTTCAAATTCCACAAAAACTGTATGGGCGCGAAGCAGAGATTGAAGCATTATTAGCAGCGTTTGACAGAGTAGCAGGAATGGGGAATGAACAATTGAGACTGAAGAATGAAGAAAATTCTGAATTCAAAGTCGAGATGATGTTGGTCTCTGGCTACGCTGGGGTTGGGAAATCAGCATTAGTGCAGGAACTCTACAAACCTATTACTGCAAAGCGCGGTTATTTTGTATCTGGTAAGTTTGACCAATTTGGGCGCAATATTCCCTACAGCGCGATCGCCCATGCCCTGCAAAAATTGGTGCAGCAACTGCTGGGTGAACCCGACGAGCAATTGCAACAGTGGCGATCGCGTTTCCTCACAGCCTTGGGAAGCAACGGACAAATCATCATTGATGTGATCCCTGAAGTTGAATTGATTATTGGCAAACAGACACCCGTTCCAGAAGTTGGTGCAACGGAAGCTCAAAATCGCTTCAATCGAGTCTTTCAGCAGTTCATTCGGGTATTTGGTTCAGCAGAACATCCCTTAGTGATCTTTCTGGATGATCTTCAGTGGGTAGACTCAGCAACACTCAAGTTAATTGAGTTGATAATGACAGATGTCCAGACGCAATATCTGTTTCTGATTGGAGCCTATCGAGATAATGAGGTGAATTGCTCGCATCCACTCACGATAATGCTGGAGGGACTCAGAAAAGCGGGAGTAAATACTAGCCAAATTACGTTAGCACCGTTGGGACTAAACGCGATTGCACAACTGATTGCAGACACATTACACAGTGACATCAGTACAATCATCTCACTGGCAGAATTAGTATTGCAAAAAACAGGCGGAAATCCCTTTTTTGTCAATGAATTTCTAAAAACGCTCTATGCAGAAAACTTATTAAGCTTCGACCTTGAAAATCTTAGTTGGCAATGGGATATCACTCACATTGAAGGCAAGAACATCACGGATAATGTGGTGGAGTTGATGCTTAGGAAACTGAAAAAACTGCCTCCAGCAACTCAGCGAGTTTTACAATTGGCCGCTTGTGTTGGTGCTAATTTTGATTTAAGCACCCTCTCTATCATCTGTGAAAGCTCACATGGGGAAATTTTTCCGGAACTAATAGCCGCGGCTCAGTCAGGTTTAATTGTGCCGACATCTGAGTTAGATGAACAACTCCTGGTTCAGGATTACAAATTCTTGCACGATCGTGTGCAGCAAGCCGCCTACACCTTGATTGATGCGTCACAGAGACAAATCATTCATCTGCAAATTGGTCGTAATCTCCTCGAAAAAACGTTACCAGAGCGATTAACAGACAGACTGTTTGAAATTGTTGATCACTTAAATCAAGGAATTGAGCTTGTCACCGATCAATCGGAACGCAATGAAATTGCCAAATTGAACTTGCTGGCAGGTCAGAAAGCAAAAGGGGCGATCGCTTACACGATTGCTAAAAAATATTTAGCATCAGGAAGAGAATGCCTGACAGCGTCTAGTTGGCAAACAGAGTATGACTTGACCTTAGAGTTATTTTCAAAAACAACAGAAGTCGCATATTTATGTGGCGAGTTTGAAGGTGTAGACCAATGGGCAGGAGTCGTTCTGCAAGAGGCTAAAACGGTTCTCGATATCGTGAAAGTTTACAAAGTCAAAATTCAGACCTACATGGCGCAGAGCCAGCCATTGAAAGCAATCAATACCGCATTGCAGGTTTTGCAGCAACTGGGAATTAGTTTTCCCAAAACACTCAGTCAGTCAAATATTCGCCTTGAACTAGACGCAATCACATCTCTCTTTGGGGAGAAACCGATTGGAGACTTAATTCATTTGCCCCAAATGACCAAGCCAGACAAGTTGGCCGCGATGCGAATTCTATCTAGTATCACAGTTGCTGTTTATATCGCGGCTCCTGATTTGATGCCTCTACTTGTATCTAAACAGGTCAATTTGTCAATCCAGTATGGCAATGCTTCTGTGTCTCCCTTTGCCTATGCCACCTATGGATTTATTCTTTGTAGGACAGCCGAAAACATAGAATCTGGCTATGAGTTTGGACAGATTGCTTTAAGGCTGTTGTCACAGCCGAATACCCATTCACTCAAAGCTAGGACATTGTTATTCTTAAATGGCTTCATCATTCCGTGGAAAAAACATATTAGAGAAACACTGGAGCCATTCTTAGAAGGCTATCGAAGTGGACTAGAAACTGGGGACTTAGAGTTTGCTAGCTATTGCGCTCACAATTACTGCATCCACGCCTTTGTGGCTGGAAAGGAACTCGCCGAGGTTGAACGCGAGATGGCGACATACAGTGAAGCAATTCGTCAAATCAAACAGGAAGCAACACTCCTCTGGATGCAAGTATATCGGCAGTCTGTCTTAAACTTGATCGGATGCTCGGTCAATACAACCCGTCTAGTTGGCGAATCCTATAATGAGGAGAATGGATTGCCACTACATGAAGCAGCAAATGATGAAGTCTTAATCTTTGACGTCTACTTAAACAAGCTTTTGCTATGCTATCTATTTTGTAATTATGTTCAGGCAGTTGAAAACTCAACCATAGCGGAACGTTATTTAAACCGCGTCACAGGGTCACCTTTTTTTCCTTTATACTACTTCTATAACTCTCTTTCAAGGCTTGCAATTTATCCTGAAAGCAGCTCTCAAGTGCAGGCAGAAATACTCAAAAAAGTTGCTCTGAGCCAGGACAAAATGAAGCAATGGTCACATTATGCGTCCATGAATCATTTGCATAAATATCATCTAGTTGAGGCAGAGAAAGCACGAGTTTTGGGGCAGTTACTTGAGGCAGAAGAGTTCTACGAACAAGCGATTCAAGGGGCTAGAGACAACGAGTATCTTCAAGAAGAAGCATTAGCCTATGAATTAGCTGCCAAATTTTACCTATTGCGTGGTAGAGAAAAGTTTGCCCAAACCTACATGAAAGAAGCTCACTACTGCTATGAACACTGGGGAGCAGTTGCAAAAGTCAAAGACTTGGAAACTTGTTATCCACAGTTCTTTCCTCAGTCATCGAGTTTAGCTGACACACGAATTCGCACTAATGCTGGCACCACCTCGAACACCTCACATATCGCTTTTGATTTGGCGACGGTGATGAAAGCATCTCAAGCGATTTCGAGTGAAATTGAACTAGATCAGTTGCTCCGTTCCTTAATGCAGATATTAATCGAGAATGCTGGCGCACAAACAGGATTTCTGATTTTAGAAAATTCAGGAGAATGGGTGATTGAAGCTGCCTGTGAACTCAATGATGGTGCGAATTGTGCTACACAAGTACTGCAATCAATTTCAATGGTAAATTGCTTACCCGAATCCATTATTCAGTATGTGATCCGGACTCATGAACCTGTCATCTTAAATGATGCTATTCATGAAGGTAATTTTATCTATGAGCCATACATTCAACATCACCAAACTCAATCACTGCTCTGTTTGCCGCTGCTCAATCAAAGTAAGCTCGTTGGTGTGTTGTATCTGGAAAATCAATTAATAACTGGGGCGTTTACATCAGAGCGATCGCAGATTTTACATCTGTTATCATCCCAGGCAGCGATCGCGATCGAAAATGCCAGACTTTATTCAAAGCTACGCGCCAGCGAAAGCAAAATGACTCAATTTCTAGAAGCAGTTCCGGTGGGCGTTGCCGTCATTGATGCGACGGGTCGCCCTTACTATGCCAATCAACGGGGCATTCAGCTCATGGGCAAAGGGATTGATCCTGCTGTAGCGCCGGATAAAATCGCAGAGGCTTATCAATTTTATGTGACGGGAACAGAACAAAACTATCCCACTAAGAAACTACCTATTATCCAGGCATTGAACGGCGAACGCACCACAGTTGATGATCTGGAAATTCACCAAAACAATGTAACTATTCCAGTTGAGGTGTGGGGGACTCCTGTCTTTGACGAACAGGGCAAGGTAGTTTACGCGATCGCAGCCTTTCAAGACATCACAGAGCGCAAACAAGCAGAGAAACTGCTAGCCGACTATAACCGAACATTGGAACAACGAGTAATTGAGCGGACTTTGCTGCTTTCGCAGGAGATTGAAGAGCGCCAACGAATTGAAAACGCCCTGCGCCAGAGTGAAGAGCAACGCAGGCTGACAATGGATTTCACCCACATCGGCAGTTGGAACTGGAATATCGTGGAGAATACAACGAACTGGAACGATAACCACGCTCGATTGCTGGGGTTGGTCCCCGGTGAAGTTGAGAGTAGCTATCAGGCATGGCGCGATCGCGTTCATCCAGAAGATATTCATCGGATTGAGCAAGCTGTTACAGCAGCTCTAGCAACTCATACCGATTTTGAAGCTGAATATCAAGTGATCTACCCAAATGGTAGTATTCACTGGTTGGTTGGCAGAGGTCGAGGCATTTATAACGCAGCCGGACAGCCTGTGCGAATGTTGGGTGTGATTCTTGATATTAGCGATCGCAAACTCGCCGAAGCTGCCTTGATTCTGGAAGAACGCAACCGCATGGCGCGAGAAATCCACGATACGTTGGCACAGTCCTTCACGGGCATTATCATTCACGCTAGATCTGCTGCTAGCAAGATAACAGTAGACCCAGAAAAAGCTCAAGCTTACCTGGCTCAAGTACAAAACTTAGCCCGAACTGGACTCACGGAGGCACGCCGCTCTGTAGAGGCGCTACGCCGTCCATACTTATTAGAAAATAACGATCTGTTAAGCGCTTTCAAGCAACTGGCAACCCAGTTAGAATCATCCTCTGGTACGACAATTATGTGTGAAGCCATCGGTATTCCCTATCCACTACCCTCGGAGGTGGAGAATAATCTGCTCAGGATTGGACAGGAAGCCTTGACTAATGCACTGAAGTACGCCAGAGCAACCGAAATTCGCGTTGAACTGATATATCAGTCCACGCAGTGCAGATTACGAATTAAGGACGATGGACAGGGATTTCCCATTGATCGTTCTTCTAGCCACAATGGCTTTGGTTTATTAGGGATGTCAGAACGTGCCGATCGCATTGGGGCACAACTCCAGATCCAGAGCACTCCTGGACAAGGAACAGAAATCGCGGTGTCCGTAAATCAGCAGGAAAAACCATCATGAGTCAATCTAATGCCATTCGTGTTCTGGTTGTAGACGATCACCCGGTTGTGCGTCAGGGCTTGGTCGGGATGCTAGAAGAAGTGCCAGATATTCTTGTAGTTGGACAAGCTGGAAATGGTCAGGAGGCACTTGCTGTCTTTCGTCAAGAACAGCCAGATGCAACTTTGATGGACTTGCGGATGCCCCATATGGATGGAGTCGCTGCGATTACTGCCATCTGCACCGAGTTTCCTGCTGCTCGGATTATCGTATTGACGACTTACGAGGGCGATGAAGACATTTATCAGGGGTTACGAGCAGGAGCCAAAGGATATTTACTCAAAGATGCTGAGCCAGAAGAATTGCTGGCTGCTATTCGCGCTGTTCACAAAGGACAGAAGCACATTCCACCTCAGGTAGGTGCCAAACTCTTAGAGCGCATGACGAGTCCAGAATTGAGCGATCGCGAGTTAGAGGTACTTCAACTCATTACAACGGGCAAGAGTACCCAAGTCATTAGCAAGGCTCTACATATTACTGAACGCACTGTCAACTTTCATATCAATCATATTTTAAGTAAGTTGGGTGTAGAGGATCGCACTCAAGCGGTGATCGTTGCATTAAGGCGAGGCATTGTTAGCTTGTAGCGTCATACCTGTTAAATTTGTCAGGTTATCAGTTGCCTAATTTGTCAGCTTATATTCTGAAGTTTTTCTCAGCGACAAAATCGACTTAACTCTCTAAATTGAGAGTATGCAACAGATAACACAGAGGTATTGATTTACCCAATTTTGAAAGATGTTTTATAGCAATCATCTGTTTCTACCTGCTGCACTCCTTTCCTAAGAGGTGCCAATGAGTCTCGGTGATTATTATAATCGGTTGCTTGTGCCAATTTCTGAACAAGATCATATTCAGGGATTGGTGAGCGCTTCAGTGGCACTCGTTGAATATGGTGACTATCAATGTCTTATTTGTGGCGAAGCTCACCAATTAATCAAGGCGATCCAGCAACAGCTATACGACTTATGCTTTGTATTTCGCCACTTTCCACAGCCGCAAATACATCCTTATGCCCAACGTGCAGCCGAAGCGGCCCAAGCGGCAGCCGCCCAAGGTCAGTTTTGGCAAATGCATGACATTTTGTTCACCCATCAACAAGCGTTAGGAAACGATCATCTTGTGGAGTATGCCAATAATTTAGGACTTGATATCCCTCAATTTCTGCAAGATATATCAAGTAAAGTACATATCAATCGCATCAATCAAGATATCGAAAGTGGATTAAACAGTGGAGTAACGGCTGCCCCAGCACTGTTTATTAATGAAATTCGCTATATCGGTCGCTGGAATATTGACCAGTTGATGGCAGCAATTATCACTGTAAGTAATTGATGTTCCTGGTTTTTAATCCTAACTAATGTCTCACTGAGGAAAATTTTATGACATCCATTCTATTACTGTTTAAAAATGGTTTTGAGTGCTATTCAGTTTTTAACTTAAATTTATTTTTTGGGCAATTCAGATATATAGTTGCACTTCAGGATGCTGAAATTGAACTTAACTTAAAACCTATCTTGGAAAACTTTCCTGGTTTAAATTAGCCGAACGTCAAAGAATAGGGATAGTTCATTCGGAATCAGGTGAAACACATTTGCACTGAGCTTGCACGATCAAACACTAGGAAACCCACTCTAGCAATGTGTTCTAAACCGTGAAGTTTAGATAGGGAGACAAACTAATGAACCGTGATCGGCAATACCTTTACTCCACTACTATCGATAATCCTGAAAAGTTGCAAAGCCTGCCGCAACACCTCAACAGCTCCAGTTTGAATCATGTATTTACCCATATTGCACAAGAGGTTGCTCAGCGGCTTCAGTCATCTCATGATTTTCCAGTTAATCGAGACAGCAATCCTGATGAGGCGATAGCGATTCAAGCGATCGCACATTTGCAGCGATTGACCCCTCTGACTAATAAGGCTATTAAACATCAACTTTATAGCTATCCACAAGGAGAAAAGAGCAATCTTATGACACAATCTTTCTGGTTTTTTGGTTCTCGCCTCACCATCGTTGCTGACCATACCACGACCGGAGGTCAGTACGATCTAATTGAAGGCTACTTCCCACCTGGCTCACAGACTCCTCCCCATCGCCACACGCGCTATTCTGAACAACTCTATGTACTGGAAGGGGAGTTCACAGTGTGGGCAGGTGAGAACAAGGTTGTGCTAAGCGCGGGTGAAAGCTTCCTGATTCCGGTTGGCACACCTCACGTCGTCGCGGTGCTCGGCGATAAGCCAGCTCGTGGGTTGGTCGTTGCTGCGCCCAGTGCCTTTGCTCGGCTGATTGCAGCAGTGGGGACGCTGGATGAGACAGAATCATCGGACATGGAGCTAGTTGAACGCATTAGCGCTGAGATTGGCGACGAAATTCTGGGTGCGCCCGGAGATGTACCCTCCACATGAGGTGATGCGGGAAAACTTTTTAGCGCAGATCGTCAACATCAGGCTGCTCCTCATTGTTCTCGTGTTGAAAGCAACCCACCGCAAACTACTCTTTCACCCCTCAACAACCACAGGATTTATCATGATGAAAAAACTAGAAGGAAAAGTCGCTCTTGTCACCGGCGGTACCAGCGGCATCGGTCTTGCCACTGCTAAGCGCTTTGTCGCCGAAGGGGCATATGTCTTCATCACCGGTCGTCGCCAAACTGAACTGGATGCCGCCGTCAAAGCGATCGGTGAAAACATCACGGGTGTTCAGAGCGATGCCTCCAAGATGGAAGACCTCGATCGCCTGTTCGCCACGATTGAGCAAGAGAAAGGACACCTCGATGTGATCTTCGCCAATGCTGGTGGTGGAGAACTCGTTCCACTTGGAGCAATCACCGAAGAACACTTTGACAAAACGTTCAACACTAACGTCAAAGGTTTGCTGTTCACCGTGCAGAAGGCACTACCTCTGTTGCCAGAGGGCGCTTCCATCATTCTAAACGCCTCGACTACTACTACTATGGGTACCCCAGCCTTCAGCGTTTACAGTGCGACCAAAGCCGCTGTGCGCTCGTTTGCTCGCAATTGGACACTCGACCTCAAAGAGCGCCAGATCCGAGTTAATGCTATTAGCCCTGGTGTAGTTCCTACTCCCGGTTACAATCTCATGGGACTGAGTGATGAGCAGGTGCAGGATTTCGTAGCAACTGAAGCCAAAAATATCCCACTAGGACGAGTCGGCACACCGGATGAGATTGCCAAAGCCGTCGTCTTTCTCGCTTGTGACGACAGCAGCTTTGTCAACGGCATCGAGCTGTTTGTCGATGGCGGTATGGCACAGATTTAAAGTGCCCTAAAAATACCCATCACCAAAACCATAGAGGAGTTCGCTGCTATGAATGCAATTAACGGCATCATCAGTCAGCCCAGCCCATATTCAGTAACCGAAACCGTCGATCGCTTAGAAGCTATCCTTCAGGCAAAAGGCATCACCATTTTTGTCCGCATTGATCAACGAGCTGAAGCCAAAAAAGTTGGACTCAGCCTGCGTCCGACACAGTTATTGCTGTTTGGCAACCCTGAAGCCGGAACACCGCTCATGGTGGCAGAACCGACGATCGCTCTGGATTTACCCCTGAAAATACTGGCATGGGAAGCGGCTGACGGTAAGGTATGGCTGAGTTACAACGATCCTAATTACTTAAAGCAGCGGTTCTCTCTCTCCGATGAGTTGGTCAAAAACATCGCGGTCATTGCACCTTTAGTCAATCAAGCACTCCGATAAGCAACTCAGTCATTTTTTCGATATCCCATGTTGGCTGCCGTAATCGAATGGAATCCAAAACTTTGGAGCTAAAGATGAAACTCATCTGTGTCAACGTAGGACTTCCGCGTGAAGTGACCTGGAAAGGGAAAACAGTTACAACTGGAATTTTCAAAGAGCCAGTCAGCAAACGGGTGATGGTGCGATCGCTCAATTTAGACGGTGATGGACAGGCTGATCTCACCGTTCATGGCGGATTAGACAAAGCCGTCTATGTCTATCCGTTCGAGCATTACGATTACTGGCGAGGTGAATTGCCTGACACAGAGCTGCCGCTAGGTATCTTTGGCGAAAATTTCACAATCACTGGACTAAGAGAAGAGGAAGTGAACATTGGCGATCACTTTCACATCGGCACTGTAAAACTGATGGTGACACAACCTCGCCTACCCTGCTACAAACTTGGGATTCGGTTTGGACGACCGGATATGGTTAAACGATTTCTCGCGAGTCGTCGAACCGGATTTTACTTTCGTGTTTTGCAAGAGGGCGAAGTCGGAGCTGGAGACACTTTAGAGTTGGTGAGTCGAGATGACAACAACATCACTGTTGCTGATATCACTCAACTTTATGTTCGCCAGGAAGACAATCCAGAGTTACTTCACCGTGCTGCTCAACTGGAAGCTTTACCCGAAAGTTGGCGCGACTACTTCCAGGAGCAAGGTCGTCGTCAGGATGTGAGATAAATTAACCTGTCGTAAAACTTCACCAGTTGAAGAAGGTTCTCTCAGCATGGCTTCACGTCCATCAGCCACTACTTATAGGGCACTTTCCTGTAACGATTGAAATAACTGGATGGAGATAACCTGTAATTACTCTTTGAGTTAAGATTTAAACGCTTTAAAGCCGTCTCTAACTTGTCGCTTAACTCAGCAAACTTCAGTGTTCTGAATCAAATGAATATTGAACAATGAGAACAACAGAACACCTGTTTCTCATACTTCTACAACGCATATATTCCATGACCACATATCGCACAGTCTCAATCGATGGTTTAGATATTTTCTATCGTGAAGCGGGTTCTCGCGACAACCCAACGATTCTGCTGTTGCATGGCTTCCCGACTTCCTCTCACATGTTCCGCAATCTCATACCTGCACTTGCGGATTCCTTCCATCTGGTTGCCCCTGATTACCCTGGCTTTGGCTATAGTTCCATGCCTACGGTGGATGAGTTTGATTACACATTCGATCGCCTTACCGAAGTAATGGCAGGCTTTATCGATGCGATCAGCTTGAAACGCTACAGTCTTTACTTGATGGACTATGGCGCTCCTATTGGCTATCGCCTTGCAACGCAGAATCCAGAGCGGGTAGAGTCGCTGATTGTGCAAAATGGCAATGCCTACGCGGAAGGGCTAGGTGATTTCTGGCAACCAATGCGAGCTTTTTGGCAGAACAAGACACCTGAGAATACCGAGCGGGTGCGTCAGGCTCTAGCTATCAAGGGCGCGAAATGGTATTACACCACTGGAGCGAGAAATTTAGAGTCCCTCAGTCCCGATACGTGGACTTTGGATGAAGCGCTTCTCGATCGCCCTGGTAACTCGGATATTCAACTGGCATTGAAGTACGACTATCAATCCAATTTGTTGCTGTATCTGCAATGGCAAGCCTACCTGCGTCAGTATCAACCCCCAACGTTAGTCGTGTGGGGCAAAAACGATCAGGGCTTTTTAGTCGAAGGAGCCTATGCCTACAAACGTGACTTGCAGAATCTTGAGTTTCATCTACTCGATACCGGACACTTTGCCCTGGAAGAAGATGGGGACGTGATCGCAGATCATATTCGCTGCTTTCTGACCACCCACGTTGTAGAGAACACCATGATCGACAGGACAACAACGACCGATCCCGATTTTGATGCCCGCGAGGCACTACGCCTGCTCGGTCCCGATCCCGAAAACTGGGTACCCGATCGCCCTGGCATCGATCACAATGTCACTATAATAGGTGGCAGCGGCAGCGGTAGCACCTTTGTATTTGCGCTACGCCGTGCTGGAATCGGTCGCGTGACGGAGATCGATGCAGCCGATGACGAGGCTCATGCAGGCGTATGGCTGACGCGAGCGCGGATGAAAACGCTCCGCACGCCGAAAAATCTGCCTGGTCCAGAACTAGGCATCCCAGAATTGTCCTTTCAAGCCTGGTACGAAGCTCGGCACGGTGCGGCAGCCTACGCGCAGATCGATCACATTGGGCGAGTGGCTTGGGCTGAGTACCTCAGTTGGTATCGGCAATTCCTCGGTATCCAGGTTCGTTACCGGACGAAGTTGGTGCGGATTGAGCCAGATGCAGGTTTCTTCCGCTTACACCTTGAGGTAGACGGTGTCCCGCAGGTAGAAACTACGCGCAAAATTATCTTCGCCAATGGCGTGGCTGGCACTGGTGGTCCATACATACCTCCAGTACTGGCTGACTTACCACGCACGCTGTACGCACATACCGCCGATGCCATCGATTTTGAAGCACTGCGCGGTAAGACTGTGGCAGTGCTGGGTGCAGCGGCTTCAGCTTTCGATGCAGCAGGAGTGGCGTTGGAATCGGGAGCTAAGGCAGTACACCTATTTGTACGGCGGTCAGAGCTTGCATCTCTGTCATTACTGCGGGTACGGGACTATCCTGGCGCTTATGACAATTATCCTCAACTACCCGATGCAGTTCGCTGGTTCCAGGCTTGGCGCTTTCATCAAGCAGGCACCGCGCCACCACCGAACTCGATTAAGCGAGCGATCGCCTTCCCGAACTTTCACATCCACCTATCTGCACCTTGGAAATCGGCACGGAAAATGGGTGATCGCATTGCTATCCAGGTGAACGATGATGTTTCCGAGTTTGATTTTGCGCTCGCTGGCACTGGTTACTTCGTTGACCCAACAAAGCGTCCCGAACTAGCCGACTTTGCCCAGCATATTGCCCTCTGGCGCGATCGCTACGAGCCACCAGAAGACCTGCGCGACGACAATTTGGGGATGCACCCTTACCTCGGTAGCGCCCACGAATACCAAGAAAAAGTACCTGGCACTGCCCCTTATCTGAAAGACATTCACGTATTTAATCCTGCTGGTTTGGTCAGCTTCGGCTTGCCAGTTGGTGACATACCTAGCATCCGTCGCGACGTACCTGCAATAGTATCGTGCATCAGTCACGACTTGTTCTTTGAGGACTGGGCGCATCATGAGGCACGTATCACAGGCGATATTGCCCCCGATTTTGAGAACTCGCTCTATGCTCCTGCGGTGTGGAAACAACCGAGCGGGGCAGCGACGCGCTAGGTTAACAACTTTTTCACCAGTAACAAATAGTTCTGGCTGGGAAACGATGTCAGTAGAAAGTGATTGCCATTCCACAATCACTGCTCTTCAAGCAACACTGTTAAATCAATTCACTTAACAGTGTCATTTCAACAGATTGTTTACTACTTATCAAAGGAGAATGTCATGGTTGCTCAAGTAAACTCGCCAGCCGCAAAAATTTTGGAAGTTGCAGATGATCCACGTCTTTCCAAAGGGGTGAAGGAATTTTTGAACGTGCTGAATTCAGGAGGTGCGGCGCTGGAGACACTCACTCCACTCGAAGCACGTCAGGTTTTTGTTGATGCACAAGCTTCTGTTCCAGTAGACCTTTCTGGTATTGAGGAGTCTGAGAAGACGATTTCTGCTGACGGTTATTCGATTACACTCAATATTGTGCGACCTGAAGGTGTCAAAGGCACATTGCCTGTTTTCATCTTTATTCATGGCGGCGGTTGGGTGCTGGGTGATTATCCAACGCACAAGCGTATGGTGCGTGAGCTCGTTGTGCTTTCAGGGTTTGCGGGTGTCTTTGTTAACTACACTCGCACGCCAGATGCCCAGTATCCACAAGCGATTAATGAGATCTATGCCGCAACCAAATGGGTTGCTGAGCATGGTGAGGAGATTGGTGTGGATGGCAAAAATTTGGCAGTTGTCGGCAACAGTGTTGGCGGGAATATGACAACAGTAACTGCTTTGAAGGCGAAAGAAAACGGAGGACCACACATCAAGCTACAAATCATGATGTGGCCGATCGTCGATGCGGATTTTGAAACGGATTCTTATCAACAATTTGGCGAGAAACGTTTCCTGACCACATCTTTGATGAAGTGGATGTATGACCTCTATACGACTGACCCAGAAAAGCGCAAAGAAATTTATGCCTCTCCCCTACAGGCTACGGTTGAGCAACTGAAAGGATTGCCTCCGGCGTTAATTCAGGTTGGAGAAAGCGATATCTTGCGTGATGAAGGCGAAGCGTATGGACGCAAGCTGGATGAAGCCGGGGTAAAAGTGACAACCGTGCGTTACAACGGCATGATTCATGACTTCGGACTACTTAATGGTTTAGCCGAGGTTCCGGCAGTTCGTTCTCTTTTTGTCCAAGCAGCCGCTGAACTGAAGAAATATCTGTAATAGGAAACGATCGTTTCTTTTACCGCCAATTACAATCAATCCTCGTTCTTGTCGGTTTCAGAGATTACAGGCTTGAAACTACTCTGACTTATTCAATCCCCATTGTGTAAGTCAGAGATAGTTAATCTCTCGTCACGGCTGCAATTCACCCCTGCCTAATTCGGGCAAAGGATGAATCATCTCGAACATTGAACTTCATAAGGTCAATTCTCAAGTACCTGACAGCTATGGACAATCACATCCCAAGCGCCAAGGATATTGTCGGTCCATCCCCATTGATCGCGATTGAAAACGAAGCACCAGCGAAGCTGATTGTTGATCCACCACTTCCCGAACCGCTGTCACAGGGTCGCGTCTTTATCCAGTATCGAACCGAGAACCTGCGGATGTTGCCGGTGTTCGGTAAAGGTGCCCTTGATGTATCGCCACGCCTTGGTCATGTCCACATCACTGTTGACGACGCACCCTGGCACTTTGTTGACACCAGCGGCGAAACATTGATCCTGGTCGGACTGGAACCTGGTCCACACAAGGTGTTGATCGAACTAGCCGACCCTACACACAAAGTAATCACCAGCGAAACAATGACGTTCACAATGCCCGATCTTAAGCGATGAGTCAGGTCTGTGAAATCAGGACTTACGCACTAACGCCACATATAGTAGGGGCGCATAGCTGTACGCCCCTACTGATGGCGCTTTAAAGCTCAATTTGCGTAAGTCCTATGAAATGATGCGATCGACACTTCGCAGCGCTTCGTTATCGCAACCCACATCCGTCAATTTCTCACATCACGGTTGCAGCCTATACAACGAAATGAATTCAAAGGAAGTCACAACATGAATATGCTCACCTTCAGGAACGGCATTCGCCTGCTTCTGATTGTCATTCTCTTTTTAGGAACCATTACAATCACTTCTCTGGGAGCCATCATGAATACTGCCAGCGCACAAGCCAATAAGCCTACGATCGTGTTCGTCCACGGCGCATTCGCCGAGTCTTCCAGTTGGAACGGGGTATTGACCAAACTGATCACAAAAGGTTACCCGACGGTTGCTGTGGCTAATCCCCTACGTGGCGTCAAAAGCGATGCAGACTATGTCGCTAGCGTCCTTAAAGACATCAACGGTCCCATCGTGCTGGTTGCACATTCCTACGGAGGTTCGGTAACGACCAATGCGGTTAATGGTAACAACAATGTGAAAGCACTGGTCTACGTTGCTGGCTTTGCTCCTGAGGAAGGCGAGACTGCCGCCGAACTCTCAGGACGTTATCCGGGCAGCACGCTCACGCCGACCCTCGCGCCGCCGGTTGTCCTGCCCGATGGTGGCAAAGACCTGTATATTCAGCAGAGCAAGTTCCACATGCAGTTTGCCGCAGATGTGCCCGCTAACGACGCGCAACTGATGGCTAGTACCCAGCGTCCGATTATGGAAGCCGCGTTTAATGAAGCCTCCGGGGCGCCTGCATGGAAATCTATCCCGTCCTGGTTCATTTATGGCGATCGCGACTTGAACATTCCGGCGGCGGTACATTCTTTCATGGCGAAGCGGGCCAACTCAAAGGAAACCGTTGTTGTAAATGGCGCGTCCCATGTCGTGATGGTTTCCCATCCAGACGCCGTTGCCGAGATCATCGAACACGCTGCAACCGCGCAATAGAGAAGTGTGAACGCATCGCGGATACATCGGAATCCCTGTGCTCTGCTGGTGACAGGCGGAAGCAAAGACATGGGCAAAGGCTGAGTACAGAACAAAACTTGCAAATGCTGACAAGGAAAGGGGTTCATGAGAATTACCACATTCCCCTCTTCTGAAAAAGTGTATCTTTCAATAACCGAAACCTGACCTTTTCAGCGAATTGGGCTAATCCGGGGAAGATGAACCACAGTGACTTCCCAGCGAACACTGAATACTAATTTTATTTAAGACCATCGCAACGGATTAAAGCTGTGTACTACTTCACGACGATTTAAAGCTAGGCACCGAAATATACGAATACGGAAAAACGTTTCCGTTAAGCTGCTGCTGTTTAACACGACGGATGGTAAGTAGCTAGGTGCAATTAAATATAAAACGCTCCAGTGTATATGCACCGGCTTCGCTACGAGCTTTCATCCCATCTATTACAGCCATCGCTCTCATCGTACTCGTTATCAAACATCTGTCCGGCAATTTCATGACTTTTCAGTTGATGCCATTGTGTTTCAATCGGATTCATTTTTGAACAATAGGGAGGTAAAAAGAAAACGAATAGCCCTTGCTCCTGCCAACGTGACCACTGTTGACGCACCAACAAACTGGTATGCTCTTAGCCATTATCCTGCACGACTACGGTGAGACGACCTCTTTGTGCGAGGGATTGGGCGGGTTTGAGCGCCATCCAATCCATCACTTTAATGTAGCTCTCGCTCTTGAATCCGCCTTGAGCCAGGGCATACTCGAACCGTTCTCCCGGTTGCCACAAACCCAAAATGCTAATCCGGTTACCATAACGCTTGAGGGTTTGTTCTATCCGCTTCTGCTGCCCAACCGGGCTATAGCTGTAGCTGACTGGGCTCCAGAGGCAAAATCCGGCTTCATCGAGATACTTGAGTTTAATATGCCCCTCCTGCGCGGCTAGTTTTAAGGTATCTAAGTCTGCCTGCTTGAGTGCCTTTTTCACCGGGTCTTGTTTACACCGGTGGCTAGGTCGGGTGCGTTTCCAGCGATAGTTTTTTTTTAAGCAGTCGTCTGATGCGATCGCTACTCAAATCCACTAACCGCTCTTGTTTGAGCTTCTTGGCTAATTGCATACTGTTGTAGGTTCGGGGTTCGTTCTCTAAACACTCTGTCAGATAGTCCAGGTCTGAAGCTTGCCACTTGGGCTTTGCACCTCGGCCCGGTGCTTCCCACAATCCTCCTAATCCCCTTTCTTCCCATCTTCGCAGGGTCGCTCTGACCGTATGAGCATGGCACTCGAAGACCTCCGCAATTGCTGGCACATTCCATCCCTGAGCATTCAAGCGCAGCATATGTGCTCGGTCACGGATTCGTTGGGGAAGGCTCTGAGCAAGTCGTAGTTCACTTAAGGTACGGTCTTCTTCCGGGGTCAGAATGATGCGTAAAGGGGCAGGCATGACAGGCTAATGACGCAGATTTACTATCTTATAATTAATTCCACCTACCTACTTATAGAGGGAATTATCTCAGAAGGTAAAGCCATAATCGCTTACTCTATCGCTGACAATGCTCAACATTAATTTGAGTTTGAGTAAAGGCACCTTTCTCCTCAATTCGGAATTAACGTCGAAGCAATTCAATATGAACGATTTCAGTCTAATTAGTTTTACAACACTCTTGAAAACAATGAAAACACTACTAAAAATATCTGCATTACTCCTGGCTCTGCCCATCAGTGTCTTAGCTAATTTTTCCTTAAGAGCGTCTGCTGATTCTACTGCTGGCATCATCCTGAGTACGAAATGCCGGGGTGGCTACAACATTAATATTTGGCAGAATCATACTTCTGGTAAACTCCTGTATCGCTCGACCAGTCCCAACGGGAATTTAAGTTTAGACGGAGGAACTAGCCAAGCGACAGAAGGTGTTCGAGTGTATAAGTTTCGGAATGGAAATTATCAATATTGGGTGTGGGATGGCACGTTAGATAACCCGCAGTCTGGAACTTTAGAGGTGTATAAAAACAACCGTATCTTGATGCAGCGAACTTGTAGGAAAAATTAAATACTCTAGCGCGTGTTAAGCACTTTTTTAAAACCCAGTTGCGTTAGTGCCAGACCAAAGATAACCGTGAACATCAACAAGCGAAAAGAGACATGAACATCAACAAGAATGACACCGCAGTAGTCGTTATTGATCCGCAAAACGATGTCTTGAGCGAAACAGGGGTTTCCTGGGACTTGGTGGGTAACAATGTCAAAGATAACAAGACCGTCGAGAACATTGAGCGCATCTTCAAAGCCGCGAAGCAGAATAAATTTGAGGTTTTCATCTCCCCCCACTATTACTACCCCACCGACTATGGCTGGAAATTTGCCGGAACCGTGGAGCAAATGATGCTTAAATCCAGGGAGTTTGATCGCAGGGGTGCGTTGAGCCTGGACGGTTTCTTGGGTTCTGGTGCTGACTGGCTCGATCGCTACAAGCCATTCATTGAGGATGGCAAGACAATCGTGGTCAGTCCCCACAAAGCTTACGGACCGCAGAGCAATGACCTCGTTTTACAACTGCGTAAGCGCAACATCAGCAAAGTCATTCTGCTCGGAATGCTGGCAAATATTTGTGTTGAAGCTCACCTACGCGACTTGATCGAACAGGGATTTGAGGTGCTTGTCATCAAAGACGCAACGGCTGCCCCTCAACATCCGGAATTGGGCGACGGCTACAAGGCCGCACTGATTAATTTCGGGTATATCGCCAACGCAGTTCTGTCTACGGACGAGATTGTAGCAGCAATGGTATAACGCCTATCAACGATGCTAATTACACAGAAGTTGCACTTACAGCTCAGAAAAATCCAAGTGGGAATGGTGTTTGTCTAATTGGTTTTACCACATATCCAGCAGGCAATCGGTTACCAATCCCACCAGTTTTCAAGTTAATCATGCATGTGACAAAAGCCATTTTAGAGATTTCAACAATCCAGCAGGAATCATGAATACACAGGTGATCGCAATGACAGTTTTTACATGGAAAAAAGTTCAAAGATTTTTGCTGTTAGCTCTGCTGTGAAGTAATCCCAATCGCCGAATCAAGTAACGTCAAACGCAAAGGAGATAGAAATGGATACCCAATACGACGACATTATTATCGGCGGCGGTAAAGCGGGTAAAACACTGGCACCTGCACTAGTCGCGGACGGACGCCAAACCGCTCTGGTGGAACGTAGCTTAAACATGATTGGTGGCTCGTGCCCTAATATTGCCTGCATTCCCAGCACAACGATGGTGGCAAGTGCAGAGGTGGCAAATACTGTGCTTCACAGTGCTGCCTACGGCATCAAGACGACACCGCTAACGGTTGATATGGCGGCAGTAATTGGGCGCAAACGCTCGGTCGTGCAGTCCCTGCGACCAATAAATCTTAACAACTTGCACACCGCATTAGGGGACGATCTGATCATTGGCACCGCTCGCTTTGTGGCACCTAAAACGATTGAAGTGGCAACAGATGAGGGTACGACTCGGTTACTCACCGCAGAACGATTGTTTATCAATACAGGCACGCGACCGTTGATTCCATCGGTGCCGGGACTCAAAGAAGCTGGATTTTTGACCAGTGAGTCGATCATGGAATTGGAAGAGTTGCCAGAACACCTAATCGTTCTCGGTAGTGGCTAAATTGGGTTGGAGTTTACCCAAATGTTCCGGCGCTTTGGCTCTTGCGTCACTGTCATTGGGCACAGTGAGCAAATCCTGTCACAGCAAGACCCAGATATTGCGATCGCGGTGCAAACGCTACTAGAACGAGATGGCATTGAATTCTTGCTGAAGGCGAAGGTGTTAAGGGTCGAGTGCTCTGGCAATGCAACTAAACTTCTTCTTCAAGTCGCCGAGCGGAAAATGGAACTTCAAGGTTCGCACTTGCTCGTTGCCGTCGGTCGTACACCAAACTCCGATACCTTAAATCTAGCTGCTGCTGGTGTAGCAACCGATGCACGCGGATTTATTCCAGTCAATGATCGCCTGGAAACGAACGTACCGGGTCTTTGGGCGTTAGGCGATATCAATGGGGGCAATGGGGGGCCGCAATATACCCATGTGGCGCTTGATGATTATCGGATTGTCAAAGCGAATCTGATTGATGACGGCAACCGCAGCACGCGCGATCGCTTGGTGCCATCCTGTCTGTTCATCGACCCAGAACTCGCTCATGTGGGTCTGACCGAAACCGAAGCACAGCAACAAGGGTATGCCATCCGAGTGGCGAAGCTGGATGCCTCAAACATTATGCGAGCGGAAACAGAGGGTCAAACCGATGGACTGATGAAGGCGATCGTGGATACCGAGACCGGTCGTATTCTGGGGTGTTCACTCTTGTGTCATGAAGCGGGTGAAGTGATTTCAACCGTGCAGATGGTGATGCAAGCTCAGATGCCCTACACCGTTCTGCGTGATGCAGTTTTGACTCATCCTACTATGACTGAAGGGTTAAATATGCTGTTTTCAAAGGTCTAAGAAGGCAGTAAGTGCAGACACCTCACAATTGTTTACACCCAAATGAGGCTGCTAATGACGACCATCCAAATTAACCACAACGAGTTGTCCGACAAGAGAGTGCTGGTTACAGGCGGAACTAAAGGCATGAGCAAAGCGATTCTCCAAGGGAGAGGCTACGCCAACGTCAAACGTCTGAGGCAAGCTGGTGTAACACTCATCAAAACCGCCCACTCAAAGCAATCATGAACTTCAATCGCCGGATTTATTTATTCAGTCTGGCATCAGCACGCCTGATGGAGTGGAAAAAGTTGTCAAGGAAGTGTTTGCTCGTCTCGGCGGCGTGGACATCCTTATTAATAATGTTGGCGGTTCTTCGGCACCTAACGGTGGCACACTTGCCCTAAGTGATGATGATTGGCAGCAGACATTCAATACTATATTTGTTCACCGCTGTCTGCTTAGAGCAGGCATTTCTATCCCATATGCAGCAAGCCGGTCACTACACCGAGAGATATCGTAAGGCGTTGAATACACTCTAGTCGCGCATTCCCCTGTCCCATCTCTCCGCTAACGGGCTGGCATTTCTCTTGCAACCAACGCCAACCGCCCAAAAACTTAAGCTGAAATCTCACTTATAAACCTATCCAGTGCCTTTTTCATCGCTGTCAATTTGTCCAAGCGCACATCTGCAAACATGTGCTCACATCCATGAAATCCCCCTACAACTAAAACGAGCAATCGCATCCTTTATCAACACGCTTTTTAGCTAAGCAAGGATTTATCATCTGTTTGATATGCTCAAGAGATACCCTTGGAATCCAATCAAACCAACTGTTCTCGGCACATCGACTTAATTACTACCCCAGTAAGACCCAATAGACATCTCCGAAAATGCTCAAAACCATCCATAGCAATACTTTGAGATGTTCAATTAGTATCTTGCTTGTTCAAGCAATTTAACGAGTTTATTAGGGTTACAGGGAATTTTAGATAAAAATCCCTGAAAATATTGAAAATATTTCTTTAAAATTTAACCGCTGTCTTCCCCCATTTTTTACGGTAGACATAATGCCTCTATTCTTAACCTTACTAACCCACATATTGTCAAAATTACTTTCTGATAATTCTCCCTTCTTAGTCGAAATCTTTCCCCAGCCGCTCGGAAAATTTTAACTAGCCGAATTACGTGTTCTACAAATATTCTTTGGCTAGCTTTTTCCCGATTCTCCTCTTGCTCTTTTGCGCTTAATTCTTGATGTTTTCGCTTTTTAGGGGGCGTTGCTATTTGTGGCTCCCCTATGTAAGCTTTATCTCCTTTATATCTCTGAGTAAAGGCAAATTTTGACTGATTTGTTCGCCAAATATTTATATCGCTTGTAGTCCCCGGCTTCCCGACTATAATATCTACTATTTCTCGTCCATTAGGAGTTACAATGAATTGGTTTTTAAAAGTATGATTTTTCTTCTTCCCTGAATAAAACTTTTTCTGCTCTTCATACTCTTCTGGTCTCTGTATAGGCTGCTCACAGCTATCTACTATTAACTCCATTTCCGCTAAAGCTTCTTGAACCCATTGATGTTCATTCGCGTTTTTTTTAACTTGTTCTAGTAAACTGGGTGGCAAGAGTTCTCTTAATAGCTCTGACCAATAATGAAAAATATCATTAGCTGTTGATTCACTGACTCCAAACTGGAGTCCCAACATTTGAAAGGTTGGTAGATGATGTAGATATACTAAAGTTAGTATTATCTGCTCACTGATTGACAGTTTAGCTTTTCTGCCACCACCTCTTTTAATTATCCTTACTTTGTTTTTTTCAATTTCTGCTCGTTGTTTTTCGTGGAGTAATTGAGCTGCCTGTATTAATTGTTGTAGCTGCTCATATTCTAAACCTATTAATCGTTTACTTTCTTGGATATTTTGCTCGACATATGCTATTATGTTACTCATTTGTTTAGGCAGAGACATCTAATAATATCTTAATTTTAAGCGATTTTAGTCAATATCTATTCTATTTCGGAGATGTCTAATGTGCTGGAGATGGACGCTCTCCGCATTGCCAAGGGTGTTTCGTGGCAGACCTTCTTACTGGCGGTAAGGCGGATTGAGTGACGATGACTTTGAACCGAGTGGCATCAATGGGTGAAAGGTATAACTCAAATAGTTCCATTAATCTGCTGGTTTACGGTGTTTAGAACTGCTCGTTTAAATTCTCGCCGCTACCGCCTTTAAAGATTCCTTCAAAACTTGTATCCACCAGTTCGCTCAAACGTTCCGGATGGCGTTTTTTGTACAGACCCAAAAGAGTTTCTTTGCTAACAATCGCAGAAAGCTTAACCTTCACTTTTTGTACGTCATCTCGACTAGCTCCCCCACCTAACTCTAGAACGTAAATTTTTATTCCTCCCTTGGCTTCCTTCTTAACCGTTACTTGGAGTTCGAGTTCCACCTCATCCACGCTCAACAGGGGGATGTCAATCTCACCTTCACTGGAGGGAGTGAGTAGTTCCCGCTTTACTTGCTCAATCAGTTCCGCCAGCCCGATGCTATTTTCCTCTGCCACGCTGCAATTACTCCTGTATCGGTTGGTTAATCTAAATACTGAATTTCTGGAGCCTTTAAGAGAGTTAACTCGTCTTCTCCAGTTCTTTTATAGCCCAGTCAAGCCGAAAAGCTAGTGGAAGCTTACGAAAACCCACCAATCGACACCCAGGTAGCTCTATCCGAGTTTTAAAAGTTAGCTCAACAATACATCGACACCAGCGCCGAACAACAGCAGCTCAATGTCAATGAAAACACCTACTGGCGCATTTGCTGGTTCCCAATCACAGCAAAATATTCAAAAGCTTCATGTACGCTTATCTACCGGATTGGGAGGAACGAGAGCAGCTGTTACAGGGGGGGTATTGGTAAGGGGTGAGCTGTAAGTCAAAAATAAGTATATACTCTAGTGTCTTGGAATCCTTATTTTTGACTTTCTTTTCAGTCAACTGTAAAAGTATTCTTGGAGTTTATCCATAATTTCTTGCACATCATCTGGCAACTGATGGAGCGTTGCAGCAAGTTTACGAGGAGTTAAAGTAAGACGATAGGTTTGCTGGCACCATCTTCTCAATCGTGTTAGAACCTCTTTGCCAGGACAGTTCCTTATTCGCCAGCTTTCATCATTCCACTTCTCATCAAACCATTTTTCTCCTTTACGTTCTTTGCTTGAGGGATCTAGAGAATGATCAAGCCTCTCACGATATTTTGGTACAACCTGACACTTAACAGTACTGCGAATTTCAGGGCTGTCTAGTATGCTATTGACTTCAGCTTGGATTTCCTCAACAGTTGGGCAGC
>NZ_JACJPF010000035.1 GCF_014695915.1 Trichocoleus sp. FACHB-40
TGGGAGGACTGAGGTACTCAGACAAGAAAAGATTCGTAGACTTTTTGGATAAAGGCAATGCAGATAACTTTTACAAAGTCCTTAAAAACTTTTATCAAGAGCTAATTTACGAATGGGTAGAAGTTGGTAATCAAGCCAAAGACTTTGCCGATAAAGGAGCGAAGATAGTTATCATTCTTGATAATGCAAGTTTTCACAAGAAAGAAGAGTATATCAAGAAGATTGAAGCAGAGATGCCGAATCTTCATTTAGAATTTCTTCCGGAATATAGCCCGGATTATAACTTAATTGAATTGGTATGGCATTCTACAAAAGAATATGTGGCTAATCGACTATTCAAATCAGTTGAGGAGCTAGAGTATTTATTACATCGGCTTTTAAATGAAGGAGAGCTGGTTATTAAGTGGGGACGAAAGCTCAAAAACAAAGGTAATGCTTTTATCACAATTTAAATGCACAACAGCTTAGCGCGAGATATAAGCGATCGCAAAGCCGCTGAAGAAGCCTTGCATCAAAAAAATGAGCAATTAGCTAACACTCTGCAAGAACTAAAACTTACCCAACAAGAGCTGATTCAATCAGAAAAAATGGCTGCTCTCGGACAACTTATTGCTGGCATAGCTCACGAAATAAATACGCCACTGGGAGCAATTCGGGCATCAATTGGCAATATCTCTACTGCTTTAGATAACTCAATTCGACAATTACCTCATCTATTCCAGCAACTTTCCCTCGAACAGCAAACTTATTTTTTTGCATTATTAGAAGCCACCCGACAAAACCAACCAATCCTTTCATTTAGAGAGGAACGACTGCTTAAACGCGCCCTTAAGAAAGAATTGGAAACTCAGGGCGTTGAGGATGCCGATACTATTGCTGCTACCTTAGTCAAAATAGGTATTACCCAGGACATTACCCCCTTTTTGCCGCTGTTACAATACCCAAATCACAGCTTAATTTTAGAAGCTGTCTATAACTTATCTATGCAACAAAATAACAGTGATAATATTATACTGGCTGTATAACGAGCCTCAAAGATAGTCTTTGCTTTGAAAAGTTATGCCCGTCAAGACAACTCCAGTCAAATGACTATGACTCAGGTGACGGAGGGAATCGATGTAGTTCTGACTATCTATCAAAATATGTTAAAACAAGGTATTGAAGTGATAAAAAAGTATCAGCAAGTTCCACCCATTCTTTGTTATGCCGAAGAACTAAATCAAGTGTGGACAAATTTGCTGCATAATGCTATCCAAGCAATGAGTAATCGGGGTAGATTAGAAATAAGTGTTTTTGAGGAAAATCGTCAATTAGTGGTGCAACTTACTGATTCTGGTTCTGGGATTCCTCCAGAAATCAAAGAGAGAATATTTGACCCATTCTTCACTACTAAGCCCGCCGGAGAAGGCAGCGGATTAGGGTTAGATATTGTTCGTAAGATTGTAGACAAACATCAGGGAAAAATTGATGTAAGCAGCCAGCCTGGACGAACTACGTTTAGCGTTTTGTTACCGATTAGATAGACATTACCGCGTTTTTAGCAGGGAAAGCATAGTTGATGAAAAAGCGCGATCGCAATCTGTAGCGAACGCTAACACCATCTATTTACAACTAATTCTGGCAACTATAAAAATTCAATAAACCGGAGCTGAGGTATGCCTAAAAAAGCGATTTTATGTGTAGATGATGAAAAACTTATCTTAAGAAGCTTGCGCGATCAAATAATAAATCATTTTGGTAATCGCTATAGTTATGAATTTGCCGAAAGTGCAGATGAAGCTTTAGAAGTAATTGATGAGTTAAATGAAGAAGGTGTAAAAATTCTCATTGTTGTCTCCGATTGGCTAATGCCCAATATGAAAGGCGATGAGTTGCTGATTAAAGTCCATCAACAATTCCCGAACATTGTCACTGTACTGTTGACGGGACAAGCTGATGAAACGGCGATTGAACGAACTCGAAAGTACGCGAACCTGTATCGCTACTTAAGCAAACCTTGGGATAAAGCAACATTAATCGAAGTCCTTGAATCGGGATTGGAGGGAACTGATGAGTAAAGGCACGATTATCTGCGTGGATGATGAAAGGGTTGTGCTGATTAGTCTCAGAGATCGGTTAACGCATCACTTCGGAAGCGATTATGATATTGAATTGGCTGAAAGTGGTGAAGAAGCCTTAGAAATTTTTGCCGAATTACTAGAAGAAGAGAGGGAAATTCTTCTAATTATATCCGACCAAATTATGCCAGGGATGAAAGGAGATGAACTTTTAATCAAAATTCATGCTCAGTATCCAAAAACATTGAAAATTCTTTTAACAGGACAGGCGAGTGTAACGGCTGTGGGTAATGCGGTTAATTTCGCTAATCTTTATCGTTATATTGCGAAACCTTGGGACGAAACCGACTTGTGTTTGACAGTTACGGAAGCGATTCGGAGTTATGTTCAGGATAAAGAATTAGAAGAAAAAAATAAATTTTTAGAAAAAATTATTTTTGAATTAGAACAATTAAACGCATCTTTAGAGGAACAAATCGCGTCGCGGACTTTGAAACTTCAACAAGCTAAAGAAGCAGCTGAAGTCGCCAACCAATCTAAAAGCACCTTTCTTGCAAATATGAGCCACGAATTGCGATCGCCTCTCAACGTGATTCTTGGCTATTCCCATTTAATGACCCGCAGCCCAACTCTACCTGGGGAACACAAGGAAAATATCAGCATTATTAGCCGCAGCGGGGAACACTTGCTAACTCTGATTAACGACGTGCTGGATATGTCTAAAATCGAGGCAGGGCGCACCATTATTAATGAACATAATTTTGACTTTTATAGTCTGCTTGATGACTTGGAAGATATGTTCCGTTTGAAGGCTGAGGAGAAGGGATTGCAGTTGCTTTGTAACCGTTCTCTTGACGTTCCTCAATATGTGCGAACGGATGAAGTCAAGTTGCGTCAAGTGTTGATTAATTTACTCAACAATGCGGTGAAGTTTACCAAACAGGGAACCGTGTCGTTACGAGTGTCAGTTGTCACCGAATTGTCAAGTTGGGTTGAAACTACATTCACTTCAAACCTTCAAACACCAACGGACAACGGACAACTGACGATTGCTTTTGAAATTTCAGATACGGGTATTGGCATTCCCCCAGATGAGTTAGACATCATCTTTGAAGCCTTTGTGCAAGCTAAAACAGGTCAAGAAGAATCACAAGAGGGGACAGGCTTAGGCTTGGCAATCAGTTGCCAATTTGTGCAACTGATGGGCGGACAGATTACTGTCAGTAGTGAGGTAGGACGAGGCAGCGTTTTCCAGTTTGCCCTTAAAATAAGCGCGATCGCATCTACTGATATCGCACCTCAACAACCGACTCGGCGAGTTATTGCCCTGAAGCCAAATCAACCCCGCTATCGTATCCTGATTGTCGATGAGAAAGCGGACAATCGCCAACTGCTTCTCCTGCTGCTTTCTCCCCTTGGCTTTGACCTGAAGGAAGCCTGTAACGGTCTGGAAGCGATCGCAATCTGGGAAAATTGGCAACCTCACTTAATCTGGATGGATATGCGGATGCCAGTTATGGACGGCATTGAAGCTACCAAATTGATCAGAACTAAGGAAAAGGAGATGGGCCGAGGCGCAGAGGCGCAGATGGGAGGAGAAAAAGCGTTGTCCTCCTTGTCTCCAATTGCCAACCCCCAATCAATAGTCCCTAATCCCACCGCCATCATCGCCTTAAGTGCCTCCGTTTTGAAAGGAGAACAAGCTGTACTTCTAGCGGCTGGTTGCGATGACTTTTTAGGCAAACCGTTCTGTGAGGCAGATATCTTTGAAATAATTAACAAACATCTTGGGGTGTTATATGTCTACGACGAGAACCCAACTCAATCTACTTTCTTCGAGTCGGATTACCTCAATAATCCACTAACCCCAGCCGACTTAGCTGCTTTACCCGACACTTGGGTAGCCCAGTTACACCATGCGGCTGCCTTGGCAAATCCTAACTTAGCTATTAGTATTATTGAACAAATTTCAGCCGACCATACAAATTTGGCTAAGGGTTTGGCGAAATTGGTCAATGATTTTCAGTTCGACAAAATTATGGACTTAACGAACTATCAGCATGATTTTAACTGTTATAGCAATCCTATTTAAGTGAACGAGTAGGGACATGGTATTGCCATGTCCTTACAGGGGGAATTTATTGGAATTTGAGTTATTTATTCAAGATTTATAACTTAACTTTAGTAAAACTATCGGAGATAAAGTTATGAACAATACAGAATTAAATACAGTAAAGGGCAACATTTTAATTGTTGATGACAACCCAGCAAATTTGCGATTGTTATCAAATATCCTAAACGATTATGGCTATGAAGTGCGATGCGTAACTAACGGGCAAATGGCTCTCACGACAGCTCGGTGGTTTCCGCCTGACCTGATTTTGCTTGATATCAGAATGCCGGGAATGGATGGTTATGAAGTTTGTTCTAAGCTAAAAGCTGATGAAAAAACTCGCGATATTCCGGTAATTTTTATCAGTGTTTTGAGTGATGTAGTGGATAAAGTAAAAGCTTTTTCAGTTGGGGGTGTGGACTACATTACCAAATTATTTGAGCCGGAGGAGGTTTTAGCGCGGGTTGAGAATCAATTGAGCATCCGGAGACTATCTAAGCAACTGCGAGAGCAAAATGCACGGCTACCAGAAGAAATGCGAGTGCGTCGGGAGGCAGAAGAAAAATTTACCCGCGCCTTTCGTTCATCTCCGGATGCGATCGCTATCTTAACGTTGGCAGATGGATGCTACATGGAAGTGAATGATAGCTTCTGTCGCATTTCTGGTTATTCTCCCGACGAGGCAATTGGTTCCACCTTAAAGGAACTAAATTTGTGGGTAAAACCACAAGACTGCCTCAAATTAAAACATCAGTTGCAGCAAACAAAAGCAATCCGCAACTGGGAATGTGATTTTCGCACCAAGACAGGCAAGGTGAAGACAATGCTGATATCAGCAGAAATCATCGACCTGAATGGACAAGCGTGTATCCTCGCTGTTAGTAAAGACATTACAGAGCGCAAAGCTGCTCAACAGGGCCTAAAAGCCTCAGAAGCTGAGCTACGCGCTTTGTTGGCTGCCTTACCCGATGTAGTTCTAGTTATTGATGCACAGGGGCGTTATCTCAAAATCGCACCTACAAATCCATCAAATTTATACAAATCAGCCTCGGAATTATTTGGCAAAACACTCCACGAAGTTTTTGAAAAAGAGCAAGCTGATACCTTTCTTAGCTATATTTGCAAAGCCTTGGAAAGTCAGCAGACACTCAACGTTGAATACAGCTTAAACATTAGAGAGCAAGAAGTTTGGTTTGCTGTCAGTATTTCGCCTATGTCGTCAAACTCAGTCGTCTGGGTAGCACGGGACATCACACAGCGCAAACAACGAGAAGAGACGCTGCGAGAAAGCCAGCGTTTTATTCAACAAATTGCCGAGTCTAGCCCCAATATTTTATATCTCCACGACCTTAGCAAGCAGCGCAATGTCTATACGAATCGGCAAATTGCTGCGATTCTGGGCTATACGCCAGAAGAGATTCAACAAATGGGAGCAGCAATTCCCCAAAATCTGATGCACCCTGACGATTTCGCACGGCTCCCTGAATATTGCCAACAATTCGAGAACGCCTCTGACGGTGAAATTTTTGAGTTTGAGTACCGGATGAGGCACCGGAACGGAGAATGGCGGACTTTGGAGAGCCGGGATACCTTGTTTAGCAAAACTGATGATGGCAAGGCGAGGCAAATTCTCGGCACAGCTACTGACATCACGCAGAGAAAGCAGGCAGAAGTTGAAATTCGTCTTTTGCTGGAAACAACCCAAGCTATTAATCACTCTGTTGACGTTGACAGTGCTTTAGCAGTGATTCTGCGGTTAATTTGTACGACAATCGGCTGGGATTTTGCCGAAGCTTGGATTCCTGCTAATGATGGTACGGTTTTGGAACATAGTCTGGGTTGGTACGAATGCGATAACTCCCTAGAAGAATTCCGCCGCTATAGCGAAACACTCATATTTGCACCTAATGCAGGCTTACCAGGGCGAGTTTGGTCATCTGGTTCCCCAGAATGGTTAGAAGATGTCTCCCAAGCTGAACCGACAGCCTTCCCTAGATCGCAAATCGCCACCCAAGTTGGATTAAAAGCTGGTTTTGGTGTACCAATCCTCGCCAATAACCAAGTTTTGGCTGTCTTAGTCTTCTTTAAACGTACTAAAAGTACAGAAGATCGGCATTTATTTGAGCTAGTTAGTGCTGTTGCGGCTCAGTTAGGTTGGCTGATTGCACGCAAAAAAGCCCAAGCTGCTTTGTGCAAAAGCGAAGAACGTTTGCATCTAGCCTTACAAGGCAGCGGCTTGGGTTTGTGGGATTGGAATATTGCCACAGGAGAAACCTATTTCGACCCCCAGTGGAAGAAAATGTTGGGGTATGAAGTAGAAGAAATCGAAAACAATTACCAGTCTTGGGAGCGGCTGCTGCATCCAGAGGATCTGCCAAAGCTTATGGAAGCTCTAAAAGCTTATCTGGAAGGTGCCACTCCTGTTTATAATGCTGAGTTTCGGATGCTCTGTTCATCCGGTGAGTGGAAGTGGATTCGGGGTTCAGGCAAGGTTTTTGAGCGCGATGAATCAGGCGTACCCCTGCGGATGACCGGGACGAATAAAGACATTAGCGATCGCATCCACGCCGAAAGAGCGCTCACTCTGGCAACCGAACGCCTGCAACATCTGCTCACCTCTAGCCCAGCGGTCATTTATAGCTCAAAAATATCAGGAGATTATGCAGCTACTTTTATCAGCGAGAACGTCAGCGCTGTTGTTGGCTACCAAGCGCGAGAATTTATAGAAGATTCAAATTTCTGGGCTAGAAATATCCACCCAGAAGATGCGAAATGGGTCTTTCCCGAATTACCACGCCTATTAGAAAAGGGATATCACACCCACGAGTACCGCTTCTTGCACAAAGACGGAACTTATCGCTGGCTATACGACCAGATGAAGTTAGTCAAAGACAAAGCTGGCAACCCCATTGAGTGCGTTGGTTATTGGGTAGACATTACAGAACGCAAACAAACAGAAGAACGTTTACGGCTGCTAGAACGAGCGATCGCAGCCTCCAGCAACGGCATTGTCCTTAGCGATGCCCAACTTCCCGACTGTCCAGTTATTTTCGTTAATCCAGCCTTTGAGTCTATAACAGGTTATTCGGCAGCAGAAACAATTGGCAAAAACTGCCGATTTTTACAAGGAACTGACAAAAAGCAACCTGCTCTTGAGGAACTGCGGGCGGCAATCCGCCAAGAAAGAGAATGTCGCGTGGTTCTGCGTAATTATCACAAGGATGGCACGCTTTTTTGGAATGAATTTTCCGTTTCCCCAGTGCGAGACGCAACCGGACGCTTGACTCACTATGTGGGAATTCAGTCTGACATTACCCAAGAGCGTACAGCAATAGAAGCTCTGACTAAACAATTTAGCCGGACTCTAATGCTCAAGCAAATCACTGAGGAAATCCGCTCTAGTTTAGATCCTTCTCAAATCTTTGCCACCGCCGCCAATCAAATTTCTCATCTATTGACAGTCGATCGCTGTCTAATTCATACCTACGTCGCCGATCCGGAACCGAGAATCCCCATAGTAGCTGAGTTTGTAGCGACCGGGGTTCCATCAATGCTGTATGAGAATATTCCCATACTCGGCAACCCCCACGCCGAGCGGATGTTAGCACAAGATGCCGCCATCTCTTCGCCGGATGTTTATGCTGACCCTCTGTTACAAGCTGCTGAGCCATTTTGCCGCCAGAGTGGTTTGAAGTCAATGCTTGTAGTCCGGACTTCTTACCAGGGAGAACCTAACGGCGCGATTGGGTTGCATCAGTGCGATCGCTTTCGCGTTTGGACACTTGGGGATATATCCCTCCTAGAATCAGTTGCGGCACAACTGGGGATTGCGATCGCTCAAGCTTCCCTCCTAGAACAAGAAAAACAACAACGCACCTACCTTGACTGCCAAAATCAACAGCTACAGCAACAAATCCGGGAACGCCAACTTGCAGAAGTGGCACTGCGCCAAAGCGAAGCCAAAAATCGCGCTATCCTTTGGGCTATTCCCGATTTGATGTTTCGGATGAGTAACGATGCCATTTACCTAGACTTCATTTGTAACAGCGAAGTGAAAAATCTGTGGCAATCAGAAGACGCGACCCTTTGCCAGCATATGAACTTCAAAGATTTGCCCCCAGAAGTTGCTCGTCGTTATGTACAACATATGCAACTAGCTCTGGATACAGGGAAACCCCAAATTTATGAACAGCAAGTTTTGATCGAAGGCAAACTGCAATACGAAGAAGTCCGGGTTGTAACCAGTGGAGAAGAGGAAGTGCTGTTCATAGTCCGGGATATTAGCGATCGCAAACAAGCAGAAATTGCCTTACAGCAACAAATCTCGCGGGAACGCCTGGTAATAGCTATGCAAGAGCGAATTCGCGAGTCACTTAACCTGGAAGAAGTCCTAAAAACAGCAGTCGAAGAAGTGCGACAGTTTTTGTCCACCGACCGGACAATTATCTACCGCTTTAACCCAGGCTGGAGCGGCGTTGTCGCTGTCGAGTCAGTGGGAGAAGATTGGATGGCTATAATGGGCAGCGATATTAACGATCCCTGCTTTGGGGAAAGCTATGTCGCCCCCTACCAGCAAGGTCGCATTCTCGCAATCGAGGATATTCACGCAGCTGGTTTAAAACAGTGCCACATTAGTTTCCTCAGTCAGCTTCAGGTTAGAGCTAACCTGGTAGTTCCCATTTTGCAAGGAAATAAGTTATGGGGACTGCTAATTGCCCATCACTGTAGGGGTTCTAGGGCGTGGCATTCTTCAGAGATAGAATCTCTCAGACAATTATCCGTGCAACTAGCGATCGCTATCCAGCAATCCACCCTCTTTGAACAAGCCAAAACTGAAATCATCGAGCGCAAGCAAGCTGAAGAGAAGCTGCGGCAAAGCGAACAGCGTTTTCGCGATGTGTCAGAAGCAGTTGGAGAATACCTCTGGGAAATAGATTCTGAAGGTATCTACACCTTCATCACTGACCGGGTGAAATCCGTTAAAGGATATCCACCCTCACAATTAATCGGGCATAAGCTGATTGATTTCGTTGCACACGAAGATATCAAAAAAGTTGAACAAATATTGCGCGATGCTTCTAGGACAAAAAGCACCTTTAAACTAGAACATCGTAACATTACCCCCACAAAGGAAATTATTTGGGAGGAAGTCAATGGCATTCCACTTTTGGACAATAACGGTAATATTATCGGTTTCCGGGGAACTGGGCTAAACATCACACAACGCAAGCAAGCAGAAGCTGCACTGCAACAGGCTGCCTATGCTGCCGATGCAGCTAATCGCGCCAAGAGCGAATTCCTCGCCTCTATGAGCCACGAACTGAGAACGCCACTAAACGCCATCCTGGGATTTACTCAAATAATGACCCGCGACTCATCCCTATCCGGCGAACAACAGGAATATATAGGAATTATTAATCGCAGTGGGGAACATCTACTAGAATTAATCAACGACATTCTAGAAATGTCCAAAATCGAGGCAGGCAGAATTACTTTTAATGAAAGTAGCTTTGACTTAGTTAACCTGCTAGAAAATCTGGAAGAAATGTTCCGGTTAAAAGTCAAATCTAAAGGCTTAAAACTGGAAATAAACTACGCCTCAAACATTCCCCAATACGTGCGGTCTGACGAGAGTAAATTGCGGCAAGTCTTGATAAACCTCCTGGGAAATGCCATCAAGTTTACTGAACAAGGTAGCGTAGTGCTGCGGGTGTCAGTTGTCAGTGAATTGTCAAGTTCTAACTTGGCAACCTTCCAACCTGACAACATTCAAACGCCAACAAGGGATAAACAACAGACAATCCGCTTTGAAGTCGAAGACACTGGACTCGGCATTGCCCCAGAAGAAATAAACAAGTTATTTGAAGCTTTTGGGCAAACAGAAGCTGGTCGGAAATCTCAGCAAGGAACTGGATTAGGTTTACCTATTAGCCGCAAATTTGTGCAACTTATGGGCGGAGATATCACCGTCAGCAGTTCTATAGGTAAAGGAACAGTATTTGCATTTGATATTCACATCAGCCTTGCTGATGCTACTGAAATTCAGACAAAACAGCTACAACCTAAAGTAATTGCTTTAGCGCCTGACCAACCGGAATATCGCATCTTGGTCGTTGAAGATCGTCTGGAAAATCGCATTCTGCTAGTCAAACTTCTCACATCGATTGGCTTTGATGTCCGCGAAGCGGAAAATGGTCAAGATGCCATTACTTTATGGGAGAGTTGGGAACCACACCTGATCTGGATGGATATGCGGATGCCTGTAATGGATGGGTATGAAGCCATCAAACGGATTAAAGGTCATGTGAAGGGCCATGCAACGGTGATTATTGCCTTAACCGCAAGCGCCTTTGAAGAACAGCGAAACCTGATTTTGTCAGCAGGTTGCAATGACTTCATCCGCAAGCCTTTCCGGGATGCCGTAATTTTTGAAAAAATGGCTCAACATTTAGGGGTGCGTTACATCTATGAATCATTAGAAACGGTTCACCAGCAGAACCCAGAAGGCACAACAGCAGATTCATGCTTTATTCTTCATACTTCATCTTTCCAAGAGATGCCTACCGAGTGGGTCGAAGCTTTATATCAGGCAGCAATTGAGGCAGATGCGGAGTTAATTTTAAGCCTTACCGAGCAAATATCTGCTACAAATACTCCTTTGTCAAGCGCTCTTTCCAATTTGGTTGATAACTTTCAGTTTGAACAAATTACTAATTTAATTGAAGAATTTAATAAATAATAGAATGAATAGCCATCAAGAATTTACAAATAAAGGTAACATTTTACTGGTTGACGATACACCAAATAATTTGCGCCTTTTGTCTGAGTTGTTGAGCGCACAGGGATATAAAGTTCGCAGTGTGACTAATGGACAAACAGCGTTAAAGGCAGCGTTGGCTAAACTTCCGGATATAATTTTGCTCGACATCAATATGCCTGTAATGAGTGGCTATGAGGTCTGTGAAAAACTGAAATCTGACGAGATTACTCGCGTGATTCCAGTAATTTTTTTGAGCGCACTTGATGAAACAATTGATAAGGTAAAAGCTTTTTCTGTTGGTGGAGTAGATTACATTACTAAGCCGTTTCAGATAGAAGAAGTTTTAATTCGCGTCGAGAATCAATTGGCTTTAAGGGCGGCACAAGTAAAAATTCTCCAATTGAATGCAGAACTTGAAATGAGGGTTAAAGAACGCACCTGTCAGCTAGAGGTAGCAAATCAAGACCTCAAGCAGGAAATTATTGAACGCAAGCGAGTGCAGAATCAATTGCTGCATATGGCTTTGCACGATCCTCTGACTGGCTTGCCCAACCGGGCTTTGTTCATGGAGCGTCTAGAACAGGCGCTCAGTCGTAGTAAACAACAACCAGATTATCAGTTTGCGGTGCTGTTTCTCGATTGCGATCGCTTCAAAATTGTCAACGATTCTCTCGGTCATCTCGTAGGAGACGAACTGCTCACTAGCCTCGCTCGTCGTCTCGAATCTTTCTTGAGCATGGTTGATACTCTAGCACACTTAGGCGGCGACGAGTTTGCTATTCTCCTAGAAGAACTCAAAGATATCAACATTGCTTCACTGCTTGCTGACCGAATTCTTAAAGAACTTTCCCACTCTTTTCAACTCTCCAGACATGAAGTATTCATTAGCGCCAGTATTGGCATTGCTCTAGGCAATAGTGACTACGAAAAGCCAGAATATCTGCTGCGGGATGCAGATACAGCCATGTATCGTGCCAAAGCATTAGGGAAAGCTCGCTATCACGTCTTTGATCCAGCCATGCACCAAGGAGCAATCCAACTTTTACAAATAGAAACCGACCTACGAAAAGCGATAAATCAGCAAGAATTTGTAGTTTATTATCAGCCCATTGTAGCCCTTTCCAGAAGCAAAATTATTGGGTTTGAAGCGCTAGTGCGCTGGCATCATCCCCAACGAGGGTTAGTTTCTCCAGCCGAGTTTATTCCTGTTGCAGAAGAAACAGGTTTAATTACCCCTATCGGTGCTTGGGTGTTGCGGGAAGCTTGCCAGCAGCTACGCATCTGGCAAGAACAAAAACTCACTCAAGAACCCTTAACTATCAGCGTAAACCTTTCGGTACGCCAGTTTTCCCAACCTAACTTAATTGAGCAAATTGACGAAATATTGGAGGAAACTAAACTTAATCCTTTTAGCTTAAAACTTGAAATTACAGAAAGTGCAATTATGGATAATAGCGAATCCGCAAAGGCGATTATCCACGAACTCAAAAGGAGGAAAATTCAGTTAAGTATCGATGACTTTGGCACGGGCTATTCTTCCCTGAGCTACTTGCATTTGTTTCCCATAAACACCCTAAAAATAGACAAGTCTTTTGTCAATCGCCTGGATAAAAGTCAAGAAGATATGGGGTTGATTCCAGCGATTATGAGTATGGCTCATACGATGGGTATGGATGTGGTTGCCGAAGGAATAGAAACTCCTGAACAGTTAGCTAAACTGAAAGCGCTAAACTGTGATTTTGGTCAAGGATATATATTTTCTAAACCTTTAGAAAGTAAATTAGCTGTACAACTTATTACAGACCTGCTGACGTAGGGTTGAGGTGCGGGTTGCCCAACGCCTAAAAGTATAGCAATCCAATCCAGAGTTATGAGATACCAACCGTTCAGATACCCGACTTCTTAAAGAAGTCGGGTATCTCCCATTCACAAATCATTTAGGAGTGCTATATTTGTTGGGTTTCGCTTAAGCCCATAGCACGGGACTAACCTACAATTATTCTAAAAGAGGTTCCAGCCTCATCGCACTTCCTATTAAGGTGCTTTCACGCCCACCAGTAAGGATGGGACAATTTCAGGCACTTTCGCTGGAGTTGACAATTGTCCAAGAGGGTGTAGACTCCAAGCATCTGACTAAATCGGGAAAATTACCTCTAGTCTGGGTTTTCGATTTATTGTGCTTTTTGTTACCAAAAATGTTAATTTGTCTGGATTTCAGCGAATATTATAAGTAAATAGTCGCTGAATTGATCCGTCAACCAGGACGCGAATAGCTTTCGAGAGCGATCGCATCTCAAAGTGAACTTGGGTTTATAAACTGTATTCACCCTTATGCTACCCAATAATAAACAATTTAAAAATAAGTAGAATCAGTTATTTTTTAGAATAAAATTGTTTTAATAATGATAAAAATGTCATCAAATTACACCTCAAACGCCGCCGCCACTTGGTTTAAAGTTCTTCTGATTGGGGACAATAAAGACGAGACGGAACGCATTGAAGAATTATTATCACGAACCTGCGATTATGCTAATTTTCGTATTTTTACAACCAACTTAGAGCGAATAGACACGCCACTAGCTCTGTTAAATAAAAAAAGCTTTGATGTAATTTTATTAGACATTTCCCTTTCCCACAATCAAGGATTTGATACCGTTGTCAGGATGCAACAGTATCAGCTAAACATTCCGATTGTCGTACTCACCACAATAGAGGATGAAGAATTAGCGCTTCAATTTATTCAAGCTGGCGTACAAGATTATCTGGTAAAAAGAAACCTTGATAGTCAACTTCTAATTCGCTCTTTACGTCATGCAGTTGCGCGTCAGAAAAGACAAGAAGCTAGGCTACAACGCGAACAAAATAATCACTCTGTTTTAGAGGAAGCAGCAGTCCACCGCGATGTTGCTTTGCCGAGGTTGTTCGTGCGCTCCAATGATGCAGCATACTCTCGATTTTGTGCTATATCTCTCGATCTATTATGTATCGCTGTCGATGGCTATTTCAAGTGTGTAAACTCAGCTTGGTCAAATACTTTGGGCTACACCCAAGAGGAACTTCTTGCTATACCATTTATCGAGTTTGTCCATCCAGAAGACAGAAAAACTACTCTTGTTGAACTCCAAAAGCTAGAAAATGGCGCTTTGAGCGTCAAGTTTGAAAATCGTTATTGCTGTAAAGATGGGTCTTATAAGTGGTTGTCATGGACATATACCCCATTTGCACAGGAAGGTTTGATTCACGGAGTTGCCCGCGATGTCACAGAAAGTAAGCTATCGGAATTAGTGTTGCGGGAAAGCCAGCGTTTTCTTCTTCAACAAATTGCTGAGACGACTCCTAATATTTTATATATTTATGACTTAGAATTAAAGCGAAATATTTATATAAATCGTGAGTTCACTACAGTTCTTGGTTATACAGCAGAAGAGATTGAAGCTATAGGAGAGGCAGTTATTAAAAATCTGATACACCCTGAAGATTTTGCCCGATTTCCTCAACATTTCCAAGAATTAGAATTAGCCTCTGAAGGGGAAATCTTTGAGATTGAGTACCGGATGAGGCACGCCAATGGAGAATGGCGCACTTTTGTCAGCCGGGATACATTGTTCGCTCAAGCTTCTAATGGGAAACCGTTTCAGATATTAGGAACTGCTACAGACATCACCTCGCGAAAGCAAGCAGAAGATGAAATCCGACTCCTGCTGGCAACAACCCAAGCGATTAATGATTGCGAAAATTTTCAGGATGCCTTAGCGGAAATTCTGCGCTTAATTAGTAGGACTATTGGCTGGGATATTGGAGAAGCATGGATTCCGGCTTTTGGTGCCACGGTTTTAAAATATGCTCAGGGTGGATACGGATGCGATCGCGAAGCCGTAGTCGCCTTGCAACATCGCGATCTAGAGGAATTTGTGCAACACAGTGAGCAATTAACATTTGCTGCTAATGTGGGATTGCCAGGGCGAATATGGTCATCTGGGCAACCGGAATGGATAGAAGATATTTCTGATACCCAAGAAGTTTTTTTACGTTCTTCAATTGCAGCAAGTACGGGATTAAAAGCTAGTTTTGGCGTGCCGATTGTAGTTGATAATCAAGTGTTGGCGGTTTTAGTTTTCTTTAAACGAAACAAAAGCGGTCAAGATTTGCGTTTGATTGAGTTAGTAAAGGCGGTTGCGACTCAGCTAGGTTTGTTCTGGCAGCGCAAACACGTAGAAGCTGCTTTGCGGCTAGGTGAAGAACGCTTGCAGATGGCATTAGAAGGTAGTGCTTTAGGTTTGTGGGATTGGAATATTCGCACCCACGAAGTTTATTTCGACGCGCATTGGAAGGGAATTTTGGGGTATGCAGTAGAGGAGGTTGAAAACAATTTTCAATCTTGGCAACATCTAATACATCCAGAAGATTTGCCTAGAGCTATGGCAGTTTTGAACGCTTATCTGGAAGGTAGTATCCCCACCTATGAAATAGAATTTCGGATGCAATCTAAATCAGGAGAATGGAAGTGGATTTTGTCTCATGCCAAGGTGACACAGCGGGATGAAAACGGCAATCCGATGAGGATGACGGGTACTCATAAGGACATTAGCGATCGCAAACAGGTAGAAATTGCTTTGCGAGAATCGGAAGCACGAGAAAGGCACCAACGAACCGACCTAGAAATTGCCCTGAACGAACTCCAAAACGCCCAAGTACACCTTGTGCAAAAAGAAAAAATGGCATCCCTCGGTCAACTGGTTGCTGGTATTGCTCACGAAATCAACAACCCCATCAGCTTCATCTACGGCAATATTACTCCTGCTAATGAATACGCTCAAAACTTAACTCGGCTAATTGAACTTTATCAACAGCATTATCCCACACCCCCAACAGCAATTTCATCGGAGATTAAAAACCTCGATCTCGATTTTTTGAAGACAGACTTTCCGAAATTACTTTCGTCAATGAAAAGCGGTGCAGATCGCATCAAAGAAATTATCTGTGCCTTGCACTATTTTTCTCGCATTGACCAAGGCAAAATGAAGAAAGCTGACCTGCATTCTGGTCTTGAAAGTACCTTGATGATCTTAGAAAATCGCCTGAAAGAACAACCTGGTAGAGTTGCTATTAAGGTAATTAAAAACTACGGAAAGTTGCCATTAGTGGATTGCTATCCAGGTCAGTTAAATCAGGTATTTATGAATATTTTGGCTAATGCCATTGATGCGCTGGAAGAAAGGATGAAAGAAGATTTATCTTTTAACCCCCAGATTTGGATTAGCACAGAAATTGTCAGCAACCATTTATCCTTGGTTAGCAACGCCGAACCAATTGAGACAGATAAAAGAAAAGTTTTAAGAAATAAAGTTCTTGTTAGGGTTACTGACAATGGTAAAGGTATTTTGCCTCATGTAAAGAAACATATATTTGACCCCTTCTTTACAACCAAGCCTGTAGGTAAAGGCACGGGATTGGGGCTATCAATTAGTTATCAAATTGTTGTAGAAAACCATCAAGGAAAAATTAGGTGTAACTCGTATTTAGGAAAAGGTACAGAATTTATAATTGAGATAAATTCAAAAGCGTTATTATCAAGTTAAGTATAATTACTCTTGGCATTTTAAAAATGGCTATTTTATAACTAAAGTAGATAGAAAATAAAAAAAATAAAAAAAATGTGGGAACTCTTAAAGGAGTTATTTTCATCAACTCAGTTTATTCCTCACGGTCACTGTTACCTTTGGCAAACTAAACTGGTATGGCTTCACCTCCTTTCGGACTTGTTTATTGCGATCGCTTACTTTTCAATTCCGGCGATGCTCCTGTATTTCATCCACGAACGGCAGGATATTCCCTTTCAAGGAATATTTGCTTTATTTGGAGCTTTCATCATTCTCTGTGGCACAGGTCACTTGATGGAAATCTGGACTCTCTGGCATCCTACTTACTGGCTAACAGGCGTCGAGCAAGCCATTACCGCTCTGGTTTCCTGCTATACAGCTCTACAAATGGTAACGCTGCTGCCGCAATTTCTAGCTCTGAAAACGCCAGAACAATTAGAAGCAGTTAACCGGGAACTCCAAAGCGAGATTGCTGAACGTCAGCGAGCCGAAGAAGCCTTACGTAACGCCTACGATGATTTAGAAATTCGGGTAAGCGATCGCACTGCGGAGTTATCAAAAACACTTTCTATCCTTCAAACTGAAATGGCCGAACGCAAACAAGCAGAAGCCGCTTTGCAAGAATCAGAAGCACGAGAAAGAGAAAAATCTCAAGAGCTTGAAATTGCTCTGCACGAACTCAAAAGCGCCCAAGTCCAGCTGGTGCAAAAAGAAAAAATGGCATCCCTCGGTCAACTGGCTGCTGGCATCGCCCACGAAATTAATAATCCTACAAGTTTTATCTATGGCAATGTCACCCCTGCCATTGAATATGCCTCAAATTTACTAAAAATAATTTCTCTCTATCAAAGCCACTACCCCCAGCCATCTAACGAAATTCAAAACGAAATTGCCGTCCTCGACCTTGATTTTCTTAAAAGAGACTTTCTCAAATTGCTCTGGTCAATGAGAACAGGAGCAACCCGGATTAAAGAAATTGTTGCTTCTATGCGGAACTTTTCGCGGCTTGACGAAGCTGAAATTAAAGAAGCCGATTTACACTCTGGAATTGAAAGTACCTTAATGATTTTACAAAACCGCCTGAAAGAACAGCCTAATAGACCAGCAATTGAAGTAATTAAAGAGTTTGATAAATTGCCCTTAGTAGCTTGTTATCCAGGTCAGTTAAATCAGGTATTTATGAATATTTTGAACAATGCAATCGATGCTTTAGAAGAAAAAATAAATGAAGGTTATTTATTCACTCCGCAAATCCGGATTGCTACAGAAGTCAGATATCCGGAAGAAACTAATTTCAAATCCCTAATTCCCAATTCCCAATTGATAGTAATTCGGATTACTGATAATGGTAAAGGCATTACACCTTACGTGAAAGAGCATCTCTTTGACCCTTTTTTTACCACAAAACCAGTAGGAAAAGGAACAGGATTAGGGCTGTCTATTAGCTATCAAATTATTGTCGAAAAACATCAAGGGAGACTCAAGTGTAACTCTCAATTAGGGGAAGGGGCAGAGTTTGCTATCGAGATTAATGCAAAAGCGAGAGTTAACGCCGCGCCTCGGTTCGCACCAGCTTTAGTAGAAGTTCACGATAATGCGATTTTTCAAAGTTAAGACGAAAGATAAAGTTATGTAAAATGAATATCTTCGGCCCGGGATCTTCTCTTCAGGAGCGACAACAGGGCTAAAGTGGTTGCTGGATATAAAGGGTTAGATATGCGATCGCCCTGTTGAAACCAAACCTAGTAGTTTACTCAGGCAATTCACCAAAGCGTTCCCGATAGCGAACTAACAAAGCCTGCATTTCTGCTACTTGTTGCTCAGCTTGTTCCTTCTGCTGTCGTTCCTGTTGTGCCATTTCCTCTGGAGTTGGGATTAATTGCCCTTCAGCCGTAAAGAAACGCAACCTTGAGTCGTGAATACCCAAATATAGCTCTAGTTGCTGGCTCCACAACCAGCCATTAGCATTAGGCTCAAGTTCCTGGTAGCGACCATCTAACAAATGAAACCCTTGAAATTCAAGATTATCAGGGCTAAACCAGAAATAGTCAGGAGTGCGGAAAACATCTCTATCTAATCTCGCCACAACGCAATTCCGCCCAATAAACCAGTTACATTAGGAACGATTTTGACATTTGGTGGTAAGTTGAGAGTTACTTTTTTGGCTTCGCCGCCGCCGATGTAAAGGTAATCATAGTTAAACAGATTTTGCAGAGATGCGATCGCTTTTTCCAGACGAGAATTCCATTTTTTCTCACCGACTTTATCTAAAGCGGCACGCCCCAACTGTTCCTCATAGGTTTCCCCTTTGCGAAACTGATGGTGCCCAAGTTCCAGGTTTGGCACCAGTAACCCTTCCACAAACAAAGCCGAACCAAAGCCTGTTCCCAGAGTGATCGTTAGTTCTACACCCGATCCTGAAATCGCTCCCAAACCTTGCATATCGGCATCATTGACCACCGCTACTGGTGTTTTTAAGCGATCGCATAGTGCTGTTGCTAGATCGAACCCGATCCAATTTGGAGACAAATTTACGGCTGTCTTAGTGACACCAGAGCGAACTACGCCGGGAAAGCCCACAGATACGCGGTCAAACTCACCTTGAGAGCTAGCAAGGGTAGCGATCGCATCCATTACAACCTCTGGCACAGGAGGGTTTGGGGTGTCTACACGAGAGCGTTCAGTCAGGGGCTGTCCATCTTCGTCTAAAATTATTGCCTTGATGCCACTGCCGCCAATGTCAACAGCTAGAGTCCGCATAAATTTATCTCTCAATTGGGTAGTGACTTAATTTTTGATTTTAGATTTCTGACAACATTGAAATGAAGGTTTTACACCGCTAGATTCTAATCCCAAATCATCGGAAACCCAGAAACTCCTTCGCCCCACAAAATCCAAAGTTGTATTATGCTTGGGGGTTTGGAACCGAGGAAGTTGCATCAGTTACAGTTGGTGAGAAAAACTTCTGCCTCACCCAGTAAGTCAAAATATGAGAAAGCAATCCCATCGGCCCTGCAAATAAACATAGCAGCAGCGAATGGATTGTCCAGATACCAGTCCGCTGACCCTCCAAATAAATATAGCGACCCACGAACAAATCCATCACCAGAAAATGAATCCACCCAGTAGCAGCCGCTGTTTCATCTGCAAAAAAGTGTGCAATGTCAGCCAGTTGAGGATTCGACAAAGCGGCGGCAGATTCTGGCGTAATTGACGCTACAAACAAATAGATATATAGACCAGCTAACGCCACAAATGGAATATAAGATTCCATAACCCGCTTGGTCACGCCCCAGTTGGGCAGCAGAATCATCAGCGCCCAGAAAGGCAGAACAAACAGATTAGCAACGTTAAACAGTTGAGAGATGATCATATCAATGGCTAATGGGTAATAAAAAGAAAAATTGAATAATTTTTTATTTTGCCTTTTGACGCGATGTGCAACTTTCCCAATCAGAACACTTAAATAACCCCCTAAAAAAGGGGGCAAGGGGAGATTTAGAAGTGAGCTGCACTCTTCGTTAAATACCCCAACCCCCGTGAATAAAAAGTTTTCCTTATCTTCCCCATAAAAAAAATTTCTTTATCTCTGGTTCGCCAGCGAACCAGTTGGAGGAGGTAAGAGGGGCTTATCTTAGTTGCACATTGGGCCTTTTTCCTTTTTACCTCATCCGCCGCCGACCTTTACGATTTTCAGAGACGAGGCTATCTGCTGATGACTTGTATGACTCTGCCAGTTCCTCCCATCCATCATCATCTTGGTCTTCCAGTGCCTCTAGATTATCCATCATGTCGCTATCAGCGTCACCCTCTGCGGCTAAGAGCGTAGCAGCACGGTATGCCTCTGTAGCCTCCCGGTGTAGACCTTGACGATGGTAAATATCTCCCCAAAGCTTATGCTGACGCGGTGCAAGCTGCTTGGTCTGAGGTACTTCTCTAAGAAGCGTAGCAGCCTCTTCCAGTTTATTTTCTTGAATCAAAGCTTCTACTAAGCTTAATCGCACACCAGATGGTACATCCGGGTTCAGCTCAACTGCTTGACGTAATACCTCCGAAGCACCACCATAGTTATTCTGTTTCAAATAGACGCGCCCCAATTCGGCATAACTAATCCACTTTTGGGGATTGATATTAATTGCAGTTTTTAGCTCAGAAGCAGCTTCTGCAAGCTTCTCCTGGTCGATATAAGCTTGAGCCAAGCGGATGCGAATCATTAGCAGCCGGGGGTCTAAACTTAGAGCCTTACGAAACTCCTGTATGGCTTGCTCATACTTGCCTTGCCTCGCCAGCACCTGACCCAAACCTGTATAAGCTTGGACGGCTTTCGGGTCAAGGCTAACAACGGCTTTAAACTGCTCTAAAGCCTTGTCCCAATTCCGCTGCTTCAAATAAGCCTTCCCAGCTTTCAATATGGGCATCGGCTTCAAGGGATCTAATCTTATTGCTGCTTGATAATAGACAAGAGCTTCATCGTAATGTTTTTGCTTGAACTCGATATTTCCAGCACCCAGATTAGCCCGCCTTGATGTCGGATTGTCTTGCAAGACTGACTTAAATTGTGCTAAAGCTTCATCCAGCCGCCCTTGTTTTTGCAGAGCAACACCAAGCTTTACCTGATCCTGCCCGCCTGTATTCAGTCGCTTTACTTTAGGAGTGAAATTGGTCACTGAAAGTTCTTCCTCTAATGCGCGATGTGCAAGTGGGCAATGAAAAAAATTCTACCGTTAGCTTCTAGAGAGACATTCTTCATGACCCTTGGTAGATAGTTTATCTTATGTGTCTTTTGGGGTGCCACTGCCCTTGCTGGTGGCGATCGAGTTTTATTAAATGCTTACTACACTCATGGATGATTGACAATACTTATTATATAAAACTCAATTATCTGTAAAACTTTTTGATGAATGTAAAAAAATTATATCTTAGAAATTCTGGCTTCTAGGGTAAGTATACATTTTTGAGCCACTGCCCACAGTTCATCAGCCGATAAACGATTTGTTATAGCTTCTTTTAAAGTAGTTATGACCTCTGATAATGCTGCTTTTGCTGGCGGTAAGTGACTAAAAACTGCCAAAATTTTAGGATGTTCTGTAACCATGACTTTTTCATGAGAATTTATTAAAGATTCATGTAATTTTTCCCCTGGACGCAAACCGGTGATGCAGATAGGAATATCAATATTTGGGGTAAGACCTGCCAAGTGAATCATTTGTTCGGCTAGTTCAAAAATGTTGACTGGCTGACCCATATCTAAGATTAAAGTTTGCCCTGATTTTCCCACGGCAAGGCTGTGAATTACCAATTGCGCGGCTTCAGGAGTGGTCATAAAGTAGCGGGTCATTGACTTGTCGGTGACGGTAACGGGGCCGCCTCTGGCAATTTGCTGTTGGAATATAGGCACGACGCTGCCGCGGCTGCCTAAAACGTTGCCAAATCGCACAACGAGAAAGCGGGTGTGACTTTTGGTGGCATATGCTTTGACCATGAGTTCTGCTAAGCGTTTACTTAAGCCCATAAAGTTAGAGGGGTCAACAGCTTTATCTGTAGAAATCATGACGAATGTTTCTACTTTGCAGGCATCAGCTAAAGCTGCTAATTGAGCAGAACCAAGGGCGTTATTTTCAAGGGCTTCCGTGGGGTTATGCTGCATCAATGGCACGTGTTTGTGGGCAGCTGCATGAAAGACAATTTCTGGTTTCCAAGTGTTGAATATGTCCTGCATTCGCGAAAAAGAGCGAATATCTCCAATTAAGGGGGTGGTAACTAAATTGGGGAAGTCTCGCCTTAATTCTTGTTCGATATTAAAAATGCTGTTTTCGCCTCTTCCTAGAAGCAATAAATTTTTAAGTTCCAGTCTGGAGAGTTGGCGACAAATTTCTGAGCCGATGGTGCCACCTGCACCAGTGACGAGGACGGTACGATTTTTAAATTGCGATCGCGCACTGGGAAACTGCACAGAAAACTCGGTCGCCAGATCCAGGCGAATTTCCGGCCGTCCCAGGATATCCTGAATTTGGATTTCTCTGGCTTGGGGGGTCAGAGTGCGATCGCGTAAAATTTCTGCCTGTCCCGGTAAAGCTTTGAGTTTCAGATTAGTGCCAACAGCGAAATTAAGCAGTTTGCGGATTTTGGCAGCACTGGCAGAAGGCATGGAAATCAAGACTTCATCAACATTCAGCGCTAAAGCGATCGCTACCATCTGCTCAGAAGATCCCATAACTGGCACCCCTTCCACCTTGCGACCCACCTTAGTCGGGTCATCATCGACAAATCCGACGATTTCTAAATTCAGGTGTGGATTTTGTCGCGCTTCTTGGACAATTTGGCTCCCAGCCATCCCCGCACCCACCAGCAACACCCGCTGAGGCTGTGAAGAGCGCGATCGCATCTGCGGGTGATTAACTGACCAGCGACGAGCATAGCGCAGAGCCGCCATCAAGAGCAGGCAAAAACTCCAGTCAATCGCAGCAATGCTCAGGGGAATCCCCAAAATAGGCATAAAGCGAGGAAAGATGGCACGGGTCATCGCTAAAACCAGGAGGGAATAGACGGTGACTGCCTGGAAAAGTGCGATCGCATCCTTAAGACCGAACAAACGCCACACTTGTTGATACAAGCCAAAACCAGTTTGGACAAGCAGCCGGCCGGGAATGGCAACCAGTGGTAGAATCCATGCCAAGGCTTGATGATCGAAAGCGATCGCTCCATCAAAGCGGAGCCAAAATGCAAAGCTGCAAGCAAACCAGGCAACAAATCCATCTAGGCTGAGTTGTCCTAGTCGATATACAGAGGGAAAAATAACGCGCTTGGGCATGGAAGACTCATTTTAGGGGAGAAAGAAGCAATTGTTCACCATAGATAGCGCCCTGTTTATTACTTGCTAAATCCCAAAGAAAAATTTAGAGCATTTCCTGGTGGTTTAGCTAAGGGCGGTAATATCGATCAAACGGCATTTTTACCGCACTATCATCAGTAATTTACCAAAAGCCATGCCCAAGACAGGATAAGTTGTCACCCGCCTCTGTTCAGTGCCGCCACTTGTGTCGCCCATCATCCCAGCCAGAATTATGGTCAAATCTTGTTTTCTGGTCATATTTTGCATTTTAATAATTAGGTTTAGATAATCGCAGGCAACTATGAGCGATCGCACTCAAGTCGAACTAATAATAGAGTCAGGTCGTACAGAAAGCCAATACTGGAAAGATTTGTGGCGCTACCGAGAGTTGCTTTACTTTCTGGCTTGGCGCGACATTCTAGTGCGGTACAAGCAAACCGCCATCGGTATCGTTTGGGCGATAATTCCCCCTTTTCTGACGATGATTGTTTTCACCGTCGTTTTTGGCAACCTGGCAAACTTGCCCTCACAAGGCGCACCCTATCCAATTCTCGTATTTTCAGCCATGCTGCCTTGGCAGTTTTTTTCTAATGCCCTCTCCAACTGTAGTAATAGCGTTATTAGCAGTGCCAATTTAATATCTAAAGTTTACTTTCCCCGATTGCTTGTACCTGCCAGCGCAGTAGTTGTCAGCTTCGTGGATTTTCTGATTTCTGGGATAATTTTATTAGCTTTGATGGCTTGGTATAATTTCATCCCTAGTTGGCGTATCCTAACCCTACCGCTGTTTATCCTGATTGCTTTTGCCGCCGCGATGGGTGCCGGATTATGGTTAGCAGCCTTGAATGTAAAATACCGCGATTTTCGTTACGTTGTGCCATTTATTGTGCAATTTGGTCTGTATATTTCTCCAGTGGGATTTAGTAGCAGCATTGTGCCGCCACAATGGCGCTTGCTCTATTCCTTGAACCCAATGGTAGCGGTAATTGATGGCTTCCGCTGGGCTATTTTGGGAGAAACGGCAAAAATTTATTTGCCAGGGTTTATACTATCTATCGGCTTGGTTATTCTGTTATTAGCGAGTGGTGTTAGGTACTTCCGCGCCTACGAACGCACCTTTGCTGATGTTATTTAAGTGAAAGCGAATGTCTGATCCAGTAATTCGAGTTGAAAATCTAGGCAAAAAATACATCATCGGGCATCAGCAACAGGCAGGCTACTTGACGTTGCGAGAAGAAATTGCCAAGCGTTTCCACTCTCTCAGCCGTCAAATTTTTACACCTTTTGGTAAAAGTTTTTACCAATCAACAAAAGAGGAATTTTGGGCAGTCAAGGATATCTCTTTTGAGGTAAAGCAGGGGGAAGTAGTAGGAATTATTGGGCGCAATGGTGCAGGAAAATCAACACTTTTAAAAATTTTAAGTCGGATTACCGAACCAACTTGCGGACGGGTTTTTCTCAAAGGACGAGTAGCCAGCTTGCTAGAAGTCGGGACAGGTTTTCATCCTGAACTTACAGGTAGAGAAAATATCTTTCTCAACGGTGCAATTTTAGGAATGACGCGCCAAGAAATTACACGCAAGTTTGATGAAATTGTAGCATTTTCGGAAGTAGAAAAATTTATAGATACGCCAGTAAAACGCTATTCTTCAGGGATGTACGTGCGACTGGCGTTTGCAGTAGCGGCACATTTAGAACCAGAAATTTTAATAGTTGATGAAGTGCTAGCTGTAGGAGATGCTGCTTTCCAAAAAAAGTGTTTAGGCAAAATGAAAGACGTGTCAGGAGAGGGACGCACTGTGCTTTTTGTCAGCCACAATATGGGGGCAATTGAATCTCTATGCCAAAAAGGTATGTTGTTGCATAAAGGTTCTATAAACTTTTTAGGTAGCGTCCAAGAAGCGCTTTCCAAGTATGCTTCTCAAAATAGTGGCTCAACAACTGGGTTTGTTAATTTCTCCGGGGGAACTTTTCAACGTCGAGGAGCGCAAATTTATGCCTCACTCAAAAGTTTGAGCCTTTTGGACGACGAAGGTAACGCTGCTGAAATCTTGAGAATGGGACAGGCAGCCTGTTTTAGATTAGAAATAGAGTTTAAACGAACAAGCTTAGATTTGGAAATTTGTATTGGAATTTCTAACTTATACGGAGTTTATATTCACTTTTTTGTTTCCAACTGGGAGGGCTTGCAGGTAATATCTGAGACTGGGGTAAAAACCATTGAAGTTAAAATCCCAGAAATCCATCTTTTTCCAGGGGAATATCAAGTATTTGTGTGGGTAAAGCGACAGGGTGAAAAGGCAGATGATGCTGTACATGAAGCTCTGAGATTTACGGTGGAGGAAGCAAAAATTACCCCAGCTCACGCTTATTTTAAGGAGTATTCGCACAACACGCAAGTTTACGCTCCTAGTTTTTGGCGTTTCATCAGTTAATTATATTTGGATCGATGTTTGATAATTCTACAATTTTAATTACGGGTGGAACCGGATCGTTTGGCAGGGAATGCGTGAAAACGATTGTGAGTCGATATCAGCCGAAAAAAGTGATTATTTATTCGCGGGACGAACTGAAACAGTATGAAATGTCTCAGGAATTTGATGCGCCTGCGATTCGTTACTTTATCGGGGATGTGCGCGATCGCGATCGCCTGCGTCTAGCCATGCGCGAGGTGGATTATGTCATCCACGCAGCAGCGCTCAAGCAAATTCCCGCCGCCGAATATAATCCAATGGAGTGTATTAAAACTAATATTCATGGAGCCAGTAATGTTATAGATGTGGCGATGGAAAATGAAGTCCCAAAAGTAATCGCCCTCTCAACTGATAAAGCCGTTAGCCCCCTAAATCTTTATGGAGCCACTAAATTAGCTGCGGATAAACTTTTTGTAGCTAGTAACAATGTCACCGGGACATTGAAGACCAGATTTTCTGTAGTCCGCTATGGCAATGTGGTAGGTTCCAGAGGCTCAGTTGTGCCATTTTTTCAAAAGCTGATTCGAGAAGGTGCGACAGAATTACCAATTACCGACCCTCGGATGACGAGATTTTGGATCACCCTCCAACAGGGTGTAGAGTTGGTACTTAAAAGCTTTGAAAGAATGCAAGGAGGAGAAATTTTTGTCCCGAAAATTCCCTCAATGAACATTACCGATTTAGCAACAGCGCTAGCCCCCGGAATGCCACTTAAAATTGTCGGAATTAGACCCGGTGAAAAATTACATGAAGTCATGTGTCCAGCAGATTCCGCCCACCTAACCTTAGAATTTGCCGATCATTATGTAATAATGCCAACAATTGAATTTCCCATTTCCTATGATTTTTCCTGCAACGCTTTAAATGAAAAAGGCTTGCCAGTCCCAGAAGGATTTCAATATAGCTCTGACAACAACACAGAATGGCTAACAACCACTCAACTGCTCAACTTACTGAAGTAATATCATTAACTACTCTCGTTCCCAGGCTGAGCCTGGGAACAAACAAAGAGAGATTCTGCCTCCCGATTACTCGCAATGGTGCAAAATTTAAGTTAAAAATCGAATCTTGCACTAAAGTTAAATCGAGGCACCTCTATACTCTCATTCCCCGGCTGAGCCTGAGAACGAGGCAATAATGAACCAATTTATTCCCTATGCGCGACAGGACATTTCTCAGCAAGATATTGAGGCTGTAGTTGAAGTTTTGCGCTCAGATTTCCTAACACAAGGCTCAGTAATTGTAAGATTTGAACAGACAGTAGCAGAGTATTGCGGTGCTAAATATGCCGTAGCAGTTTCCAGTGCGACAGCAGCACTGCATATCGCCTGTTTAGCAGCTGGTTTAGGTAAAGATGATATATTCTGGACATCGCCAAACACCTTTGTATCTTCTGCTAATTGCGGTTTATATTGCGGTGCAAAAGTAGATTTTGTTGATATTAACCCTAGTACCTACAACCTGAGTGTAGACGAACTAGAACGCAAGCTCGGTTTAGCACAGCAGCAAGGTTGTCTCCCCAAAGTCGTCATCCCTGTGCATTTTGCCGGACAATCTTGTGAAATGGAGCAAATTGCAGCACTCTCACACCAGTATAATTTCCGAGTAATTGAGGATGCGGCTCATGCAATTGGCGGCAGCTATCAGCAGAAATCCATCGGTTGTTGCCAATTTTCTGACATGACAGTATTCAGCTTTCATCCGGTAAAAATTATTACTACGGGTGAAGGCGGTATGGTGTTGACAAATCGACAGGATTTGTATGAAAAATTAGTAAGATTGCGATCGCATGGTATCACCCGCAACTCAAACTTAATGCACGGTGAATCTCACGGTTCTTGGTATTATCAGCAGATAGAACTTGGCTTTCATTATCGAATGACCGATATACAAGCCGCTTTGGGTGCAAGTCAGATGCAACGCTTGGAGGAATTTGTCGCACGTCGCCACTATTTAGCCGAACGTTACAATCAAGCTTTACAAGATTTACCATTAATTTTGCCTTGGCAGCATCCAGACACCTCTTCTAGCTATCATTTATACGTAATTCGATTAAAATTAGACCAAATCAACACAACCCATCGTCAAGTTTTTGAAGAACTTCGCCACGACGGAATAGGAATTAACTTGCATTACATTCCCGTACACGCGCACCCTTATTATCAACAACTTGGTTTCAAGTTGGGAGATTTTCTCCAAGCCGAGAGTTACTATCAAGAGGCGATAACTCTTCCCCTTTACTATGGATTAACAGAAGAAAATCAAGATAGAGTAATAACTTCTCTTAGGGAGATACTTGCATGAAGCTAGGGGTAGGTACGGCACAATTTGGTTTAAACTATGGTATCTCTAACCAGGACGGCAAAACTACCCCGGAGGAAGTAACCAAAATAATAGATGTAGCAGCTTTGAATAAAGTTCGCGTTATAGATACCTCTCCAGCCTATGGGACAAGTGAAGAGGTGTTGGGAAAAACTCTCCCCTGTCCGCATAATTTTGATATCGTTACAAAAACACCTGCTTTTTTAAAAGCTTCCATTACGGGTGATGATGTTAAATTATTAGAAAATACATTCTATCAATCCTTATCAAATCTATATCAACAATCTATCTATGGTTTGTTAGTCCATCATGTAGATGATGTCTTAGCAAAAGATGGAAACCTGCTCCTCCAGAAAATGCATGAAATAAAAGAGCAAGGTTTAGTAAAAAAAATTGGAGTATCTATTTATACTAGCGAACAAATAGACCGAGTTCTGGATAAATACTCTATTGATTTAATCCAAGTTCCTATAAATGTACTTGACCAGCGATTACTATTAAGCGGACATTTGCAAAAACTTAAAAAATTAGGTATAGAAATTCATGCTCGTTCCGTCTTTCTCCAAGGGTTGCTGCTGATGAAACCGGAGCATCTACCATCTTACTTTGATTCAGTCAGAAATCATTTAAAAGATTACTACGAGTTTATCTGTCAGCGCAATATTTCACCGCTGCAAGCAGCCTTAAGTTTTGTGAGCAGCTTAAGTGAAATTGACGCGGTGCTGGTTGGGGTTAATAACTGTCATCAATTACAGGAAGTATTGTTAGGAATCACTCAACACAATATAATTAACAAAGATTTTTCTGAATTGGCATTATCAGATACTTGGGTATTAAACCCTTCAAATTGGAGAATTTAGCATAATGAATCAGGATCAAATTTTATCTGTGAATAAAGATAACCTTAAAATAACGGAAGATTGGCACAATATAAACTATACTGCTGAGGGTTTTGCTGCTCAACGTCTTTACCCTAATGAAGAATTGCTCAGATTTTTCGGTCGAAACTTCTTTCACATGGACAGAGAGCGAAGACAATCAATTTCCGTTTTAGAGGTAGGTTGTGGAACCTGTAGCAATCTGTGGATGATGGCTAGAGAAGGTTTCGATACCTACGGAATAGATTTATCAGCGGAAGCTATTAAATTAGGTGAGGAAATGTTAGCTCATTGGGGTACAAGTGCCAATTTATCTGTAGCTTCAATGACACAACTTCCCTACGAAGATGCTAATTTTGATGTAGTTTGTGACGTACTTTCTAGCACTTGTTTGGATTATCTTAATTTCAAAATTTTCCTGGCAGAAGTGAGTAGAGTTTTGAAAGTAGGAGGTAAATTCTTTACTTATACACCTTCTATCCACAGCGATGCTTTTATCAACTTTGCACCAGCCGAGAAAATTGATGAATTTACCCTCAACGGAATCTATCGGGAAGATTCTCCATTTTATGGTAACTTTTCTCCGTTCAGATTTACAGATACTTCTCTGTTTATAAGAGAGTTAAGAGATTACAGTTTAAGAGTAGAACGTTTAGAATTAGTAACAAAAACCTACAATAACATGAAGGAGAATTTTCAGTTTATTTCCCTGGAAACAGTGAAAGAGAGGTAAATTTAGATGCTTATAAAAGTAGGTGAGGAAGGCTTTAATACCCTGCGAGCGCAACTTATCCATAGTACCTTGCAAGTGCCGCCTTTCTATTCAGAACTTAACAGATTGTATCAGCAAAAATACTACGAACATCTCAGCTTTACGGATGTTTCTTTCCTGATTTGCGAGCAAGATATTCCACTTATGGGGGTAGTTGCTTCAGTTTCACAATTGGCAGACGGGACTTGCGAGCTTTCAAATTTTGGAAGTCGTTTACTGATTTTAACAAATGATTTAATACCTATTCCCAATTTGGGTAAATTAGAAAAATTATTGATTTCGGAAATTGAAAAAACTATTGATACTTTTAAAGTAAAATATTTAAAATTCACAGATTTATTAAACCAAGGAATATCTTCTTATTTCACCCATCATTGGATGATGCAGGGAGCAGTGGCTACTCCTAGATTCACTTGTATTATAAATTTAAGTTTATCGGAACAAGAGTTACATCATAGTTTAAGAAAAAGATATAAAAGCTTTATAAATTGGGGAAAAAAAAATCTTACTTTAAAAGTTCTTGATTATAGTAATATTACCTGGTTAGATATCGAAGCTTGCCGAAATTTGCATATTGAGGCGGCGGGACGGATTACCCGCAATTTACAAACGTGGAAATTGCAGTATGAAATGATTAAGAATCAAGAAGCTTTTATCATTACAGGTGAGATGAGTGGGGAAATGGTAACTTTTGGATTTTTTTTGTATTCTGAACATTACTGCTATTATGGAGTATCCGCATCGAAAAGAGAGCTGTTCGATAAGCCTATATTTCATGTAATTATGTGGCAGGCAATCTTATTTGCTAAGCAGTTAGGATGTAAATATTTTGAGACAGGCGACATCATCTATCCAAAGAAAGATAATGTTACCAAAAAAGAGATTGATATAGGCAAATTTAAAAAAGGTTTCGGCGGTGAAGTGAAAGTCGTGCTTGATGTTTCTTGGCGCAAAGGTTGAAACGTGATTTTAGGCATTCTTCAGGCGCGTGTCTCTTCGTCTCGTCTACCGGGAAAGGTTCTTAAGCCGATTCTCGGCGTACCAATGTTGGTGCGGCAAATTGAACGGTTACAGCGTGTAAAGTTGATGGACTGTTTCTTAGTTGCGACGAGTAAGGATGTCACAGACGATGCGATCGCTAACTTGTGCAGAGAAATTGATGTAGAATGCTATCGAGGGAAATTAGATGATGTTCTCGATCGCTTTAGAGAGGCAGCTAAATTGCATTCTCCAAATCATATCATTAGATTGACAGGTGATTGTCCTCTAGCTGATGCCAAGTTAATTGATGAAGTCGTTGAGTTTTATCTATCTGGAAATTTCGACTATGCTAGTAATTCGCTTGAACCTAGTTATCCAGATGGTTTAGATGTAGAGATATTTCGCCTTACTTGCCTTGAGGAAGCATGGCAGGAAGCAAAATTATCTTCCCAGCGGGAACACGTCACGCCTTTTATCAATCAACAGCCGCAACGTTATAAAATTGGTAGCTACAAAAGTGATATAAATTTATCTTATTTACGCTGGACGGTTGATGAAATCTTGGATTTTGAGCTGGTAACAAAAATTTATGCAGCTTTATACCCCCGCAGCCCGGAATTTATAACTGAAGATATTTTAGCTTTGCTAGATGAAAAACCAGAATTAAAAACTTTCAATATTTGCTATCAGCGGAATGAAGGTTTGCAGAAATCATTACTAAAAGACAACCTAAAACAGGTGAGCGAGGAGTAATCGTGTCCGAACGATATCAACATTCAGAAGCATTCTTAGCAAGAGCGTTGAAGACTATTCCGCTAGGAACCCAAACTTTTAGTAAGAGTAAAACTCAGTATCCTTTTGGTGTTTCGCCCTATTTTGTGAGTCGCGGAAAAGGCAGCCACGTTTGGGATGTGGATGGGAATGAATATATTGATTTTATTAATGGTTTGGCGGCAATTACTCTAGGATATAATGACTCGGATGTGACAGCAGCAGTTCAGGCTCAAATTGAACAAGGAGTGATTTTTTCTCTACCTCATCCAATTGAAATGCAGGTGGCGGAAAAAATTGTCGAGATGGTGCCTGGTGCGGAAATGGTGCGTTTTGGGAAAAATGGCTCAGATGCGACATCGGGGGCGCTGCGTTTGGCGAGGGCTTATACAGGACGCGATCGCGTGGCGGTTTGCGGCTATCATGGCTGGCATGATTGGTATATTGGCTCTACCGCTCGCAATTTAGGAGTGCCAACAACGGTAATAGACTTAACTCATATTTTTGCCTACAACGATTTAGAATCTTTACACAGGATATTTCAGCAATATCCAAACCAGATAGCCGCCGTTATCATGGAACCGATGAACGTAGCTGAACCCCAAGATAATTTTATAGAAAAAGTTAAAGAACTTGCTCATCAAAATGGTGCCGTTTTGATTTTTGATGAAACAATTACCGGGTTTCGCTACGCCCAGGGTGGAGCGCAGGAATATTTTGGAGTCAAACCAGATTTAGCCACATTTGGTAAAGGCTTGGCAAATGGTTATCCTCTCTCTGCTGTTACGGGTAAAGCAGAAATCATGCAGCTAATGGAGGAAATTTTTTTCTCCTTTACATTTGGCGGCGAAACTCTATCACTAGCGGCAGCTTTAGCAACGCTGACAAAGTTGCAGCAACAGCCAGTAATTGAAACTTTGTTCAAGCAGGGGCAGAAGGTAATGGACAAAGTACAAAACCTAATTTTACATTATAAAGTTAGCCATATCCTATCGGTTTCGGGGCATCCAACCTGGTCTTTTTTACTAATCAAAGACGTACCACCTTACAGCCAGTGGCAGATTAAAACCCTCTTTTTACAAGAAGTTTTTGCGCGGGGAATATTAACACTGACTACGCACAATATGAGTTATGCTCATAGCGATGCTGACGTTGAAAGATTGCTAACTGTCTATGAGGAAGTTTTTCCAATTTTGCAGGATGCTGTTGATAACTGCGTTTTGGAAAAGTATCTTCGCTGTCAACCGTTAGAAGCATTGTTTAAAGTTCGATAAACTTATAAATTTCCCCATGACTGCCAATCAAAAAACAATTGCTATTATTGATTATGGAATGGGCAATTTGCGCTCTGTAGCGAATGCTTTATCTTATATAAACTGTCCCGGATTCATTACTAATAATCCTGAAGATTTGTCCCAAGCCAATCACATTATTTTGCCTGGGGTTGGAGCTTTTGGGGATGCTATGGAAAATCTTCAATCTAGAGGCTGGGTAAAAGCTTTAGAAGCAGAAGTTAGAGAGAAAGGCAAGCCTTTTTTAGGAATTTGCTTGGGAATGCAACTACTAGCTACTACCGGAACCGAACATGGCGTTCATAAAGGTTTAGACTGGATTCCCGGAACAGTAGTCCGTCTTCAAAGTAGCAATGCTGGCAACATCCGCATTCCTCATATTGGCTGGAATGACGTTAATTTTACCAAGCCAAATAAACTTTTCGCTGGTCTTAATGATTCGCAGATTTTTTATTTTGTTCATAGTTATGTCCTCGTACCAAACAATCAAGGTGTTATTAGCGGCATTAGCCATTACGGTGCAGAATTTGTCTCTAGCATAGAATTAGGAAATATTTATGCTACTCAATTTCATCCAGAAAAGAGTCAAAAAGTAGGTCTAGAAGTATTAAAAAATTTTGTTAATTTAAGTATATGCTCAAAAACCGCTTGATTCCCGTATTACTATTAAAAAATGGTTTGCTCGTCCGTAGTGAAAATTTTAAAGTTTACCAAATAATCGGCAATCCTGTTGATAAGGTTAAGCGTTTTAATAATTGGAATGTAGATGAATTAATTTATTTAGATATTAGTCGCCATGATGAATATGACTTACGTCGCGATGACCATAGAGTAAAAAGTTTAACTGACCCATTAGAGATATTAGACGAAGTTAGTAAAACCTGCTTTATGCCTCTTACTTGGGGCGGACGCATCCATAATCTAGAAGATATGCGACAAAGAATTAGCCGAGGAGCTGATAAAATTACTATCAATACAGCAGCAGTAAAAAAACCAAAGCTAATTACCCAAGGTGCTGAGGTTTTTGGTAGCCAAGCGATTGTAGTCAGCATTGATATACTGCGCCATCCTGACGGAAAAACCGAGGTACTTATTAATGGTGGACGCGAATCTACCAATCTGAAACCGGAAGCATGGGCAAGGGAAGTTGAAAATAGAGGAGCGGGTGAAATTCTCTTAAACAGTATCAACCGCGATGGTACTGGAAAAGGGTACGATATTGACTTGATAAATGCTGTGGCTTCTGCAACCACAATTCCTATCATTGCTTGTGGAGGTGTCGGGCGATACGAACACTATGTAGAAGGAATTCAAGCGGGCGCTTCCGCTGTTGCTGCGGCTAATATTTGGCATTTTAAGGAATTACCAGACCGCAATGGTAAGCGGACTCTAGCTAAAGCAGGTATTGAAGTTCGACTATAAAAAATACAAGGAGTAAAGCAATTATGGGGGTTCAATACTGTACTCGATGTGTATATCCTGCCGCCAGCGCAGCTCCTTTAACCTTTGACGAACATGGTGTTTGCTCTGGGTGTAGAGTTAACGATCAAACAAAAGATATAGACTGGGTGCAACGCTGGCAGTGGCTCAAGGATTTAACAGACGAATATCGCAGTAATAGCAATTACGATATTATCGTTCCTGTCAGTGGAGGTAAAGATAGCTATTATCAAACTCATGTTGCTGTAAAAGAACTTGGTTTGAAGCCGCTATTAGTCACTTATCACGGCAATAATTATTTGCCTGAAGGCGAGTACAATCTTCAGCGAATGCGGGAAGTTTTTGATTGCGATCATATTATTCTCCGCCCTAGCACGGATACTTTAGTTAAGATGAATCGCATCGGCTTTAAGTTGCAAGGTGACATGAACTGGCACGCTCATTGCGGCATTTTTACAGTGCCAATTCAAGTTGCAGTGCGCTACAAAGTGCCATTGATTTTGTGGGGCGAACATGGTTTTATGGATTTGGGAGGAATGTACTCCTACGATGATTTTGTGGAGTTTACCTCGCAATCGAGATTGGAACATGGTTTGCGGGGTTATGATTGGTACGATTTCACAGATAACGGTTTAGAAAAATTAGGTCGTCCCGAACTCAAAGAAGGGCTAAGAGATAAGGAGCTCTTGTGGGCGCAGTATCCCTCTGACGAAGAGATTGATGAAGTAGGCGTGCGGGGTATTTATCTGAGTAATTTTGCGTATTGGGATGCAAATAAACATTCTAAATTAGTCATTGAACTCTACGGATGGCAACCAGCGCAGCAGCCTTTTGAGCGTACATACCGAACTATTTCTAATCTCGATGATATGCACGAAAATGGCATTCACGATTATTTGAAGTTTGTAAAGTTTGGGTATGGACGAGGTTCAGACCATGCAACTAAAGATATCAGAGCGGGGATGATGACGCGAGAGCAGGGAATTGAAATGGTACGCAAGTATGACTATGTTAAACCGCGTCGAGATTTGGAGCGATGGCTGAAATACGTCAACATGACAGAAGAAAATTTTGACTACATTTGCGATACTTTCCGCGATCCTCGCGTGTGGTGGATTGAAAATGGGCAATGGATAAAAGATAATATCTGGGGGGAACCTTCTGCTTATGGTTGTGTTCATCTAAGTGAAGCTGAACAAATTAAATACATGAGAAAGTAGAAATTCGGAAAGTATCGAGTGGAGTAAGTGTGGGGATGGACGGCTTAACTAACAGTCAAATAGAGCAATTTCATAAAAATGGCTTTTTAGTTGTTTCCTCGGTTTTGACTAACGAGCAAGTACGAGAGCTGCGAGAATTTTTATTAAAATTATTTGAGTCAGGAATACAACGGCAATCTGATGATGGGTGTATAGATATCTGCGCTAGATATCCCGAACTGCGCTGGCTTCTTATCCATCCCCCGATTGTTTCTGCACTCAGGTCTTTGTTAGGAAATGACTTTGTTTACTTGCCAGAAATGGCTGCTCACGATTCTTGCTTTGGGGGATGGCATAAAGATACAGGTTCACAAGAAAAGGCTGGGCATAAATTTCATTATCAGCCTGATTATTTGATGGTTCAAGCTGCCCTTTATCTTCAGGACAATGGCAAATATGGCGGCGGACTTGATGTAATTCCCGGTTCTCACTTACACCCGGACAAGTACATCACAAAAAATTCTCGGCAGTCGGGGTGGCTATCTTTGTCAAAGCTCAAGCGCAAGTTATACAGGCAGCTTGCTAAAATACAATTTGTGCGGACTATAAAAGGCAAGTTAAACAAATTGCGATCGCAAAAGCATTTAGAATCTAATAACTTAGAGAGTTTTGTCAGCCATATTCCCCTAAAACCAGAAGTACCAAGTCAGGTTGGAGAATATTCAATCCCAAGTAAGGCTGGCGATCTTGTTTTATTTGATTTTAGGCTTGACCATAAAGCATCTTGGCCCGAAGTTGTCCCTATACCCCTGGAAAACCGGAAGCTGGTTTTTTTCTTTGCTTGCAGTAAAAATAATGAAAATGTTGCTAAATACAAAAAGTTTTTACTGAGTCGAGAAGTTGGCTATGAATATCTAAAAGGTCATCGCTATCCAAAAGACCTGCTAGAGCTGGCTAGAAAACATGGGATAACACTAGCATGAATAAACCAAAGCCTAAAAAAGTTTCCTTTAGGGAATCGGAAATCAGGGCTGATGAATTTAATGATGGACAGAATCAAGCTTTGGCTAACGATATTCAGCGATTGCTGAGGCATAAAAATAATTTTATTGTCGTTAATTGCCCTGCTTGTAATGCCGACAATAATAGACGAATTTATGAAAAATATGAAATTCAATTTGTAATTTGCCAAGCTTGCAAAACTGTTTATGCAAATCCGCGACCTCGCCCGGAACATTTGGAGGAATATTATCGGGAATCAGAAAATTATGCCTATTGGAATAAATATATTTTTCCGGCTTCGGAAACGGTACGACGCGAAAAAATTTTTAAGCCGCGAGTAAATAAGGTCGTTGAGATTTGCCAAAAATTTAATATTAAAACAAATACGCTTTTAGAAGTAGGGGCGGGATTTGGAATATTTTGCGAGGAAATTCAAAAACTAGGAATTTTTCAGCGGATAGTAGGAGTTGAGCCTACACCGGATCTGGCTCAAACTTGCCGCGATCGCCATCTCGAAATCGTTGAAAAACCGATTGAACAAGTCTTCTTCGGTACTGACAAAATGGATGTAATTGTCAATTTTGAGGTAATCGAACATCTGTTTTCGCCGAGAGACTTTCTGCTCAAGTGTTACGAACTACTTTCCTATGGCGGAATTTTTATCGTTACCTGTCCTAATGTCAAAGGTTTTGATATCGTAACTTTAGCAGATAAGTCTGATTCTGTTGACAACGAACATATTAACTTGTTCAATCTGGATTCGCTGACATATCTGTTAGAAGCTTGTGGATTTGAAGTAATAGAAAAACAAACTCCGGGACGACTTGATGCTGAATTAGTGCGTAAGAAAGTTTTATCGGGCGAGTTTGATATTAACAACCAAAATTTTTTGGAACAAATTTTGATTGACGAGTGGGAAACTAAAGGCGAAGCATTTCAAGACTTTTTATCTGAAAATCAGCTTTCGTCTCATATGTTACTGGTTGCGAGAAAGCCTTAAAAAAATGGGAGTGCTAAAGCATGGAAGCGATCGTTCGTGCAGATGCCTCAATTAAAATTGGTACGGGACACATTATGCGCTGCTTGGCTCTAGCTGAAGCTCTCCCGAAAACAGAGTGTAAAGTAACGTTTATTTGCCGCAATTTGCCGGAAACCCTGCGTGAATTGATTGAGAAAAAAGGCTTTTTAGTTCACTATTTACCGGAAACAGGCTATCGCTATGAGACAATCAGCCAAACTGATTGGGAAATCGATGTCAAGCAAACTATAGATTGTATCAGCAAAAAGCATCAACAAATCGATTGGCTGATTGTCGATAATTACGAATTAGATTATCGCTGGGAGTTGCAACTAAGACCCTACGTTGAAAAAATTATGGCGATTGATGATCTGGCAAATCGACAGCACGATTGCGACTTGCTGCTTGACCAAAATTTTTATAAAAATTTACAGACTCGCTACGATAACCTGGTGCCTGCTGGCTGCGAAAAGTTATTAGGACCAAAATACGCTCTGCTGCGTCCAGAATTTAAACAAGTTCGCCAACATTTGCGATCGCGAGACGGTACTGTGAAACGCATTCTCGTTAGTTTTGGCGGCAGCGATGCCACAAATGAAACTACAAAAGCACTGTTGGCGATCGCATCCCTAAATCGACCAGACATTGCAGTTGACGTGGTAGTTGGTGCCTCTAACCCGTATCGAGAACCAGTTAGACAGATGTGTGCAAAGATTCCGAATGCAAATTTTTACTGCCAGGTAACAAATATGGCAGAATTAATGGCGATCGCTGATTTAGCTATAGCCGCCGGGGGGACAACGACTTGGGAACGCTGCTTTCTCGGTTTACCTTCAATTACAATTGCGATCGCGCAAAATCAGCTAGAAACAACTGCTGCTGTAGCATCAGCAGGTGCTACCTGGCATTTAGGCTGGTGCAGCGATGTCAGCGTACAAGATTTAACTAAGATAATTCAGCAAGCTTTATTAAACCCATCTTTGTTAAAAGAAATGTCACGAAGAGCCATAAAATTGATGCAAACTCACAAACCGCACGCTCGAAACCTTGTTGTTCAAGCTCTCATGGATTTAGTAAATGCCACTCCGCGAAGACTGCCGACTTAGACCAATAGCAGAGTCAGATTTAGAGAAAGTTTTGGCATGGCGTAACTCAGAACGTATCCGTGCCAATATGTTTACTGACCATATTATCACCATAGATGAACATAGGGGATGGTTTAAAAGAATTCAGCAAGATCCTAGCGCTGAATGTCAAATATTTGAGTTAAAAACTTCTGCCGTTGGAGTAGTCAATATCACCCAAATAGACAAAAGTAATCATAAGTGCTTTTGGGGATTTTATTTGGGAGAAGTTGATTTACCTCGCGGCACTGGTTCAGCAATGGGTTATTTGGCATTAGATCATATTTTCGAGAATTTGAATATCCACAAACTCTGTGGTGAAATATTTGCTTTTAATGAAGATAGCATCAAATTTCATCAAAGGTTAGGCTTTGTGCAGGAAGGCTATTTAAAAAACCATATTTTAAAAAATCAGCAATACGAAAATATTTTATTGGTGGCTTTATTGAAAGATGAGTGGCTAAGAATAAAAACTGGATTAGAGCAACTATATTTTAGTAGTAAAGAGCGGTCATGAAACAAATAACGGTTAGTGGGACAAAAATCGGCGGTAATACCAAACCCTTCATCATCGCTGAAATGTCCGGAAATCACAACCAGTCGCTAGAAAGAGGATTAGAAATTGTAGAAGCAGCGGCCAAGGCTGGAGTTCATGCTGTGAAACTTCAAACATATACAGCTGACACGATGACTTTGGATATCGAACGAGGCGACTTTTACATAGATAACCCCAATAGTTTATGGAGAGGAAATTCTTTATATCAGCTATATCAGCAGGCTTACACTCCTTGGGAATGGCACAAGCCAATTTTTGAGCGTTGCCGGGAATTGGGAATTATTGGATTTAGCACTCCCTTTGATGCAACAGCTGTTGATTTTCTGGAATCTCTGGACGTACCTTGCTACAAAATTGCTTCATTTGAAAATACCGATTTACCTTTAATTCGCAAGGTTGCCAGTACGGGAAAACCGATGATAATTTCTACTGGCATGGCGACTGTCGCCGAACTAGATGAAACAGTGGGAACAGCAAGAGATACGGGTTGTCAGGATTTAATTTTGCTCAAATGTACTAGCAGCTATCCAGCGACACCAAAGGATACAAACTTGCTAACAATTCCTCACCTGCGGCAATTATTTGACGTGCAAGTGGGACTATCGGATCATACATTAGGAATTGGGGTTGCTGTTGCTAGTGTGGCTTTGGGTGCGACGGTAATTGAAAAGCATTTTACCTTGCGTCGGGCAGATGGCGGCGTGGATTCAGCTTTTTCGATGGAACCGGAAGAAATGCGCCAGCTGGTGATAGAGTCGGAAAGAGGATGGCAAGCGTTAGGTAAAATATCTTATGAACCAACGGAGGCAGAGAAGCAGTCTTTGATTTACAAGCGATCGCTTTACATTTCCCAAGACATGAAAGCTGGAGATATTTTCAATCCAGAAAATTTAAAAGCCGTGCGCCCGGGGTTGGGTTTACCGCCAAAATACTACGATATCCTGCTGGGAAAGCCAATTAAACGCGATGCCAAAAAAGGATCGCCTGTTAGTTGGGAGCTGATTAGTTGAAACCATCAATTGCTTTCATTATCTTTAGAATGAATTGCTATCGCCTCATGGCATCGGCAATCGATGCCGCATTGCAACGTGGATGGCACGTTGAATGTTGGCATGATATCGGGACAGCAACGCTAGGTAGACCTTTAGATTTTCCCAGCGTCACTAATGCCCCCGCATTCCGCAATGGCAAGGTGACATTCCGAGAATATAGGGGGAAGTCGGAACTAATTGAACTTTTGCAACGAAAGCCAGTCGATGCAGTTGTTAATCTCCTTCCTCCGATAAATTCAATTGTGGGAGAATTGCCAGATAAACCACATCGCCCGTTGTATGTACTACTTGAACCTAGCCCCGGCGATTGGTTTTACCACGTTAAAAATCCTGAAGAACTTAATCAGATTGACCTATTTGCCTTAACTACACTCTATTGGTTAGAACAAAATATCCAGTTGATTAGAGAAATATTGCCTTTCCCTTTTACAACTGAGATGGAAGCAAAGTTTAGACAAAAAGCTATCCCTGTGGGTTGGCCGCAAGTCGATCAGTTGGCTCTAATCGATCCAATGGAGGTGCGAAAAAAGTGGGGAATTCCAGAGGGTAAACCTGTCGTCGTCTATCTTAACTGGCCCGATCATACAGGTTGGGGTTTCAGAGAAGAGATGTTTCAAACAACGTCTCTGCTGGGAAAAATTAAAGTTTTGCTGCGTTACCGGAAACAGTGGAAAACTGCCCTAGAAGTGTTGCGAGAGAGCAATATGGGACAGGTGACAAAAGCACTGAGGGCTTTTTGTGATCGCAACAACGCCTACTTAATTGTTAAATATCGCAACCGAGACTGTGAATTATTGCCAGAAACGCAGATTGCCGATAAAGTAATATTCGACGAATCCTATTATCCGCATAGTATATCTGAAGTAATGAGTATTGCTGACCTTAGCATTAGCTATTTTAGCCTTGGAGTACGCGAATCAGTAGCCGCTGGCGTTCCTCATCTGGCGTTTGATGTAGCTGGGATGGCTGACATCAAAGTTGTACCGCAAGAGAAAATACCATATTCTCGTCGATATTCACAACCTGGTAAACTTTGGAATTATGATGGTGTGGCATATTTAATGGATACAGAACAAATTCTGAAGCACTTGCCGAAAATGTCTTTATCTGACTTCACCCTCGATAGAAAAGCACAATCAGAGTATTATCAAAAGTATTTAGGTGTTTCCTCTATAGCCAATACTGATAATTTTCTAAATGTGATACAAAAGGTAATTGAAAGCAATGGTTTTATCCCCTTTCTATAAAAATTAAGCATTTAATAAATGCCGAATTATTAAGGTATTATATTATAAATATACAATTTATAGGAGCGATTTTGTTAATCAGCTATGATAAAAAACATTAAGCATTCTATATATAGACTTAAAGAGGATATTCAGTTACAGTTATACCGTGCGTATATGAAACAGAATCTAGGGCTGTTTTCTCAGGAATACGAGCAATATTTAGATGCACAGCTGCAACGTAGTTTCTATAAAAAATCAAATCCCTTACAACTGCATACACGCTTGTTAGTTGATAAGTTAGCAGAATTTAGAAATTTTGCTGAGTGTCATTTTTTATGTATTGGTTGTAGAAATACGGCTGAAATAAATTATTTCAAGAGCCAAGGCGCTAACAAAGTTATAGGTATTGATTTATTTAGTAGTAGCCCTGATATCACGATCATGGATATGCACAAAATGACTTTTCCAGATAATAATTTTGATATTATATACAGCGCTCATTCCCTAGAACACTCTTATGATGTAGGCAAAGTTGTTAGAGAAATTATTCGAGTGGCGAGTCCCGGTGCATTAGTAGCTGTAGAGGTGCCAGTGGAATATAAAGTCAGTAGTACCGATTTAGTGGATTTTGGTAACTTAGAAAGCCTATACGCCATCTTTGACCCGTATATATCGCAAGTGCTTTGGAGTGAGGAACAACCGCCGTTGAGTCCTCAAAATGAACAAGGTACTGCCATCATTCGGACTATATTTGAAATAGACAAGAGTAAATGAAAATTCTAACAAAATTGCGATTTCATTTCAAGAATGGACTTTATCGTTTAACGCCAGGTGGTTATGGATACTACCGGAAACTGCGGCGTTACAACGATTCAGAATATGACCACGAAAGAGATAAACATCCGGTACGAAGTAAACATTATGCTAAAGAAGGTTGGAAACAAGAGAAGCAAGAAGGGTTAACTTATCGAGATTATGAAAATTACGATGAGTATATTACTCATCAAAAACAGAAATTTGAAGAAATAATCAAGATTACAGGAGGCTTTAGCAATCAGGTAATTTGGGAATGGCGCTTGAAGTTTTATCGCCGTTTCAGGCTGCTTACCCAAATATTGCCAAATACTGCTTGCATTGTGTGTGCTGGTGCGAGGCAGGGAACAGAAGTTGAGGTGCTGCGAGACTTGGGGTTTCGTAATGCGTATGGTATTGATCTCAACCCTGGTTCTGAAAATCCACTGGTAAAGATAGGGGATTTCCTGCACATGGATAACGCCACGTCTTCGGTTGATTTAATATATACAAACTGCGTGGATCATGCCTGGAACCTAGAAGAGTTATTTTCTGAACACGCGCGGGTAATCAAACAGGATGGATATGTTCTTTATGACTTATCAATGGATATGAAAGATGGTGGAGGACCATTTGAAGCAGTTGCTTGGGAAAGTGAGGAGGAATTGTTTTTGATAATGTTACGGTATTTTAAAACAGTAGTTCGAGTAGAAGTTGATGGTAGTTGGAAGTGGATATTGCTGCAAGGGAAACGAGAAGGAAAGCCTGTATTGTCTAGTTAAATTAAAGCAGAAAATTTATGAGAAAGGATTATATATTAATACCAAATGAACAGGACGGAGTAGATGAAAGCGCCTTTGTCGAAGACTTTTGGACTCAACGCTGGGAAAATGTGGCGCAGTTACCGCAAGCTGAGTCGGTTGCTAGTCGAGAAGAGTACAAGATTATGCAACCTTTTCTGCAAAAGCTACCAGTTGGCAGTTCCATTTTGGATGGTGGCTGTGGAATGGGAGCGTGGACAGTTTTTTTGACAAATCAGGGTTTTAAAGTAATTGGATTAGATATTAGCGATCGCACGATTATTCGACTCAAGCAATTCTTGCCAAATTATCAATTTATTCATGGAGATATTCGCCAGACTAACTTTAAAAATGCTACCTTTGACGCTTACTTCTCTTGGGGAACATTTGAGCATTTTGAAAATGGTTTAGAAGATTGCATCAAAGAAGCTTATCGCATCCTAAAACCAGGAGGATTTCTATTTGTTAGTGTACCGTTCCAGAACTGGTGGCATATCTTGCGCGATGCTAAAGCCTTGCACAAATGGGATCAAGGCTACGATACGCAGCAAGGCTTTGCAGCACCCCTGCGGTTTTACCAGTGGTGGTTGACTGTACCAGAATTTGAGCAAGAGTTGGCATTGCGAGGGTTCCGGGTGCTGAAAGTGCAGCCAATTGGCCGCTATGAGGGTTTGAGTCGGGCGCTAGTACACGATCTTCACTTGAAGCCAGAAAGTTTAAGCGATCGCATCGCCAAACGACTTCTACACCCAATAATCCCGACACGCTGGATCGGTCATATGCTGATGGCGATCGCGCAGAAAACCGATAATACCTTATGAACGCTCTCGATCCACAGGTAGGAAACCTTTATTACTCTGTACGTCGCTATTTTGTAGACGAATTTTATTTTCGTCACGTTCGCAAAATACCCGCTAGCAGTCGCGTCCTAGATTTGGGTGGCACTAAAATTCAAAAGCGGGGCCAATTCAATATAAATTGTTATGATTTGCAAGTAGTTTACGTTAACATTTCGCCTGCAAAACAGCCTGATGTAGTCGCGGATGCAGCAGCTTTACCTTTTGAAGACGCTTGTTTTGATGTTGTAATTTGCTCTGAATTATTGGAACACGTACCCAATCCTTCATCTGTACTTTGTGAAGCGAATCGCGTACTTCGTGATGGTGGAATTATATTAATTTGCGTTCCTTTTATGTATCGCATTCATGGCGATCCTGATGACTATGGACGTTACACAGATTACTTTTGGCAATGTGCTTTGAAAGAGGTAGGATTTGATGATATTGCAATCGAACGCCAGGGATTATTTTTCTCGGTGCTGGCTGACTTTTTAAAGCAGTATGTGGGTGGGGTGGGTGTTCCCAGACCCTTTGGTAGGGTAACGGTTTGGCTGTTAGCTAAATATCAACGCTGGGCTATGAATTATGAACAGCAACCCCAGATAAAAGCTCATTCATTCTTGCGAAGTTTTACAACTGGTTTTGGAATCGTGGCAGTCAAGAAATAAAGATGCAGCAAAAGTTGGAACCCCACTTACTCCAAAAGCAATTAGTCTCATATCGCCGCAATTTGAGGATTACTTTTGATAAGATTGCATCTCAGTTCAGATCAGCTGATATAGCAATATTTCACGAATTTAGCCCGCCGCCTGGGGGAGGCGGACATCAATTCATGCGGGCTTTGTGGAGTGAGTTGGAACGCCGGGGTTTGCGAGTAGAAAATAATACTATTTCAGCTACGACTCGTGCTTGCTTGTATAATTCTTTCAATTTCGACTTTCAACGGTTGCAGCAGCTGCACCGAAAAGGTTGTCGAATGGTGCATCGAGTAGATGGGCCAATTGGAGTTTATCGGGGACTGGATGATGGAAGCGATCGCTATATCTGGCAAATCAATCAAGAACTCGCTGATGCTACTATCTTTCAATCGCAGTACAGTTTACACAAACATCTGGAACTCGGTTTAAAATTCAAATCGCCTAGTGTAATTATGAACGCGACCAACCCCCAGATTTTTCACCCTCACGGTCGTATAGCGTTTGACCGAAATCGCAAAATCCGTCTAATTTCAACCAGTTGGTCTGATAACCCCAACAAAGGCGCAACCGCTTATAAATGGTTGGAAGAAAATTTAGACTGGGAACGATTTGAATATACATTTGTGGGACGTTCGCCTATTCAATTTAACCAAATTCAGATGTTAGCCCCTGTACCGTCCGAACAATTAGCAAAATTACTTTGCCAACATGATATCTTTATTACTGCTAGCCGCCACGACCCCTGTTCCAACTCGCTACTAGAAGCGCTATCCTGTGGATTGCCAGCAATTTATCTCAACAGCGGCGGTCATCCAGAAATTGTTGGCGAAGCTGGATTTGGTTTCGAGTCTCCGGAAGAAATACCAGCATTGTTAAATCAACTGGTAGATGAGTACGAATATCGACAGTCACAAATAGCTATTCCAACTATAGAGGAAGTAGGCGACCGCTATCTAGCGGCGATGGGAATTCTCATATGAATAACCAATTTCGTGCGGTGGTTCGCCAGTTAGGTCAGCCAATTTTACAAGTAGCAGCTAAACAGGTTACAAGCCACTTTTCACCTTATTCGCGTTTATTTCTCGTTAGCGACTCGCCGTTTTGGGTTCTCTCGTGGGAGATGCGGGAATTAGGCGCGATCGCGCAACATCTCGGCATCCATCAAGCCAACCCCCGATGGCTTAATTATACCCAGAACCAAGCTGTATTTTACGGCAGTCAATTTCTGCTTTTAGGCAATGAATGGACAAAGCGATCGCATCGAGTGGGAACTGCCTATTTTCACGGTTTACCTGGTACTGGCGTGGCTGAATTTGACCAGTGTTACCAAAATCTTTGTCAATTCCACCAGCAAATCCACCGCATTCAAGTTTCCCACAGCCAGATGCGAGATGTAGTCTTAAATTCAGGAATTGCACCAGAAAAAGTTTTTCTAATTCCGATAGGAATTAACTTATCATACTTTCAGATCCAAACCCGCCAATCTCGACAGCAAGCACGAGCAAAATATGGCATTCCAGAGTCAGCAGTTGTAGTCGGGTCATTTCAAAAAGATGGCGTTGGTTGGGACGAAGGAATACAGCCAAAGCTCATCAAAGGGCCTGATATTTTTCTGAAAACAATTGAAATTCTAAAATCCCGCATCCCAGAATTATTTGTACTGCTATCAGGCCCAGCGCGAGGCTATGTTAAAGCAGGATTAGAAAGATTAGGCGTTCCCTACCGTCACTATCTTTTAAATAATTATCCCGAAGTAGGGCAGCTATTTCAATCACTGGATTTATATATTGTCGCATCCCGCCAGGAAGGAGGGCCAAAAGCAGTGTTAGAGTCGATGGCAAGTGGTGTACCATTAATAACAACCAAAGTTGGACAAGCGATCGACTTGGTGCAACACGGAAAAAATGCTTGGATGGTAGACGTTGAAGATGCCGAGGGTTTAGCATATTGGGCAGAGTATGTTATTACAAATAAACCTGAATTGAATAGCGTGTTACAGCAAGGACGAACAACAGCCGAAGCCAACACATATACATCTCAAATTTCCCTATGGCGCAACTTTATGAATGGCTTTGTAGAAGTATCAGTATAGTTTTTCAACGCAAAGAACGCAGAGGTTTACGCAAAGGCACGCCAAAATATCTAAATGCCAATTTATCGCGGATTACTCTGTGTACCTCTGCGCTACCCTTAGCGTACCTTTGTGTTAAAAATAAATAATTTAATTAGTATTAATCAATCAGAATATAGCTTTCTACAAAAAATATTTAGCTATGAGCAGGTTACAAGCAATTAAGAGTCTAATTCCCTACAACATTCGTCTCAAGCTGTACAATTTGAGGCAGCAATGGCAAGATCCTTGGCGTTTGTGGAATATTCTGCTGGCTGGAGTTCCCGACCGAAATCAGGCGTATGTCTATTATGGACATGACAATATTCCCCAACCCGGCGAACTAGCGCGTGGAGGAATCGTTAAATTTCAAGGATTGCAGAAGATTTTACCCAACTCTCCCCGCCGCTTCAATATCCTCTATATGGTCAGTAGTCGGATGCCTGAAGATGGGGTACAGTTAGTTTGGCTAGCGCGGCAAAAAAAGGCAAAATTTGTCTGGAATCAAAATGGGGTAGCGTATCCCGCTTGGCATGGAATCGGTTGGGAAGAGACTAATAAGCCATTTGCAAAGCTGTTGCATTCAGCCGATTATGTATTTTATCAAAGTAAATTTTGCAAAGAGAGTGCCGATAAATTTTTGGGTAAGCGCGAGGGTAAGTGGGAAATTCTTTACAATGCAGTTGATACAAAAGTTTTTACCCCAGCTGATTGTGACCCCAACCCTAAACATTTAGTTCTACTACTGGGGGGAACGCAGTCCCATTACTACCGAGTTGAGTCTGCCATTCGCACGTTAGCCATCTTATCTCATCAGCGTTCCGACGTGCGATTGTTGATTACTGGTAAACTGCGTTGGACTGATGAGACAGAGGCGATGCGGATGACGCAACAACTGGTGACAGATTTGGGTGTAAGCGATCGCGTGGAGTTTCTTGGCGCTTACACTCAGAAAGATGCCCCCGCTATCTTCCGAAAAGCCCACATATTGCTGCATACTCAATACAACGATGCTTGTCCGGGGATGGTCGTAGAAGCGATCGCTTGTGGATTGCCAGTTGTATACTCTCATAGTGGCGGTGTCCCGGAATTAGTCGGAGAAGAAGCTGGTATTGGGGTGCCAACCGAGTTGAGTTGGGAACGGGAGATTCCACCCGACCCGAACGCCCTAGCAGAGGCAGTTCTGCAAGTAGCCGAACAACGGGCGCAATACGCCCAAGCTGCAAGGCAACGGGCAGTAGAAAAATTTGACCTGCGTCCTTGGCTGGTACGGCATCAAGAGGTATTTCAGGAGTTACTCTCAAGGTGAAACAGGCTGTAATTCGGGTTGTCTTACCACTATTCAAACTACTGCCATACAGGTTGTGTCGCGTCCTGTGTAACCTTTGGTTGCAGAGTGTCGCCAATAAAGACCCCAAAACAGCAATGCGTCAATTGCTGGAAGTTGAGAATGGTTTAACTGATCTGATTAATTTTGTGGCAGTGGGTTACGACAATGGCGTACACGTCAAACATCGCCTGACCAAGTATCATGATTTCTTTGTAGACCGCTTGCAGCCTGGTGAACTTGTGCTAGATATCGGTTGCGGAATTGGCGCTTTGGCACATTCTATGGCGACGAAGGCGGATGCTGTGGTGACAGGAATTGATCTGAATGGGGAAAATATTGCCACTGCAAGCCAATTCCAACACCCAAATCTGACCTTTATCCAGGGAGACGCGCTGCAAGAGTTACCGCCACAGCCATTTGAAACAATTGTAATATCAAATGTGCTGGAACACATCGAACATCGTGTAGAATTTCTCAACACCGTACAGGAGCAGGTTTTGCCTCGACGTTGGCTAATTCGGGTGCCAATGATTAATCGCGACTGGCTTGTACCTATGCGTCAAGAATTAGGAATGTTTTATTTTAGCGACCCTACCCACTACACCGAATACACCCAACAAAGCTTTGAAGCCGAAATGCAAGCTGCTCATTTTACTATTACCCACCTCCAAATTAATTGGGGCGAAATTTGGGCAGAAGCACAACCCCAGAAGCGAGCAAACAGACAATGACCCCTCTCGTAAGTGTCCTGATGGCTGTCTATAACGGCGAGAGATATTTAGCAGCAGCAATTAATAGCATTCTGAATCAAACATTTACTAATTTTGAGTTTATTATTATCAATGATGGTTCTACAGATAACACCATAAATATCCTCTCTCAGTATCAAAAATCAGACCATCGCATTCACATTTATCATCAGGGAAACTGCGGACTTACTGCATCGTTGAACAAAGGCTTTCAGTTGACAAAGGGAAAGTACATAGCGCGGATGGATGCTGATGATATCAGTCTTCCCAAACGCCTTGCCAAACAAGTCGCTTTTATGGATGCCAACCCAGAGGTAGGAGTATGCGGAACTTGGCTTAAAACTATTGGTGAAGTTGGTGGTTATGTTGAGAAGTATCCAACCGATTATAAAATCATCAAAGCTTGGTTACTATTCAATTCAGCACTGGCTCATCCTTCGGTGATGATGCGTAAAGAGTTATTTATCAGAAATAATTTATCTTACAATAATTCTCAGTTACACTGTGAAGACTATGGGTTGTGGGTAGAGTCTTCCAAACACTTTCAAATGGTCAATTTAGGAGAAATATTACTGCTTTATCGTTATCATTACTGTCAAGTAACGCAACGCCACAGTCAAGAAGTGGAAGTAACATTTAAACGTCTTATAAAAACTCACCTAGAAAGTTTGGGTATTCAACCTACACAGGAAGAACTGGAAATACATAATTGCTTTCGCACCTTCAATTTTAAACTAAATAAAGATTTCTTTCCCTCTGCTCATGCTTGGCTCTACAAAATTAAAAATGCAAACGATAAAAATTTTATTTACGATGAAGTGGCATTAGCAAACGTTCTCGGTTATCGGTGGTTTTTACTTTGCAATACAGCAACAGAATTAGGATGGTGGATATGGGAAACCTTCTGGCGATCGCCTTTTAGCAAAGCAGCTAATTTAAGTTGGCAGGAGCAGCTTAAATTGGCTGCCAAATGCCAAGCTAAACCTAAAAGAAAATTCTAATGACGAAAATAACTATAGTTATTTCTAATATGTCGTTGGGTGGGGCGCAACGTGTAATTTCTACCCTGATGAACTACTTAGAGGGAAAAGGATGGGACATAACTCTTTTGACTATGGAGCAAAGTTCCACTACTTCTTTTTATTATTTAGAACCATCTATAAAATACTTTCGATTAGGTATAGCAGGGTATTCTGCCAGCTTTTTATCGGCTTTACAAAATAATCTAAAACGTATTTATACGCTGCGACAAAGTATACGCCATAGCCAACCTGATGTAGTAATTAGCTTCGTAGATGAAATGAATGTAGTAGCTTTGCTGGCAACCAGAGGCTTAAATATACCTGTAATCGTATCAGTACGCACCGATCCAGGGGTAAGTCCTTTAAGTAGAAGTTGGCAGCAACTACGTAAGTGGACTTATTCGTGGGCAGATAAAATTGTGGTTCTCACTGAAACTGCAAAAAATTTCTTTTCTCCAAAGTTACAAAGTCGCATTTCTATCATTCCCAATGCAGCTTTACCGCCAAAGGTAGAAAAAAATATATCCGGTCAGCAACTAGCTAAACCAGCGGTGATTGCTGCGGGACGTTTGGCAGAAGAAAAACGCTTCGATTTACTGCTACAAGCTTTTGCGAAAATCAAAGACCGCCACCCGCAGTGGACATTGACAATTTTAGGAGAAGGGGAACTGCGTCCACAATTAGAATCTTTACTAGATAAATTGGGATTATGCGATCGCGTTTATCTTCCCGGTGCAGTCAAGAACCTGTATGAATTTTTACAGCAGGCGGATTTGTTTGTCATGTCTTCCCGCTTTGAGGGTTTTCCTAACGCCCTTTGCGAAGCGATGGCTTGCGGGCTACCTGTCATTTCTACAGACTGTCCTAGCGGGCCGCGAGAGATTATTCGAGATGGCGTAGATGGTATATTAGTGCCAAATGAAGATGTAGAAGCTTTATCCTCGGCGATGGGTCGGCTGATGTCTGATGAAAAAGAGCGTCAGCGTTTGGCTGTCCGTGCTACAGAGGTAATAGAGCGATTTAGTTTAGAAAAAGTCATGGGAATGTGGGAAGCAGTAATTAAGGAAGCGGTCGGAGAAAGTGAGGAATGGAAAAGCAACAACAACTTATAGAACCAGAAATAATCTATCAATATAAATTTACAGTTTTTACGCCTACCTATAACCGTGCTTATACCCTCCACCGAGTCTATCAAAGCCTGAAATCCCAAACTTATCGCGATTTTGAATGGCTAATTATCGATGATGGCTCTACTGATAATACCCGGGAATTAGTAGAACAGTGGCAGCAAGAAGCTAATTTTCCTATTCGCTACATTTATCAAGAAAATCAAGGCAAGTATATCGCCTGGAATCGCGGCGTAGAGGAAGCTAAAGGAGAGTTATTTCTCTGCTTTGATTCCGATGACGAATGCGTTCCAGAGGCACTAGAACGGTTTATATTTCATTGGAAGTCTATTCCCGAAACTCAAAAAGAAAAGTTTTCTTCTGTAGTTTCCTTGTGTAAAGATAGAAATGGTAAGCTAATCGGTACTAAGTTCCCTCAAGATATAACCGACTCAGATTTTTTGTCACTTCAATACAAATTGAAAGTAAAAGGGGACAAGTGGGGATTTGATAAAACGTCAGTTTTAAAAAAATGTTTATTTCCAGTGATTAAAGGCGAAAAACATATTCCAGAGGGAGTTGTTTGGAACGCGGTCGCTCGGAATTACAATACCCGCTTTGTAAATGAAGTTTTAAAAATTGTTGAATATTTGCCTGATGGGTTATCTCGCTGTAAAACTACCTCTAAGTATGCCTGTGGTGTTAAAATTTGGCATAAAAGCCTTCTAAATGAATACACAGACTGGTTTTGGCACGCTCCTTTAAGTTTCTTCCGTTCATCTGTTAATTACAGCCGTTTTTCTTTTCATATCGGTGTTTCTCTAATTCAGCAATTTAAGGCACTTAAGACAGCGCTGGGCAAAGTATTATGGTTAACAGCCTTGCCTTTAGGCTACTTAGTCTACACCAAAGATAAGTTAAAAAATCCGATTAAATGAAGCTATGACCAGCACTTTTGAGCAAGAAGTTAAACAGGGCGATCGCTTTGGGTTTGGGAAAAACTGGCAGCGATTTTTATCAGTTCTCAATGATGAACGCATCGCCGAAGCTGAAAATTCCCTTAAACAAATGCTAGAAGTAGAAAATTTACAAGGTAAAACCTTTCTTGATATTGGCTCTGGCAGTGGTTTATTCTCTCTTGCTGCCCGTCGATTAGGAGCAAGAGTACATTCGCTTGACTACGATCCTACCTCAGTTGCTTGTACGCAAGAACTTAAACGTCGATATTTTCCCGACGTGTCTGACTGGACTATTGAACAAGGTTCAGTGCTAGATGTAGATTACCTTAAATCTTTAGGAAAGTTTGACATTGTTTATTCTTGGGGGGTACTTCATCATACAGGCGCTATGTGGCAAGCACTAGAAAATGTTATTTTGCCTGTTGCTAGTGGAGGAGAGCTGTTTATTGCTATCTATAACGATCAAGGTTATAAATCTGAATTTTGGCGGAAAGTAAAACAATTTTACTGTTCAGGAATTGTCGGAAAAAGTTTAGTTTGTGCATTTTTTGTTCCTTATTTCGTTTTAATTGGTTTCGTTGTAGATTTTCTCAAGTTAAGAAATCCATTTACTAGATATATAGAGTACAAAAAATCCAGAGGGATGTCTCTATTCTATGATTGGTTTGATTGGCTTGGAGGATACCCATTTGAGGTTGCAAAGCCAGAAGGTATTTTTAAATTTTATAGAGATAGACATTTTGTTGTTAAAAATTTGGTAGTAAGTGGTATTAGTTCGGGAAATAATCAGTTTGTTTTTACCAAGAAATGAGGAAAGTTGCTTTTTTGGAAAGTAGACTTAAAGTAATTGAAAGCGCGATCGCTTAACAGGAAAAACTTTATCATCCTTCGATTCGTGAAGCAGATAAATGAGGTAATGTGGCTGAAAGGCAAACCAATGCTCCGGTCAAAAAAATACTATTTCTGACCACTGGTTTGTCAAGCGGTGGCGCAGAGATGATGCTTTATAAGCTGCTGTGTGGGATGAATCGGCAGCGATTTGAGGCTGTTGTAATTTCTTTAATGAATCGCGGTACATTGGGCGATCGCATAGAAGCTTTGGGAATACCTGTTTACACAATCGGGATGCAACCTGGAGTTATAACACCAAAATTAATTTGGCAAGTTATCTCTATTCAAAAACTCCAGCCAGATTTAATCCAAGGCTGGATGTATCACGGCAATTTAGCAGCGCAATTGGCGGGAATTTTTCAGAGAGTTCCTGTATTATGGGGTATCCGTCAATCGCTATATTCTTTGGACTATGAAAAGCCAAGTACGGCGGCTGTAATTCGATTTTCAGCTCAAGTTTCCCAGTTACCAAATAAGATTATTTACAATGCTAAAACAAGTGCTAGTCATCATGAAAAAATCGGGTATTTGAGTAAGAAAACTCTGGTAATTCCCAATGGGTTTGAGACGGAAGCGTTTAAACAATCGCCAGAATTTTACAGTAGCGTTCGCTCAGAACTAGGCATTTCAAAAGAGACTAGGCTAATTGGTTTGATGGGTCGTTACCACCCAATGAAAGACCACCTAAATTTTCTAAAAGCTGCTACTTTATTGTTGAAAGATTATCCTGGCGTACACTTTGTTATGGCTGGGGAAGGAGTTGATAAAAATAACCAGCCTTTGAATAGTTTACTTCAAGAATTAGGGTTGGTTGAGCGATCGCATCTTTTGGGCGATCGCTTGGATATGCCCCGCCTTACCGCCGCCCTCGATATCGCTTGTTCTGCTTCTTATACTGAAGGTTTTGCTAATGTCATCGGCGAAGCTATGTCCTGTGCGGTGCCTTGTGCGGTGACAGATGTAGGAGATTCAGCTTTGATAGTGGGAAATACGGGGCGGGTTGTACCTCCACGCCATCCGGAAGCACTTGCAAACGCCTGGAAAGAGTTGATTGATTTAGGTGCTGAGGGTAGAGCAGCATTAGGGCAAGCAGCACGAGCTAGAGTGATAGAACACTTTTCTCTAGAGTCCGTTGTAGCCCAGTATGAGAAATTGTATGAAAGCGTATTTGCTGAAAAACTCAATCAAAAGGCTTAAATTAAATGTGTGGCATCGCTGGATTTTGGGACACATCTCAAGAAATTAGTACCGACAAAATGCAAGCGATCGCTCAAAAAATGTCGGATACCCTCTTGACACGGGGGCCAGATGATGGCGGCGTTTGGGTAGATGCAGCAGCGGGAATTGCTCTCGGTCATCGGCGCTTAGCAATTGTGGATCTTTCCCCAGAAGGACATCAGCCGATGGTGTCTGGTAACGGGCGTTATGTAATTGTATTCAATGGCGAGATATATAACTATTTAGAATTACGGCGGGAACTGGAACAACTCGGTCATCGGTTTCGCGGACATTCTGATACTGAGGTAATGTTGGCTTCCTTTAGTCAGTGGGGACTAGAAGCAGCCGTCCAGCGTTTTAACGGAATGTTTGCCTTTGCCTTGTGGGATAGAAAAGAGCAAGTTTTACATTTAGGACGCGATCGCATCGGTGAAAAACCCCTTTATTACGGTTGGATTGATAATACGTTCTTATTCGCCTCCGAGTTAAAAGCCTTAAAAGCTTATCCCCATTTTTCAGCAGAAATTAACCGGGATGCCTTAGCTTTATTTCTAAGATATAGCTGCATCCCCGCGCCCTATTCCATTTACCAAGGCATTTACAAACTGCCCCCCGCAAAACTTCTGACTTGGAACGGTTCGCCAACTCGCCCCGATCCAGTGCCATACTGGTGTCTTCAGGAAGTTGCAGAATTAGGCGTTGCCAACCCTTTCCCCGGCACCTCATCGGAAGCTGTGGCAAAACTGGATGCTCTATTACAGGATGCAGTAGCGTTACGGAGAGTAGCAGATGTCCCCTTGGGCGCTTTCTTGTCGGGGGGTATCGACTCCTCCACCGTAGTCGCCATCATGCAGGCGCAAAGCAGCCAGCCTGTAAAAACTTTTACTATCGGTTTTTACGAAAATGCTTACAACGAAGCCCAATATGCCAAAGCTGTAGCCCAGCATATAGGCACCGATCATACAGAACTTTACGTCACCCCGAAAGAAGCGATCGCGGTCGTCCCCAAATTACCGACTTTGTACGACGAACCCTTCGCCGACTCCTCCCAAATTCCCACTTTCCTCGTTTCTCAAGTTGCCAAACAACACGTCACCGTCAGTCTTTCTGGTGATGGGGGAGATGAACTTTTTGCCGGATACAACCGCTATCCTTGGGTACGACAAATTTGGCAGCGAATTGGTTTTTTCCCCCAAAGTTGGCGACAAGCAGTGGCGAATGCTTTAACTGCGCGATCGCCCCAAGCTTGGAACCGCGACTATGCCCGACTTGAGCCATTGCTGCCAAACCAACTCAGGCAACGCCTGCCTGGTTATAAAATGCACACACTGGCAACAATTTTGGCATCAGCCAGCCCGGAAGCTATGTACCAGCAGCTAGTATGCCATTGGCAAGCGCCAGAATCTGTAGTCGTGGGAGCAAAAAAAATCCCCACAATTCTCACCGTTCCGCAACAATGGGCAAAGCTGCCAGATTATATTCAGCAGATGATGTACTTGGATACCGTTACTTATTTACCTGATGATATTCTCACTAAGGTAGATAGAGCTAGTATGGGTTTGAGTTTAGAGGTGCGAGTGCCTTTTCTGGATCATCGAGTCATCGAATTTGCTTGGCAAATTCCGCTGTCTTTAAAAATTCACCAAGGGCAAAGCAAGTGGCTATTGCGTCAAGTTTTGTATAAATATGTGCCGAAAAGCTTAATCGAACGCCCAAAAATGGGTTTTGCCATTCCGATTGATAAATGGCTGCGCGGTGAGTTGCGCGATTGGGCCGAAACATTATTAGATGAAACCAGGTTGCGCCAAGAAGGATTTTTTCATCCTCAGCCAATCCGCCAGAAGTGGGCGGAGTATTTATCAGGCGATCGCAACTGGCAGGAGCATCTATGGGATATCCTAATGTTTCAGGCCTGGCTTCAAGAACAGAAAAACTCTTAACCCTTGTGGGCTGTTGTCTCTACTTAATATAAAATCAACAAAAACACTTAAATAATGAGCGATCAGGCAGTATTTTTAAAAGATAATCGTATTGCAGTAATTGGTCTTGGTTACGTCGGCTTACCTGTTGCCTTAGCCTTTGCTAAAAAATTCCCCGTTACAGTAGGATTTGATATCAACGCCGAGAAAATAAAATCCTTAAAAGAAGGAATTGACCGCACTGGTGAAGTTGCCACAAATGATTTAAAAACTTCTACTATTAAAATTACCTCGGAGCAAGACGACTTATCAAAAGCAAACTTCTTTGTAGTGGCAGTCCCCACTCCAATTGACCGCAACCATCGGCCAGATTTGACACCTCTGATTAAAGCCTCCGAAACCATCGGGAAAGTGATACAACCAGGCTCAATAGTAGTCTATGAATCCACAGTTTATCCGGGAGTAACAGAAGATATTTGCGGTTCCGTTTTGGCAAAAGTATCAGCCTTAAAGCAGGGACTTGATTTTAAGCTAGGCTACTCACCAGAAAGAATTAATCCCGGCGATAAAGCTCATACCTTGGAAAAAATTGTCAAAGTAGTTGCTGGGGAAGATGCCGAAACTTTAGAAAAAATAGCTAAAATTTATGAAAATATTGTGGATGCAGGTGTTTATCGCGCCACGTCTATCAAAGTTGCCGAAGCTGCTAAAGTCATTGAAAATACTCAACGAGATTTGAATATTGCCCTAATGAACGAATTAGCTTTAATATGCGATCGCTTGAATATCCGCACCAAAGATGTTTTAGCAGCTGCTAACACCAAATGGAACTTTTTACCCTTCACACCAGGACTTGTTGGCGGTCACTGCATCGGTGTCGATCCTTATTACCTAACCACAAAAGCAGAAGAATTAGGATATCACCCCCAAGTCATCCTAGCAGGTCGTAGAATCAACGACAGCATGGGCGCATATATCGGACAGCGCCTAGTTAAACTTTTAGTCAAAGCTAACTTACAAATTCAAGGCGCAAAAGTAGGAATTCTCGGACTAACTTTCAAAGAAAACGTCCCCGATTTGCGTAACAGTCGCGTACCTGATATTTTAGCTGAGTTACAACAATTTGGTATTCATCCTTTAATTCACGACCCCTTGGTTGATGTCCGAGAAGCGCAGCAAGAATATAATCTTAAACTAGCAAATTGGGAAGATATGGCTAATTTAGATGCACTCATACTCGCCGTCACCCATGAAGATTATCTAAAATTACCTCGCCAGCAGCTATTGGGTTCTTTGCGTTCTGGAGGTGTTTTTATAGACGTAAAATCTATTTTCGACCCTGCTACTATACCACCTGAAATCCATTACTGGAGTCTTTAGAAATGAGGATAAATTATGTCCCTTGGTGGGGAAAAATAGCTGCAAAAATAGTGCTGACTAGGCTAAAGATTCCATACATTTACTGGAGCAAATTTGGTTTATTTCAGCATGGAGAAATGGATGCTCCAAGCTATGCTTATAGAGTTTTTAAACAACATTTTGATAACGTCAAACTTCCAGAAAAATTTGTAAGTTTAGAGCTGGGACCAGGAGACTCGCTTTTTTCCGCTATAATTAGTCAAGCGTTTGGTGGTTCTACGTCTTATCTTGTTGATTCCGGAGATTTTGCGCGTAAAGATATAGACCTATATCGAGCTATGGCAAATTTTATTACTCAAAAAGAATTACCTACTCCTAACATACAAGAATTAAAATCATTAGAAGAAGTTCTAAATTGCTGTTCTGCTAATTATCTAACATCAGGTTTAACATCTTTACGCACTATCCCCGCTCAATCTGTAGATTATATTTGGTCTAATGCGGTACTCGAACACGTTAGAAAAAAAGATTTTCTCGACACTATGTTGGAATTGCGGCGAATCATCCGCAATAATGGGGTTTGTTCCCATCAAGTTGATCTCAAAGATCATCTCAGTAATGCGTTGAATAATCTCAGATTTCCAGAGCATATCTGGGAAAATGAGTTTATGGCTAACTCTGGCTTTTATACAAACCGGATTCAATATTCCCAAATGTTAGATATTTTCCGACAAGCAAACTTTGATGTAGAAATAATAAAAGTGGAGCGATGGGATAAATTACCAGTACTAAGAGCCAAACTCTCTAAAGAATTCAGACAAATTAGAGATGAGGAACTTTGCATATCAGGATTTTCTGTAAGATTAAGACCTAGTATAAAGTAAAAATATTTATATATAATAATTTATCAGAAGGTTTCAAGAATGAAAGTTTTGCATATCTGCGCCGTTGGCTTTACAGTTAAACATTTGTTATTACCTCAGATTAATTATTTATTGTCCCAGAATTTATCGGTTGAAGTAGCTTGTTCTGCTGGATTAGAAGTAGATAATTTGCGAACGCAAGGATACATTATCCACCCAATCCAGATTGACCGACGACTTGCCCCGTTTTCTAATATTAAAAGCATCTATCATCTAACAAAACTGATGGTAGAGCGTCAATACGATCTAGTTCACGTACATACCCCAATTGCTGCGGTACTAGGTCGAATTGCCGCTAAACTTGCCGGGGTTAAACGTATTGTTTACACAGCTCACGGATTTCCGTTTTACGAACGCTCCTCGCCAAGTCAATACCGCTTCTACTTTGCCGTAGAAAAATTCAGCGCTCTATTAACAGACTTAATCTTGAGTCAAAGTTATGAAGATGTTATAACTGCTCAAAATTTTGGGCTTTGCTCTCCAGAAAAAGTGCGTCACCTCAGCAACGGTGTAGATATTAATCACTTTAAACGCACTCGGATAAATCCCACCGCAAAAGCTGAATTAAAGGCATCTTTGGGCATCGCGAATACCGCTAATTTGCTCATTGGCACAATTGGACGTTTAACCCGGAAAAAAGGTAGTGGATATCTAATTCAAGCCGCAGCGTCGCTATTGCCCGAGTTTCCTAACCTGCATATTCTAGTGATCGGTGGTCAGCTCAGTACCGATCCAGAACAATTTCAAACAGAATTGGTTAAACTAATACACAATTTGGGAATCGAGAAGCACGTTACCCTCACTGGCTACCGAAATGATACACCAGAGCTTTTAGGTTTATTAGACATTTTCACGTTGCCTACCTTCACCCATGAAGGGCTACCGCGCTCTATATTGGAAGCTATGTCAATGGGTTTGCCCATTGTCACTACAGATATTCGGGGTTGTAGAGAAGCAGTGGTGCATGGGAAAACTGGTTTAATTGTTCCACCTGAAGACCAGGATAAGTTAATAGAAGCTTTGAGAATCTTGCTGTCAAACCCTGAACTCAGACAATCTTATGGAAAAGCGAGCCGCGAACTTATTGAATCTAAATATGATGAGCGCATGGTTTTTGAGCGTCTGCAATTTGCTTACCAAGATTTAGGTGTATGGAAAAAATAAAAATACTTCTGACAGGTGCAACTGGTTTGACAGGTACTCTGCTTTTGGAGCAGTTGGCTAAGAATAACCCTAGTGAGACAATCCATTGTCTAGTGCGTCACAGTAGCGATCGCTCCCTACTAAAATTTCTCAACCTCAATCTTTTATACTTAGTAGGCGATAGCGCCACCAGCCAAACCTGGGATGAAATTTTAGCAGAATACGCCCCCAGCACAATTATCCACATCGCCTCAATTCGTCACATCCCTGTTATTCTCAATAGTCTTCAAACAACTACGCAAACACCAAGATTAATCGTAATTGGTACCACTGGTATCTATTCCAAATACAACCAATACTCTGATATTTACAAAAACATTGAAAAGCAGCTGGCTCATTATCCAGGCTCCTACTGTCTCCTGCGACCAACAATGATCTACGGTTCGCACCGCGATAAGAACTTGCACAAGCTGATAAAGTTTTGCGATCGCTACGGCTGCTTTCCCGTTTTTGGCTCTGGTAACTGCCTGCTGCAACCAATCCATGCTCACGATCTAGCAAAAGCGATCCTGTCTGCCTTGGAAAACCAAGATGTTCGAGGTGCTTACGATCTATCCGGTGGTAGCGTCGTCACCTTTCGGGAACTTCTAGCTTTGGTAGAAAAACACCTTGGCAAACCAGTTCGCCCAATTAATTTACCCTTCAAATTAGGAGTTTGGTCGGCTACAGCGCTAGAGAAAATCTTGGGACGGCGATCGCCTGTGCGAGGCGAACAAATTCTGCGCTTGCAAGAAGATAAAACCTATCCCCATGATACTGCTGTCCGGGTGCTTGACTTTTTCCCGCGCTCTCTGGACGTTGGCTTACAGCAAGAAGTAAAGTTACTACGCGATCGAGGAATTATTTAATTCAAGTGATGTACCTAGCACTTCTTGTTGCCAGTTTTATTATTAGCTTGCTTGCTGTTGCCTTGATTAAGCAGCGCTTGAGTCAACATTTTTTAGATATTCCTAACGAACGCAGTTCCCACACTCAACCCACACCACGCGGCGGCGGCTTAGGTTTTATAATTGCTTTCGCTCTTACCAGCAGTTTAGCCTCAGCGTTACAAAGCAATTTTGCTTTCCCCAACCCCACCTTTGTCTGGCTAATTCTCACCCCTCTCGCTATCATTGGCATCATCGACGATCGGCGCGGCGTTCCGGCGAGTCTTCGCTACCTGGTGCAGCTAGTCGCTGCTGTAGTTGCAATAGCTTGTTTCGGAACCTTCCCCCAGCCTTGGTTGGATTTTGGCACTGTAGGCGCGATCGCCAGCATAACTCTGAGTGCGATCGCATTCACCGCCATGATTAATTTTTATAACTTTATGGACGGCTTGGATGGTCTTGTCGCTGGTGTCAGCGCAGTCCAACTCAGTTTTCTAGCACTTTACCTAAATCAACCCCTGTTATTTCTCCTCGTCGCCGCCCTCTTGGGCTTCCTCTGGTGGAACTGGTCGCCTGCTAAAATTTTTATGGGCGATGCTGGTAGCACCGTCCTGGGAGCAACAGTAGCTGTTGCGCTGCTCAACACCTCTGACCCGGTGCAAGCGTGGTCAGCTTTAGCCATCACCACCCCACTCACCGCCGATGCCATTTACACCTTGATTCTTCGTCTGATGCGCCACGAAAATATCTTTCAAGCGCACCGCAGCCATCTGTACCAACGCTTACAGCAGTCTGGTTGGTCGCACCGTCAAGTTGCTAGTACCTACATCGGCTTAACAATTTTTATTGCCATCAGCATCAGCCTTTTTGATGGCAAAGCTGCTTTGCTCAGTGCCGTTGGCGTTGCGGCTACGATAATTTTAGGTGAAGTTTATTTGCGATCGCTCAAAAATTCCTATCAGGAATGAGTCGCCCCAGCTATACCAGCTATATTAGTTTCTATAGGCTCAAAACATCAACAGCAACAAAAGAGCCGCATTGAAATCTGGAAGTTTACATTATAACCTTGTTTAAACTAATACACTAATTAACATAAGTTATGCTAAAAAAGATGCTTCCTGCATGGCATAACATTACCTCGGTACTACATTATCAATGGCTAAAACCTCACGTTGCTGTTGCTCTTAGAATTACTTTGCACTTGCACCATTGCCAATAAACACGGCAACTTTTTAACATTTGTCCAAATCATAGTAACCCAAGGCAAGCGAAATTCAGGGCTTTTTTAACATGTATAAAATATCACAAACCCGGCTGCGACAGGATCTGATCGTTACATTTACTACTAATAAAGAAACAGATAGCAAAACCCATCTCATCAAAGATCCCATTTCTGGAGAAACTTTTGAGTTTGGAGAAGAGGAATATTTTCTCTGTCAATCTATAAATGGAATTTCTACTACATCCCAAATAATCGCCGCATTTAAAAGTCGTTTCGATCTGTCAATTACAGAAAATGATTTTAATCAGTTCGCTGAACAAATAACCAGCTATGGCTTATTAGAACCCTGCGACACTCCAGTTTTTTCTTCATCTTCTTCATTAGTTTCATTCCAGGAAACAGAAGATTTTGGGCAACCAGATATCTCAAAGGAATCAGTAGAGAAAAACCAGGAAGAAAAAGTCAAACAAAAGCCTCGTCCCCAAAAAGTAGAAAATCTTAAAGAATTTAGATGGAAACTTTTTAATCCTGATACATTTTACACATTTGTAGCGAAATTATTACGACCTTTTGGATGGTTTTTTAAAGCTTTAATTTGGTTACTTATTCCGGGCGTACCTTTAGCACTTTTAATTTATTTTAAAGAACAATATGCTATTTGGCAAGACATAAAAACATTTTCAGTACCGGAAGCTTACTTTGTTAAGATTCTGGTTAACATGATGTCAATAAACATAATCAGTAGACTAATTCAAGGCATAGTTTGTACTGCTTTAGGTGGAACAGTAAAAGAGTTTGCCTTGCAGCTAAGATTTGGCATTCTTCCCCGTTTTCAGAACGATAGACGTGGCTATCGACAGCTTAGCCGTAGAGGGCAATTGTGGACAATTGCAAGTCCCTTATTAGCCAGACTTTTCTTTTTCGTTATAGGAACATTTATTTGGTATTGCACGCATGGAACAGGAACAAGCTTGCCGCTGATGGGTCTTTTCTTTGCCCAAGCTGGTCTTTTTGGCTTCTTGATACTTATCCTTCCTATTTGGGGTGAAGGTTATAGATTTTTTGTTCTTCTTTTTAAGCTTCCCCCCCAGTTGTTGCAGCGAGCTTTGCAAACCTTTATGTTTACAATCCAGGGTCGCTCCTTGCCAACAACAATATCCTCCGGTCAGAGGTGGAGTTTACTACTATATGCGCTGGTCATCATATCTTTTTGGTTCTACCTGATGACAAAAGTAGTCTTTTCCACTGCCAAAGGGCTAGTACTAAGTTACCCAGATATTTTTGGTAGAAGTACCAGATTCATCTTTATCGGCGCGATCGCATCAATGGCCTTATATTGGACGAGCAGAAAATGGTCAAGGATGACGCAAAAAGGCAAAAATCCGAATCCCTCTCCCGTAGTTGATCGTGAAGTAAATGTACCGGAAAAGGCACACTTACACATAGCGAAGAAAACCCGTTCCAAAACTAATCACTTAGTCAAAGTTTTACTTCTTGTTGGCTTAGGCATTGTCCTTTTCTTGCCCTACCCCTATAAACCAGGTGGCCCCATTCAGTTAATGCCTCCCGCACAAGCAAAAATTCAAGCTCCAATTTCTGGAAAAATTACCAAAGTATTCTTTGAGGGCGGAAACGGTAAATTGATAAAATCCGGAACCGTAATTGCCACAATGGAATCAACCGATCTAAATAACTCTATCTTAACATTGCAGCAGCAAGTAAACGAACAGCAAGCCGTTCTAGAAAAGCAGCAAGATAAAGTCAATCAACTGCTAAATACTCCCAGCAAACAAGAAGTAGAAGTGGCAAAAAAAGAACTAGAAGTTGCTAAACAAGAAGTAGAAGTTTCTAAAAGGCAGCTAGAAGTTGCCATGACCAAAGCCCAGTTTAGCGCTCGTCAAGCTGCACGTTTTGAAGGTTTATATAAACAAGGGGCTTATTCTTTACAACTACTGGAAGAGGCACAAAAACAGGCGGAAACAGACCGCATCAATACAGAAGCAATGCGCGATATTATTGCTAGGAAGCAAAAAGATGTAGAGAAATCAGAAGCCGATCTCCAGGTAGTTTTGAGTGGAGCGCCTCCAGATGAAATAGAAGCTGCTCGTCGGGATGTTAAAGCTGCTCGCGCTAATCTGAATCGGGTACAACAACAATTGAAATATGCTAATGAGCAACTAAAAACAACCAAGCTACTAATGCCCATTGATGGTCATTTAACCACTTCTTATCTTGGACAAAAACTAGGTACTTACCTAAAGGAAGGCGATACGTTTGCCCTCGCTGAGAACGATCGTAACTTTATCGGACAGATATCGATTCCGGAAGATAACATAGGTGAATTTGCAGTTGGCAATCAGGTGGAAATTAAGCTTTTAGCATATCCCGATAAACCTATATGGGGAAAAATAGTTTCTATTGAACCGATTGCTACCGATGAACCTAGCCAACCCGCGACGCAAGTTGTCAAGGTTAATGTGGAAATCGCCAATTCCGATTCCCAGAGAGTTTTGAAAACCGGAATGTCTGGTTATGCCAAGGTGAATGGAGGGACAAAGCCAGTCATTGTGGCGTTTACTCGCCCAATTGCCCGCTTCATCCAAGTGGAAGTCTGGTCTTGGCTTCCTTAGCACAACAGGAAAATTTCGCTCGCATATTTTTTAGTTTCAGCGATTCTGATAAACAATGCCTGAATATAGCAGTAGAAACGTAATACTGAAACGATATTCTCTAGGCGAACGGGATTTTCGTAAGGTCAATCTAAGTGGTGCAAACCTAAATGATGCAGACCTCAGTAAAGTGGATTTAACTGAGTCAATTCTGAATCAGGCAACTCTATGTCAGGCGATTTTGGCTGAAGCAAAACTAACTGGGAGCAATTTGAGTCAGTCGGCTCTAATTGAGGCAAATCTAGTTAGAGCCGACCTAAGTGAAGCAAATTTGACTGATACAATCTTATGTTGGGCAGACCTAAGGAATGCCAATTTATGTAGGGCAAATTTAAGTGAGGCAAATTTAGTTAAGGCCAACTTGAATCGAGCAAATTTGAATGGGGCTTCTTTGAATCGAGCAAATTTGAATGGGGCTTCTTTGAATCGAGCAAATTTGAATGGGGCTTCTTTGAGTGGGGCATTCTTATTAGAAGCAAATCTGCTGGGAGCAAATTTGAGTGGAGCTTCTTTGCGAGAAGCTAACTTGCAACAGACAAACCTTCAAGGAGTTTTCTACGATGCTACTACCCAGTTCCCGGAAAACTTCGATCCAATTTCAGCAGGAGCGTACTTAATCGCTCCTAAAGTCCATTTAGTGGGAGTAGACTTGCCAGCAGCCAATCTCCCACAAGCCAATCTTGCATCCTCTAACTTAAGTCAAGCCAACTTCAGCAAGGCTAACCTGCAACACGCTAACCTCAGCGCCACAATATTAAATCAAACCAATCTCAGGGAAGCTAACCTGCAACACGCCAACCTCGCAGGAGCGAGTTTAATTGCAGCAGACCTCAGAGCAGCCAACCTGAGTCAAGCCAACCTACAACAAGCAGAATTAGCCCAAGTTCTCTACGACCAGGAAACTCAGTTTCCCAGCGATTTTGAGCCAAATACTGCTAAAGCATACTTAATCGCCCCTTTTTCTGAGTTAGTGGGAGCTAATTTAGCTCAAGCAAATCTCAACAATAGTCAGCTGTGCAAAGCTAATCTTCGCGCCGCCTGCTTGGTGGGAGCCTGTTTACGAAAGACTGATTTAGCTCAAGCAAATCTTACTGATGCTGATTTGAGTGGTACCGATTTAGCAACAGCTAACCTAGTTGGAGCTTGTTACAACCAGCAGACGCGATTTCCCCAGGATTTTGAGCCACATCAAGCGGGAGCGTTCTTAATTGCTCCTTGTACTTCCCTTGTAGGAGTTGATTTGCAACAGCTAGATTTGCCAAATGCTAACCTGAGTGGGGCATCTTTGAGTGCAGCCAACCTGAGTAAAAGCAATCTCACTAGGGCTAATCTTAAAGCGGTTAAGCTGGAAAATGCGAATCTGTGCGACGCTAATCTCACAGGAGCCGACCTCAGACGCGCCGACCTAACTGGGGCTAATTTAATCGGAGCCAACTTACAGCAAGTTGTCTATAACCCAGCTACTCGCTTTCCCCAAGATTTTGACCCGATGGCTTCAGGAGCATACTTAATTGCTCCTGAAGTATCACTCCAAAAAGCTAATTTACAGGCTGTAGATTTGACTGGGGTGAATTTAACAAAAGCTAACTTAACAAAGGCTAATCTGTGCGGTGCTAAGCTATCTGGAGCAATTCTTTTAGGAGTTAATTTGTCTGGAGCTAATCTTCAGGGAGCCGATTTAAGCGGGGCAATCTTGAAAGGAGCAGACTTGAGTAAATCAAATTTAACTAATGCTAACCTGAGAGCTGTAGATTTAAAGCAGGTGATACTAGAAGGGGCAATCATGCCCGACGGAACAATCTACGAGTAATAAGAACAATTTACAATTTATTTTTCCAGTTTTATTGTGTCTTACTTGAATAAGAATATTTTAGAACTAAATCCAGTTGGAATCATAAATAATTTCATTCTTGAGCGATACACTAATAGCGCTAATGCTTTGCGCCAAGTGCCGATTAAAATTTACTACCCGCAAGCATCAGGATTATTCCCTGTCATTATTTTTTCGCATGGTTCGGGAGGGTCAAAAAATGCCTTCTCGTACCTGGGGCGCTTCTGGGCTAGTCATGGCTATATTTCCATCCATCCAACTCATTTTGGCAGCGACAAATCTGTGTTTCAGAGTGGTGGACGTGAGGCACTTGAGAACAGTGCTAAAGACCCTCAACAATGGCGCGATCGCGCTGCCGACATATCCTTCCTCATCGACTCCCTCAAGCAACTAGAAGGCAATATTCCCCCATTAACCCAAAAAATAGACTACTCCCGCATAGGTGTCTCCGGTCATTCCTATGGTGCTTACACAGCAATATTGATTGCTGGCGCGTTAGTGGACATACCCCAACAGCCAAATATTACTTTTCAAGACGAGCGCGCCTGCGCCTTTTTAGGGATATCTTCTCAAGGAAGTGGTACTTATGGTTTAACTAAAAGCTCTTGGAATGAAATTCAAGCGCCTGTAATGACAGTAAGTGGAACCAAGGAAACAGGAGGAAAAGGAAAACCTAAATCGTGGAGGTTGGAACCTTTTAAATATATGCCTCCAGGCAATAAATATCATACTCTTATTCAAAATGCTGATCACTCTTCCTATAATGATTACAAACGCAGCACAGAAATATCCAAATTAGAAATACAAGCTATAAATGATATTCATACTTACCTTCAGAGCGCAAGTATTGCTTTCTGGGATGCTTACCTCAAGCAGGATAATTCAGCAAGAGAATATCTAAAATCCAAAACACTCCAAATTTACAGTAACGGCAAGGCTTCAATTTTTGAAAGATGATTAATGACATTTAGCTGCGTTTAACCATGCTAACTGCACAAGTTCCAGTCCTTGTGTAAATAAACCGATACTACCGACGGCTGGAAGATTGGCGACTTGCTGCAATTTTTGCCGATAGTCAGCAGTCATCCGATTGAGAGTCCCCTGGGATGCGAAACCCAATATTGGTAAGGGTTTGGTGGGTAACGATAAAGCTCTACCTATCCTGCAATCCTACAAATAATTAGATTGATCTACTTACTTGCACCCAGCTAACTTTAAACTCTAAGTTATTGCTCGCTCGATTAACCCAAGAATAAATAATGCTAACATCCTCCATTAACAACACGACTCGACTGCAACTCGCCCCTTTAAAAATACCAACTCGTCTGCTACTGGGGCCAGGGCCTTCAAATGCCCATCCCGCCGTACTTCAGGCGATGAATACCCCGCCTGTGGGACACCTCGACCCAGCATTCCTGGGACTGATGGACGAAATCCAGACCTTGCTGCGCTATGTTTGGCAAACGGAAAATCCACTCACCATTGCAGTAAGCGGTACGGGAACCGCCGCAATGGAAGCAACCATAGCCAATGTTACTGAACCGGGTGATGTGGTTCTAGTTGGTGTAAATGGTTACTTCGGCAACCGTCTTGTTGATATGGCCGGACGCTATGGTGCCGATGTGCGAACCATTACTAAACCTTGGGGACAAGTGTTCGCCCTAGACGAACTCCGCACCGCCTTGGAAACTCATCGCCCTGCTATCCTGGCTTTAGTTAATGCTGAGACATCCACCGGGGCGCGTCAACCATTGGAAGGAGTCGGCGACCTCTGTCGTGAATTTGACTGTCTGCTGTTGGTGGATACAGTCACCAGTTTGGGTGGTGTTCCCTTGTTTCTGGATGAGTGGAAGGTTGACCTAGCTTATAGTTGCAGCCAGAAAGGGTTAGGTTGTCCGCCCGGTGCTTCGCCGTTTACAATGAGTCCCCGTGCGGTTGAGAAAATGCAACAACGTCGCACTAAAGTGGCTAACTGGTATCTGGATATGACGTTGTTGAGTAAGTATTGGGGTCAAGAACGCACTTATCACCACACTGCCCCGATTAACTTGTACTATGCTCTGCGGGAAGCGCTGCGTTTGATTGCCGAAGAAGGAATAGAAAATTGCTGGATGCGTCACCAAAAGAATGTTGAGTATCTTTGGGAGGGGTTAGAAGATTTAGGACTCACCATGCACGTTGAACGAGAGTTTCGTTTGCCTACGCTTACTACTGTTTGCATTCCAGAAGGTTTGGATGGGAAGGCGATCGCGCGTCAGCTGCTGATGGAACACAATATAGAAATTGGGGGCGGATTAGGCGAACTGGCTGGTAAAGTCTGGCGTGTGGGTTTGATGGGCTTTAACAGTCGCCCAGAAAGTGTAGATCGACTTTTGGAAGCACTGCGGCAGGTTTTAGCCAAATAGTGCAGGTGGTTCCTATAGAGATTCTCAACTGCATCTAACATGACACAGCTTGCATAGTTATGAACCAAGATATCGACGAGGTACTGGTACTAGAGGAAGGACAAGCACCACCAAAAGATGCGATCGCCCCACCTCGAAAGCCAAGGTGGTTAGACACATTAAATTACATTGCCAATCCGGATCGCTTCTGTCGCCAAAATCTAGAAAAGTACGGTGCCATTTTTAACACCAGTGTCTTTGGTGGCACTACTATCTTTGTGGGTTCAGCTAAAGCTACTCAAATGACATTTAATGGGGACTTGAAATACACAGAAATTGCTTTGCCAGCGACCACGATGGATATGTTTGGCGAGTACAGTCTGTTTCAGCGTCCCGATTTGCATCGCCAGCGCAAAAGCGCACTGCGTCCCGGACTGACTGGTCAGGTACTTGAGAGATATGCGCCGGCGATTGAGAGTGCCATTTTACTAGGCATTTCCGAGTGGCCCACCCCTAGTAAAATGGCACTGTACCCAGCAGTGGAGAAGATTTGCTTTGATGTACTCGTCCCCCTGCTGCTGGGAGTCAGCTTGAATGACGCCGACCCAACCACTTTTGAGGGACTACCTGTATCCTCCAAAGCCGAACTAAAGGCGTTGTACAAGACCTTTTTTGATGGTTTCTATGGCTTGTTGAAGTGGAAGTCACCCTTTACAGCCTACGGCAGGGGATGGAAAGCACGCGCAAGGCTAATTGACTTCATGGGTGCAGTTGTACGACGACGGCGGACACAGGGCGGAGTCCTTGACCCCACAGTAGACTTCCTATCAATGATGCTAGCCAGTCAGGAAGAAAACCCGGATGGAGTCTTTAGCGATGCCTTGATTGAAAACCAGTGTCTGCTACAGTTGTGGGCTTCACACTATGAAATTTCGGGGCTGGTTGCTTCCCTGATATACCAGCTTGGACACGACCCGCAGGTACTACAGCGGCTGCGGGAAGAACAAACTGAAGTGATGGGCAAACAAAGCAATATCAGCACGTTCTTACCCGAACATCTCAAGCAGATGGTATTCCTAGAGGCAACCATTAAAGAAACGCTACGCACGCTACCTCCTAGTTCTACTGCCAACCGCCGACTCACTAAGTCTGTGGTACTGGATGGGGTGCTGTATAAACAGGGCTGTTCTGTGATGGCAGAACCGCGAATTGCACATATCATGCCAGAATACTTTCACGAACCGGAGGTATTTTCTCCAGAGCGATTCCTGCCCCCTCGCAATGAAGGTAAAATGTATGAGTTCATCCCCTTTGGTGGCGGCGTACACGCTTGTTTAGGGGCGCAGTTGGCGATGGTTGTTACTAAGATATTTGCCTCTAATTTGCTGCAAAAGTTTGATTGGAAGCTGACAGGTGATGCAAAATTTGTGCAATTTCCTCTCAAGAAGATTAGGGATGATTACCAAATTGAAATAACACACCGAGTTTAAGATTTTCTGTATTCTCCCGATACGTTCTTGAGCATCATGTCACAAACCACTGTTGGAATTAACAAAAAAAGTAAGTCCCTTCCTCCGGGAATAATTGTTAAACTCGGAAAGTTTGTCTGGACGACAATCTGGCATCTGATGATGTCTCAGCTTGCCCCATCTCAGAAATCGGGCGAGTACGTCCGCCCTAAGAGTCAGTTTCGGCATTTTGTCGGGACTGAGGAAGGTAATTTATACCAGCCAGCCGCAGGACGTTACCGCCTTTTTGTGGGGTTGGGATGCCCTTGGGCGCATCGTACATTAGTTGCGCGATCGCTTAAGAAACTGGAAGATGTGATCAGCGTGTCCATCGCTTCCCCTTCCTCTGATGCGGGCATCTGGGTATTAGACGACCCCCACGAAGGTTGCGACACCTTACCAGAGTTGTATCAGTTGGCGCAACCAGGTTATAGCGGGCGTTGCACGGTTCCGGTTCTCTGGGACGAACAAACAAAAACCATCGTCAACAACGAGAGTGCAGAGATTATTGTGATGCTGAACTCAGCGTTTAATGAGTTTAGTAAACATCCCGAACTGAATCTCTACCCAGAAGAACTCAAAGAAACCATTGACCTTTGGAACGACAAAATTTACGATGCTGTGAATAATGGCGTGTACCGTTGCGGCTTTGCTCAGTCACAAGCGGCTTATGAAAAAGCCTGCGATGAGCTATTTGTCGCCCTAGATGAGATTGACGCAGTGCTGGCGACAAGTCGATATGTGTGCGGGGACAAGGTGACACTAGCAGATGTGCGTTTGTTTACTACGCTGTTCCGCTTTGATGCTGTGTATTACGGGCTGTTCAAGTGCAACCGCAAGAGAATTAAAGACTATGAAAATCTCGGTGCCTACCTTTGCGATTTATATCAACTTCCCGGTGTTGCTGACACCTGTGATATAGACGCTGTGAAGCGGGATTACTACGGCAATCTATTTCCACTCAATCCAGGCGGGATTATCCCCTCTGGGCCTGATATGAAAAGTCTTTTTGAACCACACGATCGCGATCGCAAAACCAAAACACAATTTGTTTCAACTTGAGGATTGTCAATAAAATTTCTATTTTTAAATTTACGCATTGACAAAGGTATTGGGAGCTAGGGACTAGGTAAGATTTTTTGCTCTTCCCAATCCCCAATCCCCAATCTCTAGCTGCGGTGCCAGCGCGTACCCTCTGGCCTATCAATTAGGGTAATGCCTTGGGCAGCTAGTTCGTTGCGAATGCGATCGCTCTCAGCAAAATTTTTCCCAATCCTCGCTTCCTGTCTCTGCTGAATCATCGCCTCAATGTCTGCATCGCTTAAACCATGCTTTACTACAGCCTGTAAGCTAGCTTTTGAGTTGTCTGTTCGGGTGGTTGCACTTAGGGCAATTGGTTCGCGGACTTCTAACCCTAAGACTTGCGCTAAGTGGACGAGCGTGCGCCACTGCCGCTGTAACACTTGTGAAGGAGTATCTATTCGCTCTACATGGGAGAGGAGATTTCTCTCACGACGTAGATTCTTAGCCAATTCAAACAGAACTGCTAGACCACCTGGAAAATTCAAGTCATCATCAACTGCTGTCTGGAATCGCTCTACAGCATCGGAGTCTAACATTGCCAAGTTGCTGGAATCTGAATTTATGTCAGTTACCCAATTAAGTAATCGATGCGATCCCCACATATAGCCAAACAGCAGAGCTTCTTCGAGCGTATGCCAACCGTTAGTTGCCGCCTGAATTGCTTCATCGGTAAAATCAATCGGCTTGCGGTATTGAGCTGTAAGAACAAATAGCCGCACCGCCATTGGATCGACCCCTCGATCGAGTAACTCGCGAATGGTGATAAAGTTGCCCAGAGACTTAGACATCTTCTCCCCATTGACCGTCACCATCCCGTTATGCAGCCAGTAGTTCGCTAACGGCTTGCCAGTTACCGCTTCCGATTGGGCAATTTCGTTCTCGTGGTGGGGGAAAATTAAGTCAGCACCGCCAGCGTGGATATCTATAGTTTCGCCCAAGCGATCGCGCACCATAGCTGAGCATTCAATATGCCATCCCGGACGACCATCACCCCAAGGCGACTCCCAAGCAGGTTCCCCCGGTTTAGCAGCCTTCCACAAAGCAAAATCAAACGGGTCTTTTTTCTTAGACGCTTCCGGTTCCACCTCAACCCGATTACTCGCGCCAGCCTGCATATCTTCTAACTTGCGTCCCGAAAGCTTGCCATACTCCGGAAATTCACGAACTGCATAGTAGACATCGCCAGCCGAAGGATAAGCAAAATCTTTCTGTTCCAACTCGTGAATCAGCCGCTTAATTCCATCTATCGTATGAGTAGCGCGGGGATATTCATCAGCTTCTTGGATATTCAGCCGCGCCATATCCTCAAAATAAGCTTGGATATAGCGTTCTGCGACTTCCTCCATCGTTGAACCCTCAAGCCTGGCTCGATTGAGGATTTTGTCATCAATATCAGTAAAATTCTGTACGTAGCGCACATCATAGCCGCGAAATTGCAAATAGCGGCGCGTCACATCCCAAACGATACAAGCTCTAGCATGACCCAAGTGGCAGTAATCGTACACCGTTACGCCGCAGTAGTACATCCCGACTTTACCAGGTTCCACGGGTTCAAAGGATTCCTTACGACGGGTTAGGGTGTTGTAGAGTGATAGGGTCATAAACTTTGAATTAGATTGTAGTCAGCGCAGATGATTTTTGTTTGTGTAGCCGTAGAGACGCAATATATCATCGCATCTGTAAAATTGGAGGGTTAACACCAGCGATCGCTTGCCTCCATGTTAAACGGCATCGGCATCTTATCAGCTTCGTTATTTTCCAGGCCGTGTAACAAGCCATAATAAAGGAGGGTAGCAGGGATGCAAATATCTGCATTCAATGCCCTGCCGATCTTTACAAGTTCCATTTTCTGACCTTTTCGACAGTCGCGTTATGCAACCAGCAGTTAAACCTGACCAATCCCCAGCAATCGATTCCCCGAAACACGGCTTGCCTGTCACGATCATTACAGGTTTCCTTGGCAGCGGCAAGACCACGCTCCTCAACCACATCTTAAGCAATCAGGAAGGCGTGAAAACCGCTGTTCTGGTCAATGAATTTGGTGAAATCGGCATTGACAATGAACTGATTGTCACCACCGGAGAAGATATGGTGGAGTTGAGTAACGGTTGTATCTGCTGCACCATTAATAACGATTTGGTTGAGGCAGTTTACAAAGTTCTGGAACGCGAAGACAAAATAGATTATCTGGTAGTCGAAACAACCGGACTCGCAGATCCTTTGCCAGTTGCACTGACCTTTTTGGGGACGGAACTGCGAGACATGACCCGCCTGGATTCTATTATCACGGTGGTAGATTCAGAAAATTTCAGTCTCGATTTGTTCAACAGCGAAGCCGCCACCAGCCAGATTACCTATGGTGATATTATTCTACTAAACAAAGCAGATTTGGTAGATGAAGCTGACTTGGATTCGCTGGAAGTTAGAATTCGGGACATGAAAACTGATGCCAGAATTCTGCGAACCGCACGCGCACAGGTGTCATTGCCTTTGATTCTCAGCGTCGGTTTGTTTGAGTCTGACAGGTATTTAGAGGTTGAATCGGAACACGACCACCACGACCACGACCATCACGATCATCACGACCATCACGATCATAGTGCTTGCGATCATGAACATGATGTTTGCACTCATGACCACGACCACGACCATCACCACCACTCGCACCACCTGGAAAATGACGGGTTTACCTCAATTTCCTTTGAAAGCGACAAGCCTTTTGCTATCAAGAAGTTCCAAAATTTCTTAGATAATCAATTGCCTTCTACCGTCTTCCGTGCCAAAGGGATTCTTTGGTTTGACGAAAGCCCCAGACGGCATATTTTCCACCTCTGCGGCAAGCGCTTTAGTATTGAGGATGAAGATTGGAAAGGTCAACCGAAAACCCAGCTGGTGCTGATTGGTCAGGATTTAGATAAAGAAACCCTGCGCGACCAAATCCAGAAATGTGTCTGTCTCCCCTCTGCAAGTCGTGGCAAAGGGTTCGGAAAGTAGCTTTTAGTCATCAGCTAATTGCTAATGGTTAATAGTTTATAGCGTTTCTCAGTTGGGTCGAATACATTGCGATTCTAACGTTTGGTAGGGACATGGCAATGCCATGTCCCTACAGATGTAATGACTAATGACTAATTATGCGCGTTGTCGTTCAGCGAGTTAAATCATCTCAAGTTGAGGTTGCAGGTAAAGTTATCGGCAAAATTGGGCGAGGACTTAACTTACTCGTAGCCATTGCCGATACGGATACCGAAGCAGAACTTGACTGGATAGCGCGAAAATGTCTGGAATTACGCTTATTTCCAGATGAGGAAAATGGGACGGGACGCTGGGAAAAATCAATTCAAGAAATCGGGGGCGAACTGTTAGTAATTAGCAAGTTCACCCTCTACGGAGATTGTCGCAAAGGTCGCCGCCCTTCCTTCGACCGTTCAGCTGCACCAGATGTTGCCAGAAAGCTTTACGAACAGTTTGTTGAGAAATTGCGCCAAAGTGTGCCAGTAGAAACTGGTGAATTTGGGGCGATGATGCAGGTAGCAATTGAGAATGATGGCCCTGTTACTTTGCTGCTGGAAAGAGAAGCATCTTAGAGAACAATACGGTTCACTTAAGAATATTTCTAGGTTGGGATTACCGTGGGGAAACCCAACCAATGCTTATGGGTGTTGAGTTGAGGAACGAAACCCAACCTAAGCTACGCTAACTCAAACAATCGGTTTGCGGCGACGGCGGGAATTACCAATTATCCCTAGAATGCTAAGGCTGAAAATTCCCAGAGTAGCGGAAGGTTCAGGTACGCTGACGCTATCATCAGCCACCTTAACATCAGCCCACACCAGGCGATGATCGGAACTGGGGAAGGGGAACGTCCCCACTAGAGGAAACAAGGGATCGCTGCTCTTAGGCCAGAATACAGCTGCATCAACAATCTCTAAATCCTGCGATGGCAAAACGTAATCTACGCGCAAATTACCGGGTGTACCATCAGCAAAGTCAGCTGTATCAAATGCTGGGTTGCTTTTATGGGTTAGATTAGCACCGCCTTGCAAAATTGCCTGTTCTGGGCCGCCTTCGCTGGTAGGAGTGACACTGGTATTGACAAGCGGATTATCCAGCAATTGCTGTATTGCACCGGGTAAGCTATCGCCATCAAAAGGATCTGAATTTTGGTCGCCCATAATGACAAAGCTTGAATCAGCACTAAGTCCTCCAAAGGTGCGCTGATCGTCGTAGATGTAATCGCCTTCTCCGGGTGTGATATAGTCTGCCCAAAAGCGAATTTCATCAAAATTCCGCCTACCGTTGCGGTCTTCGGGTCCGTCAAATACTGGGGGGGTAGGATGGCTAAGGAGGGCGTGAACAATCTCTCCGTTAACATTAATTGGGACATCCCAGTGACTCTTGGAGGAGAGACGAACTACCTCAAGTTCTGCTTCCGAGTACCAGTCATTGGGTTCGGGTGTCGCTGGGTTGTCGGGAAGTAAGGCTCCCGGCATATCTTTCCACAGGAAGGTTTGGAAGGTGCGGATGCTTTCTTCTAAAATTGGGTACTTGGAGTACAACGCCATGCCATACTGACCGGGGAAGAATCCGAAGCCATAGGCATCGTTTGGGCCGCCGACTGTGCCATTGTTGTCTAGGTCAAATCCGGAAGGTATGCCAGTGTTGGATGGTGCAACGTAGCGATATTGATATTCAGTGGGGGAAGCACCATTCTGGCTAACTGAAAGGTAGTTATTTTGAAATAGTTGGGCTGCTGTACCGCCTTCTACATAGTCGAATTCATTGATTAACAGCACGTCAGGGTTGACTCGTTGGATGATTTCGGCAACGGTCTTTGCCTGTACGTTGTCGGGGGTTGACAAATCGGTAATTAGTTGACCTTCACCGTTGCGGTTTAGTGAGGCGTTGAATGTGGCAAAGCGGGGGGTGGTGGCTTGGGCTGACCCAGACGCGATCGCGATCGCTCCCATTATCCCTGCTGTCAGCAATCCTCCGGATAAAAGGCGATCGAACCGGGAAATTAGAGCTTTCTGGATCTTCATAGCAACCGTGTTTGTACTTAGCTTTCGTTATTCCTCACACAGTAGCGATCGCACGTTAAGACAACCCTATGAAGCTAATAAGCAGGTTTTAAGACGCCCCATCTTCACGGAAGCTTCATAAAAAACCTGCTTATTTAACAGAAATGTAAAGTTATGACACTTTAAGTGTCAAGGGAAAATATTTTGCCACCAAGGTCTAGAACTGCTTTGTGCCACAGGCATTTTCTTCCGAATATCCTGAATATTCCACCCTGTAAGCTTCGCTAAAGTTTGCGCTTCTTGTTCAAATCGTCCAGCCAAAGACTTTTTATATTGTTGTCCTGCTTGACATTTAACTTCCCCTGTAAAAGCATGGCGGAGGATATAGCGACCCTGGAAATTTTGGCGATTTGATGTTTCTTGGAACATCAAATCTTCCGGAAACTTATCGCGGGTATAGCGGACGTGGAGACGAGTAATAAAAACATTACTGGAGGGAACAATGCCTCTCCGGAAGGGCGCTGACTGCTGGATACCCGAAGGGTAGTTATCTAGCCAAAATACACCAGCTTTCTTCAGTTCTTCTGGATTTAATGGTTCCGCAGAACACGGATCGCAGCTACCCATATCCCACGCATATTCGAGAAAAGCAACTTTTTGATTTTCCCGATTGTATGCGTTTTTGAACATAGATTTGTAGAAATTAGCAAAGTCATTTTTAACGTATACTGGTATTTCAGCATCCGAGGGAACTTTGACTGTCCGGTAGTTGGTAACTTCTGCCTGACCTTTTGGCGATAAGACATAAACAATTAAGTCTTGTTCGCTAGTAGAATTAATCATGCCTAGACGAATCGGCAACATGAATTTAGGAGATTCATAAGCCATCATCAAAGGTCGCAGAAATTGAGTCCCAGACTTTTCAAATTCTCCTAAGTTGACTTTAGCAACGAAGAATTTCATGTTTTGTCGGATGTATGGTTGCAGCAGTTGTTTAGCACCTTTGGGAATGCGATAACCGTTGCGATTTAGCCAAGTTTCTAAACCATTAGATTCTCTGGCGCTGAGGATTACAATGTCATATTCTCCGACTGTAAAACGTTCTTCTACCGTGACACCTAAAGTGCTTTCGTCTCTATTTCCCCTTGCTGCGCCAGGTTCCATCGCTGCTCTTGATACAGGTCTTGGAGCATACATGACAGGATTACACGGATCTTCGTCAAAATATTCTACCAGCCGCGGCGCACTAAAAGCATCTAAACGTTCGATAATTTTGGGTTCGCCAACGCGAACTTGGTCTTTTTTAAGTACCGTGGGAACGGGGACAACTAAGGCGAAGTCTTTAACATCTCCTTGATAGTCATTCGCCATAGTTAAAACAGTGCGATCGCCACTCCGCGCAATCACTACTTGAGAAGCTTTGTTGTATAATTTGGTATCTGCTTTAGCGACATAAAATCCACAAAATGCCCAGGCTGTAGGCGCAAAGCAAATAACCGCTAGACAAGTTATAAGTAAGGTTTTGAAAATCCGAAATAATTTCATTGTCACCTCTTTTATTTTAGTAAGACTTCACGCTTGTATATACTGCTCAGGTTCAGCATTTTCAGGTTTATTTGCTGAATTCCACCACGAGAATCTGGGCGCTTTCCAAACTAAATCCCAAATTACAGTTAAGGGTGCCAGAGCAAATAAAGCCCAGAAAACTGCGGTAGAAACAAAAAAATGATTTCGCAGAATAAAGGTTAATACAGCGATGGAAATAGCCCATATTAAGCGGCTGATTCTGGCGTTGGGAATTGACCGAGGATCTGTAATCATAAACAAGGCAAACAGCAGTAAAGAACCACTGGTTAAACGATGGAAAAATACGTCCCATGTCCAGCCAAGCCAAAGATTGCGAATCGCTTCTAAAAGGGCATAGGAACCTAAAAAAGCAGCGGTTGTGTCCCATCGTCCGACTCGTTTTAATATCATGCCTCCGGTTCCTGCAAATAACAAGGCATACCACCAATCATCCCCCCACTGTCCAGGGGAAACCCAGGCATCGGGTGTTAAAATGAGAACTGAAATAATACCAAAATTGGCAGGATTGAAAAAATGTTTGTTATGAGTTTGAAAAATAAATTTACTAAAAATTGCTAATGAGCCTGCTAAAATCATTGTGGTGTAATTATCAGCTCTTAGCAGCAAACTTAAACCTAAAGCTGTAATTAAAGCACTGCGAAATGAAGATTTGACGGGAGCATTGGTTGTTGATTCAGTTTCTTTGAGTAGGTTTTGTTTGATGGATGTTGCTAGCCACTGAGTAACTAGGCAAGTCACTATTACAACTAAAATTAAATCTAGTCGTAGCGTCCAGTCTCTTGTCGAAATTCCTAAGACAAGAAATGAGGTTAGAAAGAGAATTTGGTAGTCTCGGATATCTTTTAGTAGCATTGCCTGTTGATGGCAGGATTAGCCATGTCTTTGTCTGAATTTAGACGCGATAGGATGCTAGTAGTTGTCCTGTTACAGAAATTGTTACAAAAAGGTAGCAGGGGAGACACGGTTGCTACTGAAGGGGATGGGGGAAACGAACCGCCGAGGCGCTGAGGGCGCAGAGAGGGGATAACTTCAGGTGGCTGTCAGTGTCTTTTTACGATCGAGATGTGCTGCGCCTTCTATGATCACAACGAAAATCGCTGCTATCCAGGTGACGGCGACGTAGAACCAGAAGACTCGCAAATCTCCCCACAGTGTGCCAAAGAAGACAAGTGTAGTATTATAGGCAGCGTGGAAGAATGCGGCGAGTAATACGCTGCCTTTTGTGTGGTTGTAGATCCACGTCATCAGAATCGCGATCGCTATCGTGGAAAGAAGGAAACCTACAAAGGGGATACTAGCTTGAGGTGTTCCTGGGATGAGAAATAAGGGAAAGTGCCATATTCCCCAGCTTAAACCCAGGATGAAACTGGCCCATAAGGCGGTAAAATTTTCCTGAAATCTTGGTAAAGCAAATCCCCTCCACCCAGGTTCTTCAGTTAACAGATGGATGATGATTTGTTCCATGAATAAGGGTAATATTCCTTGCAATGGAATTATGGTGGCGATTTGATGATTCCCGCCCAACAGGATGTGAAGACCAATTGCTGCTAGACTAATGCCAGCTGGTATGAGGAAAGCGATCGCGTACCATTTCCCGCTGACACGCCACCTCATCAGTCGGCTAAAGAATCTGTTAATTCCAGCTTTTCCGTCTGCGATCGCGCTAATCATCACTGCTGATATGCTAATGCCAAAGAAGGCTAAGTTTTCGGGGAGTTGGAAGGAAATCCAGCCGAAGGTTGCGGCGATTTTGCTACCCCAAACTAACCATGCGATCGCATAAACCAAAATAAAGAAGGTAGCAAGCGGGTATTTTCTAATAAATGACATCTACTTTATTCTCCTGACTCTCCCTGAGATGGGATTTCCAGTTATACCTCACCCGTCCCTTTTTCTACAGAAGATGCGTCTTTGACTTGATCTATCTCTGGATATTTTTTTTGAGATACTATCGCCCACATCAACAAGTAAAGCACAATGCCTTGACCCCTGGTATTTATACTCCAAACCACTCTAAAATGCCCTTGGCAATTTTCTTTTCCATCAGATTAGAAGAGAGTAATCGCAATAATAACTGACGCAAAAGCCAGCGATTTAGCAATGGAAAAAATAAATATAATAGACGCTTAAATCCAATTTGCAATAGCCACGATGTTAGCAGCGATACTAACAGGTTCAATAGATTAAGCTGCTGTATATAAACAATAACTGTAGGAAGGACAACTAATAAAGATAGCCCCCAAGATATCCACTTTAACAACAAAGCTGTTTTGAGATGCAGATTGTTTAAAAGTTGAGCGACAAGCCAGTGGTGTGCAGTTGCGATCGCTAAACACCAAGTTGAGTCAACGAGACAATCATGGCGAATTTGGTGAATGATGTCTCCATCCAGAGAAATCACACTCCTCATAACAATGTTATCAGCCACTTTCTCTCTAGTTACATGATAGTAGTAAGTGCAGAAAGTTAAGCCAGATTGTAATCTATTTTCCGCATCTAATAAAGCATAAGAACGCAATTCCCCAAGTCTCTTTGGGGAGATACACAAATCTTTTCCCTTTGTTCTAGCTTGCAGAATTCTGTCTATGACATTCTGATCTAAGTTAAATCGCACGAAGCGAAACACTACTTGTCCCTTTTCGTCTTTGACTTCCTCGACTTGAATGTATGCAGTTAAATCAAGGCATTTTCTGGATGATATTGCAAAATTATTTCCCACTCATTTTTAGCAATATTCGGTTTAATTGGCATCAGTTTGAAAGACTGAGATTTCCACATTTATTCCCAAGAGCAACCTGGGAACCAGAATCCCGAAAACTCACTTCTTTTAAGCCTGCTTTCGCTGGATTTTTGAGCGATTGCAACTTTAGTTGCTAGGCTGTTACGCAATATCAATTTCGGTTAAATATGTTTTTTATCGAACGTTGATTCACCAAAGATTCTACCATGTTTACCATAAACTCTAACAGTCCGTGCCACTGTTTTTCCCCAGCAGTTACTCCTTGTCTATGAATATCTAAAATTATGTCTTTATGCTCGTGTTGAAAAAGTTTTTCATGGTAGCGGTTGATGATATCTCCATCCAACTGAATAACCGATTGAGCATAAATAATGTCGGTTGTCACTGCCTCTTCCGGATTTTCTGATGCAGCAATTTCGCTATTCTTGAGTGCTTCGTTACGATTGTCAAGCGCCGCCTTTAGCTCATCTACCTTCCGTAAACTGCGTAAAAATCTGCCATCGTCAAGCAGACTTTGAATCCTTTTAATTTCAACAGCCGGATTAGCAGATGGGTTGAGTGGGTTAGGTAGTTTCGTCTTTTGCAAATCCAGTTCGGCTGTGGGATCGCTGAGAACTCGGACAAATTCCCTTAGCTGGGAAGCATCTTCTGCAACATCTTCAACGCGGTATAAACAATACTCTATTTCGATTTGCTTACGAAGACTCAGGTAACGCGCGTGCAGGGACGGATGAATTCCCATTCTTTCCAAATATGGCTTGCAAATGGGATAAATATCTCGATAAGCTTGCCAAGGAATGAACTTTGTTCCGGTAATTTGATCGACAACCATTGTATTAACTTCTAGAGCCGTGATGTCGATGAGTACATCGCTTAAAGACTGTAAAAAGTTGTGAAACTTAGGTCGCAAATTAGGGATAATATCTCTACTATTTGTGTCAGGTCTATTCACCACAATTGTTAGCCTCCGGTGCTATTACTTTGGTTTTTTGTTCTTCTCATCAGTAGGATTGTTATCCCCAGGCTCGACGGGTATATCTGAAAAGAAAGGGTCTTCAAAGGTGACGGGCGTTTCCTCGTCGGGCATTTCTGAGTTAGATGGGGGCTTTTCTTCCGGTGGTATATCTCCGAACAAAACTGCCATCGGATTTGAAAGGCGATCACTTGAAGTAAAGTTTCTTTGTGGCTGATTCGGTTGGCTTTGTTCCTCTTCTCCCCAGTTGTCGAACCCTTCCCATTCGTCATCCTGTACACCAGTCTGCGACCACCCGGTGAAGCGTTGTTCTGGTTCCTCTACCTCCACATCTTCCCACTCTTCATCGCTTCCCCAGTTCACTACAGTCTGCTGAGTAGCCGTCCACGCTGGCTCGGATGGCGGTTCCTCTAAGAGGGCTTGTTCCCATTCCTCGGCACTCAACACAGGCTCTACAATTGTTTCCGATGTCTCTGGGGACGGGGTGGGCGCAATTGGTGGGGTTTGTGCGGGAACGGATGCTGCTAAAGGGGAAGTCGAAAAACCTGACGATTCAGCCGCTGCAAGGGGGGAAGGAAAAGAAGAACTTTTGTTCTGGGAAGGGGAATCTAGAAGCCCTTCCCCGCTTCCGGGAGGGGTTGGGGAGGGGTCAGACGGGGCTTCGCTAACAGTGTCAACCTCAATAACGGACTCAGAAGCGATCGCAACCTCTACCACAGAAACTTCAGGCTCCATAACTAAAGGAGCAGCATCGTCTGGAGGTAGTTTAGGACTCTCTACACCAGACAATTTTGGAGGATTTGAGGGTCGCATTTGCGCCCAAATTCCAAATAATTTTTGCAAACTCTTGAGGTTGTCTTGGATAATTTCGCGGCTTTGCTGAACCTGTTCTAAATGAAATTGCCGCAGTTCGCTATAGGGGCCAGTATCGAGAAATTGGTTGCCAATTTCGTTGGTGATGTCGCCATCGACAATATTAATCCGAGTCTGCATCCGAGAGCCTGGTTCGGGCTGCTCTCGATCTGAGTCGGCTTTAGCAACCCAAGTGGTAATTTCCAACTCAATTGCCTCGCTGAGTGCGGTAGAAAGTGCCTCAACAATTTTGCCAGCTTTGAGTTTTTGCTTGAAGTCGTCGCTTGCCGCCATAAAGATATTTTTAGCTAAGTTTTTAGTTATTAATCAATCCGGTAAAAGGTAAAATTAAAGTAAATAATTTTACCTTTTACCTTTGCAGGAGTGCCTTTTTACTCAGATGGGTTGTTTGGCGTGGAAGGAGGAAAAAGGGGTTGACTATTTGAAGACAACCGCGATGTTTGCATTTGAGACAATGTGTTAGTTAAGACTGTAAATAGCTGTTGTAAGTTTGCCAGGTTTTCTTGGATAATTTCACGACCTTCCTGAACTTGCTCTAAGTGAAATTCTCGCAATTCGGTGTAGGAACCATTGCCAAGAAATTCGCTGCCTACTTCATTTTCGATGTCACCATCTACGATGTTGATGCGGGTTCGCATAGAATGGCCGGGTAGGGGTTGATCTCCTGCCGGAGTGTCTGAATTAGCGGATGAAACCCAGGTGGTGATTTCTAATTCTATGGCTTCGCTTAGTGCCAAGGTGAGTGCTTCAACAACTTTGCCAGCTTTGAGTTGTTCTTTGAACTCTTTACTTACTCCCACAATATCCCCTCTCTTAATGTCTTAGTCATTGGTCATTGGTCATTAAGCCATTTGTCATTAGCGCCGAAGACAAAGGACTAATGACTAAGGATAACTTTCATTGTTGCCAGAAGTCTGTGACATCGTATCCCAGTTCACCGAGCATTTGGCGCAGCAGGGGCAAACTAAGACCGATGACATTGGTGTGACAGCCTTCGAGTTTTTCTACAAATAGTCCGCCTCTGCCTTCGAGAGCAAAGCAGCCAGCGCATTTGAGAGGTTCGCCAGTGGCGACGTAGGCGTTTATTTCGCGATCGCTTATATTGGCAAAGTAAACTCGCGTGATGCCGCATTCTACTAGAGTTTTACCCTGCCGTTGGTCAATTAAAGCATGACCAGTATACAGGTTGCCGACAGAGGAGCGCATTTTTTGCCAACGTGCGATCGCTTCTTTCTCATCCGCTGGTTTCCCATGAATTTCGCCGTTGACGGCTAAAACGGAATCGCACCCTAACACCAAACCATCTGGAAATTGACTAGCCACTGTTTCAGCTTTACGCAATGCTAGGGTTTGCACCAGTTCGGCTGGATCGTTCAACTGGACTTGCGATTCATCAAAATCGCTGACTGCAACTACCGGATCGATTCCAGCAGTTTGCAACAAGCGGCGGCGGGCTGGGGACGCGGAGGCTAAGACAAAGGGAGGAATATTCATAGTCATTAGTCAAGTTATCAGTTGAAGGATGGCAAATTGCTCGCTTGTTCAAAAGCCATTAGCCATTAGCCATTAGCTATTAATAAACTGAGAATGAACTGACGACTTGTTTCAACATCGGCTGCATTTTCGCCCAGCGTTTTTCTGTAGTGGAGGCGTTGAAGGTGAAGAGTTTACCTCGACTGATGGCGACTGAGGCGAAATTATGGCGTTGCTGATTTGGGAGTTTGACGGCGTATTCTAAAAAGTAATAAGTTTTAGCGCCAGACTCGGCTTTTTCGGCGTTCACCAATTCGGCTTCGCGTCCCGATCCGGGGGGTGCGATCGCGCTTTTTGATAATTTGTAACCTACTTCACTAGGTGTTCCTAAGTCAGCCAGGGTTTTACCTTCAGGAACTGGGCTAATTACGACTGACACATTTTCGCTTGGCTCAATGATATCGTGCATGACAATATCTGCTGCATTGCCCACGTTGACTTCAACCCAGCCATGAGGATATAGGAACTGATAGCCGTCGGTGCTATCGACATAGCTTCTTAGCCCACTGGTGGCGCTGACAGCAGTGCAACTTTGTAAGCTCAAAGTTAATACTACAAGCAGTATTGCGGCAATTCGTTTCAGCATCTTCCCTCTTCCTCTCCCTGTGTCACTAAGCATTACTCTGTTTCATTTTCCCACTTCGGGGAAACAGGACGAGCGCGCATTTTGGACGAACTTCATTCGACGTAGGGAAACAGAACAAGAGTAAGCGATCGCTTAGTCTTGTTCTACTTGATTTTTCATCAGTCGTTGTACGCTTACCAATGCTCGATTTAATTCATAACCCCGTCGTTCTGGATTATTCAAATATGCCTGTTGTTCTTCCTCAATCATTTGTACATCTTCAACGACTAATCCATCGAGTAATTTTTGAGCAGAACCAAATAAACTATTTTTCACAAAACGGCGAAATGCTACTGGCAATTTGTGCAACCGCCAAAAGGCATTTAATGATGTAAAATGAATGATATAAGCACGAGTTGTCGTTTCATTCACCGGGCAAAGTAGACAGTAAATTTTGAAATCCTTGCCTAACGTTGAAACCCAGTGCGGATAAATATAGCTAACATCCAACGGTTCTGGGTGTAAGCGACGCAAGGCTGGAAAAAACAACTGAGAAATAGACCAAATCTTGTCTATTTTGTAATAACTCTGAGCTTGATAATGAGCATCTACACGATTAACTTCTTCGTGAATATCTTCAAGCACTGCATCAGTCCAAGCTTGCCAATCCTGATGTAAATGTCCGTGGTACATATCCATCAAGTTTTCAATTAAATAGGAGTAATGGGCATTACACTGAATAACTGAAACAGTAGCAATATAGTTGAGATGATCCCATTCAGGAACGCCAAGAGGTTTTAGAGACGAGAAATTTTGCGTCTCTAAATCGGTGCTGTCCCCAGGAAAAAGCCAGATAAAACCGTCCAATTCTTGCACAGGATAGCGGCGAATTTGGCAACTTGGTAATTTTTGATTAGCTGCTAGATAGGGAACTGCTGCACATTCACCCGCCTCATTAAAACGCCAGCCGTGATAAGCACATTCCAATTCATCGCCAGTAACTTTACCATGACTAAGTTTAACTTGACGATGAGGGCAGCGGTCTTCTAAGGCGTGAATTTTTCCTGTGCTATCTCTATAAATTACGATTGGTTGATTCCAGATAACGACACTTAGCGGCTGGGTTTTTACTTCGGTACTGCGTGCAACTACATACCAGTAATTAAGGTTAATTCCTATCTGGCGAATGTTCTGATGTTGGGTAGTTATAGAAGAAGATTGCATAGTTTCACAAAGCAACAAATATCGCCTGCGAATTTAATTCGCAGGCTAATAGCTATCGGATCAAACCGACTTTAATTTTCCTAAATTCAGTGCGGTTCTGGGAAAGGTTCATATCTGCAATACGCCTTCTGGATTCACCGTCAGCAATGGTCGCCTTTGCAATCCTTCGCGGTGTAAAATTTCATTTGCTGCCAGCAACCCGCTACTAATTGCCCGTTCCATTAAGCCAGACGGGAACGGCATTTTCACCCAGTCACCAGCAAATAATAAGTTAGGAATAGCTGTGCTAGTCTCTGGTCTATCTGCGTAACTATTGGGTGGGTACCCTGAGAAGTTCTTTTGGTTCACCAGTTCCCTGTGTAACATATTGGCCGCTTTGAGTTCTGGGACAATTTCATAGAGTTCCTGTTCAAAAGTGGTAAGTAACACTTGCTGAGTAGGAAAATCCTTTTCTTTGTAGGCGTAAGCGTGTAATTCAACAACACTACCGCCCGTTTCTTTTGTCCACTCAATAAATTGATCCTGGATTCGGTGGTAAAGGCAAATGCTGTCAGTTAGCTGATAGCCGGAGAGGGAAGCAAAGTTGCTGTGTTCCCATTCAAAATCGCGGTCAAACCAGAAGCGACAAACGGCAAAGGGATCTGCTACCGCTAATTTTTCAACTTGAGATCGCACTTTTTCCTCGACATCCCCATTCATTCTATTAAACAATTGTTGTACGCCCGGTACATCGGTAGCAAATACGTAGTAATCCGCCTTTACTGTTTCCACTGATTCCTGTAGATGCAAGCTATTATTTGCTCCTACGAGTTGCAGCTGATCTTTCTGACGTTGCATTACTTTAAAACGTGATAAATCTCTAGTTGCAGGCCCTTTTATTACTTTGCCTTCGCTGTCAAAAACTGCGCCGTGGCAAGGACAGTGAAATTTACCATCATCTGCCAGTCCAACTGTACAGCCTTGGTGAGTACAACTAAGGGAAATTGCTTCATTCCCCTGTGGTATCGCCGCAAAAACAGTATCCCCTGCACCAAAATATTCTAGTTGCTCGTTGGCAATAGCAGAATTGCGCTTCACCCAAAATGGCACATCATTACCAGCTCCCTGTTGATAGCTGAGGGAATTTATTTTGCCTTCTTGTGCCTGAATTTCGCTAACTGTTGCACCTTTAATAATCTTGCCACCGTTGCGTTCAATCGCCTTAGCAATTGGTTGCACCAGCGAGGTTCCCATATCCTGTTTGGTGCCGTTGAAAGCTAAACCTTCTGGATTGCCAAAAAAATAGAAGTGGAAAAACTGCATTAATTCTCCCACACTCATTTTATCTGGTGCATTTAAGCTTGATTTCGCAAAGGGGAGAAAATATAAGTCATACAACCCATGTGGGAAATCTTTTTGCACCCATTGTGCAACCGATAAATGATCTAAACGTTGGAAACTTTTTTGAGTTTGAAATCCCGTAATTGCCCGGAAAACTTCCCAATGTCCAACTTTGGTTAAATTAATCCCCCAGCGTAGTCGGTTGGGGGATGCTACAGCTAAATCTACAATATTCCAGGGAAAAGCTGAATTGCTGGGGCGGAACACTTCTGGCTTGTAACTCCCATCCCGGTAAACAACCGAGTAGAACTTTAAATCGATGAAATTCTCAGCGATGTCGAGTTCTTCTACTATGCTCTTGAGGTTGTAATACTGAGGAAAAAACCCGTGGAAGCCATGCTCCATCATAAAACTTTCGTCCCCCACCTGGATTGGCCAGCTGGCGATTTTGCCTCCAAGTTGAGGCGATCGCTCTAAAAGCGTTACAGTAAAACCACGCTGGCTCAGTTCATACGCACAGGCTAACCCAGCCAAGCCAGCCCCCACTACCACAACGCTCTTTGGCTGGTTTAGCATTGGTGGCAACAAAATGTTATCTTGCCGAAAAACAGTTGGCTGGGGTTTGGAGAAGCGAGAATATCCCAGTAATCCAGCAGCAGCACCGACACCAAACATTTTGATCAGCGTGCGGCGGGAGATGGACGGCAATTGTGGGGAAGTGGATAATTGACTCATTATGCTACTCAGCTTTTATCCTCACACTATGAAATACGGGCGCGAAACGCTGGCAGTTTGCCAACGCATCTTGATTGAACTGTTGCGGCGGCGGCGCAGCCTGATTTTTTGGTGTATTTTCCCATTTTCGGTCTTAATACTCAGTGGCTTTATTCTGGCAGAACGTGCCAAGCTGTCAATAGCTCAGGCTTTTGAGTTCGCCGCTCCTTCTACTTTAGTAGGTGCAGCGCTGTTTTTCAGTTGTTTAGGCGGTAGTGTGGCAACCGTGGTGTCAGAAAGAGAACAGCAAACCCTCAAACGCCTTTTTATCTCACCTTTGAGCGGTACGTCCTATTTTTTAGGAATTTTTCTCGCCCATAGCTGCATCGGCATCGGTCAAACGCTTTTAGTTTATACTATTGCTGCCTTTTGGAATGCCAGGTTTCAAGGTTCTTTGCTGTTGGGAAGTCTGATTATCTTACTAAGTATTATTTCCTATGTAGGTGTAGGATTTATTCTCGGTACGCAGTTCGCCCGTCGCACTGAGGATGTCAATGCTTTGGTAGCTGCGTTTGGAGTGCCTTTATTAATTTTGGGAGGTGCGTTTTTGCCTACTTCTCTATTTCCCCAGACGCTCTTAGACATAGCTAAATATAACCCAATTTATCATATGAATGTAGCGTTAGTCGGTGTATCTGCTAACGGCTATAGCCTGGATGAAATCGCCCCGCATTTTTGGTTTTTATGCGTGTTTGCTGTTTTCATGGTTGCAGGAGGATGGCTGTCTTATCGTCGAATGTTGAGCGTTGAAAGAAGACTTTGAATTTTTAACGCAAAGGGTGCAAAGGTTTACGCAAAGGTACGCAAAGTAAAAGATAATATTCTGCCTAATCCGCTTAGTTTTGCGGTAGTTTACGTTAAAGAAACCTTGACAAGTTGTGGAATTTATAGTTTAATATAAGAGGATTGACAGGGTAGGCATGATGCCTACCCTGTAATTTTTTTAATCCCTTAGCAATTGTCTCGATGCTCCACATCAATAAGCTAAGTAAGTCTTACGGAAAGCACCCGGTTTTACAAGATTTATCGCTGCATATCTCACCCGGAGAGATTTACGGGTTACTGGGGCCAAATGGCGCAGGGAAGACGACGACTATTAATATAGTTTGTAATTTGAGTAAGGCTGATAGCGGTGAAATTAGGATTAATAACCAGCCTGTCTCGGAAGCAACAAAAAGGTTAGTTGGTGTAGCACCGCAAGAAAATTTGCTTTATAAAACCTTAAGCTGTGAGGAAAATCTTAATTTCTTTGCGCGAATTTACAGTTTAAATAGTGAGCAGCGTCGTCAACAGGTAAAAGCTTGTTTGGAGGCTGTCAATTTAGCAAGTCGCGCTAAAAGTCCGGTGGAAACTCTTAGCGGTGGGATGCAGCGGCGGTTGAATATTGCCGTGGCGTTGGTTCATCAGCCAAAGTTGGTAATTTTGGATGAACCAACGACAGGTTTAGATGTTGAGTCGCGTTATGAAGTTTGGGAGTTAATTCGGAGCCTCAAAGATAAGGGAATTACGGTTTTGTTGACAACGCATTTGTTAGATGAGGCTGAGCGTCTTTGTCAAAGAATTGGTATTCTAAAAAATGGTTCTATTTTGGCTGAGGGAAGTCTATCACAACTTCGGCAATTAATTCCAGCGGTGGAGGTTGTGGTGGTGCAAACGCCGGAGGAAGAGAGAGCGATCGCGCGTGCTAAAGAATATAATTTCCCTGTCCGGCGTTATGGTAATGATTTGGCTTTCTGGTTAACGGAGCCTTTAGAATTGAAGGAGATTATTGCGCGTTTTGATGGTATTCCTCTGGATTCGATTTCGCGTCAAGCTGTGCGGTTAGAGCATATTTATGTTGAGGTGACGAACCGCTGAGACGCAGAGGGAGGGGAAGAGTAGCGAAGCCGCAGCTAGGTTGAAGAGAAATAACCGCGATCGCTACCAACGATTACAGCATAATCATTCAACAGGGGAAGAATTGAGCGATCGCAATATCTCCCCGTAGCAGACATACCAAAAATAAAGGGCAATATTGATTTCGCTGAACAACTTCGGAATCCCCTCTAGCAAGCTGGGAAATCCATCACCGCTCAACCTCAGCGAGTCCACCGCGATCGCGCTGAATAATAGACCGATGCCGCTGAGTAGCAGAATGTAGGGCGTTGATTTTAGTTTCCGCCGGAAGGCTAATCCGTATCCTAAGCTAACTGCGGCATAGACCACTATAGTCACCAGCTTAGGAATACCCGCCCTTAACAGAATAATGTGAATCCGAAAAATTTCATTAATCAGAAAACCTCCAGTTATCAGCGCCGAATATAGAATAAATAAATTTAGTTTTTTGGGTGATTGAATGGCTCGGAGCAATGCAAAAGTAAAAGTACAAATAATGGGCGGCACAGCGCATAATAATTGAAATGTATGAGTTAACAAACCCGCACTTGGATCTTGTGGGGTAACTGGCGGCTGAAATAATATTCCTGCTGAGTCACCAAACACTTTGGTATAGACAATTAAAGCAACAACTACCAGTAGGGATAAACTATTGACCCAAAACGCAGAGCGGTAATTTTTCATAACTAACCAGAAACGCCATCGCCTCAATAGGGATACACCATTCGAGTTAGCAGTTACGAATTATTACCAGATGGATAAGGAACATGGATTTATTAACCCCAAATTTCCTGCTCTAGGGCATGGAATTGCCATGCCCTAGAGCAGGAAATTTTGTAAATTATTTAATCCACGTTCCTAAGCAGGCTGGTAGTGCGATTGCCCCAACACTTAGCTTGCTGATCTGCGCGATCGCTCTTAATTGCTCCACATCGTGGATATAAGATATTTCCACATCAAACTTAAACTGTAAATGCAGATTACATGACGTTCGTTCACTCAATCTATCGAAAGAGTGAATTTGTCTAACAACTTTAAACGGCAGAACATCTATCTACAGAGCGGTTTGGCTGATGCGCTAAATGAAGTAAATATAGAATGCTAAACCTCATGGTATTGTATGAAACTGAATTATTTTACAAAACGGCTTTCGACTGTAGGACGCTGGCTAGCTACAACTCTGTTTTGCGTGTCAGCGATCGCCTTCGTTTGGCAGGGTGCGTTTTTCTCGAACACCGCAGCAATGGCTTCTCCTGCTGCAAACTTGATCGCCTCAGCAGACGCGGGCGATCAAGTTAAAGAGAAATACCGTGACGACGTGGCTGAACCATCCAAGAATTTCATCGAAGATACGAAAAATAAGGTTAAGGAAGCTGCAAACAAAAATGCCAGCCGAGTTGAGCAATCAACGGATGATAGTGCCGTTGAGGGCAAAGCAAAGAGAGATAGGGATCGAATTGAGAAAAGAGCAGATGAAGATGCGGCTCGGACTGAGAAAGCAGTAGACAACGCAAAGAATGTTGTGGAACGCACTGTTGATAGCATCAAGGATGCCTTTAGCAACTAGAGAATAGATAATAGGAAAAAAGGTTAATGTACATTGTTTCATTCATCGCATTTACTTGTCCCTGAAGAAGCAATGTACATCTAACAATTAGCTTGCTGTTATGCGCGATCGCAGTTCATCCAAAGAATTTACCGTTTTGATTGCTTGCGCGATCGCTTTCAATCTTTCCACATCCTGAATATTAGAGATTTCCGGCATTAGCTGTAAGCCCTCAGTGCCGAATTTTAACTCTAAAGCGAGTTCAATACCTGACAGCATCCCCTGCTGCATCCCTAGTTGTTGTCCTTCTCTTAAAATCTCTTGATACCAAGGAGATTCCCTTAACACAGCCATATCCCACCTCATAATCTGTTGTACTAAACGAGTTTCTAAGACGAAACCAGCAAAGAATGCTAACAGAGGTTCTAGCTCGTTTAACTGCTCATCATCTCTTAGACACTGTACGGCGCGTCTGACTACAGACTCCTCACCTCCACCCCTCAACATTGGCACAAAAGGTAGTAAAGATGGTAGTGATGGTTGAAAAGCAAGTTCAGCGTCTACTTCCCAGAGATTAATTACTCGATAATCTTGACGCGATCGCAACCCCATAAATTCAGAGTTCTAGCGTGAGACTACAACTGTTTCTGAGGGTTGCCTAATATTAATCAGCACCGGATAAACTGGCAAGTTGTACTTTTATTCTGCTAGTGCTGCATAAGCCCACATCCGCTTGGGCATCCGAAGTTGATAGTTTAATTGTATCTCGTTAAGCACTAAAAAGTCGCGGTGTTCCCGGCTATTCGCTTTTACCAAAACATCACTTTCACGGCTGAGCCACTGGAATTGTGAATCAAGAAATTCTCCAGCTACGATGTCGGGGTTTTGTTTCACCCATTGCACCCAGCCAGTCTTCGCCAAACTGATTAAACGTTTGCTGCCAATATCTGCGGCTTTTGCCATAGATTGCAATGTAATTAAGTAGATAGACGTAAAACACTCTGTATATAAAAACCGTGTTTCTATAGCAACTCAAGGGTTGGGTGCGATACATCTGTAGGGACATGGAAATCAAAAAGTCCCTACCAACATTAGAAGCGCAATATATTCTACCCAACTGAGAAACGCTATATACACAGAGTATTTTACGTTTATTTTGTGTGCTACTTACCAATTCCACATGATCGGATTATCATCCAAATGGTCGGTGACAATTCGCCCAATTGCGTCAATTTCTTGCACGTCATCAGCAGATAAATTAATATCACCTGCTTTAGCATTGTCTACGGCTTGTTGCTCGTTTCTTGCACCTGCGATCGCATTCCCCTGTGGTTGGGCAATTAACCAAGCTAAAGCTAACTGAGCTAGGCTACACTGATGGCGTTCGGCAATCGGACGTAGTTTGTCTAAAGCTGACTGAGCGCGATCGTAATTCTCTCCTTGAAAGAGTTTATTTTTAGCACGGTTATCTTGGGGGTCGAATTTATGTCCTGGTTCAAATTTCCCAGTTAATAATCCTTGAGCAAGAGGAGAATAGGCAACGATGGAAATATTGTTTTCGACGCAGTAAGGAGTTAAATCTTTTTCTACCGAACGCCAAAATAGAGAATAAGGCGGTTGCAAACTATCAATGCGTCCATATTGAGCGGCTTCTTCTAATTGAGTGCGGTTGAAATTAGAAACGCCGATTGTGCGAATTTTACCTTGTTCTTTCAGATGGTTCAAAGCGTTCATTGTCTCCTCAATGGGGACAATTTCACTTTTAAATGTGCCAGCAGGCCAGTGAATTTGGTATAAATCGATGTAATCGGTGTTTAGGTTTTTGAGAGAGCGAGCGCACGCCTCTATCACTTGGTCATATTTGAGATGGTTGGCAAACACCTTTGTGGCATACACTGCTTTGTCGCGCACATCTGATAGGGCTTGGGCTACAATCTGCTCAGAGTGTCCTTCTCCGTAGACTTCAGCGGTATCAACTGTTGTGATACCAGCATCAAACGCCGCCCGTATTGCTTTTATACTGTCCGCATCTTCAATTCCCACCCACATCTTTTTGCCAGCTTGCCATGTACCCATGATGATAGGCGTGATTTGGATTTCGGAAGTGCCAAGCGATCGCGTTTGCATTTGTTAGTCCTGACTAATAAGGTTATGCCTTCATCCTAAATGTTGGCGCTAGTCTTGAATCAGGACTCTACCCGATACTTATGCAATCCACTACAACCACTACAAATACTACTCACGCCTTCAAAGAATGGGCAACTGCTGTTGATGCTTTAGAACAAGGCAAAACGATTATGCTGCTACGCAAAGGCGGCATCCGGGAGGAGGGGAACCGCTTTCAAGTTGCCCAAAAAGAAGTTTTGCTTTACCCAACATTTGAACATCAACAGCCGAATTTGCTGAAAGCTGAATATTCCCACCTGGTGGAAACAGTGCCGTCAGGCTGGCATCCTGAAACCATTAGAATTGGTGCCTGGGCTAAAATTACCGATATTTTCCAGGTAAGTGACGAAGCGGCTGTTAAGGCGCTGCTACCTTACCATATCTGGAACGAGCAATTTGTAAGCGATCGCCTAAAATGGAAACCGCGAACTCCCCTTTATGTGCTGCTGCTACGCACTTACAAACTTCCCCAACCACAGATAATTACCTATAGTCCAGAATATGGCGGCTGCAAGTCATGGATCGATCTTGCCCAACCGCTAACAATTGAAGGCGCAAAACCAGTCTTGGATGATGCCCAGTATGCCGAAAAATCAGCCCAAATCCGCCAGATTGTGAATAGGGAGGCTGGGGACTAGGGGCTGGGGGCTAGGGACTAGGGACTAGGGGCTGGGGACTAGGGACTAGGTAAGACTTTTTCCTCTTCCCCAATCCCCAATCCCTAATCCCCAATCCCTATTCTTCAGGAGGATATTAAAGGTAACTCTACGGTAAAAGTTGTTTGATTATTAGCACTTTCCACTCGCAAAGTACCTCCCAAATGCTCTGTGAGTCTCTGCACCAGTGCCAATCCTAAACCAGTTCCGCCCTGCTTCCAGCGATCGCTACTGGGAATACGGTAGAACTTTTCAAAAATGCGGCTTAGCTCCTTCTGGGGAATCTCAACACCAGAATTGCTGACCCTCAATTGCAGCATATTCTCCTTTGCATACACAGTCACGGTAATTTGTTCTTCCGGTGGAGTATACTTGCAGGCATTATTAACCAACTCGCTCACGATCCTCTCCACACTGGTTAAATCGGAGACGAGGGGAGGCAATTCTGGCGGGATGTGAAGTTGTAAGATTTGCTGACGTTCCTGAATGCGCGAACGAAATGGTTCAAGGATGCTAGGTAGCCATTCGGGTATATTTATTGCTGTGGCAAGAAAGCTGGGATAAGACGCAGCGGCTAGGCGCTGCAAATCTAGGAGATCGTTGATAAGCTCAGTTTCTCGATTACACTCAGCTTGCAATATCTGCAAATAGCGCTGACTTCGTTCGGCGGTAGGAGAAATTTTGAGCATTTGGATCGCCATTTTCATATTAGAAATCGGAGTCCGCAACTCGTGAGAAACTGTACTCAAAAAGTCATCTTTGAGTTGATTTAGTTTTTCGAGTTCCTGAACTTGCGCTTGTGAAGTTTGATAAAGTCGGGCTTGACGAATAGCGATCGCGCATTGATTTGCCACCTGCTGCACCAGCCGAATCTCTAAATTGTTGAAAGTGTAATCTGGGCGATGGAGTAACCACAAATCCCCCAACACTCCTTGATTATCAAAAATCGGACACGCCAGCATAGCCGCTTGACCATCATTAGAGTTCGCATTGAGCGAACAAAATTGGAAACACTTACCTTGGCGGAGGGGTTGGTAAATTTCCGGGAAGGAAGCCATCTGCAACACGCGACCTTTAGAGGAAGGCATTGAAATGGTGTATTCATAGCAGATAGTAGCGGTATCTTGCTCCAAGTTGTATAAAGAGGCATGGCAGCTGCCGACGTAGAATGAGAGAGCTAATTCTCTCACAGCAGCAAGGCAAATCTGGCTTTCGTCAAGACTATCGCGAACTTTGTCAGTGATGCGTTTCAGCACTGCTTCAAAGCCGAGAGATTGTTGTAGTTGGGTGGTACGTTTTTGGACTTGGCGTTCCAGGTTAGCGTTAAGTTCCTGCACCTGTTTGAAGAGTGCAGATTGTTCAATAGCGATCGCTACCTGTGTTGCCAATGAAGAGAGCAAATCAATTTCCCACTGCTGCCATTGTCGGGGTTCCGAACAATTATGGGCAATCAACAGTCCCCAGAATCGATTTTGGATCGGGGATTGGGGATTGGGGATTGGGGACAAAGCTTTTTCTCCCAAGTCTGTTCCTTTGCTTGTCTGCTTGTCTGCTTGTCTGCTTGTCTGCTCTCCTCGCAAAATTGGTACTTTTAAGTCAGCCCTGATTTGAAACTGAGCCATTATATCGATGTAATCTTGATCTAAACCTGCTGTATAAATATCTTCTATTGCGATAATGTTTCCTTGTTTATAGCGTTCAAAATAGGTGTCTACCAGGGTCCTTTGGATTACTAATCCCTGCATAGATATCCAACCAGCAGAGACTGATTCTACAACTACCAGAGCATTTCCATCTGGGGAGAATCGGTAAATTACCACTCGGTCACAGGCGAGAAAATTCCGTACTTCAGTAACTGTAATATTCAGAATTTCGTCCAGATTTAAAGATTGGCGGATGCGTTGCGCGATCGCTCCTATCAACCGCTCCCGCTCAGTTTGTTGCCTTAGCGCTGCTTCAGAGAGCTTCTGTTCGGTGATATCCCTGGTTGTGCCAATCATCCGCACTGCCACCAAACCAGTTTCATCACAAAACAACTGGCTTTTTCCCATGATCCAGCGGATACTACCATCCGGTCTGATAATACGGTATTCCTGCTCGTAGTCCTTCTTTTCCTCAACGGCACGACTTATAACTTGATGTGTAGCTTCGCGGTCTTCAGGATGAACGCATTCTTGGAAGGCTTCATAGGTTCCCCGGAAAGTACCCGGAGCCAGACCAAATAGCTGTTCGTTCTTATCCGACCAGGTAACTTCATTAGTTAGGATATTCCAGTCCCAAGTACCCATCTCGGCAGCTTTTAGAGCTATTTTCAGCCTTTGTTCACTCTGCTGCAATGCTTGTTCCGTCTGCTTGCGTTCAGTGATGTCGAATCGAATTGCTAAATATTGAAACGGTCTTCCTTGGCTATTTAGAAAAGGAACAATCGTGGTATTTACCCAGTAATAAGTGCCATCTTTGGCTTGGTTTTTAATTTCTCCTTGCCAAATTCTTCCGTTAGAAATTGTCTGCCACAGGTTTTGAAAGAATTCTTTTGGATGAAAACCGGAATTAATCAGGCGATGGTTTTGTCCTATCAGTTCTTCTCTGGAATATTGAGAAATTTGACAAAACTTATCGTTTACATAGTTAATAATTCCTTTCTCGTCTGTCACGACGACAATCGCAGCTCGATCTATCGCCTGCTTGATGTCTGACAATTCCTTAAGGGATTTTTGTAATGCACTCTCAGCTTGCTTGCGTTCATTAATGTCTTCAACAACAGAAAAGAAATATTTAGGCTTACCGTCAGGTTCTCGTACCAAAGAAACGGTTAAATTAATCCAGATGTGGGAACCATCTTTGCGGATGTAGCGTTTCTCCATTGAATATGTCTGAAGCTCTGATGCCAACACTCGGCGGACATATTCAATATCTGTATTTAGGTCATCGGGGTGGGTAATATCCTGAAAAGTTCGCGTTAGCAATTCCTCTTGCGTATAACCCACAATGTCGCAGAGTTTTTGGTTAACCAGTAGCCACTGTCCGTTTATTCCTACGTGCGCGATGCCAACAGCCACCTGCTCAAATGTTGCTTGGAATAGCCCTTGGAATAGCCTGTCGCTCTCTTTTAGAGCCTCTTGTGCCTGCTTGCGGCTAGTAATATCTGTAAACATACCGAGAACGCCCTGAAATTGACCGTTCTCATCGAAAATTGGATTAGTGCTAGCGAGTACCCACGCTTCTTGACCATTTCGGCAACGCCAACGCCATTCGTACTGCTCTTTGATTCCCTGTAGCATCCGCGGGTAATACCACTGTGCTTGTGGCAAATCTTCTTCAAAGAGAAAATCAAAGGCAGAACGACCAATCATCTCGGCTGTAGTGTAGCCAAGTATATCGGCTGTTTGCTGGTTAACGTAAGTCGTCCGCCCTTCGGCATCGACTAGCCAAATGCTTTCGCTGGTAGTGTCTAGTAGGCGAAGATAAAGCTGTTCCCTTTCCCGCAGCGCTGCTTCTGCTTGCTGGCGCTTATTGATTTCTTGATTCAGTTCTTCATTAGCTAGCGCTAGTTGGGCTGTCCGCTCCCTCACCAGTCTTTCTAATTCTTCATAAGTCATTGGCAATGTCGTTTCAGTCGGCAACGCCTGACGAGCTTTGAGAAGCTGGACAGTGCGCCGATTAACGTGTAATTCTAACTTTTTGCGCTTAAATCTGCTCATTTTGACTAGCCGCGTTGCCAACTAGAGTGCCGCGATTAGTGAACTATTAGTTTTGTGTGGTACGCGAACCCATCGATTTCAATTTCTTTAAATGTAAAGGATTGTCGGGAAACTTTTGATAATTAATATTTTCTAGCTTCCTCGGACGGTTTGTGGGGGCTGCGATGCCAAAGGCTTGCTGTAGGCGCTACTAGGCTGTCTTTTCGCTAAGAAGCGCTACTCGGATTGCACTTGGCAACAGATACACCTACTTAATATTGATATCGTTATGAGTCCTCTGAGATACTCTAGGTAGCTGGATAATTCCGCACTATTTGGTAGATTCAGCTTTGTGCATCATCAATTTATTAGCTCCTCTAAAGCTTTGGTATACTTACACCTTCTCGCTTTGCGTAATTCTCATCTTACTGTGCGACATCTTTTTACAGTAATCTTACAACTTAAATTTTATCAAAAGCATCACACTTTCTGCGGATTTATACTGAATTAATGTGGATTAGGCAGTATTATTACTGGTTGGCGTGCCTTGGAGGCGAGAGATTGTGCGCCCGGTGAAGTGTAGCAAGGCTTACCAGACTAGGTGAATCCACTTCCCTACCAAAATCATGTTTTACCACAAGCGGCTGCTAACAACCTTAGATTGTGAACAATTATATCTAGAGGTGAAAGGCATTTAGTTGTGGGAGTGAAGAATTAGTTTCACTCGGTTCTACCGGGACGATGGTTACTCGTATAGGGAATTAGAATTCAAATCTACAAAATAACTGATTGTAAAATTCCCAATTTGGACAACCAGATTTATCCACTAATTTATCTTAATTTATGGCAATAAGTCAAAAAAACGAATACTGTAAAATTTTAACTTAACAGCTTTTGTAAACAAAATTAGACTAATAAACTTGAGAAACATCAGTAGTTTTTGACTAGTTTGGATAGATAGTTGTTAATCTAAAGTTGCTTATTTTAACCATTTATTTAAACAAAGGTTCATTAAGGGTTCAGCACTATTGTTTAAATAAAAGTCTGGGAAAACTTACGGGAAGCTAATGCAATCGTGTTGGACTTTAATAATTAATAGGACAAGCGATCGCCAAGAATTTAAAATTTTAAAAAGACTTATTTTAAATTCTACATTTTTAATTTATCTAATAACCACTAGGCGCACCTTCACCGCGAGGATCGGCTGCGCCTTCTAAAAATCCGTCTGGTGTTACTACGATCGCGTTAGCATTACCCCAAGGCGATCGCTCTTCGATTTTGTGACCGCGACGACGCAGTTCTGCGATGGTAGCGACATCTAAACCAAAAGGTTCTACACTCACCTGGTCGGGAAGCCATTGATGATGGATGCGAGGGGCGGACACAGCTTGTCCGGCATCCATGCCGTATTCTAAAACGTTGAGAACGACTTGCAGGACGGTGGTAATAATGGTGCTACCTCCGGGCGCACCAACAGCCATGCGGAGTTTACCATTTTCGGTGACAATGGTGGGTGTCATGCTGGAGAGGGGAATTTTGCGGGGCGCGATCGCATTCGCCTCACCACCCACCAAACCATAGGCGTTAGGCACTCCAGGCGCAGCAGCAAAGTCGTCCATCTCGTCGTTTAAGAGAATCCCGGTACCGGGTACAACTACCCCAGAACCAAAGCCGTAGTTAACGGTAAAGGTAAGGCTGACTGTGTTGCGATTCTCATCTACCACCGTTAAATGTGTCGTATCGTTTGATTCGCGGGCATGGCGTTGTAGAGTTTCTTTATCTGCTGGTTTCACTTCGCTGGATAATCTAGCCCTATTCATACTAATTTCCTGCCGTCTTTCAGCAGCATAGGCAGGATTAATTAGTGATGAGACTGGGACTTTCACAAAATCAGGATCGCCTAGATATTCTGCACGATCTGCATAGGCAATTCGCATCGCTTCGATCATTAGATGCAGCGTGTCGGGATGATGCCATCCTTTAGATTTCAGGTCGTTCGCCTCCCCGTCAACTAACGTAGCTTTCACGTCGCCAGACCCCTCAATTAACCGGGGGTTGGGGGATGGGGTTCCCCCAATAATATTTAATATTTCTAGTAGGTGAACGCCTCCGGAGGAAGGCGGCGGCATTGAACAAATACGAGATTGGCGGAAATTTCCGCAGACTGGGGTACGCCAAGTGGTTTTGTAGGTTGTGAGGTCTTCGAGTGTAATTAAACCACCGTTTTTTGCCATGTCGTCGGCTATAGCCCTGGCAATGTTGCCAGTGTAGAAGCTTTGGGGATTTTGCGCGATCGCTTGTAATGTTTTGGCTAAATCTGTTTGTATCAGTTTTTCTCCCGGCTGATACATTGCCCCATTGCGCGTAAAAACTTGACGCGCCGCCGGATTTTTTAATAACGGTTCCTTTCTGCGTTCAGCAGCGGCGACAAAGCGGCGGCTAACAATAAAACCATCTTGCGCCAACTTAACCGACGGTGCCACAACTTCCTGCCAAGATAACTTACCGTACTGGCGATGAATTTCATACAGCCCTGCTACCGTTCCCGGCACCGCCACCGACAGATGTCCATCTACACTGACATTGGGACGCACTTTTCCCGCCGCATCCAGGTACATATCGCGGGTCGCTTTCAAGGGGGCGCGTTCCCGAAAGTCGAGGGCTTTTATTTCGCCAGTTTTCTCCAAGCGCAGCAACAAAAACCCACCGCCACCGATACCTGCGGAAAAAGGTTCTACCACAGAGATAGCGAAAGCTGTAGCCACTGCTGCATCAACCGCGTTACCGCCTTTGCGTAGCATGGAAACTCCCGCTTCACTACCTAATGGATGGGCGGAGACAACCATACCCTGCTTGCTTCTGAGGGGTTGGACAAATGCCGCTGGTGCTGTATGGCACCAAGCAACCGTTACAGAGACAGCAATTGTGATAGATGCAATTCGTTTAGATGGGAGAAAACTTGGCATGGTGTGTTTTGGAGGTAAGAGCGATCGCACTCCTGGCCACCAAATTACCACGGAAATAAACGCGATCGCTTGTGGGCGTGCCAGTCGTTGATAAATTTTGTAATTAGATCACAATAGAAGCAAAAGTCTACTTTATCTTCACCAAAAGAAAAGTGTCTCCGATCACTCAAACCCCCCTGCCGCAACTATCAATTACCTGGCCTCTGCTGCCAGAAGATTTTACCCTACCAGACGATCCTGTGGAAAATACAGATCAACCACCATTAGCTGCTGCTTTGCGCCAGCCTTTGACCGCTTTTCCTAACTTAATACAAGATGCCCTCATCGTGTCTAACTTTGCCTTGTGTGCCGCCATTGAGGGGCGAATCATCTGCAAAGCACCAGACTGGATGTATGTGCGTTCGGTGCAACCTTGGACTCGTTCTTATCCGCGTCGCAGCTACACGCCACATACTGAGGGAACAATTCCCCAAGTGGTGATGGAGTTTCTTTCTGCTACTTATGGCGAAGAATATTCGGTGGAATTTACCGAAGGTGTGGGTAAGTGGTTCTTTTATGAAAGAGTAGTTCAAGTGCCTCGCTATATTATCTTTCGACCAGATACGGGGCGCGTCGAAGTTTATGGGCTAGAGTCGCAGCGTTACCAACTGCAAACACCCGATGAAGCAGGACGTTACTGGATTCCCGGATTAGATTTATTTCTGGGAGTTTGGCAAGGAAGCCATGAAGGTAGAGACGGCTATTGGCTGCGGTGGTGGAATGCCCAAGGAGAGTTGTTGCTGTGGTCAGAAGAACGCGCCGAACAAGAACGTCTTCGGGCTGAAAGATTAGCAGAACGGCTGCGTCAGATGGGGGTTGACCCAGATCAATTGTGATGCAGGAAGAGAAGATGCGTAGGACGGAGTCCGAGGCGAAGCCATCGCACTCTAAAATTACTCAAACTTTTCCAGTGCGTCCGGCGAGGTTGGCAATTACCGCAGCTAACTCGGCTGGATCAACTGGCTTGGGGACGTGTAGCTGGAAACCTGACAAAAGAGCCTGCGTGCGGTCTTCTGCTCTAGCATAAGCTGTCAGCGCCACAGCGGGAATATTTCTCGACGCGGTATCGAGCGCCCTAATTTTGCGAATCAGGCTGTAGCCATTTTCTTCCGGCATCCCAATATCGCTGACGAGGACATCAGGGTTTAAACGTTGTAGTGTTTCAAGTGCAACGCCCGCAGACGGAACAGCGGTGACTTCGGCTCCATACTCTGCAAGCATTGTAGAGAGTAAATCTCGTGCATCTGCCTCATCATCTACGATTAGCACCCGCAAACCATTTAGGGGGATTGGGGATTGGGGATTGGGAATTGGGGTAGGGTGTGCTTTCTGTGTCCCTAGTCCCTTGTCCTTAGTCGCCTGTGCCTTATCGATGAGTGGCAACCGGACTGTAAATGTTGCTCCTTGTCCTTCTCCTGGGCTGTCGGCGTGGACTGTGCCGCCTTGCAGTTCTACTAGATGGCGGACGATTGCCAAACCGAGTCCGAGTCCACCATGCGATCGCGTTGTTGTTCCATCAGCTTGTCGGAAGCGTTCAAAAACGTAGGGGAGAAAATCGGGACTAATTCCCGCGCCTGTGTCGCTTATCTGAATTTGAGCATAGTTGTCTGTTGACAACGTTTCAATTTGACGACTTGACAATTGTTCCCTGACTACTGACAGTTTAATTGTCACCCGACCTTTGCTGGGTGTGAACTTGACGGCGTTAGAAAGCAAGTTCCAGACAATTTGCTGTAAACGAGTGGAATCTCCCAAGATTGATATCACTGAGCGGTCTAATATGGATTCAATGTAAATTTCCTTGGCGTTAGCTGCTGGTAGGACAATATCAATTGCTGCCTCAATAACTGGTAGAAGTTCTACTGGATAAACATTCAGACGCAGTTTACCTGTAATGATGCGTGAGACATCTAGAACATCCTCGATGAGTTGAGAAAGCGATCGCGTGTTCCGGTCAATTGTCTCTAGCGCTTTGGCGGTGGTGGTGGGGTCGAACTGGCGGTTACGGAGTAGCTGAGTCCAACCAAGCATGGCGTTAAGCGGCGTTCGCAGTTCGTGGGACAGTGTGGCTAGGAACTCGTCTTTCATCCGGTTCGCCTGCACAGAGTGGTTGTAGAGGCGGGCGTTGTCAATTGCTAAGGCGGCTCGATCTGCCAAATCTTGCAGAAATACCTGGTCATTAATAGTATACGGGTTGTCGCTCTTGTCGCGGGAAAGAGCGATTGTACCAATGATCCGACCCCGCACCCGCAGTGGTGCGACCAGAAGGCTGTAGACACTAAAGCGTTCCAAACACGGTACATACTCTGGTTTGATTGAGGCGCGTAGCTGCTCTTGTGATACAACTGGGATGAGCAGCGACTCTCCTGTTTCAAACACACGCGCGGTTAATCCTTCATCGACGCGCTGGGGTGCAGCAGCTGACAACTCCCGGACAAAGGCGATCACTTCTGGGTTACGGTGATAAACGGCAACTATATTCAACCACTGTCCATCGTCCGACACTAGGCGAATAGTGCAAGTATCGCCAACTAACTCGACTGTGCGCTGACAGATTGTATCCAAGGCAGTTTGATAATCTAGGATTGCTTCAGCAAAAGTTCGCGAAGCCTCGGCTAGAACTTGTAAGCGATTGGCATAGCGAAGGATTTGCTTTTCTGCCCGCTTGCGTTCTGTAATATTGGTATTTACGCCGATCCATTTTATCGGTTTACCATTTTCGTTTTTGATAGCTGTGGCGCTATCTGTCCAATACAGGTAGATGCCATCTTTTCGCTGGACGCGGTATTCTTGGAAAAATGGTTCGCCTGTTTGCAGATGTTGGTCTACCGCCGCTATGACGCGATCGCTATCGTCCGGATGCAGCATAGTTTTCCAAGCTTGTAGCGTTCGGGGAAACTCTCCCGGTTCGTATCCCAGGTGTTCGTCTATTTTACCGAACCACTCCATGCGATCGCTCTCGATATCCCATTCATAAATCACATCTGTAGCGCATTGTGCCGCTATTCTAAACCGTTTTTCGCTCTCGCTGAGTGCGGTTTCTGCTTGCTTGTCTAGAGTGATGTCGTTTTGAGTTCCCCACGCTCTTACTAATTGACCATTTTCCACAATTCCCACCAAGTTATTCACAAAATATTTGAAATTACCTTGCTTATCAATTTCATAAGATTCTGCTTGGTGTAGTCGGTAGCCAGAACGAATAAATGCCCGCAGGTATTCAATATTATTTATATCTTCAGAAACGATAAAATTTTCCAGTCTTGTTCCTACAATTTCTTCGGCACTGTCATAGCCATACATCTGTGCCATAACATTGTTACATTCCGCTAAGTATCCATATTGATAAAACTGCTCAATTTGCTCATCTTCTGGAGAGTTTATATAAACTGGCTGCTCAATTTCAAACCGCCAAATTCCTTCTGAACTTTGTTCTACAAAAGCTCGGTAGCGTTCCTCGCTTTTCCGTAATGCTTCTTCTGCTTGCTTGCGTTCAGTAATGTCATTGACGAGAACAAAAAATCCTTTAACTTCTCCCCCTTCTCCGAAATGGGGAACGTAAGTACCCTGAACATAACGCTGGTCTCCATTGCTGCGTGTAAAGGCGCTTTCGTAACTTACTTTTTGTCCAGACAATGCCGCTTCTATAAACTTTTGAACTGACTGATAAATCGACTCACCCATAACTTCCTTAAGGTGCTTTCCGGTAATCTGGCTGCGCGAATATCCAAACCATTCTTCGTATGCCCGATTATTAAAGCGATAACGCTGTTCTGAATCAACGTAAGAAATGTATATCGGCACCGAGTCTGTTATCAGACGAATTTGTTCTTCACTATCCTGTAGCGACTGTTGAGTTTGCTTGCGAAGAGTGATGTCGAGGAAGTAAACAGCTAAACCATCTTTGGATGGATAAATACGGACTAATATCCATTTTTGAAAGCGCTGATTCAACTCTTCATACTCGACAGCCACCTGCTCGGAAAGTGCATGATGAGCATAAATATAAAATTGCGAGTTAGGGAGTGGAGGAAATACTTCCCACACGATTTTGCCGATTAACTCTTCGCGGGGTTTCTGGAAAAACTGCTCTGCACGAGTGTTTACGTAGGTGTACCGCCATTCGCTATCTAAGGCAACAAAAGCATCGGAAATGCTTTCTAAAGTATTAGTAATTTGTTCTTTAGCCGCTTGTTCTTTATTGAGTAGTTGAATGCGTTCTTCTTCAGCTTGCTTGCGGAGGGTGATATCAGTAATCATAGCGATCGCGCCCATAAATTGACCGCGTTCGTCTAAAATTTGGCTAGTGGAGACAATCGTCCAAAGCGTTGAACCATCTTTGCGACGGTAACGAAAGTCAAACTGATCTTTATTTGGCTGCTTGCGTTGCTTAATCCTCGCTTGAGCTTCGATTTGAGCTTCGTCATCCATAAAGTCAAAAATCGAGTGTCCCAGCATTTCGTCTACGCTGTAGCCGAGAAGGTGCGCCATCCGCTGGTTGACATACTCGGTTTTAAACTCAGCATTAGTTGTCCAAATACCTTCGTAAGCGGTATCGACAATGCGACGATATTGCTCCTCACTGGCTTGCAGTTTTAGCATACTCGTCTCCAGCCGCTGTTTCGCAGTGCAAAGTTCCGAGTTGAGTGTGCTAATCAGTAGCGTTACCAGCACGAACACGCCTAGCCGCAAGATATCGTTCAAACTAGCGATCGCCAGCGAGTAAACTGGAGCTATAAAGAAGTAGTTGATGACTAAAGTAGACAAAATTGTAGCCAGCAACCCCGGTTTCATCCCGCCATACCAAGCACTAACCGTCACGGCGGCATAAAACAGTGGCAAAATGGTAGGCGCGATTAGTGGCTTTAGCAGTAATGTCAGTTGTAGCGCGATACCTGTACTAATTACAGCAACACCGTAGCGCCGCAGTCGGGGATGCGTTACTCTCCACATCTTTGTTCAGTTCTCCTCTGTCGCTACCGTAAACACGCTGTTTGTTAAGGAAGCATTCCCATTAAAAAAATCTAGCTGGCGATTAAAAATCATCAAGTGCAAGATGTCAGGCGAACTACCATTCTGCATTATGCCTTGACTCTTCTAAAATTATCGGGGACAGAGAATTCAAAAAACAAATGGCTCGTACCCCTACATTATCTTTTGATCGAGGAACTTTAATTTTGCATCCGCCGCCAAGGGGGAAATCTTGGGTAGAATACGCTACTTGGGATGACAGAGTGGAAAAGTTCCGCATCCAGGCGATACATTATCGCCAATTGGTGGAAGTGCTGCAAGCGGAAGGCACTAATTTTATCGATGAGGCGAAGGGTTTTGAGTCTCTCTCCCTGGTGGCGAGTATGGAGATGGAACCTTATCCGCATCAGAGGGAGGCTCTGTTGGCTTGGAAGCAAGCAGGTAGGCAGGGGGTTGTGGTGTTGCCAACGGCGGCGGGAAAGACTTATCTGGCGCAAATGGCGATACAATCGACACCGCGCAGTACGTTGATTGTGGTGCCGACTCTGGATTTGATGCACCAGTGGTATGCTCACTTAACAGCGGCTTTTCCGGATGCGGAGGTGGGGTTGTTGGGTGGCGGTTCGCGGGATAAAACGCCGATACTGGTTGCTACTTACGACAGTGCGGCTATTCACGCGGAGACTTTGGGAAACAAGTATGCTTTGTTAGTGTTTGATGAGTGTCACCACTTACCTACAGATTTTAGTCGGGTAATTGCTGAGTATGCGATCGCGCCTTATCGTCTCGGACTTAGCGCTACTCCTGAGCGTTCTGATGGCAAGCACACTGATCTTAATATGTTAATCGGTGCGGAAGTTTATCGCAAAACTGCTGAGGAATTAGCAGGTGCGGCTTTAGCTAATCATGAGGTGGTGCAGATTAAGGTAAAGTTATCGCAACTTGAACGCGATCGCTACAACGAGCTGATTCAACTCCGCAACAATTTTTTGCGAGAATCAAATATTTCTTTAGGCAGTAATCAAGGGTGGCAGCAGTTTGTCATGGTGAGTGCGCGATCGCAAGCTGGACGACGTGCCATGTTAGCTCACCGCGAAGCTAAAGATATTGCCCTTGGTACTGATGGTAAACTGCGAATATTATCTAATATTTTAGCGCAACATTATCCGGAACGCACGTTGATTTTCACTACCGATAATGCTACTGTTTATCGCATTTCTCACGAGTTTTTAATTCCGGCAATTACCCATCAAACGCCTATCAAAGAACGGCACGAGATATTAACTAAATTTCGGGAGGGAGAATACAAAAATCTGATTGCTTCTCACGTTCTGAATGAAGGGGTTGATGTTCCGGCTGCAAGTGTGGCAATAATATTATCTGGTACGGGTTCGCAGCGAGAGTTTATTCAGCGATTAGGGCGAGTTTTGCGTAAGGGGAATGATGCTAATAAACGCGCTATGCTTTATGAGGTTGTGGCGGAAGATACGAGTGAGGAAGGTACTTCTAGTAGGCGACGGGGTGAGAAGAGGAATGAACCGCGAAGACCCAAAGAGCGCGAAGGAGGAGCAAGAGAGAAGAAAGGGCAGTTGGAGATTTTTTATGGGGCAAATTCTAATGTTACGAAGAAAGCAGCGGAATCACCAGCAAAGTGGGGAGACGATGATGAGGAAAATCTCCCTGAATCTTAGTTATTTCTCTTTTTTGCGGTTCATTCATCATGCTACCAACTGACCTGCTAATCCACAGACATAATGGCGAAACGATAGTCCCAAAACGCCTAAGTATTGATGCGAAAAATTTAGCGGTTGCCAATGAGTTGATTATTTGCTTCCAAGAGGCATTAGGCAACACTCAAGGAGAACTAGATCGTCAATTATCAGAATTAGAAGGTGATAGTCCAGATTATCGCTTAAAGCGAGGATTAGCTCATATTCTCAAAAGCAGCTTGTCTACTTTTGAAGTAGTTAGTCCTCTGGAACCGCCAGAATTACGAGAGCGAGTTTTTGCCCTTTCTGCACAATCAATTCCGAGTCCGCAAGCTTCTGGTGCAACACTTAATATATTAGCTGACAAACTCAGTCAGGAACTAGAAAGAGAAGTTTTACCAAGTCAAATTCAGGCTGGACTTTACGCAGATTTAGCCGAGAATCGCATCTTAACTCAGTTTGATGGGATTACTCCAGAAGATTTGCTACACCGCTACAATTTATCTCAAGTACAAGGCGTTTTCTATCGCGCTAGTCAAATTACTTTGAATGCTCACCGCAACGTCCCAGGAGAGTATAAACTGTTATTTCGCTATCTGAAACTGTTTCAATTGATGGCGTATATTGAGGGCGATGCGGATCATGGGTTTACGATTACAGTTGATGGCCCGACCAGTTTATTTAAGCCTAGTACAAGGTATGGGTTAGCGATCTCTAAACTCCTCCCCGCTTTACTCCACGTTACAAAATGGAGTCTATCCGCCATCCTCCAAAACCGCGACACCTACACCGGAACCTGGAAAACGGGACGCTTTACCCTCAATTCTGACTGTGGCTTGGTTTCCCACTATCCCCCTGGTAAGCCTTACGATAGTATGCTGGAAGCATCTTTTGCTGACCGCTGGGACTCGCTGAAATCAGATTGGGTATTAGAACGAGAAGTAGACCTGATTCCAATTCCTGGTAGTGTGATGATTCCCGACTTTCGCTTAGTACATCCTGATGGTCGCACCTTCTTACTAGAAATTGTCGGCTACTGGCGACCGGAATATTTGCAAAAGAAATTTTCTCAGGTACGTCGTGCTGAATGCGATAACTTAATTTTAGCGATTTCGGAACGGCTGAATCTAGAAAAAGCAGGAGTAAACTTGAAGGATGTACCAGCAAGAATTATTTGGTTTAAAGATAAATTAATACCCAAGGCGGTATTAGCTGCGCTTGATTAAGCATCACTATATGAATCCGATTAATCTACTTTGAAATATTTTTCGCACTCGTACTAGGCTTTCTTCTTTCCAGCTTAAATGTGGCGCTATAGCAGGATAAAAGAATAATTTTCTCAGGTGCAATCGCGCCTAAATTGGTGACATTACCCATCATTCCATCCCTTAGGAAGCACTACTTCTATCTATAGTATGACGACTATGATGTTGAGGATGAGATTTAATCAAGTGCGACCTGATACTGGTAAGAGCCAAATAGAAACTGATGAATACATCTCTGAAAACTCAAATTAAAAAAGGCGTTGGTATGATGTCGGTGGTTACAACTGCTGGAATTTTTCTGGCTTTTCCAGCATTAGCACAAGTTAATAGCGTTAATTCTATTAATGGCAATGCTCGTATTGACTCCTCCGCAAGCAGCCAACAATTATTCGCTCAAACCCAAACACCCGGCACCGCACCTGGAGCTGGCACCACCGACGACAGCGCACCCGCACCTGGAGCTGGCACCACCAACGACAGCGCACCCTCCACTACACCCGGCACCACCAACGACAGCGCACCCGCATCTGGCACCGGCACTACGCCTGCACGCACACCCACCACTAATACACCACAAAGCACTACTGGAGATAGCAATCTTCGTCCAGGAAGTTGGGATTGTTTACATAATCCAAATCCAGTCTGTATGAATCCTAGAAGATAGTTAAACTCTTTGCGTGTATGGCGTGGGAAGGTAGCGATCGGACGCCATTGACATAACCAAAAAGCCCCTATATTTGGGGGCTTTCGCTTTCTGCTAAGTCAGGCTAAGGAAAGCTGTTTTTTTCCAAACATGAGAGGTCACTAATAGTTCAACAACATCAATTTGGCACGATGACATATAATTAATCTTAATGACAATAATCTGTCACAGATGACAAACAATTAGTTACTCTACAACTAAATATATGGGCGATACTGGATTTGAACCAGTGACCCCATCCGTGTGAAGGATGTGCGCTACCACTGTGCTAATCGCCCAAGCTTTCTAAGTATATCACAGGCATTCACAGCCAACAACCATTTTTAATTTTGAAGTCTCTGAGCAATGTTCAATTAACCTAGTTTTTATGGGGTATATGAACATCAAGGAGAAACAATGCCTGAAAATAGCGAAATCAATATTAATAGTGGTGATAGCATCAACCAAGAGGTGACAAATGCGGTTGAACAGTTACCTGAGTCCAATCAAGGCGGTTTACCTGGAATCAGGGAATTGCTGACTCAATTGCAAACAGTAATTCAGGCTGACGATAGCTTGCAACCAGAGAAGAAAACCAAAGCACTTCAGCAAGTGCAGATTTTAGCCGAAGCCGGGAAAAATCCTCAAGTATCCCAACACCAAACGCAAGCAGAAACAGATATGGGTGTTTTGAGAGAAATAAGCGCCGAGTTACCCAAGACGACTACTTTAATTACAACGTTTAATCAGGTATTGCCTAATATAGCCGAGATATTCGCTTTGCGATGAAGCCAACAGATCGCTTTGTAACAAGAGCGCGATCGCTTTAATATTGTAGAACGCGATCGCGTTCTACTTTTAAACCCAAAATTAACCCTTTGGGTGAATTTCTAACCAACTCACCAAATCTGCTGTATCCGCAAAGTCTAACAACACCTCAGCTAAATCTTCTAATTGGGTGAGAGATAACTGGCGAATTTGCTCTTGCAACTCAGGCGCCACTGTACCAATTCGACGGTTGAGTAGCCGCATAATTACTGCCAACTCTCCCTCTTGTCTACCTTGTTCCAACCCTCGTTCTATCCCTTGCTGCATCCAACTGGTAACGATTTCCATAACTACCTCAATTTCAACTGGTTCAAAGGAAGCAATCTCAGCCTGAAAAATTTCTTCTTCTGCTGTATTCAACTGGATATAAGTATCAACAAACCCAGAAATCATTTTCATCTGTGCTGGATTTAGTCGCAGAGTTGCCAGCAGGCGCAGACATTCTGATTTAACTTTAGGACGGTCTTCAGGCGCTATGTTCATTTTAGCCATCAGCGCACTGGCTACTGGATTTTGGTGTTGCAGAAAATCTCGCCAATTCAGGCGATTTAATTGAATCAGCTGATAGTTAAACTCCAAAACCACTGTATCGGGAAATTCTACCCGGTGAAAGTTTGGCTGTGGAAGTTTGGGAGAATTGTACGAAAAGATAGCGATTGGATACACGGGGATGGCAAATTTTTCATACAACCGGGCGAAGTAACGAAACATTCGCCGCCCAAAATCTGCTTGTGGTTGCGCTTGGTGTTATAAGTGAATTAGAAAGTATGATTCTTGTTCTCTGAATCTAGCCTTTACTAATAAATCAGCTTCATATTTTTCGCCAGCCGTGACATCAGTATATATTTCTTTTGGTTCAAAGCTGATTGAATTTGGTTCCAGATAAGCAACTATGTCTGGAAAGAATAAATCTAGAAATTCTATAAAAAACTCAGTGAGTAGTTCTTTAAATAAACGGTCATGGTCAATCATGTTAAAATCGCGCCACCCATTAAGCGCTGGTAGCGATAGTCTAACTCAGCTTTCATTAAAGGATGTTGCTCTAATTTTTTATCTTGCAATATCACCTTTTCAGCTGCATCCCGCGCTATATTTAAAACTTCTTGATCTTCCACTAAACTTGCCAAAGCTAAATCTTGCACCCCAGACTGGCGAGTACCTAACACTTGACCGGGGCCGCGTAACCGCATATCCATTTCCGCAATGAAAAAGCCGTCTTGGGATTGTTCCAACACGTTCAACCGATAACGTGCATCTGCGGTTTTACTGCTGCTCATCAAGAGACAGTATGATTGGTGAGAACCCCGACCAACGCGGCCCCGCAACTGGTGCAACTGAGATAAGCCGAAACGCTCCGCATTTTCAATTAGCATCACCGTAGCATTAGGCACATCGACACCAACTTCAATCACGGTGGTGGAGACAATGATTTGAGTTTGGTTGTCGCGAAATAAGTTAATTGCCTCGTCTTTCTCGGCTGAAGTCATACGGCCGTGTAGCAACCCTACCTGAAACTGGGGGAAAATACTCTCAGAAAGGCGCTGATGCTCCTCCACTGCTGAGCGCACATCCAGCTTTTCTGATTCTTCAATTAAGGGTAAAACGATATACGCTTGCCGTCCCTGAACGATTTCGCGGCGGATCAGGTCATAGGCGTTGGTGCGTTCCCTCCCGGTTAAAACTGTCGTGTGTATCGTCTGACGGCCGGGTGGTAGTTCGTCAATCTGACTGACATCCAAATCGCCATGCACTGTTAGCGCCAAGGTTCGGGGAATCGGGGTGGCTGTCATAGTTAATACATGGGGATGTTCGCCTTTTTGCTGCAAAAGCGCCCGTTGTTCTACACCAAAACGGTGTTGTTCGTCAATTACTACTAAACCCAGCTTATGGAAATTAACTTTGTCTTGAATTAAGGCATGAGTACCTACTAATAGAGGTAATTCTCCTGTTTCTAATTGGGAGTGAATTTCCCGACGTTTGGCGGTTTTGGTGGAACCTGTCAGCAGTTCTACTGGTAAATGTAGGAGGTTGAACCAACCGACTAATTTGCGGTAGTGCTGTTCTGCTAAAACTTCCGTGGGAGCCATCAACGCTGCTTGGTAGCCGGATTGGATGGCGGCGAGGATGGCAATTACTGCTACAACAGTTTTACCAGAACCGACATCCCCTTGTACCAACCGATTCATCGGGCTGGATGATTGCAAATCGTTGAGGATGTCGTTAAGAACTCGCTGCTGGGCGTTAGTTAGCTTGAAAGGTAAAACTTTGTGGAATTGCTCGATGAGTTTACCTCTGGGAGCTAAAATTGCACTTGCTTGCTTTTGGCGTTGGGCTTGACGACGCATGAGGAAACCCAACTGGAGGTAGAAAAATTCATCAAAGACTAAGCGACGACGGGCGGCTTCCTTGGCGGCACTGTCTGGGGGAAAATGGATATTAGCGATCGCTTCGGGTAACTTCATTAACCCATACCCATCCCGCAAAGCAGCAGGTAAAGGGTCTTTTAGCTGTTTAGCAGCAGGTAAAGCGGCAATTACCGCACTCCTGACCATATCAGCCGCCACACCCTCAGTGAGCGCATACACTGGCACCACCCGACCAATCGACATAGAATCAATCGTGTCTCCTGGGTGTGCCAAAACTTCCATTTGTGGTTCTTCGAGAGTAATACCGTATTGACTCTTTTTCACCAAGCCAGATGCCGCCACGATTGTCCCCACCGGATACCGACTCTTTTGACCTTCCTGCCAGCCGCGATTGCTGTAGCGATTGCCCGCAAAAAAGCGGCTGAGGGTGATTTGGCCGGTTCTATCTTTCAGAACCACTTGGAAAATCGTTAATTTCTGGTTTTTGGGACTACTAAAGCACGTACAGCGCTTTACAGTTCCCACGACTGTCACCGTCTCGCCTGCTTCGAGTTCGCAGATATTCACTTGGCGGGCATAGTCGATGTGGTCGCGGGGGTAGTAGAAAAGGACATCCCGCACCGTCTGTAAACCCAGCTTGGCTAAATATCCGCTTTTTCTCACCCCCACATCCGGCAAATGCGAGAGCTGTTGGTCGAGAGATACACCTACATTAGACTGAACTAGGGGAGCCGTTAGCGGGGCTTTGTAGTTGGGGTTTTCAATAGTATATTGTTCTCTGTTTTCCCTTGTTTGTTCTTGGATTTGTTTGTTGCTACATTGTTGCATCTGGTGAAGAAACCGCCGAGTTTCTGCTACCAAATGTTGTCGTTCTTCAAGTGGGAAGTCAGGATAACGGGCAAATTTGTTTGCCATTTCTTGCCACCTGCGGCGTTCCATAGGTATTAAGGTAGCTGGAGGTTTGCCAAACTCCAAACACAAGAATTCACTGAAACGATATTGTTTTCCCATCAAGTCCGTGAAGCCCCGTTCTGCTTCCACCGCCAGGGCTTTTTGCAATCGCAACCAATCCGGTGATTCTGTTTCCATACTTTCTCCTTAGTGCCTAGTCCCTATTCTTCAAACCAACACGCACGCCAAGCGGCTTGAGCATCTGCAACGGTACGCTCACGCTGCTTTTTCTGAAATTCCCGGCGGAGTGTAGTGAACTGTGCGTTGAGGTTGCGAATTTGGTTGCGAAACGCCATTACAGTTGAGTCAGCAAACTCAATTTCCGATAACCGCAAATGAATTGCCACGATTGGCGTGACATTGGAGTTTTGGATAGTTGGAAATTCTGGCATTTCTATGTCATCATTGGCGATTTCGATCGCCAATTTTATGATATTGGGTCGTCCTCCCACTGGTTGAGCTGATGGCTCTGTTTTGACAGCAGCTTCCAGAACCGCGGGCGGGAATTTGTTGGGTAAAATACCAGTTTCCTGTAATAGGCTATTGATGTCGCAAGAGACTGAGATCAAGGTTTCGCTAATGGCGCTTTCTAGCTGATCTTGCCACTTAGCGATATCTTCCAGGTTTGTTGTCGGGACGCTGTTGGCTGCTGTCTCGATGGGGCGAGGCTCCAAGTGCAACAACATCTGTGTTTGAGCTTTACGTGCTAGTTGCAGGAGGTTCTGCTGTAATTTCTGTCTTGCGTCAACAGGCAAGCTTAGGAAGGCTTCTGGGTAAGCCTGAGTGCAAAGATAATAAATAGCTTGGATTAACTGCTGGCGCATTGCTTGCTCCAAGGCAGTCAGGTATTGGTTGTAGGTGTTGTGGAATTCAGACGCGATCGCGTCAGTCGCTTCTTGCAGCACTGCCATATCCCGCTCTATTTGCTCTACTGTTCTCGCCATAGCATCATCTAGACAGCTGCTTATCTGAACGTTACTTGCGTACAACTGTACTACTCTAATTTAGAATAACGGCTTATCGTCATTAGTCAATCGTCAACATCAGGTCTCAGGACTAATGATAAAAGACAGGTCAGCCATGTGAGGGGTTGACCTGTCTTTTCGACTCTTGATAGCAGCTCTAGAACCTAGTAGCTGCTATCAAGGGGAGTGATCGCGCTGATTATTTATTGCCGCCCATTTGAGCTGCAACTTCCTCAGCAAAATTGCTTTCTTGCTTTTCTAGCCCTTCGCCCAGGATATACCGGACAAACTGACGCACTTCGATGTTTCCACCTAACTGGCTAACGTGCTGCTTCACCAAATCTTCCACCGCGATGCTTTGGTCGCGAATGTAAGGCTGATCCATCAAGGTCATCTCTTGCAGGCGCTTGTCAATTCGCCCTTGAACAATCTTTTCCTTGATGTTCTGCGGCTTATTCCCCAGGTCATCCCGCCCCATTTCAATTCCCTTTTCCCTCTCAACGACTTCGGCGGGGATGTCGCTGACTTTCACATATTCCACGTTGGGACAAGCAGCAATTTGCATAGCAACGTTCTGCACCAGAGTTTTGAATTCTTCACTGGCCGCAACCTCATCGCTTTGGCAGTTAACTTCCACCAAAACGCCAACTCGTCCCCCTGTGTGGATGTAGCTCCCGACTAGCCCGGAAGTTCCTTCATCCAGCACAAACCGCTCAAAGCGGCGCACCTGAATGTTTTCACCCAACTGGCTGATGTTTTGCTTCACCAACTCTTCGACCGTAATATTCTGGTCGTGAATGTACGGCTGAGACATCAGCGAATTGACATCTGAAGCGTCCGCTGCTTGCATTGCAATGTTCTGCACCAGGGTTTTAAACGCTTCGTTGCGGGCAACAAAGTCGGTTTGGCAGTTAACTTCCACCAAAACGCCAACTCTTCCCGCAGTGCCAATGTAGCTGCCGATCAACCCATCGGTGGCGGCGCGGGTTTCCATCTTCCCCGCCTTGATCATATTTTTCTGGCGCAGCCATTCAATGGCTTTGTCCATGTCACCGTCGGTTTCTTTGAGCGCTTTTTTGCAGTCCATCATGCCGACACCTGTTTTTTGGCGCAGCTCTTGGACGACTTTTGCAGATATTTCCGCCATTGCTTGGTGTTCCTACTAAGATATTGATGTTTCCAACGCTGAATTACTCCTGGGTTTCCTCTTCCTCTTCATCTGGAATGGGTGAGTCGGATTCCTCATAATCGAGGTCGTCTTCAGCGCCTTCGTAATCTTCGTAATCGTCTTCTGCTTCTGCGTCTAGCTGACCGTGACGCCCTTCATAGATGGCATCCGCCAACTTACCCACTATTAGCTTAATTGACCGGATGGCATCATCATTGGCTGGGATGGGAATATCTACCACATCAGGATCGCAGTTTGTATCAAGAAGAGACACAATGGGAATCCCCAGCTTCTGGCATTCCTGAACAGCGTTATATTCCCGACGCTGATCCACGATTACCACGATATCAGGAACTTTCCGCATCAATTTGATGCCGCCCAGATACTTCTGCAATTTTGTCATTTCCCGACGCAGCATGGAAGCTTCTTTTTTGGGCAACAAGTCGAGGACTCCGGTTTCTTCCCGCCGCTCCAAATCCTTCAGGCGCTCTACGCGGGTTTTAATCGTCGCCCAGTTGGTGAGCATTCCCCCTAACCAACGTTGGTTAATGTAGTAGGAACCACAACGAGCAGCTTCTTGTGCCACAATACCCGCAGCCTGACGCTTGGTGCCAATGAAGAGAAACTTCTTGCCCTTCTCGGCTTCCGAACGCATATAGTTATAAGCATCTTCCATCAAATGCGCTGTCTGCACCAAGTCGATGATGTGGACACCATTGCGGGAAGTGTAGATATATGGAGACATTTTCGGGTTCCACCGTCGGGTCTGATGCCCAAAGTGAACTCCAGACTCCATCATTTGAGCCAAAGAGACGACTGACATATTTTTTTCTCCTTTCGGGTTAATCCTCCATCCAGACGTATTTCCTGCGGAAACACCCGAAACCCTGGATGTGCGAATTGAGACAACTCTTCTAGTATATCATAAGTTAGGCTCAGATGCAGTTAAAAGTGTTGGGTTGAACGAAAGTAAAACCCAACAAATGTTTAGAATACTTGGCTGAAGTTCCCTGGAAACCTACGCTGGTTTTATATTTTTAGCTCTAAGTTAACCATATTAGGTTTTAAATTCGATTAACTAAAGTGGCAGTAGCTTGATCGGTTGGCACTAAAAGTATCTCGCTAATATTAACGTGGGCGGGTCGAGTGACGCAGAAAAATATCACGTCCGCAATGTCTTCTGGTGTCAAAGGTGTTAATCCTTGATAAACTTTTTTAGCTCGGTCAGTATCACCGTGAAAACGGACATTACTAAATTCAGTTTCGACTAAACCAGGATCTACCGAAGTTACGCGCACTGGCGTTCCCAAAAGGTCTTGTTTCAAGCCTTCAGAAATTGCTTTGACGGCGGCTTTAGAGGCACAGTAAACATTACCGCTTGGATAAGTTTGATGTCCAGCAATTGAGCCAAGATTTACTACATGACCCCGCCCACGATTAACCATTCCTGGTACGAGGAATCGGGTACAGTATAGTAAACCTTTGATGTTTGTGTCGAGCATTTCTTCCCAATCTTGAATGCTGCCTTCATGGAGTTTATTTAAACCGCGACTTAAGCCCGCATTGTTAATCAAAATGTCTACATTAGACCAGTCGGCGGGTAGGGAAGAAAAAGCAGATTCAACAGAAACGCGATCGCGCACATCCAGAGGTAACAAATGCACAGCAGTTCCCTTCAACATCTGTGCAAGTTCTTCTAAGCGCTCTTGCCGTCGAGCCACCAAAATTAGTTTGGCACCAGCTTCAGCAAATATTTTGGCACAAGCAGCACCAATGCCACTACTAGCGCCTGTAATTAACACAATTTGGTCTTTGATTGAAACCATAGAATTTTAGATTTTGGTTATCTCGTTCCTAGGCTCCCGCTTGGGAATGCAATTCAGGAGGCTCCCGCCTCCTTTCACCGATAGCACTACAGGCGGGAGCCTCACATACTGCGTTCCCAGGCGGGAGGCTGGGAACGCAGTAGATTACTTAGTTCCCGCGTTGCCTTCTACAACTCGCAGGCGCTGAGTTACCATTGTGGTGCCTTCCTCCCGGATTAACACCGTTGACACCCAGTAGTTACCTTGAGAAAGGGGCGCGCGACCTACTTTAAAAATCCCACCAGAGGATAGTAACTCTAAATCCACAGGCGCAGGTTTGACAAAGCGCTCCGCCTTGACAGGTTCCTCCACGGCTGCTCCCAGCATAAGATCGTCGCCCAGAGGTTCCTGCACAACAGCATCCAAATTATAAGACTGACCAACACGTACCTGCTCTGGCAACTTCATATTCACCGTAGGAGGCTTTGCGCCAGTCGTCATCTGAGTGCGTTCTGCTAAGATTTCCTGCTGGACAATTTTTTGATTTTGAAAACGCTGGCGCGATCGCACAGTAGACTCAATTTTCGTATCTTTGCCATCCACTTTCCCTGCACCAGTGATAGTAGTCACCGTCTCGGCCACAATCTCATCTCCCTTCGCTTCCCAAGATGTGAGTTCTGTTCGGTAGTTCAGTTTTGGGTAGCGCTGCCAGATTTGAGATAAACTCTGTTGCATACTTTGGCGATTTAAGCCGTCAGAATGGGTAAAATTCTGGCTATAGAACTGCATCACCGTCTTCACATCCTGGCGATTGGCAGCAGCATCAATTTGCGCTAAAGCATTTTTTAGCTCAGCGGGTGCTGTTTCTGGACTAGCGGCGCGGACGGTAGCAGGATGAAGCACCGAAAGCGTAAAAAGTATAAAAGCAAAAATTTTCAACTTTTGCTTAACCATAGAGAGTCGAAAGTTGTTAGAAAGAGTTATCGAGTTAGGCATCGGGGACGTGTTTGAATAGTGGGATAAAGGAAACGGATATTGAGCAAGGTGCAGGGAGTAGAAATCCTGGCTACTCTCCAAAGCTAACTTACAACTAATTTTTGATCTTATCCGCGCCAGGACAGCCAGTAGGAGAAAGAAACTTTGGCAAATGAACTGAAAAAATTGCTAATAGCCGCGAGTGGTACTGGGGGGCATCTATTTCCCGCACTTGCTCTAGCCGAACAACTGCCAGACTACCAAATTGAGTGGCTTGGTGTCCCTAACCGCCTGGAAAACCAGTTGGTTCCTGCTCAATATCCCCTCAATACCATAGCTATAGAAGGCTTTCAGGAACGCTTCGGATTGGGGACACTGGGAATTTTGCTGCGCCTTAGCAGTTCCATCCGCGAGGTGCGACAGATAATTAAAGAAAAGAATTTTCAAGGCGTATTCAGCACTGGCGGTTATATTGCCGCACCAGCGATTATTGCTGCGCGATCGCTTGGAGTGCCAGTTATCCTCCACGAATCCAACGCCCTCCCTGGCAAAGTAACTCGCTGGCTGAGTGGGTGGTGTACTAGCGTCGCTTTAGGATTTGAATACGGAGCACATTATCTACCCCGCACTGGAACAGCATACACAGGCACTCCAGTTCGCGCCCAGTTCCGCACCCAGCAAAAGCTGGCTCTGCCAATTCCGGAAAACGTGCCTTTAATTGCCGTTGTCGGAGGCTCACAAGGCGCTGTCGCTGTCAATCAATTAGTGCGCCAGTGTGCGATCGCGTGGTTAGATGCAGGTGCCTGGATCGTCCATCTAACGGGCGATAATGACCCAGATGCCCAAAGCCTCCAGCACCCTCAATATTTTGCTATGCCTTTCTATGACAACATGGCGGCACTCTTCCAACGAACTAACCTGGCAATTAGCCGCGCTGGTGCTGGCACACTCACGGAACTGGCAGTAACTCATACACCCGCTATTCTCATTCCCTACCCCTACGCCGCCGAAGATCACCAAGTCTACAACGCGGCAATCTTTGACTCAGCGGGTGCTGGTTTGGTATTTCGTCAGGCAGAACTGACACCCCAGTTACTACAAAGTAAAGTGTTGAATTTATTGCATTCACCCGATTTGCTGCAACAAATGGCACAAAAAGCTGGCAAGTTGGGATTTCCTGATAGTGCCGAGCGTTTAGCCGATTTAGTACGTCAGACCCTGTAGGGACTAGAGACTAAGAGAATGGTGGGCAATGCCCACCATTAAAGTCATTGGTGGCATTCCTGTAAGTTTTTAAGGAGGTTCGGGGTTTAATTACGACTAAGCGAACAGTAGTGGGCGCTCAGCAGGAAAGATTGGGTGCATCTACACGTTGGCAGAGCAAGTGTTTTGTGCAGAATTGTTAGTTTTGAGTAGGAGCAACTTTCTCAAAAGTTGTCCTTAAAGTTGTTATTGGTAAGCCATGAAACTCATACTTTTGGCCACAGCTACCCTATTAGCTACATTTGGCTTTTTGGCTCCACTCAAAGCTCAAAATACCGAACCTTTCAACTCAACAACGCCCTCTTCTCAAACGCCACCAACTTCAGATCAAGTTTTGGAAGCTTGTTCTAGAGATGCTGGGGATACTTTGCCAAACCCTTATAGGGATGTGTCACCCTCAGACTGGGCATATAAAGCGGTTCTCAGTATGTACTATTGTGGCGCTTATAGAGGGTCAATTTCACCCGCCAAAGTTAAACCATTTCTGGAACAACAAGTTCCCAGAAGCAGCAACCCAACTGAAACTAGAGGAGAAGTTCCCCAACTTGAAGCCTAACGACTAAAGTTTCGGCTATGCAAACAAAGCGTGCGTAGACAGGCTTATTCTAGCCCGTGCAGGTAGGCTTTGTTTGTATAGCCTCAGGCTTCAGCCTGGAGGTTCTAACCAACGCATTTCCCGCCCTACAATATAATTGGTCTATGCACAGGTGAGGTCAACTGACAATGACTCAAGAACTCACAGATTTAAGAAATTATATTCTTGAAGGTCGCTATGAAGATGCTTTATCCCTATTAGATGAATTGGAGGGGATGAGTAAAAAAGCTATTTTGCAGACTATCGAAAGCTTTCTGATTCGGCTGCTCGTTCACTTGATAAAGAACCAAGTTGAGCAGCGTTTAACTAATTCTTGGGCTGCTTCCATTCGAGATTCGATTCTCAAAATTCAATCTTTAAATCTCAAAGAGAATCAAACCTCATATTATATTAAGCCAGAGGAATGGGACTCTTACCTCGAAACTGCTTTTGAAGATGCAATTTTTACAGGTAGTGTGGAAGTTGCTAATGGTGCCTATAAGCCAGCTCAACTAATGAGAATAGTAGACCAAACACAGATTATAATTATAGCCAATAAATTATTAAATTTAACTTATTCTCATGCTAAAAAAGCATTACGTGATGCTATTTCGGAAGAATTTAGTCAATTACCAGGTGGGGAAGATTGGAATTTAGAAGTATGAAATTGAGGTTTGATGATGATAAGCGATCGCTAAGATATCGTATCTTATATATGCACACGCAAACCGCCTGAATGTTTCACATCCAGGCGGTTCAATTATAGGGTTATATTTTCAACTAGAGCGTCTAGATAAAGTTGTAGATCAGGTTGCTCACGAAAGAAAGCGCGATCGCACCGATTACCGCACTCCAGATCCCCAACCGCAAGCGGAATCCATGTACCAGAGACGCTGCGAGCATGAAAGTTGCAACCGTAACAATAAACGTGAAAAGCCCTGACAGCAAGTTAAACGTCAAAAAGTTAGGAATTGCAAACACAAGTCCCATAATTGGTCTAACTATAGCAGCAACAATTCCTAGCACTGCTGCTGAAACAAATGCTTTCGGGGTGCTATCAATTTCAACACCTACAGGTATTTGGGAAATAATCAGTAAGCTAGAAGCTGATACCAGCCATGCAATCAAAAGATCAATAAAATCCATATTTTTATTACTCCCTTTCTAGAAGTAGAGGCGTGAAAAATTATCTTTATAATTACTACCGTAAGTTAAAGATCGCGCCTCTACCTCTATAAATTGGCAGAATCAACTCTACCTCTTGGGAACAGAATCAGCCTTTGGCGGAGCAATAGTAGCACCAGGGACTGGGACAGCGGGTGCAGTAGGATTAATACCTGGTTGTCCGGGTACAACAGGTAATTGCGGCTGACCTGGATTGTAAGGGTAAGTGGGAGCTGGTGCAGCGTAGGGATTATACGGCTGGATGGGAGCAGTACCGGAGTAAGGTGTAACTCCCGGAGCAACAGGAACCTGCGTATTAGAGCCAGAAGTCCCGTCACCGGAACCGGGTAAAGTTGCTAAAGACACGCGATCGCCTCCTACCTCGCGTAGCAAATCCAACACCTGAATCACATCGTTGTAACTCGCAGTCCGTGACGCATACAGCACCATCAAACCATTGGGATTTGTCGAGCGATAATTCTTTAGTGCCACAGATAGCTGATCTTTTGAGCCGATCGGCTGTTGTTCGATATAAACTTGACCCACATCATCCAAACTTACCATCAACATCTCTCGCATTTGCGGAGTGCCGCTGCTAGCTTTAGGCAAATCCACACTGATAGCTTGCTGACGAGTTAGCTGCAAACCAGCTAACAGAAAAAACGTCAGGATACAAAAGATGACATCTATCAGAGGAATAATCTCAATCCGCGCTTCTTCAGACGGAGTATCCAAATTTACTTTCATTGTTGGAAAAAAGAAGAGAATTGCTAATTGAAGTATCGCTAATTGTTAAAAATCCATTAGCCATTGACTAAGGACTAATTTTAGCGATCGCTAGGCTCGGCGCTGTCGATTTTCGGTTTGATGGCATTACTATGACGGTTAATGCCAAATTTCGGCCATTCCTGCCTGTAAAGTAACTCCAAGTCATTCCCGGCTTTGCGGAAAATTTTGATTTGATTAAACAAAAAAGCTTGAAACAGCCGATAGAAGACCAGAGTAGTAATTGCAACCACCAGTCCAGCCGCCGTACTGATGAGAGATTCACTAATTCCCAAAGTTACTCCAGCAGTCGAAGACGTTCCCAAATCGCCCAAACGAATACCACTCAGGGAGCGGATCAAGCCCAAAACTGTACCCAGCAAACCTAGTAGAGGCGCGAGGGCAATTACAGCTTCTAAAAGTTTGTCGCCTTGGCGCATCGCAGCCAATTCCTCGTCCGCTGATGACTCCAGCGCCAGCTTAAACACCTCTGGATCGGGGCTAGCCAGCCGCAAGGGAGCATACAAAAAGCGCCCAATAGGTTGTCTTCTCGCCTGTCCGGCAATCTCTGCGGCAACGTCCCAGTTGCGGCTCGCCGCCTCCAGTATGCGATCTACAATCTCTCTTTCCTTGGTTAAGATTCTCGCCCAAAACCACAGGCGCTCCAAAATTGTTCCTAAAGATAGCAGCGATAAAGCCAGCAGGGGCCACATCGCAGGTCCGCCCTTTTCAATCAGTTCTTGAAATGTCACAGTGGATTCTTTCCTCCTCACTCCCCGGCTTAGGTTTTCTTTATTCTGTTAAAGCCATTCCAATTCTAGTTAAGCATTGTCATTCATAAGAGATACCTTCTCCTGCTGTTGTCGCATCATAAGCGTCAAACTTCGGGGGGATATCCACACCTGCATACTGCTGGTAGATTTGTCAATATTAAAAATAGATCGAGGGTTAAAGAATGAATTTTTCAATCCAATCACTTTACAACTGGTATCGCAACACAATTCGTAATCCCAAGTATCGCTGGTGGTTGATTCTGGGGACAGTGGCCTATCTGTTCAGCCCGATTGACATTGCTCCGGATTTTATTCCTGTTGTGGGACAGATTGACGATGCCTTGCTTTTGACACTGCTGGTTTCTGAGATATCCCAGATGCTGTCGCAGCGTCTCAAGTCTCGTAACGAGGAAACAGTTAGCGAAGCTGATGCTGCTAACCAAGCTTCAACAGCTTCTTCAGACACCGTTGATGTTAAGGCTGTTCCCATCAAGTAGATTACGTAATTGACAAGTTTTTCTTAGGCTCCCTGGGAAAAGGGCTTCGGGCGATCTTCGATGTGAGCTACATAAAGTGAGATCCCCCTTTGCCTCCATTAAAAGGCAGGGTGGTTTCATACAATCGAAGAAAATATCGTATCGTAAATTGCGACATTTTGTAGGGGCATGGCAATGCCATGCCCCTACCGCCAACCGAAATCAACGTTACAGAATTTTCTTTTAACAAATGCAACCACCCTGCTTTGCCTCCCTAGGAAGGAGGGTAGTATGCCAGTAGCTTAGACTTGACAACCAAATATTAAAAGACGCCTCGGCCACAGCCGAGGCGTCTTTTTGTGTGGTGTTAAGATGAGGGCGAACGATGGGACTTGAACCCACGAATGGTGGAACCACAATCCACTGCCTTAACCACTTGGCTACGCTCGCCATTCCAGTTTCTAACTATAGCATAACTTTCTGGTTTGATCCAGTGATCCAAAAATTACCCCGGAACTCAGGAGCCAGCAGGCGTAGTCTTAACCATAAAGATAAGTCGTAGGCGTACCATGAAGGGTTTGCAGGTTGTTCAAACAATTGGGACAGTCGTCCTAGCTGGGCTGGGCGTGGCGATGGCTATGACTAATCCGAGTCAGGCTGAGTATGAAGAGTTTGCCTTACAGCAGCTGACGGTGTATTTAAAAGAGAATGTTTGTGCAAAAGCGTCCGAAGATTTCGGTGGCTTTTTGAAGCGTCAATGTAATTTACTGGTAGAAACTGGAAGTCCCCAAGTTAAGCAACTTATTGCTGAAACTACAGAAAGGCATAATTTTATTTTCTTTAGTATTTACCGAACGGATTTATCGGTGAGTTCGTTTTTGCCGTCTTATCATTTTGAGTCGGTGGGAGTTTTTAATAATATTTATATCTACCAAGCCCAAAAACAATAAGGCGATCGCTACTTCCTTTTTCAGCCAAACCGTGTCACCTCACCCGCAGATGGTCAACGAGGAGGGGGCGAAGAAAAAGACTGACTTTATCCTCGTTATAGTCACAGGCTAATAACGTCAATGCCTTATGTGAAGCGGAACTTCCCATAACCCATTCTCAGCTGACGGGGTGACAGCCCGTCAGCTCACGGACTTCATTGATGCTCTACTCCAAGAACAAGACAATAAAAAGCTGTCCTAGAAGGACAGGGCTTGCATCCCATTATTTTCGGTCATTTTGGACAGAATTTACAACAGCTGACTGAGGCAGAAATTTTTCATAAAAATCAAGTAAAAGTGTTTCCTTGAGTTCCCAATCAAATACTTCCTGCACTCGCTTTCGTCCCGCTTGTCCCATGCGAATTCTAACTTGTGGTTCAGCTAAACGAATCATCGCCTTAGCTAAATCGTGTACTGTCTGTTCGGGATTTTCAGCAGCAACTTTAATCCCAGTTTCTTCAGTCACTTGTACCGCGGGCCCTCCCAAATTTAAGCAAATTACTGGACGACCCGCCGCCATCATTTCCGCACATACAAAACCGCCAGATTCGTGTAAGCTGGAGTGAACGAGGACGTGACTCTGTCCAATTTTAGACAGTGTTTCTTGGCGCGGCAAAGCTCCCCAGAAGCGGATTTTATCCCCAATTCCCAGCGAGTGCGCTAATGCTTCTAATCGTTGCCGTTCCCCTCCATCTCCGACTATCCAGTATTCGGCTTCGGGGATGTGGTTGAGAGCGATCGCAAAAGCGCGAATCCCCAAATCTACGCCTTTCCAATGTATCAGGCGACCAACACTAATAAAGCGCACTGGACTACCGTCAGGTAGGCCATATTGCGCCAAACTGTTAATTTCTTCTTTAGACAAACCCACTTGGGAAGCGATTTGGACATTTTTTACCCCAAGCGATCGCAACCGTTCCGCCGTCTCGTGCGTAGTTGCTAAACCCACCCTACTCCGAAGAGCCGTCAGCCGCACAAACGGATCGCACTCACCCACAGATTGAGCTAAATTTCGCAGCACTTCATAAACCTGGCCACGCCGACTAAAATCTTTCCAGAAAGCCTTTGGTGCAGCTTCCGCGCCTCCCACAGGCCCCCAAATAAAAGGTACTGGAAGCAAGGCTAAGAAACTCGGCGACCAGTGCTTAACATAAGTAACGTGACGCACTATGTCAAAGGAAATCTCTTGATGCAGTCGTCTTGCCAAAAAATAAGCTTGAATTTGCCAAAGGTAGTAGTGAAGTTGCACCAACCCTTGCTTATTTCGCCAATCCTCAGTCCAGTTGAAGGGATCGAAGTAAACAAAGTGCAAATTTGGCACCGGGTTGCGTTCTAATTCTGCCTCAATAGCTCGACGAAAACCAATACGAGTCAACACCCAAACTTTGTGATCATTTGCTACGTGTCGCACCGTATTCCAACCTACTCCTTCTTCAGAGCCACAACCAGGCTCACAAGCATAAGCGGACAAAAGGATTTTCATAGGTTTTTCATCTCTTGATATTAGCAACTTTCTATTTATATAGTTCCCATTTATTTTTCTATAATACTCATTTCCCCTATAATTTCGTTTCCATGCTGAGCCTGGGAACGAAATTATAGAGGCTCCGCCTCATTCAATGGCGGCCCCAGCCAATCATTTTTTTTCTATTACATTTATTGCCACTTCTGCCATTTCTTTGGCTGCCGCTTCTGGAGAATATTGTGCTATCAGTTGCTGCGATTTTTTACCCATTGAGGCAATTAAATCTGGATTATCTATAAAACGGCGCATACCTTCAGTAATTTCTTCCGGTTTCAGAGGATCGAATAGATAACCATTTTCCCCTTCCACAATCATTTCGTAAGCGCCTGCACCCTTAGAACACAAAACAGGTTTGCCAAACACCATTGCCTCAAGCACCACCATACCCCAGACATCTTCATAGGTAGGAAATACGAAAACATCTGCATACTGAAAGTATGCTCCAAGCTGTCCGTATTCAACCCATCCCGTCCAGGTTACGCGCTCTGCCAAACTCCTATTTTTAACAAAAACTTCCAGTTCTTCTCGTTGCGCTCCATCCCCAATAATCAGCAGCGAATAATTAGAGTATCCCTGACTTTGCAGAAGCGAACACGCCTCTAACAGGGATTTTATCCCTTTCCTAGAAATTACTTGTCCGACAAATAGAAAAACCGGACGGTTTAACTGTAACTCACTTTGTTTAGCACCTTCAAGCCGTTCCCACAAAGCTTGCGTATCTGGCACCAAATAAGTTTTAGTAAAAATTCCATTTCCATCGGCTCCAATCGCTTCCTGAAGATACTTTTTGCCGTCATGGCTGTTAGCAATAAAAGCATCTGTAAACCGAACCATTAACCGACGAGCGAAGGAACGAAATTTAGAATCTTGAAAGTTAGTATTGGGTGAACTGCCATCGTAAATAATTACAACTTTCCAACCTCCCCAAGGTTTGAAAAGTAGAGCCAATACAGTCCAAATAGAGAAAGCACTGGCAAAAACTACATCAGGCTTAAATTTAAGTAACTCATTTACAATCTTCGGTGAAGCCAGCATGAAGCCGCGGCCATAGCCACTTGATACTTGAGTTGCTTCTACAAACTTAAATTTTCCTATAAGTTTAACAGCGGAAGCTCCCGGAGCTGCCGGATCAAATTTAGGCCAAAGGCAACCAGTATAAAAAATTGTATTTTTACATATTTTCATAAGTTCGTACAAAACTGGCCGCCAATAAGAGCCAAATTCGACTGAGGGAACCACTATTGCGATGCGGAGTTTATCCATATTTAATTCCTTATCCTCAACTTTTATATTACTGTGTCTCATTTTTGTGAAAATGCAGTTAGCGGCAAATAAACTAAGCCGTAGCTTATCAGGCTATAAAGACCGCGCAGACGGTCTTTATATCCACACCATTCGAGGGTGCCGCTACTTTCATGTTCCTTCCTGTCGCCGCTTTCCAAAGCTGGAGAAAAGTAATTTTCTATACGGTAGCAACCAAAAAATAGGCCATAAAATACCGGCATGGCGCTGAGCAAATAACTGCCGCTCTTTGAAGGTAAAATTCTTCGGCTGTTCTGCTTTCTGCCATCGTTCGCGGATAGGCAAATTCGAGTCCATCCAATTAGCATACAAAGGGTTTCCTGAACACGTTCCAATGTAGCCTGGAGCTAACCAAACTGTATATCCTTTTTGTTTTGCTCTTAACCCATAATCAAAGTCTCCGGCATAATGTCTAAAGTCAGGATCTAAGTTTCCTATTGTTTGATAAATTTCTCTAGGAATTAGGACACAATTGCCGTGCATGGTGTCGCAGCGCCTAGGTTCTTCGCCTGGTTCTAACCAGCGAAACTTGAAGGGATGCCACCATGTATTGCGCTCTACGCCTCCATAAGAAACTGTATTTGTCTCTGGATCGCGAGTCGCTCCTGTGACAATTACTAGCGCATAACCTTGCTCAGCTAAACGCTGCGATGTTGCCAGCATTTTACTCAAAGCATCGGGATAAATCAGGGTGTCATCATTAAGCCAAAGATGATAATTATGGTTGTGCCTGATGGCTTCCGAAAATGCCATCCGCATTCCCCCGTTCCAAAATAAATTGCCATCTCCCTGAATCATTTTTACTTGAGGATAAGTCTGGCTTACCGCTTCCGTCGTACCGTCGGTGCTGCCATCATCTACCAAATAAACGCAAAGCTCAAAGTCAGCTGGCAATACCTGGTTAAAAAGTGCCTCTAGACTTGCCAAAGTTTTAGGCTTGCGGTTATAGCAAGTTATCAGAATTGCTATGCTTGTTCCCATTACTCGTTTATCTCGTTGAAATTAATACTAGCGCTGTAAGAGAGCGATCGCATATTTTTTTCTTATATTTATTTTATAACTAAACTGATACTTTGAAATTTCTTCCAATATAAAAAAATATTTTATAAATCTTTAATAAAGCTTTTCATTAAGCTATCTAAAAAACACTAAACTTACTATATACCCCTTAGGCAGAATTAAACCATGAGTACAACAATGAAATTGAATCTAGGCTCTTTTGATCGAATCTTTCCAGGCTGGATCAATACCGATATTACGCCTCACATCTTTGTTACAAAAGTCCCTTTTTTAGCAGATGTGATGTTTAGCTTGAGAAAGCTAGATAAAGAGCGTTACGACGAGCATAAAAAAGGCATTTTTCGACAGTTAACTTATCTCGATTTAACCAAAAAATTTCCTTGGGATGATAACAGCGTGGACGCTGCCTATACCTCACACGTACTTGAGCATTTGTATCTTGAGGGAGCGCTAAATTGCATTTTGGAAGTCTATCGCGTTCTCAAGCCGGGTGGAATATTTCGGATTGCAGTTCCCGACCTTGATCAATTAATTAAGAGTTACGATTCTAGCTGTCCAGAAGTCTTTTTAACGGAGTTTTTAGAGGCGACACAGACACTAGAGAAAAATCGTCATCACTGGCACTATAACGAAAATTCATTGCGGAAGATTCTCCAAGAAGCAGGTTTTCGGGACATTGTTAGACGTGAGTATCGAGAAAGTAAAATTTCAGGTATTGCTGAAAAAGAAGAACGCCCAGAATCTTTGTTTATGGAATGTGTTAAGTAAAGATTCAGTAGAGACACGGCGGTGCCGTGTCTCTAGCGCTATAGAACATAAGTAGATGGAAAAAGAGGAATAAGATAATAAAGACCTGTATAACTTTGAAAACCTGTATTTAAACCTACATAATAGGACGGCAAAATAATATTAGCTAAAGCAATATAAAACAACATGTTGAATCCCGGAAACTTTTTTTCCTCTCCTAGCAGGATAGCAAATGCAATCAGCATTCCAAAGAAGCCATAACCGACGTTTCTGCTGGTATCTACAATCAAAAACATTGTAGATATGGGAAATGCAATGATACTTGCTATGGCAGCTACCAAAAGTGTCTCGCCTTGTCGCCAAAGTATCCAGAGAATATATAAAGTAATAACCCAAAGTAGTTTATAGGAGAAGAAGAATCCGGCTAATCCCATCAGTGGATTTTCCGCCAAATACTGCAAAGCTGTCTTATTCTCCAGTATCAAGTGTGCCTTAACTGGACTATCCAGAGAAAATCCACTACCCGCAAACCAAATAAAACAGTAAATTGGGACTAAAGATAAAGCAGTTAATACTTCTCGTTTGGGGAAACAAAAGATAACAATTGGGATAAAGACAAAGGCACTAGCTTCATGCGTTGCTAAGGCAAGAGCAAGTGTTCCCAATCTTCCTTGACGACTCATTGGCATGCAAGCAGGAAGCAATATCAGGATAAAAAATAGCTGATCTACATAACCTGGAAATTGATAATTAAACATCACGTAACTGCTGGTTGCTATCGATACGTAATATAAAAATTGTCTTTGGTAGTTTGGATATTTATTGTCTATGTTTAATATTTTGGATTCTATAAATGTTAATGATAAGAATATTAAAACGTAAGTACAAAGCAGCGAAAAAATATAATATAGCAAAGGGCCGCTCATGTGAATAAAGTTAGCGATCGCCAGCATGAGCAGCCGTCTATAATACCAGTCTGCGTTTTGACTAAAAGGCTCCAAACTCCTGATAGCATACTCTAAACCCATTACTGCTGTGCCTAAAGGATATCTGAAAGGAAGGATAAGTAAGGATAAAATTAGGAAGATGCTTAAGGATGCGATCGCTCTCCTTTTAAACCCAGCATTAAACAGGAAAAAACGCGACTTGATAACCGATATTAAAATTGGCATAGCAACTACTAAAGTTGCTATAAAAAAGAGCATTCCTTTGATAGGGATAATGCCATAAGTAGTAGTAATCTCTGCTAATTGCTGCGGTGCAGTTTTGGCTAGAATCTCTGGAGAAATTCCCCCAGGAGTAAAACGGCTTAAGATTGCTTGGACATTTGTAAAAACCCAATCTTGAGGGAGACGGTTTAAAATAGCTTCAACAGCTATAAGTATCCTATTTCTCGGAGCATTCGCTACTGCATATAGCGTAACTACCGCTATCCAAAAAATCACTGGAGGAATAATACTTTTATCCTTCAGCGAATCAAATAACACATAATGTATGTATTTTTCTGATCGTTTTAGCATCTTCTCAATCTCCTAATAATTTAATTACATTACAAAAATTAGAATTTAGCCAGCTTGTTCTCTGCGTAATCTGTACTTAGAGTGGTTCATTTTCCTGCTAAATGTGAAAAACTAAACAAAGCAATCCTGTTATATAACTCCACGCACTATTTTTAAAAACCGCCTACCATACCCTTTTATTCTCTCAACATTATCTTGTTTGGCTAAACTTTCCTTCTCTACATCTGGCCCTGGCGTTAAAGTAGAAAAAGCTTTATCTATGAGCGTTGCCAAATGTTCAGCATTACTTCGCTCAAAAAAGTAAGAATCTGGCGGGCTTTGCTCCAAGTGAACTGGAAAATTAGAGAGTAATATAGGTTTACCAAGAGAACGTGCATCCTCTACAACCGTACTCCACCCCTCAAATAAGGAAGGTTGAATTACCGCTAAACATCTTCTCATTAGCTGAATTTGATCTACGCGAGGAATTAATCCCAAAAGGCGCACTTGCTCCCCTATCCCTAAATCTTTAATTCTCGCCAATAGTTGGTTGTAATAATCAGGATTGCGGTAATCGGTAGCACTTCCCGTACAGGCAACTGTAGGCGTAATACCTTGTTTCTTCAACAAACCCAAAGCTTCAATTACCACAGCATGATCTTTATGTTTCCAGAACTGATTACTCACCAAGAAGAACTTATCTGGAAGTTGATATTTTTTTTGAGTTAGTTTGGGATCTAACTCAAACCATTCGGGTTCGGGACAACTTACAAAATTCATCACAACGCTTCGAGAAGCCGCATCAGGATAGAGATGTTTAAAATCTTGCTGCGCCATCTGACTACTTAGTACAATAACCGGAGCCGCACTCGCAATTTGTTGATGATCTTTGTTGCGTTGCTCGATTTCTTCTGGCGAGAAAAGGTTGGGTAAGTGATAGTGTTGAAAGTCAGGAATCCAACTTCCCCATTGATAAGGTGTGCGGGTTCCGGCTATGGCGGGGTAGAGAAAGTCAATTTTTTGAGGATTTAGCAGATTCAGAGGAATAAAAGAAACCCTCTGAGCTAAAACATTACAAGCTTTGAGATAAGCACGCTGCAACTTAGAAGTAGCATAAATATGGTTAACATAACCGCGTGCAGGTTCTATCAAATTTAGGTCTTTATCGTGAACGGCTACGGTTAGTTTGAGATTAACTTTTTCTTCAGGGGGTAAAGTTGCGATCGCACGCGCTAAATTCTGAATATATAGCACCCCCCCCAGCCAACCAGAGCCACCCACCATGTTGAGGCAAATATGTAAATTTTTCACCATCCTAAAATCTCAGCGCGACACCATTGAACGTACACATTTACACCCCTTTCTATAGTTACTTCAGGGGTAAATCCAAGTTTGGTAAGCTTACTCATATCTGCTTGCCAATTTATCGGCGTTCCTACCGGGGTAACATTATCAAATTCAACTGGGACATATTCCCCAAGTTTCGCTAACATTAACTCGGCTAGTTCCTTAATCGTTGTTTCGACACCATTCGCTAAGTTATAAACCTCAGCTTCACAATCAGCCTTTTCAGCCAAAATGTGAATTGCTCTTGCTACATCTCTCCCATGAATAAAATCGCGGCTTTCGTTTCCAGTTCCCCTTAACTTCAGTGCAGATTGTGTCAAAGCTTTCTGACACATATCCCAAAGAACTTGCCGCCTTAATCCCGGCCCATAGCCTGAAAAAATACGTACTATGGCAGTAGGTAAGTTATAAACTTTGAAAAATTCTGTACAAAGCTGCTCGGACATCATCTTATGAAAACCATAAGGTGAAATTGGCTTCAGGCTTTGGTTTTCCTGAATTGGTAATGTTTCGGGATTTCCGTAGACAGCAGCACTAGAAAGATAGATTAAACGGCATTTTGGAGCGTAAAGACGCAAGCTATCAAGTAGATTGAAAGTAACAGAAACACTGTTACTAAAATCTGCCGATGGATCTGTAATTGAAAGTTCCACTGATGCTCGTCCAGCACAGTGAATACAAATTTCTGGTTGGAACTCTTGAATAACGTTTACTAAATCAGCAGAAGGCAAACTTATTTGTTGATAGCGAAACAAATCTTGCCTGGGTGCATTCTCCGGAGGGCGGTTTCCTATCCCGACAACGCTCCAACCAGTTTCGGCAAATTGACGAGCAACATATCGCCCGATAAATCCTGTTACACCTGTAATTAAAACAGTTTTCATAAGCAGTATATTACTCAAGATCGCCTAAAGTTTTACTAACAGCAATTATTGGCATTCTTGTAGTGGGACATTTCTTCTTGAGAATTTCTAAATACTCCGCCTCACTGGGAATATATTTATCGCTATCTTCGGGATAATCTTTAGCTTTTACCCAAGTTTGAGACTGCATATCAAATCTTTTGACGATCCTAGAAGGATTTCCCACAACTACACTGCACGGAGGAATATCGCAGTTTACAACACTTCCAGCTCCAATAATTGAACCATATCCCACCTTTACACCTTTTAAGAGAGTAGTATTTGCTCCTAACCAACAATTTGCTCCTAACTCTATTACGTCATCGCAGGTAGTTCCAGTAGCGATATAAGGCATAAAAGGGGTATCAAAAAGATGCCCGCTTCCCAAAATTCGACAGTCATTACTAATCATGGCGTAGTCGCCAATTTTAATCAGACCTCCCGCAGTTAGAAAGTTTCTCCGTCCAATAAAACAGTTATCCCCTATGATGACAGAAACCTTTCCTGGTTCCCGTTTGTTAATCACAATTGTTGTATCCTGTCCGATAACAGAATTTTCACCAATTTTTACGTTTCCCCAACCTAGTACATGAACAGATGGTTCAATATAGGTGTTTTTGCCAACATTCCGCCTTTTAGCGAAATAAGCTTTAAAGTTACCCCCCAACCATTTGAGTCTGTCTATTTGGGAATCTGAGAGTTTTGATACTATGAAGCTTTTTATGTTCTTCATAAATTTTAAGGTTTGTTTTACTACTTAATTTTGATTGTGCCTGCTATTTTTCTCTTTAATTTAGACATAAAGCCTACATTAAAGAATTTTTCTTGAATAAGATGATCTGCTTGGAAATCCTGAATCATAAATTGAGGATGTTTTAAGGGTAGATTTATTTCTTGCGTCTGCACATTTGCTAAAGGATTATCGCTAAAAGTGTGAGTAGCATTGGCTCCAAACCCGATATTAGTAATTAAGTTAACTTCAGGGCAAATCCTTAACCCATTTTGCATCCAACAAGCTAACAACCATTGATAATCCCAGCAGGATCTATCTGAAGATTCATATATTTCTTGAAAGAGTTTTTTCCAATATAAATAATACTTTGGTTCTCGCAGATAATTTTCTAGGAACTGAGCCTCTAAAAGTTGCGGAAATAGGTTAATATTGTAATCAAAAAATTTCCAGGCTCTCCGCCACGATGCCCAGCCCCAGTTACCGCCAAACTGGGAAAAATAATAACTTTGCAGAGGCGATCGCCATTCTCCTAAAAGACTTGTACCAGCGATCGCCATCACCCTTTCGTCATCCCGGTACTTTGAGAGCAACTCTTCGCAGAACTGGAAAAAGGTCGGGTGGGGTAAACAATCATCCTCAAAAATTATGGCTTCTTCGACTTGTTCAAAAACCCAAGTGATGCCTGTAGCTGGACGTAACCCACAGCCTAAGTTTACATCCGAATAATTCTTTAAAACCTCACAATCCCAATCTACTCTGTCAATAATTGCACGAGCCGCAGCGCACTGTTCGGCTTCACCCGGCTTATCGGCACGAGGGCCATCAGCAACTACTAAAAGTTTAGGTGGTTTTGCCTGACGAATCGCTTCAAATACTTTTTCAGTAGTTTCAGGACGCTTAAAGATTAACAAAGCAACTGGAGTTTTCATAAATATTTGTCAGCAGTCATATTCTGCTTAAATTCGGTGTAATGTAGCATCATGCTAGAAGCGATCGCTGCTATTTCAGCTAAAGGAGTCTGAAGCGAAACGTAGCGATATCTAAAAGCAGCTAGTCTTGCATCTGCCTCCTGGTAGAGAATATCTTGCGCCAAATTTCCCCACCGATCCTCTGGCATCAAGTCAAGCGTCATGCCAGCATGGCCAGAAGGTAGCAGCATATTCGAGCCATGTACGCCAATTACCAAACGGCTTTCGGCATAAATTTGGCATATTTCCCTTTCTGTTTCTGCATTAAACTTGTCTACCCGCAAATCTTCGATCCAGTCGGGAAATTGAGTTTTTCTACCCAATCCCGCGATCGCAAACTTTGCCTCCGGAACGCGATCGCGTATCTTTGAAAATAGTTTCTGCACCCGCGCATTTTGAAGCTTGAGAGCAATATCAAGCATTTTCAGCTTTCTCAGACTTGTTGATAGCAGCGCATTGCACCATATCCGATCGTCACGCCAGATAAACGTTATTCTAGGCGGATATTTATCAAAGTTATACTGGGGAATTCTGGTAAATTTGCTAATGTCAAAATGACTCGGATGAGAATGTGCCTTGCTGACGTAAATATCATCAAAACGTTGGCATTCTTCAGATACAAATCGGTCAAAATTTGGATAGTAGCATTGCCCCCGCTTTAAAGGTATATTCACCGTCCATATTTCTGCAACTCCCTCCGGAACCATCCATCTAAGAAACTTCGGTACAATAACAATTAAGCCATAATCAGGATAATTGTCTAAATGTCTTTGAGCATTTAATAGTTTTAACAAACTATGTCCATAAAGATAATCAATACAGTTTAAAATTAGGACGCGCTGATGGCATTTAAAAACTTCTTTAGATATTCCTAGTTTCTCTTCTTGAGGATTTTGCAGAGATACAAGCAGCTTTTCTCCTAACCAATATTTACAAAACTCATGACCATAAACTTCGTGTTTTGCTAAATCAACTTGGTATGGAAAATTAACAGCGTGACCAACTTCTAAGTCCTCAATAATTTTTGTATGGCAACTAACACACTTAGATTCGACGCAGACGTGCATCCCTTGCCACAGAATAGTTTTAGGTTTAAGCGGTGCTTCGCAATGGGGACAGGTAGATGGGTGCTGAATGTTCGGTTTAATTTCAATCATCGCACTACCTCTAAAATTCTATTTACACCTTTATATAGGTTGCAAGAGCGGAGAATAAACTTACCGACTGGCTTTAAATCTGGAATTATGAAATTGAGCAATACAGCGACAATAAAATAAGTTATTAAAGTTGCTACAGTTGCGCCTATTGCACCATACTTAGGGATTAAATACCAGTTTAAAATTATATTTAATGAGGCACCTGTAAAAGTTAAATATAATTCGTTGTGAGCTTTGCCTTCAATCATAATAAAAGCATTTCTGGCAACTCCAAAACCACTACCAAACTGCGCCCACACATAAATTGATAATACTGTAGCTGAAGCAGCGTAATTATCGCCGTATAGAAAATGAACAACATAATTAGAAAGTAGAGAAACTGGAATTGCTACCACTAGCCATAAAATTAAAGTTAAATCAAAGTATGCCTGAAATTTTTTGATGTATTCGCTCTCTCCTTGAGCCTTGGCTTCAGTGAGTTTGGGAAAAAAAGATATCTGCATGATAGATGGGATGAAATCAAATATCTGCGATATCTTAACTGCGGCGGCGTAAATGCCCAATTGCACTGTTTGGTTAAACGAACCGAGCATGACCTGATCGATTGTGGAATACACATAAATTGCAATTCCCGACACAATCAAAGGCCAGCTTTCTGTGAGCAATTTCTTAGCACGAGGGAGGGTGCTGCGCCACGCTTTTAAGTCCTGTCCGCTTGCTTGATAAACCATCACCAACCCCACCGCAGCTAAGGCAAGTTCTCCAAACCTTGCCCAGGCAAATGCAATTAGGGGTGCCTGCATTTGAATTAAGACAATTCTGAGAGCGCAAATAAGTATATAAGCGCTATTTTTAACAACAACTGTATATTTAGATTGAACTTGCGACCGAAACCAGAGGTCGATAGTCTCGAAAGCTTGAAAAATCGTTCCAGCGGCGATAATTCCTACGAGCCAATGAGTTAAATTATCTTGGGGCTGTAGCAAAGAAATTGCGCCAAAAGCCAACAAAGTTGTTACAGCACCGCCGAAGAGCTTTAGTGCGAAGGAAGTACCAAGCGTCTCATTTTTACTATCTGGGTGACGCACAATGTCGCGCACCACAATGGTATCTAAGCCCAGATTGGCAATTGGCCCCAAGAGTGCGACGAATGCGATCGCATAGTTAAATAACCCAAATTGCTCAGGGCCAAGGTAGCGAGCAACCCAAATTCCTACTATTAAGCTCAAGCCCATCTGGAGGATTTTGTCAGCAAACAGCCAACCTATGTTGCTGACAACCTTCTTTAAACCAGGACTAAACTTTTGACTTACCAAAGTCAGCTTGTCTAACATCACAATTTTGCAATATTCTAGGGAATAAAAAGTCGCGCTACATAGTTCATGTAGCAAATTCTATAAAAATCCAGTTATTTAGCTTTAGCAGCTTGCAAAGCTTTTCTCACAAATTGAGCGGTTTGCATCAATTTCGGTTGCTCCCATAAATACTGCAATAAATCCGTCTTTAGTTTGGCCGCCGGAGAATATTCTTTGTACATTGAAGGAATCAAGCGATATTTCATCCCGTTGTATGCAGCATATTCTACAGCAGTAGGAGAAGAGGCATTGCGGCTGCCAAATTCATACACCGCTGGCAGATAATGTGCCGTGAGAGACTTTCTAGAATACTTAGGATTAATTGTTTCCAAAGAACCGTGAATGGTTCTGGAGTTCCAGAAAAGTACATCTCCTTTATTCAAGGCTGGTGCATTAATCTCATCTTTATGAGAATTGATATAACCCTTCAATTTTTCTAAATAAAAACGATTAGAAAGCTTCTCATCTTCTGTTAATTCAAAATCTACTAGATGAGATTTTGGCAAAACATAGAATCTACCAGCTTCTTCGTGAATATCTTCCAAGGCAAACCAACCAGCCAGTAAATGACCATTTGGCATAGAGTCTAAGTAGTACCAATCCTGATGGGCTGGGGTAGCAGTGTTCATATCGAACAACATAGTTTGCATTAAATTATGTTCCTCAATACCTGTTAGTTCAGTTAATGCTTCCCTAACTTGCTGCAAACAAAAAATTTTTCTAGCTGATTCAGTAAATGTTGAATGTTTTGGGTAATCGTGAACATCGCGAAAAGATTCTTCGGAATATCCATAATCATTAATTTTATTAGGTTGCCAGCGGTTACTTGACTGCCTAAAAAAAGGAAAATTTGATGTAATAACCTTGGACGCATATTCGTTTAAGAGGTTATCAATTATGTTTTGAGGAATGAGATTTCTAAAAATATAGTATCCGTTAGCTTGATAATAGTCTCTTGGCCTATCCATAAATAAATCCTCTAAAAGCTGCTATTTTCCTATTAATTTAATCGTATGTTATTAAATTATTAGGCAAATGTCTTACGTAATTACGCTGAAATTAAATTATTAGACAAATGTCCTACGTAATTATGCTGAAAAAATATTTTTTACCCTTTCTCGTTCTCAGCCTCCGACTGGGAATGCCTGTTATGAGGCTCATGCTCCTGCGTGGCTTTCTTCAAGAGGGGGAGGCGCACTAACGAAGCGGTTCTTGCAGTCTGGGATGTTCATTACAACTTTCCGTTGTAGAGTCCAGGCACAATCGAACTGTCGCTAAAACATAAAACATCCACGCATAGGTAATTGACATCAAGCCCGTTTCTGTTATGTTTGTCATCACTGCCCACGTAGTAAGTAGAAGGGGCATGACTAATTCAACGTCTGTACTGCGTTTCATGTACTTTACTGATAACGCAATATTAGTGAGAAAAGAAAGTAAAAATAGACCTAATCCTACCAAACCTAAATCTACGGTAAGGTCTAAAAATCCATTGTGAGAATGCTCAGGCTTAAATTGGGTTTTCACTACTAGGATGTCAGCAGCAGGATCGGCTTCTCCTCGCCAAGATTGCCAAAATCCTAAGTATCCATAACCCAGTATTGGATTTTCTTTGATATGCTCGATTACCAGGGGCCAGAAGTCCATACGTCCGGTTAATGACAAATCTTTCCCCAGAGTATCTACAATAATAAATTTTGCATTTTGCGTTACCAAAATAGTCAGACAAATTCCCAGAGCCATGAAAAAGATAATGCAAGCGAAAGCCAATCTAGGTGGCAATTTTTTTATAAACCGGACAATTACTAATACACCTACCAATAAAACCATTAAAACTTTACCCATCCCACTGTTTGAACGTTGGAGAGAATAAAGAGCTAAAGCAGCAAATCCCAAAGATTGCACCTTAGTCTTGGGTTTGCGGACTGACTGCAAATAAAACATGATCGCAGTCAGAGCCATCAAGAAGCCAAAAGCGTTGCCGTGGGGCAAAATTCCCTGCCAGCCTTTAGAAGTTACTCCGATTGACGGTCTGAATAAAGCGTAAAATACACTCACTACAAGTATAATTTGGTTGGTAAATAGTAATAATTCAAACAGTTCTTTCCACTTATACTGTTTTCCAACATAAATACAAAAAACAGTAGTTCCTAAAAAAACCATACTAGCTTTTAATGTATATACTGGGGTTCCTGACCAAGCAGCAGACAGGCATATAAGTAACATTAAAAGACAGAAATAGGGATTTTTCAATATAATTCTTGAATATACAAAGATAATATCTTTAAGGGTGTGTCTTATCCGGGAAAATATAATAAACAAGCCGACAACATAGATTCCTATTTGTAAAAGAAGAGAAAAAAGCTTTTTGCCTTCGAGATACAAAGCTCTAGGGTGTATTTTATCAAAACCACTTAGCGTTACCCCAGCGATCGCAAATATCATCAGCATAATAAAAACTTTTTCTAAAGTGGCAGAAAAAGTTTTATTATTACTAGCATTGCTAAATAATAATAAAATATAAATAACCACCATGCTTAGAATAATGATAAGAAGTAAAGGCTCTGAGGTTATAGTATTCATACCTATTTTATTGGTTAAAAGAACCTGCTAAATTTTCCCTATCCAAATATAAATACATGAAAGACAAATTTACAGTATATTAAATTTATTACATCTGCAAATTTCTTGCCAGATTAAAAAATTATAATCAGCTTGATAAACCAATAGATACTGACCGGGGATAGGTTGCCAGTAATTTATCAGTAAATTTACATAAGGTATGAAGTAAAAAATATTAGCCTTGGCAGTTTATTGAAAGTCAAGCTTAAATTAATAAGGATAAAGCAAGTAGGTTGTGTATGGTCGATGTAGGTTTTTCTAAACAACTCACCCGTGGTTGTGCGAGTTTAATGTGGGCAACACTTACCATTTCTTACCAGTCTCTAACATACGCACAAGTACCCGGTTTTCAGCCAAATGCACCATTAGCACAACCTAATGCCAGCCCCGTGCCAGCTGGTGCAGCTTATACATTAGGCGGAGGCGATCGCCTCCGCATTGATATCTTCGAGGTTCCTCAGTTTAGCGGCGAGTACACAGTTCTAGCAGATGGCACAATCTACCTACCCCTGATTGGCACTATACCTGTCGAAGGGCGAACCGTAGAACAGGCGGCTAATATCATTTCCTCTAAATACTTTCGCTTCCTCAAACGTCCCATCATTACAATGAGCGTTCTGTCTCCGCGTCCCGCAAATATTCGCGTGGGGGGAGAAGTAAACCGTCCTGGAGGCTTCACAATTCCCCTGACAGCAGGAGTCGGAACCTTACCTGGGCTACAATATCCTTCTGTAACCCAGGCAATTGAGTTGGCGGAAGGAGTTACCCTAGCCGCCGATCTTCGTCGGGTTCAGGTACGCCGCAAAACAGCGTCAGGTAAAGATCAAGTCATCACTCTTAACCTTTGGGAACTGGCGCAAACTGGCGATAGACGGCAAGATTTAAATTTACGAGATGGAGACTCAATTTATGTCCCCACAGCCACCACCGTCAACCTAGCAGAAACACGCCAATTAGCCACTACTCGGTTTGCACCACCTCTAGAGAAACCCCGCACCGTTGCTGTGGTAGGCGAAGTTAACCGCCCTGGATCTTATGTCGTCATCGGCGGAAAAACAACATTAGAACAAAGAACGCTGGGAATTCCCAGCGTGACGCGGGCTATCGATTTGGCTGGCGGCATTAAGCCATTGGCTGATGTGCGCCGCGTCCAACTACGTCGCCTCACCAAATCTGGAACTGAACAGCTCATCGATATAAATTTGTGGCAACTATTGCAGACAGGAGATGTGAGTCAAGATGCGATTTTGCAAGATGGAGATACCATTGTTGTTCCCACTGCAACAGTAGTCAACCCCGCAGAAGTAACAGAATTAGCAACCACTAGCTTTTCTCCCAGTATTATTAAAGTTAGTGTGGTAGGAGAAGTTAAAAAACCTGGAGTCGTGGAGGTTGCACCCAATACAACCTTGAATCAAGCCTTGCTAACTGCCGGAGGATTTAACGATGCTAGAGCAGATCGCAAGGCTGTCGATCTGATTCGTCTCAATCCTGACGGCACGGTGTCGAAAAGTAAAGTAAAAATTGATTTAGCCCAAGGAATCAATGAGCAAAATAATCCACTGCTACGGGAAAACGACATTATTGTAGTCAGCCGTTCTGGTAGTGCTAAGACTGGTGACAGCGTGAGAACATTTTTAGAACCCATTGAGAAAGTTTTCACTTTCTTTAACATTTTTAGTCTCTTCGGAATCTTGGATAGGCAGTAATTTGGGTGTTTCGGGTGCATCTTTTTTTGGGTTTTATGTAGCTAACCTTTCTCTAAGTGTTAAATGGATACCGAACACGATTCACAGGCGTTTATTAATAGGCGTAATGGCGGAGGAAACCAGCCTCAATCATTGCCGGGACAGCTCACTGTCAAACCTGACGACGGTGATGAACAGAAATTAGATTTAGCGTGGCTGTTAGGAGTTGTGCGTCGCCGCTTGCCAATTATGGCAGGGGTAGCAATTGTATTGACTGCCATCTCTGGAAGCACGATCGTTTTGAAGTCAAAAAGTATTGTTCCGGAGTATGAAGGCTCATTTCGGATTTTAGTTGAGCCTGTCACCGCTGAAGACAGATTGGCAAAGCAATTTTTATCCTCTCAAACAAATAATGCAGATATCCAAAAAATTGAAGTAGAAAAATCTAGTTTATTGGATTATGAGACTCAAATTAGGGTTTTGCTTAGTAGCAAATTGATGGAGCCAGTCATTAAGGATATGCAGAAAAAATATCCTGATATTAACTATAACTCCATGATTACAAAGCTATTAATATTTAGAGTTAATTATGAGAAAGATGGGACGCAATATGGGACGAAAATTTTAGAAGTTAGTTATCGAGATAAAAATCCCGAAAAAGTAAATTTTATATTGGATAAACTCTCTCGAAACTATCTTAGATACAGCCAACAAGAGCGCTTGTCAAGCCTAAAACAGGGACTGGATTTTATTAATCAGCAGCTCCCGCAGCTACGGGGGCAAGTTGATACACTGCAAGGACAGCTGCAAAAATTGCGACAGCAGTACAATGTGAGCGATCCGGAACAAGCAGACACTTTGCTGTTTCAGCAAGCTCTGGCTTTGGAGAAAGAGCGATTAGATACTCAAGTACAATTGGCGGAAACGCGAGCGTTTTACGCTACTCTGCAAAAACAGTTGAGAGAAGGGAATCCTACCGGAGTTTTAGCTACAGATTCCAAGACATATGAAACCTTAATTGGAAAGCTACAGGGGCTAGAAACTGAGATTGCGTCAATGTCTCCCCAATTCCGTGAAGACAGCCCACCTATTCAGGTTTTAAGGGAAAGGCAACAAAATATACAAAATTTGTTGCGTCAACAAGCTGAAGGAATTCTGAAAAAAGTTGCTGGGCAACTTGAAGGATTGGAGAATCGCTACCAAACGATTGCTCAAACTGAAAGGCAAGTAAAGCAAAAACTTCAACAATTGCCAGATGTTTCCCGACAGTATGGAGATTTACAGCGGAAATTAGAAGTAGCGACGCAGAATTTAAAGGAGTTTTTAGCCAAACGCGAAGCATTGAGGCTAGATGCTGCCCAGCAGGAAGTGCCTTGGGAATTGATTGAAAATCCTCAGCTACGAGTTGATGAAGAGGGCAACCTGCTATCAGTTGCTACGAAACAAACTAAAAAACAGTTAGCGATCGCAATCGTTTTGAGTGCGCTTCTTAGCATCGGGCTGGGTTTCCTGATAGAAGCTCTCAATACAGTATTCCACACCCCTGAAGATGTAAAAGGTGAAACTAAACTGCCGATACTTGGGGTAATTCCTTTCGCCAAAGAACTCAAAAAACCTCCCAAGAAACAAAAGGAATTTGCTTCTTTACCGGAGGTAGGTAGTTTAAATGAAAGTTTGGGCGGCCATCTTGTTAATAATGGCAATGGCAGAGCTTCCTTGAATTTTTACACCGATTCCCCATTCTTGGAAGCATTTCGCTCTCTGTATACAAATATTCGCTTAATTAGTGCCAATAGACCGATTACTTCGTTGGCAGTTAGTTCAGCTGTACCCGGAGATGGCAAGTCTACTGTGGCGATTAACCTGGCGTTGGCAGCAGCAGCAATCGGTCAACGGGTATTATTAGTAGACGCAGATTTGCGCCGTCCGAGTTTGCATAGTCGGTTGAATTTACCCAACGTGCGTGGATTAGGGGATGTTATCGCTACAGACTTGAGTATTAATGATGCCATTGGGCGATCGCCCTCAGATAAGAACCTCTTCGTGTTAACCGCAGGTCAAAATTCCTCAGACCCGATAAAGTTGCTCTCGTCAGATAAAATGCAGTATCTCATCGAGCAATTTCAAGCCCGTTTTGACTTAGTTATCTACGACTCGCCTCCCCTAGTCGGTCTTGCAGATAGCAACATTCTGGCTGCTAATACAGATGGGACTGTGCTGGTTGTGGGAATTGACAAAACAGACCGTACTATGCTGATGAAAGCACTAGATGGATTAAAAATCTCTGGTGGCTCTGTGTTGGGTATAGTTGCCAATGGCTTGAAAGGTTATACGGCTCCCGCGTATCCTTCTTATAGCCGCACTGGAAAAAATTAAAAACTAAAAATTAAAAATAAAAAGGGAAATAGTTCTTTTTTTAGGTTTAATTTGGCATTTTTAATTCTTTGGTCAGAGGAGTAATGATGAAGTTAAAGCTTGACTGGTCTTGTGGTAGGGCGTTACGGCAAATGACTCAAAAAACCCAGACCGGATCAAAACGTCCAGGGAAAGCAATTTCTGGAAGCTGGAAAAGAATTTTCTGGAGTGCAGCGATCGCGCTTTCTGGCGGAGCGATCGCACTCTCATCGAGTCTCGATCCGGTGTTAGCAGCCGAACGAGTGAAAATGCGCTTGGGGCCATTTCACCAGTCAGTAGCGATCAGCGACTTAGAAGAATTTGCCAAAACGGGTAAAGTTCCCCCGACGCTTAAGCACTACCAGCTTTTGCTAACTCCCCAATTTCGGGAAACGCTCAACTCTAGCTTGCAGCTAGATCCCAAATTGGGAGACAAAGTAGTTAAAGACCTGTTGCGATCGCCAGTAGGAAAAGAGTTAATCGAGAAAATCGGCGTGGCTTTGCCCGACAGTAACATTGAAAAAATGCAAGCTGCCTTGAGTCTAGCCGTACAACAAAGCAACGGCTTAAGTGTTATCAGCTTTTTGCAGGCATACCCAGCCGAAACGATAACCTTAGATGCTTCAAGCGCGATCGCTATTGTCCTTGAATTTAACGCCCCCTACTGGGAGAGTAAAGCTTTAAGCTTGCTCTTAGAACGGGAATTGACTGTCGCCGGGGAAAATTTCAGTCCAGCCTTTAACCCAGCAGCTTTCGGTTCTGAGAGAGTGCACAAACAAACTCGGAGTTTTTACGACCGAAGACGCGATCGCGAAATCATCGTCGATCTCTACTGGGCAAACTCATTCTCCGCCCCAGTCTGGAAAGAACTGCCAGAGGTAATAAGGAGAGAGGCAAAAGCGGGAGATCAGGGAGACAAGAAAGATTTGTCTCCCTCACCGAAACCGCAGCAACTCAATATCCCATTGGTAGTCATCTCTCACGGCTTTGGTGCTGACCGCTCATTTTTAGGCTACCTAGCCCGTCATCTAGCATCCCACGGTGTAACCGTCGCCGCCATCGAGCATCCTGGTAGCAATGCCAGCCGACTTTTTGCCGAGCATTTAGGCAGCAGCCCTGTAGGGTTGCCTGGACTTGATCCCTTGCTACCAGCGTCTGAGTTTATCGCCACACCTGAAGACGTTAGTTTTTTGCTAGATCGGTTAAAAAAGCTAAACCAGAAACCAGGCTCCCTACAAGGTAAGCTAAATACCGAGAAAGTCACCGCCATCGGTCACTCCTTGGGCGGTTACACAGCTTTAGCTTTGGCAGGAGCCGAACTGAATTTAGACGAATTGCGATCCGTGTGCAAAAATCGCAACCCGCTTTTGAAATCTGGGGGAGACTGGTTGCAGTGTGCAGCTGCGGATTTACCTGAAAAGAGAGTGCAATTGCGCGATCGCCGGATAGCGGGCGCGATCGCGCTCAACCCGGTTATCGGACAGTTGTTTGGTAAAACTGGACTTGCCCAAGTTGCCACCCCCACCTTAATCTTGACTGGGACAGATGACAATCTCACCCCAGCACTGAACCATCAACTGCGACCTTTTAGGCAACTACCTAATCCAAAATACTTGATCACAGCCATCGGTGGCACTCACTTAAGCATTAGCGACTTTAGCCCCGGCTCCCAAGGCGAAGTTCTCACCCGAAGTACCCTGGTTAACGAAAGAACCGGCATGGTTGCTACTCCTATGCGTCAGTTGCTCCAAGGGATCGGCCTCTCGTTTGTCAAACAACTAACTCCAGCCGCCCCAACTTACGAACCGTTTCTCTCACCCGCCTACACCCAATCTTTTTCTACCCCAAAAATGCCTCTGCGCTTCAATACGCAACTACCAGCAAGCATTCTTTCCTGGCTTAGTTTGTCCGCACTGCCATAAATTGGGGATTGGGGATTGGGAATAGGGATGAGGGAATTGGGGATTAGGAATTAGGGATTGGAAGGACTCTTAGCCAGTCCCTAGTCCCCAGCCCCCAATCCCCAGTCCCTTGTTTTCCGTATCTACCCTCTCCTGTTTTTTACGGAAAGCAACATAGCAAATGGTTACAATTCCCGTAGCATCACGCTTACATCTTCAAGAGAGTTTAGCCTATACTGCATCAAAACAGTTCGGCAAACAACACTAGCTGTCGAAGGGCGCGATCGCAATTCGGGCGGACGACCGGGAAACTACTGCCACCACCCCATTCCCCATCCCCAATGTTCTATGACTCCCAGTTCAGATATTTTTCTTACTAATCACACTCAAGATCAGCCGCCCGAACTACCTCAACAGCAAGAGCCTTTTCCAGGTGGTTCTGTAGAAACATTGCTGTATTTATTAGAGCAAGCGATCGCATATAGCGGTACAGGTATCGTCATTAGCGATGCTACCCTACCCGACAATCCCATCATTTATTGCAACCGGGCTTTTGAAAAAATTACAGGCTACTCCCGCAACGAGATTATCGGCAGAAATTGCCGATTCTTGCAGGGAGCAGATACAGATCCCATCGCTATACAGGAAGTCAGCACCAGCATCCGTGAAGGAAACTCTTGTCAAGTCGTCCTCAAAAATTACCGCAAAGACGGCACACCTTTTTGGAATGAGCTGAAGATTTCGCCAGTCCGCGACACTAAGGGGCGCGTAATTCACTACATCGGAGCGCAAACCGATATCACCGAGCGCGTATTAGCTACAGAAGCTCGCACCACAGCCCAAACAGCACTCAAACAAAGTGAAAAAAAGTACCGCTATTTAGTCGAAATGTCGCAGGATCTAATCTGGTCAACCGACCAAGAAGGGCGGTTTACTTTCGTGAACTCTGCCGCCAAGCGCATTTTGGGTTACGAACCAGAAGAAATGATTGGGCATACCTTCACCGATTTTCAGCCGCCAGAACAACAACAGCAAGGCTGGGAAGTGTATCAGCGGATTTTAGGCACCCAGTCTTACTATCAGTATGAGACAGTACAACTGCACTCGGATGGCACGCCTGTCCATATAAGTTTTAACGCCATTGTTCTGCGCGACGAAGCTGGGTTAGTCTTCGGGACAACGGGCATCGGCAGAGACATCACCGAGAGCAAACGTGCAGAAGTTGCTCTTTTGCAAAGCCAAACATTTCTCAACTCTGTGTTAGACAATCTGCCCGTCGGAGTTTGTTGTAAGAATGCTTCCGATCTCCGTTTTGCGTTCTGCAATAAAACCTGCGAGGAACTGCTCGGCTTTTCCAGACAAGACGTGCTGGGCAAGAATGATTATGACTTATTCCCACAAGAACAAGCTGATTTCTTTACCAGCATCGATCGGGAAGTGTTGAGGAATGGCAAACTGGTAGACATTCCCGAAGAGCAGATTCAGACTGGGCATCAAGAGCTAAGAATACTGCACACCCGGAAAATACCGCTTTTAGATGCCCAAGGAACACCAGAGTATTTGCTGGCAATTACAGAAGAGATCACCGAACGCAAGCAAATTGAGATTCAATTGCGAAAAAGTGAAGAACTTTATCGCACAATAGCCAAAAATTTTCCTAATGGTGCTGTAGTTTTATTTGACAGTGACTGCCGCTACACCTTAGCTGAAGGTACAGACTTAGAAGTTGTCGGCTGCTGTAAAGACAAAGAGTTATTGGAAGGAAAAACCCTGCACGAGACAGTCACGCCAGAAACCAGTGAACTCCTAGAGCCTTCTTTTCATGCCGCACTGGCTGGCACCGAAAATGTCTTTGAAGTGCCTTATCGCGATTCGCGCTTCTGCGGCGATAGCTTTGCTTCACGCATCTACAAAGTGCATACTCTGCCAGTGAGAAATGAAAACGGAGAGATTACCGCTGGCATGATGATGACACAAAACATCACCGAGCGGAAGCAAGCAGAAGAGGCATTGTTGGCGCAGCTTTGCATGGAGGCGCTGCGAGCAGATGTACACCTCGCTTTGACGCAGAAGGCAACTTTGCAACAAAACCTTCAGTTGTGTGCCGAAACCATAGTTCGACACCTTGATGCAGCATTTGCTCGTATTTGGATACTCAACTCGGAGGAGGATGTACTCCAGTTGCAAGCCAGTGCTGGAATGTACACCCATATCGACGGCCCCCATAGCCGAGTCAGAGTTGGCGAGTTTAAAATTGGTATGATTGCCCAAAAGCGCCAGCCACACCTGACCAACGCCGTCCAAGACGATCCTCGCATCAGTGATCGAAAGTGGGCGAAGCGGGAAGGAATGGTTGCTTTCGCTGGCTACCCCCTCTTGGTAGAGGAAAAGCTGGTAGGCGTGATGGCAATGTTCTTTACTCAACCGCTGTGTGAAGCGAAGCAGATGGGGCTGTTCACGGTAGCGAATGCGATCGCTTTAAATATTGAGCATAAGCGAACCACAGAAGCATTGTCCGAAACTGAGGCAAAATTACAAAAGCTAGCCGCGAATATGCCAGGAATGATTTATCGATTCCTCCTGCGACCGGATGGCTTGATATCTTTCCCATACATGAGTCCCGGTTGCCGAGAATTGTATGAACTGGAGCCAGAAGCCGCCCAGAGCGATGTTTCCCTCGTCTACAATCTAATCCATCCCGATGACCTCCAAGAGCATAAAGACTCTGTGGCGCTATCCGCACAAACGCTCCAACCTTGGTACTGGGAAGGACGAATGTATACAGCATCAGGAAAGCTGAAATGGATTCAAGGTGCAAGCCGTCCAGAACTGCAAGCCAATGGCGATATTATCTGGGATGGCTTGCTGATGGACATTACTGAGCGAAAAACTGCAGAGGAAGCCTTGCGATACAAAACTACTCAGCTAGAGCAAACTTTAAAAGAGCTGCAACACACTCAACTGCAACTGGTACAGTCAGAAAAGATGTCCGGTTTGGGGCAGCTAGTTGCTGGTGTCGCTCACGAAATCAACAACCCAGTCAACTTCATCTATGGCAACCTTGTCCACACCGAGGAATATACTCAAGACTTGCTCTACCTCCTGAGTCTATATCAGCAGCACTATCCCCATCCGGTGCCAGAAATTCAGGAAGAAGCCGAAACAATTGACCTCGATTTTCTACTCGAAGACCTCCCCAAAATGTTAACTTCGATGAAAGTGGGGGCAGAGCGCATCCGCGAAATTGTCCTATCTCTGCGGAACTTCTCTCGTCTGGATGAAGCCCAGATCAAGCCCGTAGACATCCATGAGGGCATCGATAGTACGCTGCTGATCTTACACAATCGTCTCAAAGCCAAGCCTGAAAGTCCCGGTATTCAGGTGATTAAAGAATACAGCGACTTGCCCCTCATCGAGTGCTATGCAGGGCAGCTAAACCAGGTATTTATGAATATCCTTGTGAATGCAATTGATGCTTTGGAAGGGGCTGGGGGCTGGGTACTGGGTACTGGGGACAAGGGACTGGGGACAAGGGACAAGGGACTGGGGACAAGGAAATCCCCAATTCCCAATTCTCAATCTCCAATTCCAAATCCCCAATCTCCAATTCCAAATCCCCAATCCCCAATTCCCAATCCCCAATCCCTAATCCCTAATCCCCAATCCCCAGCCCCGGAGATTCGGATTTGCACCGAGGTGCTGAATGCTCAGAGTGTGGTAATAAAAATAAAAGACAATGGATCGGGAATAACTGCGAATGTGCGATCGCGGTTGTTCGATCCTTTCTTCACTACTAAAACCGTCGGCAAGGGTACTGGCTTGGGGCTATCCATTAGCTACCAAATTATCACCCAAAAGCACGGTGGTGTCTTGAAATGTTTCTCAGAACCTGGACAAGGAGCCGAGTTTTGGGTTGAAATCCCTATTTGCCAAAATTGAAATTTCTCGTTTCTACTCTCTGAGTGGGAACCAGACAAACGAACTTGATATGAGGCTCCAGCCTTAGGGTAAGCATTCCGAGCCTTTGGCTAGGAACGAGACAAACAAAGCAAAACGTAAAGTTGCACATTGCTTTCGTTACCATTAAGGTATATAGCTACTTGGAAAGTAGCTTTTTGAGGAAAAAACAAAAGTCATGGACCCGATCACAATTCTTGCTCCCCTAGCCCTACTGATTATCGGCTCAGCAGTGGGTTCTGGGAAAATTATCAATGAGGGTAATCAAGCTTTGGTAGAGCGCTTGGGTCAGTTCCATCGCAAACTAGAACCCGGTCTTAACTTCATCATCCCTTTTGTGGACTCAATTGTAGTGGAGGAGACAACTCGTGAGAGGGTCTTAGACATTGAACCTCAAGAAGCCATCACCAGAGATAATGTTTCTCTGATAGCCGATGCTGTGTTGTATTGGCAGATTTTTGATCTCAAGAAAGCTTATTACGCTATTGATGATATTGAAAACGCGCTGAAAAACCTCGTTTTGACCCGGTTACGAACTGAAGTTGGTCAGATGGAGTTGGAGCAGACCTTTTCAGCTAGAAAAGAAATTAATCAGGCAATGCTGGAAGAGCTGGATGATGTGACTGACGCTTGGGGCGTGAAAGTCACTCGTGTGGAAGTTCTGGATATTATGCCAGTTCAGACGGTGCTAGAGTCGATGGAGCAGGAGCGGGCAGCTGAGATTAAAAAACGGGCATCAATTTTGGAAGCTGAGGGCGCTGCGGAGTATATGAACCGCATTTCTCAAGCTTTGCGATCGCAAGCGAATAGTAAGGAAGTTTTGCAATTTTATCTAGCTCAGAGATTTGTCGATGCTAACTATAGATTAGGCGAATCTCCAAATTCCAAGATTCTGTTTATGGACCCGAAAGCTATGAGCGAAGCACTGGGAGAACTGATGGGAACGGAGACTGACGTACCAAATGGCAGCAATGGCGGCAATGGCAATAAGTAATTTAGAATTAAAAAATTTTTATTAATTTTTAATTCTAAATATGGCATCGGCGACGCGACAGACATCGTGCATTTGTTGAATGTCGTGTACTCGCAGGATATCAGCACCACTCGCGATCGCTCCACAACAAGCCGCCGCAGTTCCCCAAACTCTGGCTTTGGGATCGGGTTGATTTAAAATCCGCCCGATAAAACTTTTCCGGGATGGCCCCACTAAAATAGGCACGCCCAAAGAACGCAACATCGGCAAGGAACGCAAGATTTCTAGGCTTTGCTCGTAAGTTTTGGCAAAGCCGATACCTGGGTCAATGATAATCTTCTGGCGGTCAATGCCAGATGCGATCGCGCTTTCTATCCGGTTTGCCAAAAACTGCCCGATCTCCCCCATCAAATCCTGATAATCTGTCATCTGCTGCATCGTCGCAGGCGTTCCCCGGATGTGCATCAACACAATCGGTACGCCTAAGTCTGCTACGGTGGGCAACATCTGAGGGTCGAAAGTCCCGCCGGAAATATCATTGATCATATCTGCCCCAGATGCGATCGCAGCCCGTGCCACATCCGAGCGTGTCGTATCCACCGAAATCACCACTGACGATTTTGAAGCGATTTTTGGGGAGATTGATGAGGGAGTTGAAGCATTACTGGTTCTTCCCCCAACCTCCCGTTCTTCCCAAAACATCGCCTGATTTTCCCTGGGGGGGTCGGTTGGATCAATTTGTTTATCTTCTCTTTCGCCTTCTCGTAGTGCCTGCACCACTGGCAGCACCCGATGCAATTCCTCTTCTAAAGAGATTTGGGCGGCTCCTGGTCGAGTCGATTGTCCTCCCACGTCGAGAATATCTGCACCAGACGCTATCAGATGCTCAGCCTGCGCCAGGGAAGAAGCGATCGCTCTGAAGTCTCCCCCGTCACTAAAACTATCAGGTGTTACATTCAGCACACCCATCAAATACGTGCGCTTTCCCCACTCAAAGGTTTGTCCCCTGATTGTCAAAAATCCGCTGTCATTAGTCATTAGTCCTTAGCCATTAGTCGTTTGTTAATGGCTAATGACCATTAGCCATTAGCCATTAGCCACTAGCCATTAGCTAATGACTACTACTTATAATTCACAATCCGAGCAAAACTCTCAGGCTCCAGACTCGCTCCCCCCACCAGCGCACCATCAATTTCTGGCTGCGCCATGATTTCATCAATATTATTAGGCTTTACCGAGCCACCGTACTGAATCGAAACATGAGGATTCTTTAACTGAGTGCGAATCAGACCGATTACCCGGTTAGCTTCCGGGGAATCACAGGTGTCGCCAGTGCCAATTGCCCAGATGGGTTCGTAGGCGATAACTAGGTTCTGCTGGTCAACGTCAACAAGACCTTTCTCAAGTTGCGTGACGATCAGGGATTCCGTTTCACCATTCGCTCGTTGTTCTTTGCTTTCACCGACGCAGAGAATCGGGGTTAGACCACAGCGCTGCGCTGCTTTGAGTCGCCGATTAACTGTTTCATCGGTTTCGCCAAAATATTGCCGCCGTTCGCTGTGACCGACGATTACGTAGCGCACACCGATTTCAGTGAGCATGGAACCGGAAATTTCACCTGTGTAGGCTCCCTCCTGCTCCCAGTGGATATTCTGGGCAGATAGCAGCACCCGGTTGTTATGTAAATTCTTCGATAGGATGCCCAGATCAGTGAAGGGAGCCGCGATAACGACTTGCCGCTCCTGGGGGGTTTCTTCCAGGTGGGACATGAATCCTTGCAAAAACTCCAGACTTTCTGCCTGGGTTTTGTACATTTTCCAATTACCAGCAATAACTATTTTCCGCACAGGTAGCTCAGCCAAGTTCACAATGCTAAAAACTGTAACCTCCAGTTTAGTACGGCGCGGGGGAACCTCTGCCTTTAAGGGGATCAATTTTATACATAATGTAGATGCGATCGCGATCTCCTTGATGCTTACCGGGCTTCCCAAAGAGTAGCGTATGCCCCTACACGCGCGGCTTTGCTCTTTTTCCCCTCCCTTCTATCTCTTAGGTATTACTTCAAAAATTTTTCCCAGGCTTTCCTCTGGATTCACCCCACAGGTTCAACCTAATGCAGGATGGTCTGGAATAATCGTAAAACATAAGATTATATCAGAAAGAAAAATAAAGAATTAATAAAATATCGTCGGTAAAAAATATGAAATTAGCAATTCTAGCAACCGCAGCACTTCTACTTCCCTTAAGCTTAGTAGCTCCGGTTCGCGCAGAAAATCCGGCCCATGTCAGACAGTTGATAGAAACTAAACAATGTAAGGGCTGCGACTTAACACAGGCAAATCTGGCAAGCGCTCACCTGGCCGGGGCTGACTTGAGAGGGGCTAATTTGAAAGGCGCAAACTTGTCCAAAGCTAACCTGGAAGGTGCTGATTTAACAGCGGCTAATCTGGAAAAGGCTAATATGACTGCCGCATTTATCAATAGTGCCGATCTTCAGAAAGCAGACTTGAGCGGTGCCAACCTGAGTCAGGCAAACTTGATGAATGCTAACTTAGAGGATGCTGCCTTAGATAATGCAATTCTGCCCAAAGGCATGAGATAGAGCAAGGCAGTTGTTGAAAACTAATACCTCAAATACTGCGGCTCGGTCTGTTACAGACCGAGCTTTGTTCTATCTGCTATTTAACGGTTCGCCGCCGCTTCGCGGGCTGCTGTTGCTTCGTCGGGGTGAATGTTCAAGCGCGTCAAATTAATCCGACCCTTTGAGTCAATTTCTCGCACCTTGACAACCACTTCATCACCGACAGCTACTTCATCTTCTACGCGACCAACCCGATAGTCAGCCAGTTGAGAAATGTGGATCATGCCTTCTTTTCCGGGAAGCACTTCCACAAAGGCACCAATCGGGATAATACGGGTAACGCGACCAGCATAGACATCTCCTTCGTTCAGCTTCCGCGTCATACCCTGGATAATGTTGCGGGCTTTTTTCGCCTTCTCGCCATCCACCGAAGAAATCGTTACGGTGCCATCATCGTCAATATCTATCTTGGCACCAGTTTCTTCAGTGATACTCTTAATCATCTTGCCTCCGGGCCCGATGATCATGCCAATCAAGTCTGGATCGATCTTGATTGTCAGCAAACGAGGCGCAAACGGCGACATTTCGGTACGCGGCTTCTCAATCGTCGTCAGCATTTTTTCCAGAATGTGCAGCCGCGCCCCCTTGGCTTGCTCAATCGCTTTGGCGATTACCTCTATGGGTAATCCGCTGATTTTCATGTCCATTTGCAAAGCCGTGATACCGCTTTCGGTGCCGGCAACTTTAAAGTCCATATCGCCCAAGAAATCTTCGATTCCCTGGATATCTGTGAGAATGCGAACTTCGTCGCCTTCTTTGATTAGACCCATTGCTGCGCCACTGACTGGCTCAGTAATTGGCACGCCAGCATCCATCAAAGCGAGGGTGGAACCGCACACGGAACCCATCGAGGTTGAACCATTGGAAGATAACACTTCCGATACTACCCGAATCACATAGGGAAATTCTTCTTTCGGCGGCAACACTGGCACGATGGCTCGTTCTGCCAGCGCTCCGTGACCGATTTCCCGACGACCAGGAGCGCGCATCGGCTTGGTTTCCCCTACAGAATAGGGCGGGAAGTTATAGTGATGCAAGTAGCGTTTTTCATCTTCTGGGTGCAGGTCATCTGCGAGATCCTGGGCATCGCCTGGGGTGCCGAGAGTGCAAACAGATAATACTTGGGTCAGTCCCCGGTTAAATAAACCGCTACCATGAACGCGAGTAGGTAACAGACCGACGCGACAGGAAACAGGACGCACTTCATCAAGTTTGCGACCGTCTACGCGAACGCCGTCTTCGATAATCTGACGGCGCATCATCTTTTTGGTGATACCTTTGAAAACGTTGCTAACTGCTTTCGAGTTTTCGGCAGCGGCAACTCGTATCGGGTCTTCTTCGGGTAATTGGGCGATCGCGCTGGTGATTTGCGTCTCTTTGATCTCGTCTAGGAGAGCATCACGCTGGTTTTTATCTAAGTCAAATTTAGATAAGACTTCTTTGATTTGAGCGGTTGCGCGATCGCTTATAAAATTCTCTAGCGTCGGGTCTAATTCCGGCGGTGTCTCTTGCACCATCTCTATACCCAGTTCTGCTAAAAGCTCTCGCTGCGCCTGAATTAAATCGCGCACCGCCTCATAGCCAAAATCAATCGCCTCAATCACATCCTGCTCTGGCAACTGGTTGGCTCCAGCTTCCACCATAATCACACCTTCTGGGGAACCTGCCACCACCAAATCCAAATCCCCCGCCTCAATTTCTGCATAAGTAGGATTGATAATAAAATCATCGCCTACTAAACCAACACGCACCGCCGCCATCGGCCCCAGGAAGGGAATTTTTGCCAACAACACGGCAATCGAAGCGCCAGTCACCGCTAGCACATCCGGCGGTACTTGCTCATCCATAGAAAGTGTCGTTGCTACCACTTGCAGGTCATCTCGCAACCAGGAAGGAAACAACGGACGCAGGGGACGGTCAATTAAACGGCTTGTCAGTGTCACCTTTTCCGGCGGCCGCCCTTCGCGTCTCAGAAAACCACCGGGAATGCGACCTGCTGCATAAAGCCTTTCTTCGTAATCTACTATTAAAGGCAGGAAATCAATTCCCTCTCTGCCGGTTGAGCGAGTCGCCGTGACTAAAACTACCGTATCTCCTGACTGAATCAAAACTGAACCCCCTGCTTGTGGGGCAAACAACCCGACTTTCAGTCGAATATCCCGTCCATCAAAGGATATTGACTTGTCTAGTTCTACCATGTGGTACTTTGTCCTTTCATCATTTTTCTTTATCTTTCGCAATCCTAGCATTTGTATAATATTGGTGCTTTTAGTCTGTTGTCAGTTGTCTGTTAGCGTTTGAAGGTTGTCAGCTTCTTCCAACCGGACAACCGGACAACCTGACGAGTTTTGACTGAACTAATGCCTAATGACTAATGGCCGATACATCATCAGTGCGTCTACCACCCGTCCATCAGATAAATGCGCCGCACTTGGAATGCGCCTATTATCTGAAATCCCAAGGATTCCCATAACTGGATGGATGGGGTGTTGTTTGCAAAGACCAAATTGAACATCACCGCCGTATAACCTTGAAGGGTGGCAATTTCTAGCATTCCCTGTCCCATCAACCTCCCAATGCCTTGACCCCGCATAGATGGTTGTACAATAAAGCCAGCATTACAGATGTGGCTGCATCGTCCGGGAAAATTGGGTTTTAGATAGAAAGCTCCCAAAATTTCCTCCGGCGTTGCTGCGGTTTCGTCATCGGCAGTGACGACAAAAGCATCGTGAGTCATCCAGTAGGCAGCAAATTCTACTTCGGATAGAGGTTGATTTTGTGGATACGTTTGATCCTCAATAATGATTTGGTTCAATAACGCCCTGACCGCATTTTGTTCGCTTAGGCGCATCCGGTCTAAGTTTACTTTTGTTCCATTTTTTAAACTTTTCTGCCAGGGCAAATTAATATTCATAGTTTTTTGGAAAATATGTTATCTCTTATGTAAAAATTTGATTCAAAAATTTATAATTTATCAGGTAGCTGTTAGATAGTCTACCTAAAATAATTAGATAGAGATTTAAGTTAAAAATCAAGAAATTAAATTTTAAATCATGGCACTTTTACACGGTAGTTGGCTACTTCAATCTCAGAATAGTTATTTATTTGTTTGGGGAGAAACTTGGCGACCAATTCCGCCAGATGGGTCTTATAAAACAGATTTGATACCATTTCATCCTTTGGCGATGACACAGGCGGAATTGATATCTTTCTTGCGATCACGCAGTGTCTTGGGAGGAGAATCGCCCCATTTTGATATTGAGAAATTTGTCCAAACATCGGCAACCAAAAGCAAAAAGAATCGTACTGCGGATGAGAAATGGCAGCATTGTATACTAGCTCTCCCCACCCAAATAGGGGAGACAGGCGAACCAGTTTATCCCGTACTGTCTACCAAAATAGTGTCAGAAAATGGGGATGCGCCGCCTCTATTTTTACACCCTTGGCAAGTTGAGGGGCTGTGTCTTAACCCTTTGCAAGCAATGCAATTTTTGCAAGCGCTTCCCCTTGGCTCTTTGAAAGCATCTGACACATTTGTGGGGGGAGAATTGCGCTTTTGGTCGCATATTGGTCGATGGGTTTTGGATCTTCTGGCTCGGTGCAAGTTTTTGCCGGCACTAGAGCGGCAAAAAAATGATACCATCGTCGCCCGTTGGCAACCGCTGCTGGATAGTGCAGTAGATCGGGAGCGTTTAGAAAAGTTTACCGCTTTGATGCCATCTACTTGTCGCACGTATCAGGGATTGGGGACTCAGGAAGAAGACCAATCCCCAATTCCCAATTCCCAGTTTCCAATTTCTGTACAGTTGCCAATAGAACCCCAGGAGTTACTGTTGGGATTCTTGAGTAGTATGATAGACACGATTGTGAGGTTGCGTGTTGGCAATCCTAACTTAAGTGCAGTAGAACCTGCGGTTAGAGAATGGTTAGGCGCTCTATCTACGACATCTGATACCCTAAACGCACCAACGGGATTAGGAAAGCTGGAAACCGCGCTCAAAGATTGGATAGCGCCCGTGCAGAACCATTTAGTTTCTAGAGCGATCGCTAACGGTGAATCTTACACTTTTTTAGCGCCAGAGCAGAATCTGTTTCGCACCTGTTTGGTTCTCCAACCACCAACATCAGGTGAGGAAAACTGGACTTTGGATTACTTTCTCCAAGCAGTTGATAACTCAGAATTTCTGGTGGATGCAGAAACCATTTGGAACCATTCCTTGCAGCGAGGAGTGTTCAAAGGTCGGACAATTGAGCATCCTCAAGAGACTTTGCTGGGCGGTTTAGGTTTGGCTTCCCGAATATATCCTCCCATAGAAGCCAGCTTGCACGACCGCCGTCCGCAGTTTTGTCGCTTGACACCAATTCAGGTGTATGAGTTTATCAAGGCTGGCGCATGGCGGCTCGCTGACAGCGGGTTGGGGGTAATTTTGCCGCCCAGTCTGACACCTGTTGAGGGAGAAAATCGGCGCTTGGGGCTAAAAATTCGCTCCAGTGCGACACCGGGAAAAGGTCAATCAGGGTTACAAAGTTGGCTAGATTTTGAGTGGGAATTAGCTATAGGCGATCGCACAATTTCTAAACAGGAATTTGACCGACTCGTAGCCCTCAAAAGTCCACTTGTACAAGTGAATGGCGATTGGATTGCACTGCAACCTTCTGAAGTTAAAGCGGCGGCGGCGCTGTTGGCGACACCGAAAGATCAGCTTTCTCTCTCTTTAGAGGACGCTGTGCGCCTCAGCAGTGGCGATACCAAACTTGTTGAAAAACTTCCGGTAGTTAGCTTTGAGGCATCAGGGCCGCTGGAACAGTTGTTGACGACTTTAACAGATAACAAGAAAGTGGAAGCGATCGCGCCTCCCGCCAACTTCCACGGTCAGTTGCGCCCTTACCAAGCCCTCGGAGTGGGCTGGCTTTCCTTCATGGAGCGCTGGGGCTTGGGCGCTTGTCTGGCGGATGACATGGGACTGGGAAAAACAGTCCAATACATCGCATTTTTGCTAAATTTGCAAGAAAAAGGGAGATTAGAAGCACCAACTTTGCTAATTTGCCCGACTTCGGTCTTGGGTAACTGGGAGCGAGAAGTTAAGAAATTTGCCCCGACGTTGAATGTTGTAGTCCACCACGGAGATAAACGCGCCAAAGGGAAAACATTTACCAAAGCAATCAAAGGGAAAAGTTTGGTAATTACCAGTTATTCTCTCGCATTTCGAGATGCTAAAGACCTGCAAAGTGTTTCTTGGCAAGGGGTGGTATTGGATGAAGCCCAAAATATTAAGAATCCCCAGGCGAAACAATCGCAGGCGGTACGTCAGCTAAAGGCAGGTTTTCGGTTTGCGCTGACAGGAACTCCAGTAGAAAATAGATTAGCTGAACTGTGGTCAATTTTGGATTTTCTCAATCCTGGGTATTTGGGAACGCGGGATTTCTTCCAGCGGCGGTTTGCTTTACCGATTGAGAAATATGGGGATACAGCATCGTTGCAGACATTGCGATCGCTTGTTAGCCCTTTCATCCTGCGTCGTCTCAAAACCGACCGCAAAATCATTCAAGACTTGCCAGAGAAGCAGGAAATGAATGTATTCTGCGGACTTGCATCAGAACAAGCTACACTTTATCAACAACTGGTAGATGAGTCTCTTGGTGAAATCGAAGAAACCGAGGGTGTTCAACGTAAGGGAATGATTTTAGCTTTATTGCTAAAACTGAAGCAAATTTGCAACCATCCTGCACAGTTCTTAAAATCAGCAGGCGAAACTGAAAATTCATCTTTCCGCAGTCGGTCTGGTAAAGTTCAGCGTCTAGAAGAGATGCTAGAGGAGGCTTTAGCAGAAGGCGATCGCGCTTTAATTTTCACTCAATTCGCCGAAATGGGAAAACTCCTCCAGCCTTATTTAGAACAACAACTTGGCTGGGAAACATTGTTTTTGTATGGCGGAACCCGCAAACAACAACGGGAGGAAATGATAGACCGATTCCAGAACGACCCGGAAGGCCCCAAAATCTTTATTTTATCCCTAAAAGCTGGTGGTACAGGTCTTAACTTGACACGCGCCAACCATGTTTTCCACTTCGACCGCTGGTGGAACCCAGCAGTCGAAAATCAAGCAACAGATCGGGTATTTCGTATCGGTCAAACTCGTAATGTTCAAGTGCATAAATTTATTTGCACAGGTACTCTGGAAGAAAGAATCAATGACATGATTGAAAGTAAGAAAGCCCTGGCGGAACAAGTTGTTGGTGCTGGCGAACAGTGGCTAACAGAACTAGATACCGACCAACTCCGCAACTTGCTTTTACTTGACCGCAGTGCAGTAATTGATGATGAATAAATGCTGAACGACTAAACTCGCAACCGCACAAACTTTTGTCCGCCTCCGCAGCCTTCAATGGAACAACAGGAGTAAAACAAAATGACAAATTACGATATTCAACAAAGTCGAGAATGGTGGGCGCAACGATGGCTAGATTTACTAGAGTCATTTGGCTGGCGGCGTCGCTTGGAACGGGCGCGCATATATGCACGAGAAGGCAAAGTTTTAAGCCTAGAATTTCGCGGTCACAAAGTGGTTTCCAGAGTGCAAGGAACTGCGCCTGAACCATATAAAGTTGTTTTATCGCTGGATGCTTTTAGTGACGAACAATGGGATTATGTGATTGAAACTATGTCACAGCGGGCAATTTTTTCAGCTCGTTTGTTGGCTGGAGAAATGCCACAAAATATTGAAGAAGTGTTTACTGCAAATGGTATAAGCTTGTTTCCATTGACCAAGTTTGATATCCACAGTAAATGTTCTTGTCCCGATCCGGCTAATCCTTGCAAACATATTGGAGCAGTGTATTATTTGTTAGGCGATCGCTTCAGCGAAGACCCCTTTGTAATCTTCCAGTTGCGCGGGCGTACCAAAGAACAAATACTCGATACATTACGTCAATTACGACGCGGGGCTGATGAAACTTCTGAAACAGAAATTACTGCGGAAACATCTCAGCCAACTCGAACAGTAACCCCGCTTAAAATTGAACAATTTTGGCAATACAACGAGCCCCTGGAGTCTTCTTTAGTTGTAATTGCACCAGCAAGCAACGACACAATATTAGATGTTTTAGGCCCTATTCCTTTATCATCAGGTTCCAATTCAGCTTCTAGTCAGCCAGTGATGCAATATTTAGATACAGTTTACAAAACAGTCAGCCAGCAGGCTATTTTATCGGCAATGAATTTAGAGGAAGGTTGATTAGCTAGTCATTACTATAATAAGTAACTGTGCATAATTAATTACACAAACTTGCCTTGCTACATCACGGTTTCATGTGTAATTTATTTCACATATCCACTGAGTAATACATCTGTAAGGACATGGAAATGCCATGTCCCTACCAAGGTGGCTCGAACATCAGAACCACCACATATTCCACCCAACTGAGAAACCCTATATAGCAATCCTAAATCATTTATGAACTTCTCCCTTTCCTCTACCCGGAGCGCCTGGTCGCGCCTGGGCGGTTCATTTAAAAGGGAGCTTTCACAACTCAAATAGGATTGCTATAGACAAGCTGAATTCCTTTATTACTGTCCAAATTCGACCCTTGCTTGCTCAACAAACTCAACCGTGACAATATCCGAACCAGCAGCACGAGCTAGCTGCTCAATCCGTTGTCTCGCCTGAGTGCGGACAAAAAAGGGAATATTTTTCAGCTTTGTTTTGGCATCAGGTGTCCACTGTAAAGCATCTGTAAAATCAGGATCGCGCATGGTACGCCAGCCTTCTGCTGTCAGCAAGGAATATTAATTACATTTTATCTGAGTGTGCGATCGCGCCGCTCATTGCTATTTTTGAGCAGAAGCGAGTTTCTTCTGTGCTGATTGCAGCAGGTTTTGGGCTTCTGAATAGGCGGTTGTCCCAGATTTAACCGTTTGCAGCTGATTAATAATTTCTTGCATCTGGCTTATTATCTGGTTGCGATTCACCTGTGAACCATCCTTGGGGATAGAAGCCAGCAAGGCTTGGATTTGCTCTTGAGCATATTTAAAAGCTTCTTGTGACTGGCGTTCTGCTTTTAGTCGAGTTTGCACAGTACCTAAGTTAGTTTGGTACGTTGCTAGTAATTTTTGCGCTTCCACGTAGTCAACGTCATCTACGCGAATGTTTTGTAGCTGCTCAATTGCTTTGTACCACAAAGTTTCAATTTGTTGCCATTTATCTGCTGTATGAGGTGCATTTTGTCCAAGTTTAGCGGCTGCAAAGGCAAATTGTTTGGCACCTTTAATTAAAGTTTCGGTGCGTCCCTGAACCTGTTTTTGTTCAGAAAGTTGGTTTTTTACCTGCTCAAATCTAGAGCGAATCGAGGCAGTTTGCTCGTCCTCTATTGTCTGCGTATTGTAACCGCTAACATAGCGCCTACCCTTTTTGCGCCTGTAAGAGTATTGCGGCGAAGATATTGTATGCGAAACTGGCAGTTCATCAATATGTTTTTTTGCTGCGTTTAGTTTTTCTTCACCCAATGCCAAATCTGCTGCTGTACTAGCTTGGGTAATGAATTTTTCTGCTTGCTCTAAGAATGCGATCGCTAATTCATAATGTTCTTCATTGCTCAAGGGAGCATTCTGCGCTACTGGCTGATCGTTTGTAGGATATAGCAGGATTGCTAAGACAAGCGATCCCGATCCTAAGACTAGCAAGACTACCAGTACAGCAGCTAGTTTAATTACATCTAAAATACCTATCGAGCGATTAGCTTTTGCGGCTTGCGTCAGCGCCTTCTCTCTGAAGTTTGGATAAGTGGTGACGACTATTTGTTGTAGTTCTTCTAAAGATGCAGGGGAGCCTTGTTGCTTTTGCAGTAATTGTAACTCCCTGACTACAAGGCTTTCCTCTATTTTACTCAATGGGTCATTCCCGGCACATTTGGTAATTTCAGCACGCAGGATTTCAAAAGCGCGATTGTTGAGACGGGACATAGACTAACACCAAGCAACTGATGTTAGTGTTCCCGAAATCAACTTGAGAATCACTGGGGCTGCTACAGGCACCAATTTTCAAGAACGCCTGATATTAAAGCAGCACCATTCTTGCCGTCGCCAGAGAGTGGCAACAATCCAATCGTGTTGTTCTAAAGTATCGGCAATTGGTTTGGCTTGCTCTAGCAAAACACCGCTAATAATTCCCCAACTAGAAGGTTTAGCGATCGCAGTCATTTGCGGGATCAAGTCAATAATCACCTCTGCCAAAATATTGCAGAGAATGCCATCGACAGGCTCATCGCTCATTTTTATCAAGCGGTCGATACTACCCTGCTCTACAATGAGACGCTGGGGGCTAATCTTGTTAAGTTCCCGATTGCTGCGCGTGGCTCGCACCGCCATCGGATCGATATCTACGGAATAAACTTTTTCGGCACCTAACAACACAGATGCAATCGAGAGAATCCCCGATCCGCAGCCAATATCCGCCACTGTAACCCCTTCTTGGTCGCCACCCAAGCGCATTTCCAACGACTCTAGACACAGCTGAGTTGTCTGATGAGTGCCTGTGCCAAAAGCCGCACCGGGATCGAGGCGCAGGGTATGGCGTTCTGACTGTTCTGGAGGAGGCAGCCAAGCCGGGTAGACAAGTAAGCGATCGCCTACTTCTTGCGGTTGCCAATATTGCTTCCAGCTACTCGACCAATCCTCCTCATCAATCAAATGCCAATGGGTCATCGGCATCGCCAATCCCACCATCAGCGCATCCTGACGCAACCACAGAGATAGCGCCGCCAAATCCAGCAGATTTGCATCAAGGGGAGATAAGTAAGCGCACACCAAGCTGGAATGTCCTTTTACCTCACTGGAAGTACCGCGACAGCCAAATTTGTCCAGCCTCCAGAAGATTAAATCTTCCAAAGCTGGGTCGCCCAAAACTTGAATTTCCCACCAGGTGTTCGCCATATCTATTTTGGATTTTAGATTTTGCGGGGGCGAAGAAGTTTCTCCGCCTCCGATGATTTTAGATTTTAGATTTTAGGTAACGGGTTAGAACCACACAACCTGAGGATTAACGAGTAAACCTTTAATCCAAAATCCTTGCATCCAAAATCCTTGCATCGTTTAAAGAGTCACCGTATAAGCATCCCGAATGCCGGGAATTTTGGTAATCTCGCTCAATATTCCCTCCGGTAAGGGATCGTCCAGGCTTAGCACCATCACCGCATCGCCCCGCACGATTTTGCGTCCCACCTGCATACTGGCAATATTGACATTAAAACTGCCTAACAGGGAACCGATATTCCCAATGATCCCTGGCATATCCCGGTGCAGAGTAAACAGCATATGAGGGCTGGGGGGGACGTTGATCGGGAACTCATCAATACTGGTGATGTGAATTTCCCCGTCTCCCAATAAAGCGCCCGTCACCGAATGCTCCCCAAGCGTTCCCTGCGCCTCCAGATGCAGCGAACCAGAATAGTCTCGAATCGAGGCATCCCGCGTTTCAATCACGCGAATTCCTCGCTCCTTGGCCTCAATGCTGGCATTCACGTAATTTACCCGCTCTCGCAGCGCCTGCGAAAGCAGCCCTTTAAGTGCTGCCACTACCAAAGGCTGACTTTGATTAGTTGCCAACTCTCCTTGCAGGCGGATATTCAACGAGTCAATACGTCCTCCAGCCAATTGTCCCACCATATTGCCCAGAGTTTCCGCCAATTGCAGATAAGGTCTGAGTTTTTCCAGAACGTCGGGACGCAAGCCGGGGATATTCACCGCTGAACGGGCTGGAAGCCCCAACAAAACATCTCGAATTTGCTCAGCAACATCGATGGCGACATTCACCTGAGCCTCAGCTGTGGAGGCTCCCAGATGGGGGGTGAGGACGAGATTTTTGCCCAAGGATTTTAAGGACGACTCGCCTAACGGTTCTGTCTCGAAAACGTCTAAGGCAGCACCAGCAATTTTGCCTTCTTTGAGAACCTCTGCCAAAGCCGCTTCATCAATGATCCCACCACGGGAGCAATTGATAATCCGGGTAGTGGGTTTCATCTTGGCTATGGCTTCGGCGTTAATCAAGTGGGTGGTTTCTGGAGTTTTCGGGATGTGCAGGGTGATGTAGTCTGCTTCCTGAAACAGCAAATCCAACTCTACTAGACGAGCGTCTAGTTCTTCTGCCCGTTCCACAGAGATGAACGGGTCGTAAGCTAGTATTTTCATCCCCATTGCTTTGGCGACGGTGGCGACATGGGAGCCGATTTTGCCTAAACCGACAACGCCGAGAGTTTTCTTGTAAACTTCCGTCCCGATAAAACTTTTGCGATCCCACTGACCACTTTTAACAGACGCATTTGCGTCGGGAATATGGCGGGAGAGGGAGAGCATCATTGCTAGGGCGTGTTCTGCTGCGGCAATTGTATTGCCTTCTGGGGAATTGACGACTACAATCCCCTGACGGGTGGCAGCTGGGACATCGACATTATCGACACCAACCCCAGCGCGACCGATGATTTTTAGCTGTTTGCCAGCTTCGATAATTTCCTTGGTGACGCGGGTTCCAGAACGAATCATTAGAGCGTCATACTCTGGCATGATCCGCACCAGTTCTTCGGGTGAAAGACCTGTTTTTACGTCAACTTGGGCAACTTGGGAGAGGATGTCGATTCCAACTTGGTCTATTGGGTCAGAAACAAGAACCTTGGACATGATTGGCAGGTAGGTCTAGGTAAAAAATCATCAGTTCCTATACGCAAGACTTTTGAAAAGCCAAGAGCGATATTGCGTACAGGGAGCAAGGATTGAAAGTCAGCTAATTGATGGCAGTTGACTCAAGAGCGATCGCATCTGATGACTTCCACCAGTGGCGCGATCGCATCAGTTGGTCATTTTAACTGTATCAGGTGTTCTTACACGGCTTGTTACCTGAAAGTTTTTAACTTTGTCTGTTTGGGCTGCTCTCCACCCTACAAAATCTGTATGATACTTTTGCGCTTCACATCCCAATCCAGGTAGAGGATTTGCTGTAGCGACACTGATAGGCTGTTAATTAAGGCTATCTTTTGCATCATCTAACGATATCACTATGAATTATCTCGTCGCCGTACTACAAGACCGCATCCAAGCAGAAGCAGCTTATTCCGCTCTAGAAAAAGAAGGCTTACCTATGGATAAGGTGACTATCCTGGGTAGAGGATACAAAAGTGCTGATGAATTTGGCTTGATCGATCCCAACGAGCAGGCTAAAAAGCAATCAACGCTGATGGCTTATTGGCTCATACCCTTTGGATTTATCGCCGGGTTTGTCTTCAACTTGAGTACTGGGATAGAAATTTTTCACTGGGCAGGAGCATTTGGTAATCATGTCATTGGTGGTATTCTGGGCGCAGCCTCCGGTGCTTTGGGTAGTATTTTTGTCGGCGGCGGTGTTGGTTTGGTAGTTGGGAGTGGCGATGCTTTGCCTTACCGCAACCGCCTGAATGCTGGTAAGTACCTGGTTGTGGTTAAAGCTCCGGAAACTACAACTCGCGTAGCTACTCGGATACTCCGCCAGTTTGAGCCGGAAAATCTTCAAGCCTACGTTGACCCAGATGGCGTGTAAGCTAATCCTCTAGACAGAGGGAGTAACAAACAGAACATTGCTAGTCTAAGTAATTGCTTGAGCGCAAGTGACTTGAGGCTGGTCGGAATAAGAGTATTGCTAGCGGGTTTGGGAGTTGCGCTCGTCTGGTGGATCATCATAGATGTACTTTGGACAACGCTAGCGGTAGGAAGTGGAGGCGGGTCAATTACATCTAGAGTGTGTAGTTGGGTGTGGAAAACTATTCTGCGTCACCATCGCTGCGCTTCGTCTCATCATCTGCTGGCGATCGCTGGCTACAGCACTATTATTATTTCTACTCTGGTGTTGATTTTTCTCACTTGGGCTGGGTGGGTATTAATTTTTAGCGCCAGCGATCGCTCCCTCATCTTTGGCGATAGCAAGCAACAATATTCCCCTTGTTAGCGATGAAGTCTTTGAGGAAGAAGTCACCAGCCTAAATAGGCGAAGGCGTTTGCTTCTGGCCTTAGTGCAGAATGATGGCTGGACTTGGAAGTCAATATCAAATCATTTGGGTAGACGATCTGTTTCTGGGTAAGCATACGCCTTGAGCGAGCGCAACGATACAATCAAGAAAGTCATTGTAGATTCATTTAAAACTCAAGACGCGACAAACCGCGTCTAAAACAAAACTCAAAACTATTTAGAATGTTGCCAAGAGAAGAACTCCTCAAAGGAGTAGAAAATAGAGATACTGTAGCTCGTGTCATTGATCTGGCGGATCAAGCAATTAAAACTTGGGAAGTTGTCGTAACTGATTTTCTTTCTCCTCCAGAAATTGTTGAAATTCAACAGGCTTTTAATCGTTTAACTGAAGTACAACTTGTTGCTTGGGGAGGTTATCCGCAAGCTGAACGGCAAAGGATCGCGATCGCGCGTTCAGAAATTCCTCTGGAAGTGTCTCAAGTCCCGGTTGCGGCTTTGGATATTGCTGGAAATTTTCTCTTCGACCAAGCCACTCATCGCGACTTTCTCGGCTCTATGCTGGGGTGTGGAATTGTGCGGGAAAAAACTGGCGATATTATTGTACTGGGAGAGTCTGGAGCGCAGGCAATTGTGGTTCCAGAAATGGTAGAGTTTCTGGAAATGCAGCTCAATCAAGTACGCTCAACTCCTGTGAAAACTCGCCGAATTGAGCTTAGTGAATTAAAAATTCGCGAACCGAAGAAAAAAGAGTTGACGACTGTTGAGGCTTCTCTGCGATTAGATGCGATCGCATCTGCTGGATTTGGAATGTCTCGCAGCAAAATGGTTGATTTCATCGATGCTGGCGATGTCAGAGTAAATTGGAAAGAAACCACGCAAGCAAGTTCTCAAGTTAAATCTGGAGACTTAATCGCTATTCGCGGTAAAGGAAGGCTGGAAGTTGGGGAAATTGCTGTTACTAAAAAAGAACGCTACCGCGTCCAACTAACACGATTTCTTTAAAATTATGCCTATCCTAAGAGAAAAAACGCGGCGCTAATTACCTTAACGACTGTAGGCGCTTCGCCTTCCCAAAGGGTAGCCGCAACTGCACCAACTTTCGTCCGCGTAAGGCGAGACAAAAAAAGCCTGCGTAGACAGGCTTTTTTTGTGGATCATCGAGACTTGATGGGGCGTTTAAGGACGATTAGCAACTAATTACACGAGGACGACAACCGGACAGGGTACTGTGCATATTCACCACATTGCCAATAATAGCGATCGCGGGTGCGCCAAAACCAGCCGCCTCTACCTGCGGCACAATCGTTGCTAAGGTGCCGATTAATTCTTCCTGTTCCGGTCGAGTTCCCCAGCGAATTAAGGCGATGGGAGTATCTAAACTCAATCCTGCAAGGTGCAATTGTTCCACAATGTAGGGCAGATTGTGAATGCCCATGTAGACGACGATGGTTTCGGAACTGTGGGCGATGCTAGACCAGTTCACAGTAGGACGATACTTCCCTACAGACTCATGACCCGTAACAAATGTTACCGAGGAACTGTAAGCACGATGAGTTAAAGGAATCCCTGCATAAGCTGGTGCGGCAATTCCCGAAGTCACTCCTGGCACTACTTCCGCTGGTACTCCAGCACGTACCAAGTCTTCCATCTCTTCGCCGCCGCGACCAAACACAAACGGATCGCCGCCTTTGAGTCGCACCACTATCGCTTGAGTCTGTGCTTTTTCTATCAACAGTTGCGTAGTTTCTTCCTGCAACAGGGAGTGACGCCCCATCCGCTTACCCGCGTCAATTTTCTCGGCGTGGGGGTTAATCATCGCCAAAATTTGCGGACTCACTAGAGCGTCGTAAACTACGACATCAGCACACTCTAACAGTCCTTTCCCTTTCAGCGTCATTAAGCCGGGATCTCCTGGCCCTGCACCTACTAGATATACCTTACCCAAGCACTTACTCCTGTTTACCTGTGTGTTCTCTATGACTGTGCTGTTCATTTACTTCTTAAGTCCCAAATCAAATCGGCTAACTCAGCACTAGCCCCTATAGGTTCAGCCAGATGAAGCTTGCTCGTGGGAAATTGCTTAGACAGTAGCTTAACTTTTGTTAAGATCGCATCCGTAATTCCCCCGGTAAATAAAAAATAAGGCAGAATCCCTATGTGAGAATACTTAGCGCTGACTAAATCTTCTAGACGCTCCTCCAAACTGGGTGACACCGACCAGTAAGCAGGCACTGCCCCTAGAGTTGCAGCGATTGCCTCCACTGGCTGATTTCCACCAACACGGCGGCTACCGTGAGATAAGAGAATACTCGCATCCGCGTTTACCGAAGCCAAGCTAGTTGCCAAGAGACGACTTAAGCCAGGGTGAACGCCTAGATGAGGTCGGATCTCTATTGTCAACTTGCTCTCAAGAGCAGTAGATGCGATCGCTACTTGCTCTGGGATATCCTCCATCACATGAACTCCCGGCAACAAAAACAGGGGCAACACCTGAAGGTGTTTCAAGCCACTGGCATAAGCGCGATCGCTAAATTGCTGAATTTGTTCATGCAAAGGCTGATCCCCTAGTTCCAGCACTGCTGTACCTACCAGGGGTGACAATGCCACTGGCGGCGCAGCCAAGGATGAGCGATCACTTTTTTTCTGCATCCATTCGCTCTCAAGGCGTACCTTCTGTGCCACAAGAGTTGCTAATTCCTCTACAGCTGCTTGGGGACGAGGGTCACGGCTTCCGTGGGATACCAGTAGATAGGCAGATGTATTTGGCAAAACCCCGCTCAAACTCTTCCTAAATTGCGTACTATCCAATTAATATCGTTTTCCCGCAGAAGTTTTTGTATAAACTGTTTCTAATTCAAGTGCGATTTTGATATAAAACCGAATTTCTACATCGCTACAGGCGATCGCCTTACCTACATTATTAATTTTTTATTAAGAAAAGTCGAGCCTGCGGGTTAAACTTCCCACAGACTCGATTTTTTTAACTAAGTTGTCCCGACTTGATGGTACAATTAACTGTCAGCCGTAGGCTGTGGAACATACTCGAAATCAGGTGCAGAGTTCCAAGGCCCCCGCTCATCCTGACCATTCTGAGACAAATTGAAGTAAAGATTCACAGTTTCATCAGGCTGGATATTGCCAAAGAAGGGGTCAGTTAGTTTACCCATCGACTCCAGCGCCTTCATAAACATCTTGGTATGAGAAATTTCGCGGGTAAGCAGATGCACTAGAGTCTTCTTCGTCCCTTCATCAGTTGACAGCTTGATCAACTGCTCATAAGTTTGACGCGCCCCAGCTTCAGCAGCAATGTTTGCCCGCAAGTCACGCACAACATCCCCACCTTCATTAATATAGCTAGCAGTCCAACTATTACCCTGGCTGTCTAAGAAGTGTGGCCCCATCCCACGGAGAGCAAATAGGGTACTCTTATAAGCTTCTGTTTGGTCAGTATTCTTGGTATGCTGTTCGATGAGTTTACCCACCATTTCCAGGTGTCCAAACTCCTCTATAGCGATATCTTGCAGCATATCCTTAATACCGGGATTGTCGCAGTGAAACGACTGTACCCAATACTGTAAAGCGGCTGTAAGTTCGCCGGTTGCTCCCCCAAACTGCTCTAACATTAGTTGAGCAAAACGCGGGTTAGGCTCTTTAATATCGACAGTATGAATTGTTTCTTTTTTGTGGAAAAACACTAACTAATGCCTCCTCTCAATTTTAGATGTAAGCTGTAAAACCTGATTTTCGTAAAAGCCTTGTATCGCCAACTGAAAAAGATTAAACTTTTTTCAATATTTTTGGCACTGTCACCAGCTTATATCAGGGTATACAATCTAAACCTGCATCAACAGACAGAGTTTAAAACAAGCTTTGTATAACTAAAGAATGAGGATGAGATAGCTAATATAATATACAGTCAGCCAAAAAATTTATCCTGGTTCCCTTCTGACTGGGAACGCTTGGAGATGAAAGCTCTGCCTCTGATAAAGTATCAAATAATATCAGGCAGAGTCTCATGGTAGGCATTCCCAGCCAGAGACTGGGAAAGAGAAATTGGGTGCGATACATCTGTAAAGACATGGCATTGCCATGTCCCTGCCAAGGTGGCGAAAACAAAAGAACCGCGATATATTCCACCCAACTGAGAAACGCTATATCCCGTGTAACACCCAATGCTCGTGGATATATTGCACCACAGGTTAACTCAGGGCTATTTCATTCTAACTGAGTGACTGATATGGTAGTTAGGTCATCTCCCCAAGCCTGAGACCAGATGCCTCAATTAGCCATTGTCGAAGCCTTTGCAGATATCTGTGAT